>CAYQNL010000011.1:0-74510 GCA_964418985.1 uncultured Akkermansia sp. | reverse complement strand
GGGAGCATTGAGTACGGATGAGCAGAATCGAAGTATCTTTTATCTTCCCGATATGATACATGATATCATGATGTATACGGGAAAAGAAGGGTATGCGAAACCGAATAGGCTTTGTTTTGAAACAGCATATTTGATGGCGGTGTTGCCGAAATTGATCGGGTATCCCAAGGAGATCAAGGTGTGGAAAATAGACGGTTTTCATGCGTGGAATGAGTGTATTGGTATGGGGTACGATGCATCGTTCCTTTTTTCGGACGGGGAGGAATTATTACCATGGATAGAAAAAATATTGAAGACATGAATACAGCTCAAAAGAGAAGATCATTATCAACAAATCCGGCAATATATCATGAGCCAATCATTATGCAGAAAAGATAAAATCGACATGAATAGAGTAATTTATCACATTTTGTGTTGTGCCGTGGCGGTAACGGTGTTGACGGCAGAAGGTAAAACGTTTCTTGAACGGGCAGATTACCCTGCGCCACCGGAGAGCATTATATGGGAACAGACATCGGTCAGGAAGGATGTGAAGGAATGGCGAGGAAGATATGTTCCTTTCCGCATGAAAGAGGCTGTTTACGACCGAAAGGAGACCATGAAAGACTGGAGATTACCCACAGATAAAAAATATGTTTACAAAGAAAACGGGTATAACTATATGTTGTATTTTTCTCGAGGTAGGGCTGAATTTTCCGTCATTGATGATGAGGGATATTATATAATCCCGTATTATGCAACTTTCTATCGCAGTAAGTTGAAGCCGGGTGAAGAGAAGATGTTGCATGCCGTTGTGGATCTTACTCGTTTATATACAATGCGCGATGATCCGCGAGAAGAAATGCCGCGTTTGGAAAAGATCGGGGAGAATGAATATTTATTTACTGAATTGAGATATATTTACAATGAAAAGAGTGGTTCGTATTTGCGTTTCCGACTGGCTAGTGCGTATCTTAAAGATGATATTATTATAGCAGAAGATCCTTGTAGCCAATCGAAAACAGTAAGCTTGTATATCGGAAAGCATCCTGATGAGGATGCCCAAAATATCAATAGGAGGCGTTTGAAAGCATTTCGTGTTCTGTCACGGCTGTGCCGTTTGAATGGAGAACTTTTTCGGGAACAAACTATTAATGATAAATTTGTTTGGGAAAAAGTTCAAGCGGTGGTAGATGAAGAAAAAGAGTGGAAACGTCCGAAGGTGAAGAAATATGAAGAAGCGCAGAGGGCGAAGTATCCGGAGAAGTTTGTATACATCCGCTGGGGGCGTGATGAGTGCGATGGCTGTACGCCTTTTGTTTCGGATGTTTTCGGGCTGAAATCCCCCCGTTATTGGGATGAAGGATTGCGATTCCCCAACGTCAACGAAGGGGTAGGGGGGATGAAGTTCCTGAAAAGCTTTTACAAAAAACATGCTTTTTCTGTCGTTCGGGAGAGCGGAGGAGATGCAGAGCTGGATGTAACATTCTGTGTGGACGGCATCAACGTACGCTACATCGTGTACCATCTCTATACCTACACGGAAGCGTGGAAAGAAATCTTCAGCATGTGTGTTCGCAAAACAGACGGGCAACGGCGTGAGGTCTACATTCAGGAGAAGGAGGGTAGGGAAAGTGAGCTGGCAAAGGGACTGAAACTGAACCCGGGACTGGTGGGAGACCTCGATGTGTGCATACGCCGTCGAACGGGAGAAGACGGGGCATTGATCCCCGGAAGCGAACGCTCCGCGTTGTACTTTATCCGAGGAAACACAGCCGTAGGAATCTTTTCTGATGATCCGACATACAACGCTCTGCCGTTGGCACGCGCACTGGATAAGCAGTTGGTAAAGGGGCTGGACAAAGCGGGCATCCTGCTCCAACGCCGCCAAACCTACCTCCCGCCCCGCCCGCAATCTCCGCCGCCTGAGAAGAAATGAACGGGATACTTGTCTTTGCCAAGAGAAAGAAAAACGGCACCGGGAGTTTCCGTTGCCGTTTTGAGGAAGAGGATCAATCTGTTGCGGGAGAATGATAAGTTTTAATCGGGGATATACTCTGCCCATGAGCTACTCGTTTCCCAGACGCGAACCCTGTCGAGGCGCACACAGGCGCGAACGGGGAAGCTGAACCGTCCTTCGATGGCATCAGCCAAGGATTCGGCTGTTTTGAGATAGACGGTACGGGCAATCGTTTCGCTGGTAGGATCTTCGTGTTCGAAGGGAATGATGCGGGTACCGTAAGCTGCTTGAAATGTAGCAAAATTCGGATCATCGCGGTTCATGCAAAGGGCGTGGTCAAATTGCTCAATAAAGGTACCGAGCATTTCTTTGACCAGTTTGAAATCAAGAACCATGTCATTGGCATCGAGTGTTGGCGCGGAAAAGATCAATTCGACTTTGCGCGTATGCCCGTGCGGGTAACGACAATTTCCCTTGTGCTTGGAAAGCAGATGCCCGCTTTCAAGCTCGATGCATTTGCAAATTCGAAACATGCCTTCAGGCAGTGGGTGTTACGCCTTTTTTGAGGATGATATTGCCGTATTTGCCCAGTTCGCCCGAAAGGACAACCGCATAGGCTTTTTGGGCGCGATCATAAAAAGCGTAGCGTTCCATGCGTTCAATTTCACCTTTGTATCCCAATGCTTTGCGATAGCGTTCTTCCACGTTCGGATCGAGCGTGTCGCCGGGGACGGCTTCCATCATGATGACGGGGGTAGCATATGAATCGAGTTCGAACAGGGGGATGAGCGCGGCAAGAATGGCATCTGCCCCGATGCCGTCATAACGAATGACGTTTTTGTTGAACGTGTGGGCGGGGAAATGAGCGTCGGAAATGACAATTTCATCGCCGTGACCCATTTCTGCCAGCGTTTTGAGAAGCTCCGGGGAAAGAAGAGGAGAAATACCTTTCAACATAACGCCATCACTATGCCATGCCGTTGCCTTGGGGTCAATCTCAAAACCCGTGCATGGGATCGGTGTGTGGGTGTTATTCCTGTGCGTGGGCGGTAGGCAAAGGAAGGATTACGTTGCCGGGCAGGGGTGGTTTGCGTTGGCGAATGCGGGGAGCCAGCTCAATACCGGTTTCGCAGACATCCCGAAACATTTCGAGCTTGGCATCAAGATTATCGATGCAGTGCAATGCAAAGGCTTCCGGAGTTTTGGGTGGCACGGGAGAGCCGAATTGCAATTCGCCGTGGTGGGCGGCGATCAAATGTAATAAATGGAGGCGTACCTGATCTGCTGGCGGTTGGATATTACTTTGCTCTTTGAATGAGGGGGCGAGTTCGTGCCAGAGTTTGTTGACAATCTCAATACCGATGGTAATATGCCCCAGCATTTCGCCCACTTCGGCGTAAGGCATGAGGAAGTCATGTTCACCGTAGTTGTTTTCCCACAATTTGCCGCAATCGTGAAACAGGCATCCTGCCAGCAAAAGATCGCGGTTCAGATGAGGGTATGCCGTGCAAATTTGTGTGGCGCAACGCATCATGCCGGCAGTGTGTTCGGTCAGTCCGCCGCGGCGGGCGTGGTGGTAATTGCGGGCAGCCGCTGCGCGTTCGAAGAGTACGCCGAAGCGTTCCAAAAAAAGTAAACAAAGTGCACGCAGACGGGCATCTTGCATCGATTTGCACAGCTCTTGAATGTCCATGCGGTCTTTTGTCTGTTTCTCACACAGTGCGGGACTTCCGCGCCAAAAAACCTCCTCTTCATCCGAGGAGAGGGAGCGGAAAGTTAAATCGCTGACTTCCATGCCGTATTCGCCCATGCGCCAGTGGGCGGAAAGTGCGTACACGTCCCCGATTGGGAGTGCGAGACAATCGGCATACCACGGGGCATTATCCCATACCTTGAATTGGGAATTGCTTTCGGCATCGCCAATGCTTACTTCAAGATACGGTTTGTTGCTGCGTGTGCTTTTTTGCCGTACATGCATAATTTGCGCGAATACCTCCCCCGATACTTCGGAGAAACCTGCGGCGCATTCCAAGGCTTTGAGACTGTCAAAGGTCATTCTTGGACAGTGTAAAAACTTCTCTTCCCCAAGTCAAGCCACCTCAAGCGAAAGAACGCGAAAAATGCAACGCTTCGACAAAATTTTTCCATGAGTTTCTTCCATTTTTCGATACATCTGTAAGACTTTTCACGTCAGCCGATATTTCTGGAATGGATGCTTGGGAATATTGGGATACAGGAGGCAGATCAGTCTTTCTTCCAATGCGGGATTCAACCATGTTTTCGTAAAATGCTACCGATGCTTTAGCCCGTTGCCACCATCATTGCCGTAACGCTTATTCGGCTTTGCCCTGCGTTTGAATCAAGCGGGAAAGTACCGGCTTGTGCGGTACTTGTACGGCGGAAGGTAACCCCATTGATCCCATGATTTACCCGGTTTCTTTTTTTATAAGGCGACAACGGCGGCTTCGGCGCATTTGAGACCGTCGAGGGCAGCTGAGACGATGCCGCCCGCATAGCCCGCGCCTTCGCCACAGGGGTACAGCCCGTTGAGCTCCGGGTGCATGAGAGTCTCCGTATGGCGGGGGATGCGCACGGGAGCACTGGTGCGTGTTTCACATCCGATCAATAAGGCATCTGCCCCGGCAAAGCCGTGCAAGCGGCGGTCAAACAGGCGCAAGCCGTCGCGCATGCGACGCGTGATTCCCGGCGGAAGGATGGCATGCAGATCCACAGAGGTGATGCCGGGGCAGTAGCTTGTTGCCGGCAGAGAGGAGCTTTCGCGCTGTTTCAGAAAGTCGACGGCACGTTGGGCGGGGGCTTTCCATCCGCCGCAACCAAGGCGTGATGCCGCTCGTTCCAATACTTTTTGGAAGGCAATGCCCGACAAGACGCCGTGTTTGGCAAAGAAGCGGTCTGTGTCTTCGGGTTCGACAGAGACAACGAAGCCCGAATTGGCAAAGGGAGAGTTGCGATCGGAGAGGGACATGCCGTTGACGACTACTTCATCGCTTTCCGTTACTGCCGGTACGATGTAACCGCCCGGACACATACAAAAGGAGTGAACCCCGCGATTTTCCAGCTTTGCCGCCAGAGAGTATGCCGCTGCCGGGAGACCGATGGGGCGGCGTTCCCGATAGCCGAGGTGGTATTGCGCCGCATCGATCAGGCTTTGCGGGTGTTCGATGCGCACCCCCACGGCAAAAGCTTTCCGTTCCAGTGTCAGCCCGTCATCCAAGAGAAAGCGGTATACATCGCGGGCACTGTGGCCCGTAGCGAGGATGACGGCATCAGCCTGCCATTCCATGCCGTCTTCCGAGGCAACTCCGCACAGCTTGTTGCCGTCTGCCGTGCGCAGCAGGCGCACAATGCGCGTTCCGAAACGGACTTCGCCGCCGGCGCGAAGGATCGATTCCCGCATGGCGCGAACGACGCTCGGCAATTTGTCAGAGCCGATGTGCGGGTGCGCATCTGTCAGAATGGAAGGGGAAGCCCCGTGTGCCACAAAGGTTTCGTAGACGGTACGGACGGGTCCACGCTTGGTGGCGCGGGTAAACAATTTGCCGTCCGAGAAAGTGCCTGCACCGCCTTCGCCGAAGCAATAGTTTGAATCTTTCGCCAGTGGACCGCCACTCAACAGGGGGAGCAGATCGCGATGGCGGGTTTCCACATCGCGCCCGCGTTCGAAGACGAGGGGACGTGCACCCAGTTCCAAGCAACGCAGGGCGGCAAATAATCCGGCAGGACCGGCACCGATGATGGCGATGCGCTTTGCCCGGGGAGATACGGGGGCATAATGTCGCACGGGCAATTCAACGGGGGGCAGCGGTTCATCCACCGCTGCGTCTAAGCGGAGTTGTTTGCAGATCGGGCGATGCCGAGCATCAACGGATTCTTTCACAAGACGTACGCCCATGACGCGATGTGACGGGACGCCGAGTTCTTTTGCTACGGCAAGACGCTGTTCCGCAGGATTGTCTGCAGCGGGTAGGGGCAAACGGATATCCACGCGGTTAATCATGAATGGACGCAAAGATTTTGGTTCATATCCAGCGCAGGTGTGTCTTCATTGCTCATGCCCACGATGACAGCCGGTACGCCCGCCACCGTAGTATGCGGGGGGACATCTGCCAGCACGACGGACGATGCGGCAATTTTGGCGCATTCGCCGATTTCCACGCGCCCCAGTACCTTGGCTCCCGCGCCGATCAAGACGCCGGAGCGCACAATGGGATGGCGTTCGCCCTCTTCTTTGCCCGTACCGCCCAAGGTGACTTCGTGTAATACGGAGACATCGTTTTCTACGATGGCGGTTTCGCCCACAACAAAGCCCGTTCCGTGGTCAACGAGGATGCCACATCCCATTCGGGCGGCAGGGTGAATGTCTATGGAAAAGATTTCTGAGCTGACGCTTTGGAAAAACAATGCCATCAGTGTATTCCCCCGCCGCCACAGCTCGTGTGCCACACGGTGTACGCACAGTGCATGAAATCCTTTGAAAAACAAGAGAGGTTCCAGCGGGGTACGGCAGGCGGCATCGCGTTCAAACACGGCTTGCAAATCTGCCGCCATTAAATGCCGAATGTCGGGATCAGAATCCAATGCCTTGCGGATCATTGGTTCCAGATCATCCCGACTCATGTCGCGCCGTGCCAATTTGCGGGCAAGCCGAGCGGCAACCGCGTCTTCGAGAGAATGGCGCGACAGGACGACATCGTGCAACATTGTGGTCAGATGTGATTCGTTTTCAGTAGCTTGCCGAGCTTCGTTTTGAACTTGTTCCCAAAGGGATTCCGCCAGGCGGGGATTGCTCGGCACCATGTGTTCGGGGTGCAACGTCATGGCTTTCTTTTTTGATGTTAACAACAACAATCGCGCATCAGTTCATCGAGGCGATAGGTCATTTCCGCCAACGATTCGCGTGCTGTGGATTGCGGAAGAAGCCACAGCACTTCGCGGGCTTCTTCTGTGCGAGATAAGCCTTCATCCACCGAACGGGAGATGGCTTCCTGAAAGGCTTTTGTACGGGAAATGCGGGAATAATCCACCGCGCGACGGTTTTCGAGGGAATCGCGCACTTCGGCTGCCACGCCTTCGTGTTCTGATTCAAGCAAGAAGAAGACGGGCAAGGTCAATTTGCCTTTTTCCGCATCGGTGTGCAGGGTTTTCCCCGCCGCATTTTCGTTGCCGACCATATCCAGCACGTCATCATAGACTTGATACGCTACGCCGAGCAATGATCCCATCCGATCAAGGGATGCCACCATTTCATCATTTAAGCCGGAGAGGTATGCGGCTCCGCCCATGGCGGCAGAAAACAACGATGCCGTCTTTTTCTGAATCAGCTCGAAATATTCGGCTTTCGTCATTTCCAAGTCAAACAGGCGGGTCGATTGCTCAATTTCGCCTTGGCACACTTCGCGCACACTTCGCGCCAAACGGCGGCAGAAGACGATGTCCCCCAGATCTGTTCCCATCAGGACAGCATGGGATAACATGGCATCCCCCAACAAAACCGCCAGCTCATTCCCCCACAATGCATTTGGCGTTGGTCGGTCGCGCCGCATATCCGCACGGTCAAGAACATCGTCATGCACCAGCGTTGCCATGTGTACCAGTTCGAGCAGTGCGGCAAATTTGATGTGCTCTTTTTTCACTCCGCCTGTAGCGGCAGCGGTGATTAGAACGAGACCGGGGCGGATCATCTTGCCCTGCGCCCGACAAATTTCTTTCATGTAATCCCGTACATAGGGTTCGAAATGCCCAACTTGTGCTTCCATCTCAACCTGAACCCGCTTCAAGTCATCGCGGATCAATTCGAGCTGTTGCTTTGAACTGCGTAACTTGGAGAAAAATGAAAAACTCATGGATCAAACCGTATTGGGGTGCTATCGGACGGAACGGCGGAGATTGTAGCAAATCGCCCGATGATTGCAATCAAAAACATTGAAAAGGGAAAGATTGCGTTTGGCTTTTGCTGTGTTCGGTCTGGACGGCGCGGGCGGTCATCGAAAGAAAGGGGGGAAGGCATGCTGTCGCAAGATACTCTTGAATTGTCTTACGGGTATGATATCTTATTATTGTTGTGACGCTTCGAACATTCATCAACGGATTTGCGTTTACTACATTTGCGCTGACATGCGCCGCATGTTTGGGACTGGTGTTTTGGGGTGTTGTCATAGAGACCAACTCTCTCACGGTGAGCTATGTCGATTTTCCGTTGAAAGAATGGCGTACCGATGCGCACGAGATTCGCCTGGTTGCCTTGTCCGATTTGCATGTCGAGACAGGCGAACGGGGAGAAAAGCGACTGCGGGAAATTACCGAAGCTGTATCGGCTTTGAATCCCGATATTATTGTTTTGTTGGGTGATTATGTGAACGGTCATTCATCAGAGCAAGCTCTTGCGCCGACACGAATTGCCGCCGAGCTGGGCAAGTTGACCCGTCACGGACCTGTTTATTACGTACTGGGCAATCACGATCATTATCACGGTGGACTTAAGATTCACAAAGCGTTGCGGGCAAACGGGCTTATTTCGCTCGAAGGGCAATCTGCAACGTTGCGTCTCCATAATAAAGAATTATTGCAAATCAGTGGATTGCGGGATGCTGCCACCTACAGGGTGAAGCCGTATCACGTGCCGCCGCGCCTTCGCCCCGCCGTGCCTCAGATTGTTCTGACGCACAGTCCGTCGGCATATTCCGTCATTTCTAATCGTGCCAGTTTGATTTTGGCCGGGCATACGCACGGCGGGCAAGTGTGTCTGCCCGGGGGATATCCGATCTCAGCATCGCATGGTTGTTCGAGGCGCATGATGCGAGGCGGATTTTATTCGGAAAAGGGGCATGCGCCGATGTATGTGACACGGGGGATAGGGACTTCGTTTCTGCCGATTCGTCTGTTCTGCCCACCTGAAATTGTCTGTTTTCGCTTGAAGGGGAAATCACCCGATACGGCGATGCAGGCTCCGAAGCTTACGGTTGAAGAAGTTGCCAATCCTCATCGCTGAGGGCGCAGGGATCGGGCGCAACAAAATGCCCGGGCGCAATTTCAACGGGCGTCAGATCCATCGAAAGTGTTTCGCTATATCGCGGGTGATTGATGCGGAAGCCAAACGCCGAACCCAACGGTGGGTTGAGCGGAGAGGGCAATTCCCCCGCAAGTGGGGCTGTTCTGTTTGCAGAGGTGGGATCTGCCTTGGGTACAGCTGCCAGCAAGGCTTTTGTGTAGGCGTGGCGGGGGGTACGGCACAGCTCATCGGCGGGTGCGCTTTCGACGATTTGCCCCAAATACATCACCAAGATCCGATCGGAAAGATGATGTACGACCGAAAGGTCATGGGATATGAACAGGTATGCCAATCCGCGTTCTTCCTGCAAATCCAGCAATAGGTTCATCACCTGTGCTTGCACGGAAACATCGAGTGCCGAAACGGGTTCATCCAAGATTAAAACATTGGGATCTAACGCTAAGGCGCGAGCAATGCCGATGCGTTGCCGTTGCCCACCCGAAAATTCAAAGGGAAAACGGTCGCAAGCGGAAGTGGGCAAGCCCACGCGTTCCAGCAATGCCACAACACGGCGTCGACGTTCGCTCGACGAACCGATTTTGCGAATGATCAGCGGTTCTGCCACGATTTGCCCGATGCTCATGCACGGGTCGAGAGAGGCCGCAGGATCTTGAAAGACCATTTGGATGTGATGTCGCAAGGGGCGCAGGCGACGTTCGCTCAAACGCGCCCAATCTTGCCCGTGAAAGAGGATTTGCCCGGAAGTAGGCTTGACCAAGCGCACCAATGCTCGCCCCAATGTCGATTTGCCGCATCCAGATTCGCCCACCAGTCCGACCGTTTCTCCGGGTGCAAGTGTGAAGCTGACATCGCGAACAGCGCGAATGTGCGATTCTTGGCGGGAAAATAACCCGCTTCGAACGGGAAAATCAACACTGAGATGCGAAACGCTGAGCATAATTGACGGTAATTTTACGGGAGTAAACAGTTCGGGCAATCTTCCACCCAATGATTTTGGGTGATTTCTGTCCATTTCGGGCGACGATGCAGGCATTCTCCCGTGCGCCCCATGCGTTGGCAAAAACGGCAACCTTTCACATATTCATCAAGAGGAGCGACATGCCCGGGTATTGTTGCCAAACGGGATTTGGGCGGCAAATCAAACGAGGGGATTGATCTCAACAATGCTTGCGTATACGCATGTCGAGGGTGTGCAAAAAGCTCTGATGCGGGGGCTTGCTCAACGATGCGCCCGGCGTACATCACCGCCACACAATCGCATTCTCGGGCAATGACGCCGATGTCGTGAGTGATCAAAAGGCAAGAAGAACGACTTTCTTCGCGTAATTCGCGCAGCAGCTCCAATATCTGCGCCTGTACGGTGACATCAAGGGCTGTTGTCGGTTCGTCCGCAATAATCAAACGAGGATTGCAGGCGATTGCCATAGCGATCATGACGCGCTGGCGCATCCCGCCTGAAAGACAGTGCGGATATTCGGAGAGCCGCCGTTCGGCTTCCGGGATGCGGACTCGATGCAACAATTCTGTCGCCGCTTCGTGCGCTTCTTGTTGAGACATCCCCCGATGAAGAATGAGCGTTTCGGCAATTTGCCGACCGATTGAATGTACGGGGTTGAGCGCAGTCATCGGTTCTTGAAAGATTACGCCGATACGAGAGCCGCGTATGCGGTTCATGTCCTTGAGCGGTAATGTTGTCAACTCTTGTCCTTCAAATTTGATGCTTCCGCTGACGATTCGTCCGGCAGGTTGTGGCAAGAGACGCACAATCGACATGGCTGTTACGCTTTTCCCGCATCCCGATTCGCCCACAATGCCCACGCATTGCCCTTTTCCAACAGAAAGAGAGACGCCGTCTGTGGCGGTCAACAGTCCGCGCTCTGTTTGGAATGCCGTCGTCAGATTAGATATTTTCAGCATATTGTCAGCGTTTCTTTTGATCGGGTTCGGCAAAGGAGTTCGCCTCTCGGGGAAGCGGGATGATCCATTCTTCTTCGGGGAACTCCTGCCCTTGAGCCTTGGCGTGTTCCGTCCGTTCTTTTTCGGAACTCTCTATCCAGTACAAATGGCTGTCCAAAGGATCATGGTATCGGGGTGGGCAGAAATGCGTCTCGGGACAATTCGGCCAGCACACCCATCGCCAGCAGGCAATGCGCCAAAAAGGAGTAGTCCAACACGGAACCCAAACCGCCAGATCGGCAATGCGTTGCTGAATGGCATGCGAAGCTGTGCGGGCTTCATCGAACGTGACGGCAAAAGTTTCCCGATCGAGAAGACGATCCATCAGCGCATCGGATACGGCAGTGATGTTGTTGGTCCCGGTGATGATTTTTCCGTTTTCGTCATAGGCATACATTGAATGAAAACCCTGTCGCAAGCGTGGCAGAGGCGGTGAAAATGCCCAGCTCCACACAGCCGCTTGAACTTTTTTATCCATCGTTTTCAGGTAGAATACTGTATTATCCAGATACTCAACGCGTAGATCAAGACCACATCGGATGGCGTCCTCCCGCAACAGATTCATGAAATTGGCATACAACGGATCGATCATGCAGGAAACAGTCACTGTCAGGCGTTTCCCGGACGGGGTGCAAAGATACCCTTCGCCGTCCGTTTCGGTATAGCCGGCGGCGGTAAAATACTCCCGTGCCAAACGGGGTGAATATTCTCTGGCTTGTACGGTGGTATTGGTGAAATCTCCGTATCCCGAAGCATACGAATTGAGACGTATGTAATCTCCTCTGAATACGGTTTTAATGACGCGCTCAATATTGAGGGCGTGGTGAAACCCTATACGCATGTCGGCTTGGTTGAATGGGTATTGCGATGTATTAAGGAAGAAGCCGAAAGGCGAACGCGGCCAGAGGTTGTGAAATTGAATGCGTCGGATGTATCCTTGATGTACTTCGTCGACTTCAAGCCCTTCGTGCCAGTATTCCGGTTCGCGCACCGAGATGGCATCCAGCTCTCCGATGCGGAAAAGTTCGCGTATTTTTGATGCTTCGGCATAAAAGGCGTAATTGATAAAATCGACATTGCAGGAATATCGTGTATACCGCCTGTTTTTAGCCCACCATGTATGCACGCGTTTCATGCGCACACGGTGTCCCAGCTCGATCCCTTCGGGATCTGCCACATAGCCCCCGGTTACGGGCGGGATGCGCCAACGGTATTTTTGTGCAAAATCAGGGCCGAATTCACTGTAAAAATGTGACGGATCGCAGGGGATGCAGGCTTCTGCCAAGGGTAACGGCTTTGGGGCAGGAAAACGGACAGAAAATGTGCGGTCATCGTAGATTGTGATCCCTGCAATGCCTTCCAAATAATAATTCAGAAAATACGAGGATGCCGCCGCTTCCGATGTTCGCAGATACAGTGCCGCTACCACGTCTCTCGTTGTTACAGGGACCCCGTCCGAATATGTAGCAGATTCATCAATGTGAAAATAGACGCAACGCCCATTATCTGTTACTGCCCAGCGATCTGCCAGCCCGGGAATAAAATGCCCCGTTCCGGGGTGAATAGCCACAAAATCCATGCGGACGTCATCATGCAAGTAGCCGCGAAATCCGTTACTGCTGTCTGGACCGAAGGCGCGAAATGTGTTGGGGTATGAACGCGAAAAAGCCAAACGCATTGTCCCGCCCTTACAGGCACGGGGATCGCCGATTTCGGGTTCGTCCCAGTTAGTTTCCCATGGTATGTTGGTCGGCAAGGCGGACGGTGGCAACAGACGCAAATAATCAGCACCGCAAGCGCGTTCTTTTAACCGTGTGCGGCGTTTTTCGGCAGAAGCCAGACGTTCGACAAGGCGATCGCGTATTGACGAATCCGTTGTTTCGGAAAGTTTTTTTTCTCCTTCGGCAAGGATTTGTTCTTCGTTTGCCAAGGCTTGTTTAAGCCATTGTTTCACCTTTAAATTCCAACGAACGGGAAACGAAGTTTCACCTTTGGTCGCAGCAAATCCCGGAGGCATGCGCCATTCTTTTGCGTAAGCGGGAAGCAAGGTATACCCGCTTTCATTGGGCTGAAACGCCAATGGAGCTTGGGGCGCATAATCGGGAGACCATGCGAAACTTGCCCGATCATTTGACTTGCCACACCCTATCAGAAAGCCTCCGTACAAAAGGAGTGGTAAGATTAATACGGACAATGGAATTCGCAAATGCATGAATGACGGTGCGCGGTCTGGTGTTTTCCCGTTATAACTTTTTTTATCGCGGGGTCAAGGAAAATGGATGGGAGATTCTGTTCTCCGCTCATTGTTGATCCAAGCCCTCTTTTCTCTGCCTTCCTCCCATTGCCGTTCTCCTCTTTCGGTAGATTGCTCGGTAAGGTTTCATTTGAATTGGCGATGCAAAATTTACCGTAGGACAGGGCAAATTTCCCTTGCCACGATATTACAAAATTGATAGGCTGAGGTGAATCATCGAAACAGTCATTTGGCATGAGGTCTCTGCGGCGTTTATTTCCCTTTGTGCGACAAGGAATGCGGCGATTTTTCCAAAACGGAATGATCGACCCGTTGCCGTTGCGCCACAGCCTAAAAGGGTATTCCCCCAAAAAGGCGGGACGCGATTTGAAAGCGGCTCTCGATGTTTCGTTGGTTGGATTGCCGCAGGGTATGGCTTTTGCTGCTATGGCAGGGCTTGATTCCATTTACGGGATCATGGCTGCCACGGTGGGAACGTTTTTTGCGCCGTTTTTTACACGTTGCAATTTAACCGTCAGCGGACCGAGCAACGCAACGGCGTTCATGCTGGCCAGTTTCTTTTTGTCTGCTTCTCCGATTATTCGCTCACAACCGCACGTTTTCGTGCCGTTGATTGTCTTTTTGGCAGGTGTCATTTGTGTGATCGGTGCTTTTGTCAAAGCGACGGAAATGTTGCAATTTGTCAGCAGAAGTGTTCTGGTGGGGTATGTGACGGGGGCAGCAACGCTTATTATTGCCTCTCAATTGCGTTACGTTCTCGGCATTGACGATGTCGATGCGGGAAGCTCCTTTTTCTCCATGACGTCTGCCATTGTGCAAAACCTTGATGCCGTCCAATGGCAACCCATCGTGCTGGGTGTCGTCTCGTTTGCGCTTTTCATCCCGCTGAAACGTTACTTGAAGGCCTTGCCTACATTTGCTGTTATTCTTATTCTGGTCAGTGTATTGAATGGTTTGCTATGCCAGTCGTGGGCAGGAGGGCATTTTGTTGATGTACGCATGTTGCGTGATTTCACCATGGGTGATCTCGCCTGTTCCCCGCCCGATATCGGTGCGTTACCCGGTCACCTCGTCGAGCTTTTCCCCATTGTCATTGGTATAGCGTTCCTTTCCACGCTTGAACAAACTGTCATGAGCAAAACCATTTCGGCTCGGACGGGTGAAAATCTTAATCTCAATCAAGATACCTTTGCTGTGGGGATGGCAAATATCGCATCCTCTTTCACCACATCTTTGCCTTGTTCCGCTTCGCTCACGCGTTCTATGCTCAACTATACGGCAGGGGCGGTAACCCGATTTTCGGGGGTCTTTTGCGGGATCTTATGCATGGGCATCACATTGATCTTGGCGAATTTTCCGTTGATTTCGAAGATTCCGCATTGCGTTTTGGCGGCGTTGGTATTAAGCAATGCTCTTGCGCTGTATGACCGCCGATCGTTGCGCATATGTTTCCGTTCTACACCCGGTGATGCCGCCGTATTTCTCGTGACCTTTACGGCGGCATTGCTGTTGCCGTTGCACACCGCCATTTTCATCGGCGTTGGGATTTCGATCATGATCTTTTTGCGCAAAGCGGCAAAACCGGAATTGGTGGAATACACTATGGATGATGCGGGCGATTTGAAGGAAGCCCTGCGTCGGGAAGAACGTGTTCCTCAAATATCGATCGTTCATGTGGAAGGAGACTTGTTTTTTGGTGCGGCAGAGCTGTTCCGCAGTCAAGTACAACGCATTGCCGAAGATCCGAGCCTTGCCGTCATTATCCTTCGCCTGAAAAACGCTCGCAATCTTGACGCCACGTCCGTTTGGGCGTTGGAAGATTTGATCCGTTCCACGCGGGAACACAATCGTCATCTCATCATTTCGGGCATGAGCAAGGAAGTTTACCGCATCTTGCGCCGTTCAGGTGTCCTTGCTACCTTGCAGGAAAATTGTGCCCCGAACGAACGGAACTTTTTTCTCTACACGCCGCAAAATGCCAACATTTCCACTCGCAAGGCTCTCATCCGTGCCCAACAGCTGATCGGTACGGGCAAAGCCGATATCAGCATCTTTTTCAATCCATCGCAGAATAAGACAAATTGACGCACCATGGACAACGGAAGAATAATTCAGCTTGCAATTCCGCAAATGTTCGCGTTAAATAACCGCGCTTTGAGGCCCGGTAGTTCAATGGATAGAACGACCCTCTCCTAAAGGGTAAATATGGGTTCGATTCCCGTCCGGGCTGCCATATAGTTTTAACCTATTTTTCAGTTAAAACATTGACGTATTAAAGAGAAAGACCCCGTGCTTTTCTTTTTACACCCTTACGGGTGCAAATTATTATGAGGGTTCGTCTGTTCAAACGGGGGGGGGCTATAGTTCATACAGTTACATATGGGAATCGGGGAAATATATTACAGCGATATATTCAGGGACATCTTTAACATAGAAGAATACTTTGGCATACCATATTGAATTATGGGAATGCTTATACTTGTTTTCACACTTGGTATGAAACATTAAGAAATGAAAATGTAATTGTTTTGGAATGCCCAAATTACTAATATACTCATGCATTTTTCACAAAAAACAAAAAACGAAAAAGCTTATTTAAAGTTTTATTTCAATTGCGCTTTATTGAGTATTTTTATATGGATGTATCTGTGGCTTTTATATATCCATTTAAGTCCACATATAAATTTTACCCCACCCTTAAACATACAAATATATGCCATTTTGTTCATTTTAGGGGTTGTTGCATCCTTTTTAATGATGCTCCTCAGCAAAATTGTATTTAAAACACCGCTTGTTTTATCTTTAACAAAAAAAATTGTTTTTATATTGATTATTTCGTATTGGTATCTTCCCTCGCACGTTTTATTATTCTTTGCAGGGGAAGGACAAGGAATATGGGGGAGCATTTTACCTGGTTGCTTTTTTGCATCATCCCTATAACGTTCATTATATTATTAAGCTTAAAATAAAACGCTAAAAGCATTAAGGCTCGGTTAAAGAACCATCGAAATATACCAGCTAGAACACTCAAATCAAGAGAGGAGATCGTGTTAATCAAGCACTTCCTGTTCAGTATTATGAGAATGTGTGGCATCAAATCATTCTGTTTTTCTTCAAGTTTTGCATTACTTGCTTCCAGAGTTTTATATCTTCTTTTCTCCTCATTCAAATCAGTTTGAATATGTGTTAAATCCCTTTGAGCATTCTCCTTTACCCTATTTGTTGCGTTCAATTCTGCCAATCTGTTCCGGAGTTCTCCGTCAGCTTCCTGTACTTCTCCCTTTCTCGTATTCAGCCGCTGATTCACGTCCTCTAAAATTTGCTTCGCCTTGTCAATTTGAATTTTCAATGAGGCTACCGTGTCTTGATTGTCTTGTAACCATTTCCGATTTGCTTGACCTTCGGCAATATCCAATTTTGCCTGAGCGATCCCCGCCTGCATGTTATCCCTCTCTTGTCGAACCTGAGACAGCACTTGTTGGGCTGTTTGAATCTCCTGTACAAGCATTTCTTTTTGAGTGTAATACGGTGCTAATTGCTTGGCACGCCTAAACAGATATGTAGCATATATCAACGACCCCATGACGAACATCACAATGAGTGACGTGATAATATATATTGCGATCATGTTCTCTATTAACTAATTTATATTCAAATATTTTTATTTTTTATCTTGTCCCATTTCGCGGAGCTCCCGATGTCCTTCCTGTTTCTGCGTCAGGGTTGTCTCTGTTTTTTCGCATTCGGATTGCAGGCTCGCCCTTTTTTGTCCGAATTCCGCGATATCTTTCTCCATTGCCTTTAATGCTTCGTTTTTCTCTGTCGTTTGCGCGTCCAAATCGCGCTTCTTTTGCTCCAGCGATTCATATTCTTGACGAAGATCATTGAAGCGAGCTTGTTTTTCCTCCTTTAAGGTTTCTAATTTTTCACACTCTACTTTTGCCACATCGCGCTTGCGTATCTGTTCTGCGCATTCTTCAGAAGCAGTCTTTGCCGTTGCCGATTTTTGATACAACTCCGTTTCTGCCGCACGGATCATTTCTTCCAGAGAGGTGAGTTTGCGTTCCGTTTCCATACATTGCGCATTAGCGCGGGAACCGCTTAATTCATCCATTTTTCTTTGGGTTTCTGCCAGCTGTTTTTGAACCTCATCGCGCTCTGTCCTGAGATTTTTTGTGCTTTCCGCAAGTTGTTGTTCTTCCCGACGGAAAGCTGCCATGTTTCCTTGCATTTCACTCAGAGATTGTTGCAATTTGTTCACCTGAGCCTGCAGGGTCTGCTTTTGTTTTTCCGTTTCGCCCAATTCAGTCTTCAAGAGACGCAATTCTTCGCCTTTCTTTTGGTAATCTTCACTCAAGACCGAATTGACGGCATTTAGTTTATCGAAAGATTCCTGTGCCTGTGCATTTTTGTTGTCCAAAGCCTCTGTATTTGCCTTCAGCGATGAATGGCGTTCGTTGAGAGAAGCCAGCGTCTCTTGTTTTTCTTGCAATTCTTTATTCTTTTGCTCTATGGAACCCTTCAGCCGGCTTTCTTCTTGACGTTTGCCGTCCAAAGTAGCTTGCAATTCAGGCGATCTTTTTTCTATGCTGAGCAACTGATTTTTCTTTTTGCCGAAAGAAACCAGCTCCACCGCCAGAGCATCGCGTTCTTTGACATTCTCTTTGTATTGCGTGGAAAGCTCGTCCAGCTCTCGCTCTAAACGTTCCCGATAGCTTGTGTATTCAATGTAATCCCAAAGAATATACCCATTCCCTACCAGCGACACAACCCCCAAAGGAATCACAAACAGGGGGGATGATGTACGGGTTCTTTATCTTATCAATCAAGCGATCTATCAAATTTAACATGGCAAAGCGTGCTTAACAGTTCCGGGTAATATCGGTATAGCGAATGTATACAGCATTTCGAATGCAGTATGCGTAAATTCGTTATAAGGCATTGAAATGTATATGTAAAAAACATGAAAAGCTAAACGTTTGCTCCCCAAAAATTCAATAGTTCTGAATTTTGAATAAGTTGAAAATTATTCTTGCATACTGCATTCGAAATGCTGTACGAGATTGCGTCTCGCCTTCGTTTGTGATTTTTTTGACAGGAGGAGCACGATAGCGTATATTCGATGCGGATAATTAAAATTCTCATATGACGGAAAATGAATCGGGAAATAATTAAATACTTTTTTGATCTCGTCAGTGAACGGAATTATGTTTTTTTTGAATGCAAAAACGGTTTGCATTATATGCTTTCCCATTCAATATGTTCGTATATTCCGGAGATGCCACCGAATGACCGTGAATATCCAAACAAGATTAATACGCAAACGTGGAATTCATGCGGCAAAGGTTGGAGTTCTTTTGTGCGGCGAATTTTTCCCCGTGAAGATATCGGTTGCGCTCCGTCGCCAGACCATTATTCCCGTTTAGAGATCGGTTTTCGCTCCGACACAGACACCCTTTATTTTATGGATAATGGGGCGGTCATTCGCTTTCTCTTAAAGGGGGGAAAAGCAACAGAAGAAGTTCGTTTTTATACAAGCCGACAGGCTGCTGAGTTTGGGATTCAAAGACGGAATTATCAGAATCGTTCTTCTTATCAAAAGATCCCTCTTTATTGGGAAGGAACAGATGGGCTTTACCCTCTTGAAGGCGGCTTTATTGTCAAACCAAGCTTTTGTTCCGACGGAGAGCTTTGCGATCTGAAAGCTTATGAACTGCATTCCATTGAAAATGCTCGGAGCATCGATTTCATACAAGGGGTTTTCAACCCTGCCAAATATCCGGAAGAGAGCCGTGCATTCAGAGAGCTTCCTTCGTATTTTTGCGAATTGACGGATTCCTCATTTGACTGTAAATCTTGGGAAACGGCTATGACGGCGGAAGTAATCCCTACGGAACGCAACTGTGTTCATCCGTTTGATAAGAATGGTATATGTATAGCTGAATTGATCATTGTTAATTTGATATGGGGGGCGGAGTATTATCCCTATCATGATTCATATGTGCTTATGTTACGCTACTCTCCGTCATTAGAACTACACGTTATTCACCTTGTTGACATGGTGTTGAAAAAATTCCCCCGTATCAAACTCATAGAACATGAAGAGATTGTTTGATGCCTCGTTCAGCGTTGAACCATATTTTATCCAACCCATGATGAAAAATATTATTTTTTGATATTAATATTTGCATTTCAATTGCAAATGTCCATGCGAAGCAAGATAACGGGTGGCTTCATGCATCCCGGGAGATCTTTTCAATTATTACGTCAGAGCAGCGAATCCCATTCATGGATATTTTGGATGGTTCCGTCTCGCGTGATTTTGTTGAAAATGTTTTCTTTTCATTAAGCATTAGATGAAATCAAAAGATTTCATGTATGCCAGATTGGGAAACATCTGTGCTTGACGATTCCGACAAAAAGCTTCGCCAGATCACAATAATATGGCTTGCGCTCCAAGAAGGGATATGCCGCAAAACAGACGATGAACCGCCATGGGCATTTATGTGCCGTCAGTGCAGGGCTTCCGAAATGGTTTGTTCGCGCAGGAAGTGCAACAGCTCGATGCGACCGTTGGCAAGAACGGGTGCTTCCGATATGATCAGGGAGGCTTCTGCGGCTTTTTTGCGCGTTTCGGCGGTTGCGGCGAAATCGCGTACCGAAACAGCCTGTGCCGCCCATTCTGAGAAATGGGATTCAAAATGTTCTCGCGTTTCTTGAATGAGCGTTATATTTTCGGGCAACAGAGACGGTGAGGTCAGCCACGCACGTTCCGTATCCATGCTTAAGGTCATGCGACATCCTGTTTGCAGAGCCGCCATCAGTATGATTGCCAAGTCATCATCGCTCAGGCTTTTTTCCGCGCGGACCGCAACTTCTGTCGGCAAATAACGGAACACGTGGTGCATGCTCTCTGTGCCGAAAAGCTCGTGCGCAACGCCGAACTCTTTTTTCCACCATCGCGTTATTGAGCCGCAGGCCGCCGTGATGCGTGAGGTTTTTTCCGGGACAATATTGCAAAGGCGGGAGCTGAGCGTGTGCATGGTTTCGGATTCCGATGAGCGTTCATGGGGCAAAGCCGTTTCTTCCCGAACTGTGAAAAATAGCGGATAATTAGGACCGCCGATCATTCCGCCCGAGCAAAAGGCAGATTGCAACCCACCGCCATACGGATACCGCCCTGCCGAAACGTCGAAGACAGGGAGATTGGCGGAAAGATTGCCGGCACGAACGGCAGATTTCCATCGGGCGATTTCCCGTTCGTCCGCAGAAAAGATTCCCGCAGCCTTTGCACACGGACAGTCATTTTGTATGGCAATGGCATCATCCAAATTGGCGGCGCGGATAAGACCGAGGAAGGGTCCCGCGACTTCGTGACGGAAAAACCACGAATTGCGGCAAACGCCCATTTGTATGCCGGGTGACCACAATTGCGGATTTTCGGCATCGCATTGGGGTTTCAAAAGCCATGTTTCGCCCGCGCCGAGACGGAATAATTCTTCCGTTGATGTCTCATCCGGCGTTTCCGACAGCGGGGCTACGACCGTGTCTGTATCCCATGCACTGCCTGTTTTGAGCGCGGCAACAGCCTCTTTCAAACGGCTTGCAAACATCGGATTGTCGTAAACAGGGGATTCCAGAATCGCCAGTGAAACCGTTGAATGTTTTTGCCCCGAGCGTTCAAATGCAGATTGCACCAAAGCACGGATAACAGCATCGAGGTTTGCCGTTTCTGTGACGATGATGCTGTTTTTCCCTCCTGTTTGGGCAAATACGGGGCGATCGGTATTCCACGATCGGAAACGTTGCGCCGTTTCGCGTTTTCCGTCAAGGATGACGGCGTCAAGCTTGGAAGACGAAAGGAGTTTTTGCCCGATTTCATTTTCCAATGTCGGAATAAATTGCAACACATTTTGAGGGATGCCCGCCTTCCAAAAACATTGTACCAGTTGCCATCCTACATAGACTGCTTGCGGTGCCGGTTTGAACAGGACGGCATTCCCGCCCATGAGCGCGGCGGCAATTTCGCCGCAGGGTGTTGCGCACGGAAAAGCTTGCGGAGATGCCACGCAAACCGCACCCAGAGGGGAGAAACGCACTCCATCCCCCATGCCGGGACGGCTCATCCCCTCGCTGTAATAGCGGCAAAAATTAACTGCCGCACTCACTTCGGCATCGGCTTCGGCAACGACTGTTGCCACATCCCGTACCATGGCTGCGATCAGCTCATCGCGATGGTTCTCTATTTGTTCCCCCGCTTTTCTTACGCAGGCGGCTCGTTCTTTGAGGCTTTTTGTCGCCCACTCTGCAGAGGCAGAGCGGGCGCAATCCAACGCCGCGTCCACCTGCTCAAACGTGGCGTACATAAAGCGATGCGTCCCTGTCTGCGGATGAGACGGATCGCGTCCCACCCCCCGCAAAGGAGAGTCGTATTCTTTCCCGCCGATGATCAACGGAATGACGGGTAAATCCGTTTCCTGTTCTGACACAAGACGCTGTGCGATCTTCTCGCAATGGGCGGGAACCCGCCAATCTGTATCGGCAGCAGAAAAATCTTCCTCTGCCGAAACGTGTTTCTTCGTTTGGGACGCGACGGTATAATTAGGTGCGGAAGAAACCTTGTCGCAAGATTCGCATGCGGCAAGGAAACACTTTTTATGCATAGCCCAGCTGAGTGTGCCGGAAGTCATTCCGAAGGCATTGTGCAAAAAGTTTTCCGCTCGCGCAACGTCTTGCCAACGGCGAATGAGATACGGAACAGCCGCTGAAAATTCATCCCGTGATACAACTGGTGCGCAAACGCTGATTGGTATCCCCTCTTTGGCAATGGCGCGTACTTGGTAATTTGCCGCGCCTTCGTACATTTCAAATTCGATATACGGCGTTGATCCTTCGCGTTCGGCAAAAAGAAGCGCATAGCAAAAATCAAACAAATTGTGCGTGGCAACGACGGGCAAGGCGTAACCGGTCCGTTTCGGATGCAAGGCGTGACGCAACAGGCGGATGTAGTTGGCATCGCTTTCCGCTTTGGTGGCATACGTTGCTTGTGCCCACCCGTGCCAAGCTGCTTCCTCCCGCTCTTCGAGCGGCGTATTTCCCTTTACCAAGCGCATTTTTATGGGAGAACCACCCTGTTGCACCCGCTTTTCAGCCCATGCACACAGCTCTTTTTGCCATTCGTTCGAATCCGGAAAATATGCCTGCACAGTAATTCCTGCCTGTAAGTGCAGAAATTCTTCTTCCTCCAGAGTCAGCCTAAAGGCATCCAGTGTAAGCCGCGCATCGCGGTATTTTTCGATCTCCAGCAAGATTGTTTTCGGTATTTCTTCTCCAGCGGATGAGCGATATGTATATTTTTGTGCCATGCGAAACAGAGTTCGCAGACAATCTTGCATCTGGACAAGGTTTGCTTCATAGGCCGCTGATTGCATTGGGGCAACGAGCGATGTCAGAGAAACAGAAAGACATGTGCATGACGGGTTCCCCAACATTTCCTCAAGCTCATTCATCCGCTTTTTGGCAGATTCTTCTCCGATGACGGGGACCCCGATTTTGCCGAAATGACAGTGAATCCCTTCTTTTTCGCGCTTTTTGGCGAAATGGGCAAGTTTGTTCTTTTCTGCCGCCACCAACATAGAAAAACCTGCCGATTTCACTTGCCAATCGATTCCGGTGAGCGTTAATTTCGGGGAAACAGATGAAAGCATCTTTCCCGCACGGCAAATTCCGCGTTGCACGGGTGTCAAAAAGTCAAGCGTTCCGCAATTTTGCACCATATGGCGAATTAGATCGCCCCGCCGTTCTTCGCTCGCCGTGCTGTATAGCACGTTCATTATTCGGAATATCAGCTCTCTTCCTTTTCCGTCTTCATCCGAGCGCAGTATCCGAGCCCCGCAATGTTCATCTTTGCGGGTTAGTTCTGCCTGAGATTTTTTTAAGACCTGCTGAGCCAGATCAACGGACTTCAGAGCCAGCGTTTTATCGTCCCAGCCTGCCGTGCGGGCCTGATTGCGCCATTCCGAGAGATTCAGTTCCGCCATACCGCAGTTTACCTTATCTGAAAATGCTCTCGCTGGCAAGGCGAATTTACTTTCTGTCAACGGATACATGCTCGGGTTGAACCTATGAGGCAAATTTCGATGAACAGTTATTCTAACATCTTGATAAGAGTGTAGTTAGGAAATACACTCTTCCCGAAGTCAACACCTCACTGTCCCCCATGAAAATCAAGCAAAACATCCTCGACAAGCTCAACGAACAAATCCGAATCGAATTCGGCTCTGCCATGCTCTACCTTGCCATGTCTTCCGATATGCACAATGCAGGGCTGGACGGGGTCGGACACTGGTTGCGCGTCCAATATCAAGAAGAACTGGAACACGGTCTTAAAATATTCGATTACATCCTTCAACGTGACGAACACGCATCCGTTCTCTCCCTCGACCAGCCGTTCTACGAATGGAACGAACCTGCCGATCTCTTTCGCCTCGCCTTGGAGCATGAACAAATGGTGACACGCAAAATCAACGAACTGGTGATGCTAGCTAAAAGCGAAGAAGATTACGCCACTGATATTTTTCTTCACTGGTATGTCACGGAACAAATCGAAGAAGAACATCAAGTACAGGACATTCTCGACAAGCTCCGTGCCGCCAATGACTGCGGAAGCGGGCTTCTTTATGTGGATGCCGAATTGGCAAAACGTCGCTTCCGTTCCATTCTTGATCAAGAGGGATAGTACGGGAGGAAACAGGAAAACCTTATCATTGCGCCGAGTGTGCCAAAATGCAACTTTATCGGTCATGGTGAGATTTTATGCTTGCCAAAACCTTCGGTGCAGAGTATAACCGCCCTGCTTCCCAATCTAACGCGCGGTTAGCTCAGGGGTAGAGCACATGCTTCACACGCATGGGGTCACTGGTTCGAACCCAGTATCGCGTACCATTTTCCGAAAATCCCGAACGGCAGTAATGCATGTTCGGGATTTTTGTATGCGGCGCACGGGGGGCGATTCGCAGGGAGACCGCTTTCTGCTTGACTCTGCCGTTCGGAAGCGGAAGTATGAGGACATGCAAGTTCTGATCCATACCATTCCCGAAGAAGGTTCATTTGAAGCGTTGGCGGCATTGCCTCGCCAAGAGTTGGTGCATGACTGGTGGGGCAACGATGTTGAGCCGCCGTTTGAATTTGCCATGGCAGAAGATGGCAACAATCTGTATATTTTGGCTTCGCGTGGTAAGACGGCTGTTGCGCAACCCGGTTCGGAGCTTGGTACCATGTATCCCAAGCCGCTTTGCGATTACGATACGGCAGAGTTTTTCATGGGGGAGGCAGACGGGGGACGCTATTTCGAATTTCATATTGCTCCATCGGGTGCATGGTGGTACAGCTTTTTCAAGGCGGTGCGCCAAGTTGCCGATGAAGCTGACAATCCCGTTCCGCAAGGCGTGGAAACACAGGTTTGCCCCCGTGAAGACGGTTGGCTGGCAATGGCTCGCATACCGTTGAGCGAGGTGAAGGGGATCAATGTTCGCCAATGCCGATTGGCGGTTACGGCTATTCTTGAATCGCCGGAATATATTTATCTGACAACGGCAGACAATTTGAGCGGCGAACCGGATTTTCACCGTCCGTTGGATTGGGCTTTCCCGACTTTCCCGAGGGCATAAGCGATGGCGACGCATAGTTTCCCATGGGTTGAAGAGCTCCGGGCGTTGGCGGGCGAATGCGTGCATACAGATGCCGCGACGCTTGCGGCGCATGCTTCCGATAAGTGGCATGCGCAGGCATTGCCAGATGCGGTGCTGCTGGCAAAATCGACAGAGCAGGTGGCTGCGGCAGTGCGCATTGCCGCAAAGTATGGTGTCCCCGTGACGCCACGCGGTGCCGGGGTCGGCTATGTGGGGGGATGCGTGCCGGTTAAGGGGGGGCTGGTTGTTTCCGTAGCGAATATGCGTCGCATAGTCGAGATCAACCCCAATGACGGTGTAGCGGTTGCAGAAGCAGGGGTGCTGACGGCGGATTTGCAGGCGGCAGCGGCTTCGGTCGGATGGTTTTATCCCCCCGATCCCGCCTCTCGAAAAGAGTCTTCCATCGGTGGGAATATCGCCACGAATGCGGGGGGACCCCGTTGTTTGAAGTACGGCGTGACGCGTTCATATGTGCTGGGGCTGGAAGTGGTGTTGGCAGATGGAAGCATTTTGCGCTGTGGCGGGAGAACGCACAAAAATAAGCAGGGTTTTGATCTGGTCGGGTTGTTCTGTGGCTCGGAAGGGATGCTGGGTATTGTGACGCAAGCAACATTGAGGTTGATCCCCATGCCGCCCGCTCGTGCTGCGTTGAGCGCGGGGTTTCCCCGTTTTGCGATGGCAGCGGCAGCGGTGCAGAATGTGTTGTCATCCGGACATTTGCCGTGCGCATTGGAAATTACGGATCGTTTTACACTGGCGGCGGCTCGGGCATATTTGGGTGAGGGGGTGTTACCCGAGGCTTCGGAAGGACATGTTATTCTGGAGATTGACGGGCAAACCGATGCCGTACATAGCGAGCTGGCAGAGTTGCGGCGCGTGTTGCTGGCAAGCGGTGCTATTGATATTGCAGAGGCAGAAACGCCCGATGAGGTGGAGAAAATATGGCAACTGCGCCGTGAGTTTTCATACAGCCTCAAGGCAACGGGGCTGACCAAGCTGAACGAAGATATTGTAATTCCGCGTTCAAAACTGGTGGAGCTTGTGGAGTTTTGCGAAGAAATGCAACGGGAAAGCGGGTTGCCGCTGGCGTGTTTCGGGCATTCGGGTGACGGAAATATTCATACGAATATTATGGTGACCCGCGATTCCGAAGGGCGCGAACGTCGCGCCGAAGCCGATGAATTGGTCAAGAGGCTTTTCGCTTGGGTGTTGGATCACGGCGGGAGTATTACCGGCGAGCACGGCATCGGAATTGCCAAAGCGGCATGGTTTCCTGCTGCCGTGGGCGAAGTTTCCGTGCGCGTGCATCGGGCGGTGAAACAAGCTCTCGATCCGCAGGGGATTCTCAACCCCGGTAAGATGGGGATATAACAGGTCTTCAGATTTTCCAATCCACCGGTAAGGTGAGGATGGTACCGTTTTTGTCATCGTAGCGCACAAAGCCGTTTTGTACGCCGAATTGATGTACTGCCATGGTCACTTTGACATCAAAACAGCAGTAGCGGGCAATTTCCGTCAGTTTTTCCGGATTGCCTGTTTTTTCGTATTCTGCCCACCATTTAAGGGCTTGGGTGCCTTCTGCCGTTTTAGAGTTGCCCAAGCTGGCTGTGGCAACGGAATCAAGCTTGAGCCGATGCCCGATGCGTTCTGAAAGGTATGTACAGAGGTCGAGGTTGCGGGTCATTTCTTTAATGTCCCAAAAGGCGTGAGGTTGCAAGACGCCGTAGTCAAAACCGATGTGATTGTAACCTACGACAAGATCTGCGCTTTGCAGTTCGTTGATGAGCTCGGTCGCTTGGTCTTCGGTGTAAATGTGGTAGGCTTCTGCCGCCGTGGAGTAGGTGACGGCAACGGAGATGCCCATTTTCCCCGTTTCATGCCAGCCGCCCACTTCGGCTGCAGAGCGGCGGGTTTCCAGATCAAAGTAGACGATGTTCATATTCCTGCAGGAAGGGTGAGGCGGCGCATGCCTTCATAGAGGACGATGGCCACGGAAGTGGAAAGGTTGAGACTGCGGGCGTGTTCTCCCGGCATGGGGATGCGCAATGCCGAAGCTCCGCTTGTGCGAATCCATGATTCGGGCAATCCTTTGGTTTCCGGACCGAATACGAAATAATCGCCGTCTCGTATTGGGGCTTTCCACAGGCTTTCCTGCGCTTTTGTTGAAAGATACCAGAATCGGCTTTGAGGATCGGCGGCGGCATGCAGATCGTCCATCGAATCCCAGAGGTGCAAGTCAACATACTGCCAGTAATCCAGCCCGCAACGGCGGATGTACTTTTCTTCGAGGCTGAACCCCAATGGCTTAATGAGATGAAGGCGACTTTCTGTCGCTACAGCGAGCCGACCTGCGGCTCCGGTGTTGTGCGGAATTTCCGGATGATAAAGGACGATGTGGAACATGGGTTTTATTTGGCACCTTTCCCCAAAAGGACAGCAGGTATTGTGCGCAAAAGCAACCAGATGTCTAGCCAGAAATTCCAGTTGTCGATGTATTTGAAGTCTTTTTCAACGAGGTCTTTAAAATCGGTGGTGTTCGATCTTCCCTCAATTTGCCAGTAACAGGTAAGCCCCGGTTTAACGATCAATCGCCGTCTGCTTTCCAAATCCGGAAAAGCCGCCGTTTCATAAACGGGAAGGGGGCGGGGACCCACAAGGCTCATGTCACCTTTGAGGATGTTGATCAATTGGGGCAATTCATCGATGGAGGTTTTTCTCAGGAATTTGCCGACAGGGATGATGCGGGGATCGTTTTTCAGTTTGAAAATAGGTCCGTCCATGTCGTTGCCCAGTGTTTTTTTGATTTCGTCCAGCCTTTTGTCGGCATCGGAGTACATAGAACGGAATTTCCACATGGTAAATTCTTTGCCATACATGCCCGAGCGTTTCTGTTTGTAAAAGACAGATCCTTTCGGATCGCTTACTTTGATGCATATGGCGGCGAATATCCAAAACGGGGATGACAGGATCAGTAAGATAAAGGCACCGACGCGGTCAACGATGTTTTTACATATGTAGCCCCAAGAAAGGATGGGGGCATTGCGGTGAATGCAGAAAAGGCAATTCGATACGCGTTCAAAGCGAACGTTGCTGGTGAAAGGGCGTGTGGCGGTATCACCTACGTAGATGTCTAAGCCCAGTAGTTCGCACAGACGGGTGGCTTCGTCCATTCGGACGGTATCGCGCAACCCTCCGAATATGATGACACAGCTGACACTGTGTTTGATGATCATTTGTTGCAGATCTTCCGTGCTGTGACGATCGGGATCATATATGTCGGCAAGAGCAAAGGAGCGTTTCCATGCATGAGGTAACTTTTCCCATTGATAGAGTACGTTTTCTTTATTGCCCATGAGGAGCACACTTTTCAAGTGTGAGGGGGAACAACTGACGCAGGATGTGTAAAAATAGCTGAGTAAGTAACGGCAATAGAGGACAACAGGAATGATAATGACGTTGATCCATATCAGATGCAGATGATTGGGTGATGAATTGCATGACATCTGATAGAGTGCGATGCCCGCCAGCGTGACGATCCATGCTACAAAAATTTGCTGTAATGCCCGCAACGGTGTCTGTAATCCTTTTGAACGATAGAATCCCTTTTGGCTTAACAGGGTGACAACAATAACGATAGTGGCAACAGAGGCGTACGGGTTTGATTTGAAGAGGTGAACGGACGGTTCGGTAATTTGCCAATGGAAAAGCGATGCAACGGGGGACAAAAGATATGATGATCCGTACATGCACAAAGCAATCAGAACGATATCGATTAATTGAGAACCCTTTTGAAATATTGTGCCGTTTTTATACATAGAAGTAACTTATGGATAAACTCTGCCTGCAGATAAAGGATATCTGCATATTCTGTACTTCTTTAGATTAAAACATCCACTATAAAAAACAAGTCTTTTCTTAAATTTTGTCGTACATTGGTGGTATAGAGTGGGGAAGGAGAAGAGGAAGAAAGGGGAATCTTTATTTTTACTCACCGATGGGGATTTGTAGAGCTTCAGCAATGCTTTTTCTTTTCAGCTTCAATTCATTCCATTCGTTTTCAAGAGAAGAATCCGCGATGATGCCGCACCCTGCCGTGAGGAATACCTGCCCGTCTTCCCATGAAATACCGCGCAGGACAGCAATCATTTCCGTTTCTCCGCAGAGAGAAAGCCCGAATGGTGCGCCGAATATTTGCGGGCAATTGAGGCGATGCCGCCATTGCATGAGGTTTTGGAGAGTTTGTTCTGTGCGGGGATGTGGTCCCAGCGCAGGTGTGGGGTGAAGGAGACGTAGCCAGAATTCAGCCGAATGTTCGGTTGCCGATTTGAGAGAAATCGGCGTGTAGAGGTGGACGAGACCGTTTAGTTTTCGCGTGCGGCGTTCGCCAAGGGTGATCTTGCCATACGGGGACAAACGATTTCGGATGGCGTTGACCACGATTTGATGTTCCGCCAGCTCTTTGGGATCGTGAACAAGGCGGTATTCATCATCGGCTGAAGCGGTGCCGGCAAGAGCCATGGTCTCCGAATTATTCCCCCGCAGAGAAAAGAGCGTTTCGGGGCTTAAACCGGCAAAGCCGCAAGATGAATTCCAATAGGCATAGGAATGCATGTCGGGCATTTGTATGCATGCCCGTGCGATGAGTAACTGCGGATTTGCCGTTGGCGGCAGGATACCCCTTACGGAAAGTGCGGGTACGGTTTTTCGGAGCTTTCCGTTGATCAATTCATCTTTGATTTCGGAGAAAACCTTTTCAAAAAGGGGAAGAGAAGGGTATTCCCAAGCAATGGGCGGTGCGGCGGGGAGAGGATCGGGGGTAGGGATTTCTTCGAATTCTGAGGGGATCTTCCACGGCTTCGGATCGTTCAGATCATAGGTGTTAATATAAAATGCTGGGGCATCTTTTGGCGCGGTGGCTACTTCCCGAAAGGGACCTATCCCTGCGTACAGGCGTCCGTTTGTTTTGCGGAACAGGGCTCCTGATTCGGCATCTGTCAAATTACGCAAAGAAATCATCGGTCACTTTGGACAAGAGCAGTGATGCGGGCGCGATCAAAATCTGCCGGGCATATGGTGAGGTTCACGCGATCGCCGGGGGATAAGAGAGACAGTAACTCAAAATCTTTTTGTTCGACAAATGCAACGGTTTTTTTCCCGTTCGGAAGAACGGCATGAAAGGCTGTCGATGAAAAACGGTCTTCAAGAATGCCAGTGCAATGGATGAATTCCGGCGGGAAAATGAGGTGTGCCATGGTCTCAGAAGAGAGATTGCAATCCCTTTTGAAGAAGTCCTGATGCTGTATCTGTGGCAGTATCTATCAGGGACGAGGGATCTTGTTCGTTATTTGTCGGTGTGCTGTTGCTCCCGCCATCGGGGGTGAGGGTTTTAAAGATGCCGTTTGTCGTGTTTTCAATCGTATGAAAAACCCCGGAACCCAATAGGTTGAGAAGGCGGGCGGTCAAATCTTCCTGAGGCTCGTTGAGTGTGCCGCTGAGGTTGACGTTGACCCAGCGGTACCCCGGTTCGCCCCGTGCGTTGAAGATGGTATCCATCGCTGCAAAGGCGGCTTTTGGGAAAAGGTTAAAAGAGGTCTCATTGATGCCCACGGTCAATGTGCCTGACAATTTTTCATCTTCGCCGATGATGATGCGCCCCTTCATGCGGATTTTTCCGACAGCTTCAAGGTCGATGCGGTCAATCAGTTTGGCGTTTTTGATGTTCTTTTCTTTGTCGTTGTATGGATATGAGAACGAAGCAGAAGCTTTGTCCAAGCGGATGTTTTCAAAATTGAAGCCCAATTTCCCGAGGAAGGGCAGGCTTTTTAAAGTCCCGTCACGCAAAATGACATCGCCGTCAATTTTGGGCAATTCTTTCGTATTGCTTTGGCAATGTATATTGCCGAACAGGGCGCCGGAAACGCAATCATGCAGAATTTGAGGCAGAAATTGGGTCGCGGGCAATTTGTCGATTCTTCCATTCACGACCCAATTGCGCCTTTTGGAAGAATAGGTGCCTTGAACGGCGATTTCTCCGGGAGGGCAGGAGAGGAGGAGCTTTTGCAGGGCGTAATCCCCGTTTCGGGAAGTAAGTTCAAGCGTTTTAAGCGGCATGTCACGCAAGAGCGGATACGGTGTTTTCAGAACACCGTTTTTTAGGGAAAGCGACCAAGAAGAGAAATTTTCTTCCAGCGGGTTCAGGGTAATTTTTGTGTTGCTGAGGCGGTATCCGTCATAGGATAAATTGCCGTTTTCGACGAAAACAGAACCGACAAGGACGCGCGGAGAGGGTGAAGAGGATGGCGTTTTAGCCTTGGCGGTGCGGTTGGCGGAAGGTTTCGAATCTGTCTTGGGCTGGGAGAGGAACGGGATGATGGGAGAAGACCCTTTCCGTTTCGGGGGGGGGGTAATATTAAGATCCAAACGGCTGACGGTCACTTTGGGAAAGGAGAGGCATTTGTCTTTCAATGCCATCCAGTCGATGCGTGACTGGGCGCGGCGAAGAGACATATTCCCCGTTCCGCCCGCCAAAGAAACAGAGCCTTCGGGTACAGTCAGGCTGAGACCGTTCAGTATGAATGTATGAGGGATGGAAACGCGTGATCCCTTCGCCAGAGTTTTTTCCAACTTTTTTTCGGAAGTTTGGCGAAAATCATCACCGGTAATGTACCCGGTAAGCCACATGTAACCGCCCGCAAGAAGAAGAGCGGTAAAGGCTGTTACGCCGATGAAAACGTATAGCAACCGTTTTTTTGATTTCTGTCGTTTTTTTTGTTCGGATCTTCGATGTCGGGTCATACGCGGCAGGTTTTACCGTACCATTCGGTTTACGTTTTGCCAAGTCTGAATCATGATATGTCAGCTTCTCTTTTTGGGCGGAGGCATTCTTCAAAAAGGCGAGACCATTTTTCAAAGATGAGTTGCGGATTGTATTTCCGGTGCAGTTTTTGAAAAGATTTTTCGCCCAAGCGGGCGATTTGTTCGGGTGAATCCCACAGCGAAGATATTTTTTCTGCCAGATCATCCGCATTGTTCGGTTGAAACAAAACTCCGGAGGCGTCATCGCCTTCTCCGATAATTTCGGGAAAGCCGCCATGTGCGGGAGCGATGGTCGTTTTGCCGTATCGTGCTGCTTCCAATATCGTCATGGGGAAGCCTTCATACCATCGGCTCGCCATGACGATGAATGCCGAATTTTTGTAAAACTCAGACAAATCATTGCCGGAGAGAAAACCGATGGCGTGAACGTTGGGCGGAAGATTCTGCAACAATGAAGGGTTGCTTCCTGTCCCCGCCAAGCGAAATTCTATTTCGGGATGCTTTCTCGCAGCTTCGAGAATCAGATCAATGCCTTTTTCTGCACTCAATCGTCCGCAAAAGGCAACGTATTGTCCGTTTGTTTTTTCGTAGTCGGGCGGAGTATCCGCCGTATTGGGAATAACGGTGATTTTTTGTTTGTCAAAGCCGGCTTGGATCAGTTTTTCGCGTTGGAATTCGGTAATGCAAGCATATCGATCAACGCATCGGGTGTATGCGCCCGAGATTCGGGCGACGGCATTTCTGGCAGCATACGCAACGGATTTAGGAAAGGAGTGTTCGCAGTTATATTTGAGGCATCCCCACTCATTCCCTTTTTCAAGACAGGTTTCGCATGGTTTCCCGTCTCGCATGAAAAGCCCGGTCGGGCAGATGAGGCGATAGTTGTGGACGGTCATGACAACGGGAATGGCGGCTTTGCGACATTCGAACAAAGAAGCCGGACCGATGAACGGATACAGATTGTGTATGTTGACGATGTCCGGCTTCTCTTGTTGCAGAATGCGACGCATGCGGCGAATTCCTTCCCCGCTGTGCAATCCGGAAAAAAACACGCGCATTTGCCCGCTGAGAGAATCCCGACTGTTTGCCGTGGTCATTCGCAGTTGGACAACCTGATGCCCGTGTTCTTCAAACAGAGATGCCATGCGATCGACAACGGATTCTTCGCCCGAGTGTTTGTGATAATCATTGTGAACCAGTAGGAGTTTCATTGCGAAAGACTGTGAGAGGAAACATGGGTGGGAAATTGAACGCGCCCGAAAGGCATGTTACTTTGATTAAGCGGAAATACAAGAGAAAAGGGTATGTTTTGTTTTTACGAATATATAGTGTTTGAAAAAGATTCGCCGTGCGGGGGAATTGTATTCTGCTTGCTCGATGGCATCGGCATGGTACAATGATGCCCGTGCATGTCGAAACCGTCGTTTACATACCCGGATTTGCCGATTTCTCAGAGGCGGCATGATATAGCCGCCGCGCTGAGGAAGCATCGCGTGGTAGTGATCGTGGGTGAAACGGGATCGGGTAAAACAACGCAGTTGCCGAAAATTGCTCTCGAGGTGGCGGGAGACGCACACGGTATATTGGGATGTACTCAACCGCGTCGTTTGGCGGCTGTTGCCGTGGCACGTCGTTTGGCAGAAGAAACCCGTTCGGAGTTGGGCGGGTATGTGGGGTATCAGGTGCGCTTTGATGATCGCACAAGCCCCGATACCAAGCTGAAGCTGATGACAGACGGTATTCTGTTGGCAGAAACGCAGGAAGACCGCGATTTGCGCCGTTATCATACGATTATTCTTGATGAGGCGCATGAGCGCAGTCTCAATATCGATTTTTTGCTGGGGTATATGAAGCTGCTTCATGAGCGGAGAAAGGATTTGAGGCTCATTATCAGCTCGGCGACGCTTGATGCAGGAAGTTTTTCGGAGTTTTTTGACAATGCTCCTGTCATTCATGTATCGGGGCGTACGTATCCTGTGGATTTGCATTACATGCCGCCACTCAACGATCAAGAGGAATTGGCGGTTCACGTCTCTCGGGCGGTGAAGTGGCTGGAAGAGTTGGAGGATCGGGGAGATGTACTTGTTTTTTTGCCGGGTGAGCGGGAAATACGCGAAACGGCAGAGCAATTGCAAGGAGAGAACCACCCGAACACGGCGATTTTGCCGCTTTTTGCCCGATTGGGTCTTGCGGAGCAACAGCGCATTTTCCATCCTACGTCGCGGATGCGTCGTATTGTTCTTGCTACCAACGTGGCAGAAACGTCGCTGACTATTCCGGGCATTGTGTATGTGATCGATTCGGGGGTTGCGCGTCTCAGCCGTTACAGCCCTGCGAGACAGGTGCAACGATTGCAGATTGAATCAATTTCCCAAGCGAGCGCACGACAGAGGGCAGGGCGATGCGGGCGAATATGTGATGGCGTGTGCATCCGTTTATACGGTGAGGATGATTGGGAAAGCCGCGCGGCGTTTACCGACCCTGAAATTCGCCGCAGTGCGCTGGCGGGTGTTATTTTGCGCATGGCAGATTTGGGCTTACCGCCGCTTTCCGAATTTCCCTTGCCCGATCCGCCCTCTGCAAAGCTCATTTCCGAAGGGTACAGAACCTTGCGCGAAATTGGTGCCATTGACAAAAAGAAAAAATTGACGGAAATTGGGCGACGCCTGGCGCGCTTGCCCATTGATCCGCGCTTGGGACGGATGCTTCTTGAGGCGAGAGAACAGCGTTGCTTGGCAGAAATGCTTGTGATTGTATCGGGCTTGAGCATTATGGATCCGCGGGAACGCCCTACCAATGCGGCAGACAAAGCCGATGCCGCCCATGCCCGATGGCGGCATCCCGAAAGTGATTTTTTGGCTTTGCTCGACCTGTGGCGCGATACGCTGGAGTTTTGCGAAAAAGGCGTGTGGCGAAAAAATCGTCTGCGCCGATGGTGCGGGGATAACTTTTTGAGCATGCCCCGTATCCTCGAATGGCACAATCTTTGTGATGATCTCTCCCGCCTGCTCGGGCAGTTGCAGGGGTGGACAATTCATTCTTTGCCAAACAATGCGGAAAAACAGGCAGAGGCGGCGGCTGTGCATCGGGCGATTTTGGCGGGTGCGCCTTTGCAGTTTGGAGAATGGGACAAAGAAGAACGCATTTATCGCGGGGCGGGCGGGCGTAGTTTTGGGATCTTTCCCGGATCCGGGATGTTTCGCCGTGCAAAGCGTGCCGAATGGATTATGGGCGCAGAGCTGGTGGAAACAACTCGTTTGTGGATGCGCCGTTGTGCTGTGATGGATCCGTTGTGGGTTGAACAGGTTGCTCCGCAACTCTGCTCGCATCATGCTTACGATGCCAAATGGAATCGGGCAACAGGAACGGTACAGGCGAAAGAGAGGGTTGTTTGCGGTGGGCTGACACTGGTGAGCGGGCGTAATATTCATTACGGGCGCGTCAATGCTGCCGCTGCTCGGGAAATTATGATTCGGGAAGGTATTTTGCAGAATCAATTGCGTGACACGCCCCCGTTCCTCGAACATCTTTTTGCATTGAAAGAAGAGATCGAATTGGCAGAATGCAAATTGCGCCGCCGTCATCAATTGTGGGATGAGGACGGAGCATTTGATTTTTTTAACAAGATATTGCCGCTCGATTTGTGTACGGAAAAAGCATTGAGGCAATGGCGGGAGATTCATGAAAAGAAGAATTCACATGTGCTGTTTGTATCACGGGATGCCGTTACATATCCCTTTGCGGAGCTTTCCCGATTGAAGCTTTTCCCCGATGATTTGTTGGCGGGAGGGCAAGAGTATGCGGTTTATTACAATGATGATCCCGGTGCAGCGGATGATGGGGTGACGTTTGGTATTCACGTTGACCAGTGGCGTACATTTCCGCGCGAATTGCTCTCTTGGGGAGTCCCCGGACACTTGGAGAAACGGGCAGAATGCCTGCTCCGCACTTTGCCTGCCGATTTGCGTCAATTTTTACAACCTATTGGGGCTAGTGCCCGTGCTTTTGCCGATGAATGGAGTGAGAGAGAGCATGATATGCCCATTGAAGCGGCTTTGGCGGCATATGTTTCCGAGAGATCGGGTAGGCATTGTGCTGCTTCGCAATTCGATGCGACAAAGCTACCGGCTGAATTGGTCACCAAAATATGGGTATGCGATGATGAAGGGGAAGAGCTGGCATTCGGCAGCGATGCCGATGCGGTTGACGCACGGTTGCAACCCGTCTTGAAAAAGCGTTTTGCCAAAACGGCGGCACGCACATTCTCCGAAAGCCCGATGACGCGTTGGGATTGTGGCGAGCTCCCTGCGGAATTGTCTGTCGGAACGGAAACGGGTTTCCCCGCATTGCAAGATTGCGGACGCCATGTGCGGGTTCATGTGTATTCTTCTTCCCTTGAAGCCGTTGCGGCGCATCGGACTGGGACGTTGCGGCTGATTCGCCTGCGCCACGGGGAGCTGATCAATCGCTTGAAAAAATGCATACCTTTCGGTTTTGTCGGGAAAATGGCACTGGCGTCATTGGGAGGACGACCCGAAACAAATATTGACGATTTGATGAATTTTGCCATTGAGGGATGTTTGACGAAAGGCATGCCCCGCACGGCAGATTCTTTTGAAGAGCAGTGCCGCCAAGTTCCGAATCTCTTGCCCGATTGTTTGAAGACGGCTGCAGTATTATGGGAAAAATTGGCAGAGAGCGAGCGTGAGGTGCAAAGCTTTATTGTTCGCTATGCCGATGATCGGCACATGACCGCCATCGTAACCGATTTGCGCGGGCAGATTGAATGGCTTTCCCGTTCCGATCGCTTTTTCGAAACGGGCTATGAGCGAAGGCATGATTTTGACCGATTCTTGCGCGGGATACACGAACGGCTGACGCGAATGCAACATCAGCCCATAGTTCGCGAACAGGAACGCGTGGCATTGTTCAGGCAAGCCGCAGTGCGTTTTACAACGGGATGGAAAGAACACCGTCGCGAGGTGGCATGGGTTGAATACGGAATGATGGCTGAAGAATACAGACTTGCTGTTTTTGCACCCGGGTTGGCTGTCAAAGGTCGTTCTTCAGCGAAAAAACTTTCCGATTGGCAACTGTCGTGAATGCGGGCAGCTTGCGCCTTTATTTCGTTTGAGAAGATGGGGCATCAAGCCGTTTGACGATGCGGGCGGGGCAACCGGCAACAACGCAACGTGGCGGGACATCTTGGGTGACAACTGCTCCCGATGCCACAATGGCTTCATCACCGATGGTGACCCCGGGGTTGATGACGCATCTCCCGCCAAGCCAGACGTCATTGCCGATGGTGACGGGCTTGCTGTATTCAAAGCCCGAAGAACGTTCGCGGGCGTCAAGCGGGTGGCATGCCGTATAGATGTGTACCCCGGGACCGAGCATGACGCGGTCACCGATGCGTATGGGACAACTGTCGAGCATGACGCAGTCAAAATTGGCGTAAAAATCATCCCCCACATGGATGTTGCATCCGTAGTCTGGGCGAAAGCTCGGTTCGATGTAGGGAGCTTTGCCGCATGAGCCGAAAAGCTGTCTCAACAGAGTTTCCCGTGTAGACATGTCACCGTCTTCGGTGGCATCGTATGCTCGCGTAAAGCGACGCGCCTTTTGGCGAAGGGCGCAGAGATGTGGGTCAGACGGACAGTACGGCTCGCCGTTAACCATTTTTTTGTATTCACTTTCCATGACGTTCGGGAAAATCATAATGCGATACCCAGCAATTCGGGTGTGGCAATGCGCGGGCGATCAGTCAAAATGTCACCGCCGTGTGATGAGACGGAAACGGTGTGTTCAAAGTGTGCGGACGGTAATTTGTCTTCGGTGATAACAGTCCATTCGTCCTCCAGTACTTTGACGCGGAAAGTTCCCATGTTGATCATCGGTTCGATTGCCAAGATCATGCCGCGTTTCAGGCGCAGACGCGAAATGTAGCGGGCGCGGTAATTCGGCACTTGGGGATCTTCGTGCAGGTGTCTCCCGACACCGTGTCCCACATAGTCGCGAACGATGCCGTAACCAAATGGTTTTACAAAGTCTTCTACTGCGCCGCAGATGTCTTCAAGCAGGTTACCCTGCTTGGCTTCGGCAATGCCACGGAAGAGGGCTTCTTCTGTGACGGCGAGAAGTTTTTTTACCTCAGGAGCAACATTCCCTACCGGTACGGTCATGGCATTATCGCCGTACCACCCGTCAACAATAGTTCCCACATCAAGGCTGACGATATCGCCGTCTTGAATGACGCGCGCGCCACCTATGCCGTGGATGACTTCTTCGTTGACGGAAATGCAAAGATTGCCGGGATACCCTGCATAGCCGAGAAAGGCGTTGCCGCATTTTTCCCGTTTGAAAAGTTCGCCGGCGATGGTATTGATTTCCCCCGTTGTGATGCCGGGGCGAATTTCGGGCATGAGATCCGTCAGAATGCGGGCGGCTACAGAGCCTGCCCGACGCAGTTTTGCAACCTCATGTGGACTGCGGACAGGGATGCGTTCTGCCATGGCGATATAAAAAAAATCAGTGATTTTCCGCGAAATCTTCAAGCGCATGCTTCATGCGCAGAAAGACATCTTCGGGCTCTCCTTCTTCCGTGACGGGTATGTGTACGGCTTGCCCTTTATCAAGGAAATAACGGGCTACGGGCTCCGTCAAACGTTCGTAATCTTTGCGGCGGCGGGAAAACGCTTCGGGATTGTCGTCTCCGCGCGTTTTCATAACACCTCCGCAGTTGGGGCAGGTATCTTCGCCATCGCGTGTAATGAAGCCGCAGGATGTGCATTCGCGACGACGAAGCATGCGGGCTTCTATCAGCTCGTGAGCCACATCGAGCCAGACAACAACATCCAAGGGCATGCCCAGTTTTTCCAAATCGGCTTCGAGACTTTCCGCTTGCGCCAGTGTACGCGGATAACCGTCCAGCAACCAACCGTCTTCTGTATGAGAAGCCATCCAGTTGCGTACTATGCCGTTGACAATTTCATCGGGGACAAGCATGGCTTTCTCCATGTAAGATGCCGCTTGTTTGCCGAGTTCGCTGCCTGTTTCGATTTCGTGGCGAAGCAGTGCGCCCGTACTCAATGTCTCCAAGCCAAACTTTTCAGCAAGGAAATGAGCTTGCGTCCCTTTGCCCGATGCAGGGGCGCCAACCAAAACAAATCGCTTCAGCGTTTTCATTTTTGAAAAATCTTTCCGGATTATACGGCAAAGGTGATGAGAGCCGCAAGAATCGCCACGGCGATAATGATCCAGACAATGGTAACGACCGAAGCGGAAGCCGCTTCACCCGTTCCTTGAAGGTGTGAATACTTGCCGCGGATTTTTCCTTTTTTCAGGAATCCGTCGTAATTCTTTTGCAAAAGCGTTGTTTCCACCTGCTTCATCATATCAAGCAAGACACCCACGAGAATGAGCAGACTGGTGCCGCCGAAGAAGTGTGTCACCATGTAATCCACATGTGCAAAAACGTGCAACATGGAGGGCAGGAAGTAGATCAGCGTCAGGAAAAGTGAACCGGCAAAGGTCAAACGTTGCATCGTTTGGTCAAGGAAGATTGCCGTGGCCGGTCCGGGGCGTACCCCCGGGATGTAGCCACCGTTGCGCTTGAGGTCTTCGGCAATTTGTGAGGGCTGGAACATGGTAGCCACCCAGAAATAGGAGAAGAAGAAGATCATGAGCGCGGAAATAAGGTAATACCATACCTCATTGACGCTTAAGCAGGCATCGATTACGCGGATTGCCCAACCGTCTGCCGAGAAGATTTGGCGAGCCAACAATTGAGGCAGAGAAAGGATGGCTGTGGCGAAAATGACGGGCATCACACCCGAATAGTTAAGCTTGAGAGGAAGGTATTGTGTCCCGCCCTGCGTCATTTTAGAACCGACAATGCGCTTTGCATATTGAACGGGAATGCGGCGTTGAGCTTGCGTGACCGTTACAACAAGAGCTACAACGATAATCAGGAAAAGAATCAAAGCCACCAAGCCCAGAGCACCGGTGGGGTTTACTTCCGTACCGTTCATCACGCATGTTTTCCATGCAACGTTGAAGGCACCCGGAAGGGCATGGATAATGTTGACGGCAATGATTAAAGAAATGCCGTTCCCTACGCCGCGCTCCGTAATTTGATCCCCGATCCACATCAAAAGCATGGTTCCCGTGACGATGATAAAGACCGTGCTGATGATGAATGACCAGCCGGGATACATGACGAGATCCGAAAGTCCGGAGAGACCGATCGATTCGGGATTGCGCAGAGAAGACGTCAGCAAATACCCTTGGATGATGGCGATGGCGATGGCGATCATGCGGGTGTATTTCGTCATCTTTTGACGCCCGCCTTCTTCACGAATCATTTTCGACCACCTCGGAATGACGGCACCCATCAGCTGGGTCATAATCGAAGCCGAAATGTAGGGCATGATGCCCAATGCGAAAATGCCGCATTGTTCCAAACCGCCGCCGGAGAAGATGGTAAGGAGAGTACCCAGACCGCCAAAGGGACCTGTGCCACCTTGGCTTTGCTGGTTCATCCAGTCGGAAAGACGTTCAACGTCAACGCCAGGCAGAGGCAAATATACACCCAAGCGTACAATGACAATCATCGCCAAGGTGAAAAGAATGCGCTGCCGAAGTTCCGGCACCTTCATCGAGTTCGCAAACGCAGAAATCATAATTATCTAAATGGGGAAAGGTAACGTGCAGCGCGGGGGCTTAACCTGCGGGGGAAATAATGTGTCCCGAACGGATGGTTTTGCCCGTGCCTGAGAATGTCGGGCGAACGGCGCTGCACCGTCCGCCCGACTGAAAAATCAGGCTTCGCTCAAAACGGTGAGCGTACCGCCCGCAGCTTCGATTTTTTGCCGTGCGGATGCGCTGGCAAAATCAACCGTTACGGTGAAGCTCTTCGTTACGACACCGTGACCGAGGAGTTTGACGGCATCGCATGCTCCCTTGACAAGACCGCGAGAACGCAAAGAATCTTCCGTGATAGTAGCACCGGCTTCGAAGAATGCTTCGATCTGGTTCACGTTAATCACGGCGATTTTGTCTTGGAAACGGGCGTTATTGAAACCCTTCTTCGGCAGACGGCGATGCAAGGGCATCTGACCACCTTCAAACCCGGGACGGATTGAACCGCCCGAGCGGGCTTTTTGCCCCTTGTTGCCTTTACCGCAGGTTTTGCCCAGACCGGAGCTTTCACCGTTGCCGAGGCGTTTGCGGCGATGTTTTGCACCGGGGTTGGGTTGGAGATTGTGAAGTGTCAACATAGTATTACCATTCATTGCAGGTTATTACAGAGCGGATTCCTTCTTCTTTTTGCCGCGTGCGCCAAGAACCTGGTCAGCTGTTCTCAGAGAGAGAAGAGCCGTCAGCGTTGCTTTGACAACATTGGCATGGTTGGAGGAGCCGAGAGACTTGGCAACGATGTCGCGCACGCCGGCTGCTTCGAGCACGGCACGCACTGTGTTGCCCGCGATCAGACCGGTACCGGGAGCAGCAGGCTTGAGCAAGATCTTGCCACCGCCGAATTCGGCGTATACTTCATGCGGAATCGTGTTGTTCACCACGGAAACGGTTTTGAGTGCGCGCTTGGCGGCTTCTGTCCCCTTGCGGATGGCGTCTGCCACTTCGTTTGCTTTGCCGAAGCCGTAACCAACTTTTCCTTCTTGGTCACCCACAACGACGAGGGCGGAGAAAGAGAAGCGACGACCGCCCTTCACCACTTTGGCGCAACGGTTAACGTATACGACTTTTTCCAAAAGCTGAGGTCCTTCTTCAACGGGAGCTTCAGCATTGCGACGACCGCCTTCGCGACGCGGACCGCGATTGTTGCGGTTGCCGTCACGGCGGTTGCCGCCTTGTCCCTGACCGCGAGGTGCGCGACCGCGAGGTGCGGGAGCGGCGGCGGGAGTTTCAACTTGTTCGGCGGGAGCCTTTTGTTCTTCGTTGTTCATTCTGTGTTTCCCGTTTAGAATTTAAGACCGGCTTCGCGTGCAGCGTCAGCCAGAGATTTGACTTTACCGTGGTAGAGGAAACCACCTCGGTCGAATACAACTTCCGTTACGCCTGCTGCCAAAGCGCGTTCTGCGATCAAGGTGCCGACTTTGGCGGCTGTTTCGCAGTTTGCTTTTTGCAGATCCAGATTGTGGGTGGAAGCCGAGCAGAGCGTTACGCCCTTTTCATCGTTGATGACCTGGGCATAGACGTGCTGGTTGGAGAAATGGACGGCCAAGCGGGGACGGGCAGCCGTGCCCGCCAGCTTGCGGCGGATGCGGCGATGCACACGGTCGCGGATGGCTTTACGATTGATAGTACTCATTGTCTATAAGTTTTTAAATGTTCAATGTTTATTTACCAACGCTCTTGCCTTCCTTGCGGCGCACGTTTTCACCCACATAGCGAACACCCTTGCCCTTGTAAGGTTCGGGCGGATAGTATCCGCGAACTTCAGCGGCAAACTGACCGACAAGTTGCTTGTCGATACCTTCGACTTTCACCTTGGTGTTATCCGTAACGGTAACGGTGAGACCATCGGGGATGATTTGGTTGATCGGGTGCGATTTGCCGAGGCTGAGGTCGAGAATCTTGCCCTTCACAGCTGCACGGAAGCCCACGCCGATGATTTCAAGTTCTTTCACAAAGCCTTGCGATACGCCGTGAATCATGTTGTTCAGCAGAGAACGGTTTGTGCCGTGCAAAGCGCGAAGTTTGCGCGAATCGTCGGCGCGGTTCACAGTCAATTCTGTGCCATCGATCGCGATGGAAATACCTTGCGGCAATGTCCATTGAAGCTTGCCTTTCGGCCCTTCAACTTGCACAACGGCATCCTTTTCGCTCACTTTGACACCTGCGGGAATCGTGATGGATTTTTTACCAACTCGGGACATATTAATTGATTCGGTTGGAGGTTACCAGACAAGTGCGATCAATTCACCGCCGATTTTCAGCTTGCGAGCCTTTGCGCCCGTCATCAAACCGGAGGAAGTGGATACGATGGAAATGCCGAGACCGTTCATTACCGTCGGAATTTCTTCGGAATGAACATACTGGCGACGACCCGGCTTTGAGCAACGCTTGATGCCGGTGATGAGAGGCTTGCCCTCGGGGGTGAACTTTGTTTTCACCTTGAGGGATTTCTTGACGCCTTCGCCCACGATTTCGTAGTTCCAAATGTAGCCTTCTTCTTGAAGGATGCGGGCGATTTCAGCCTTGATGCCTGAGAAGGGAGCCAAAAGCTCTTCGTTACGGGCATTGCCGGCATTTTTGACGCGTGTCAGGAAATCGGAAATAGGATCACTTAATACTGCCATAATCTTGAATCTGTGTTATTTGTTGGCGGTTTGGGCTTCATCTGCCTTCTTTTGCGGGCGGAACGGAAGACCGAGTTCTGCGAGAAGGTCACGACCTTCTTCGTCCGTCGGTGCCGACGTTACGAAAATCAGGTCGAAACCGATCTGGCGTTTGATTTGATCCAGTTCGATTTCCGGGAAGATGGATTGATCGGGAATCCCCACGGCGTAGTTGCCACGTCCGTCAAAAGACTTGGTAGGCAGACCGCGGAAGTCGCGGATGTTGGGAGCCGTGATGTTGATGAACCGGTCGAGGAACTCCCACATGCGCGTACCGCGAAGTGTTACGCGTGCGCCGAGGATTTCTCCCTCACGGAGTTTGAAGTTGGCTACGCTCTTGCGGGCGTAAGTGACAGACGGCTTTTGACCGGTGATTTTGGCAATTTCGGCAACGGCATCTTCGACGGCTTGTTTGCGGTCGGGGTGCTTGCCCATGCAAGAGGTCACCACGATTTTTTCCAATCGGGGGATCTGATGCACGTTTGCATACTTGTGCTTCGCTTGAAGGGCGGGAACGACCTTTTCGCGATAGTATGTTTGCAGTGTAGGTGTACTCATTTTATATATGCGGGTCAGCTCTTGGAGTGATTAACGGATGGTGGCTTAAGCGCGGAGCGAGGCGATGCCTCAACCCACTTTCTTCACATTGGAAATGTGAATCGGGCCATCCACTTCCTTAATGCCGCCGTCAGGGTCTTGTTCTGTGGGGCGCACGGCCTTTTTCAGGGTGCGGACGCCTTCCACAATAACAGTGCCTTTGGTGGCATTTACGGAGAGAACAGCACCACGCTTGCCCTTATGGTTGCCGGCGATGACTTCTACTTCATCACCTTTTTTCACATGGGTTTTCATCGTGTTTGCTTCTTCGCGTTTGCGTTATTGTTACCGCGTTGCTTGTGCAACGCGGGGCGGCAAATATACACGGCTTGTGCTGTCTCGTCAAGCCCATTCCTTAAAAAGTCCGTTAAATTTCAAATATTCATTGCCCATTTTTTCAAATTGGCGTTTTTTGGGGGCTGTTTGAAGAGAACGGGCGGAATGGATCGGATGCATTTTTTGCGCAAGAAGGAAAATTTATCTGTTTTTGTGCGTTTAGGCTTGTAATCGGGGGTAAAAAATCCTAGGCTTGCCTATGGCAGAGTTTCAAACAGGTCTTACTTTTGACGATGTGCTCCTGCTTCCCTGCTTGAGCACGATTCTTCCCGGTGATGCCAATGTGTCCTCGCATCTTGTTTCCGGCTTTCCGTTGAATTTGCCGATTTTGTCGTCACCGATGGATACGGTGACGGAATCCGATATGGCGATCGGTATGGCGCGTGAAGGCGGTTTGGGCGTGATTCATCGCAATAATTTAATTCCCGACCAGGTGGCGATGGTTTCCCGTGTGAAGCGTTTTGACAACGCGGTCATTGCCAAGCCGATTACGGTCAATAAAGAGATGACGTTGGCTGAGGTGCAGGTGGTGATGGATGAACACGACTATTCCGGTTTCCCTGTGGTGGATGCCGACAATAAGTTGGAAGGGATCATCACCGGGCGCGATATGCGCGGGGTGGACGATTATCGCAATACACGTGTGGTGGAAGTGATGACCCCGCTGTCTCGTTTGATCACGGCAGAACCCGGCACGACCATCGAGCAGGCGCGTACTGTGCTTTATAAAAATCGCATCGAAAAACTTCCTCTCATCGATAAAGACGGACGTCTTGCCGGACTGATTACCGAAACGGATATCCGTAAGCGCGAACTGTTCGGTGCCTCCTCAAAAGATGCCCACGGGCGTTTGCGTTGCGGTGCTGCCGTGGGGGTAGGACCGGATTATTACGACCGAGCCCAAGCCTTGATTGAAGCGGGTGCGGATGCGCTCTTCATCGATGCGGCAACGGGACACACATCTCGCGTATTGGATGTGGTTTCTAAACTGCGTTCGCTTTCCGATGTGCCGGTCGTGGCGGGCAATGTGGTGACGCGAGACGGTGCCGCAGATTTGATTGCGGCAGGTGCCAATGCAATCAAGGTGGGTGTGGGTCCCGGTTCGATTTGCACCACGCGCATTATTTCCGGCGTGGGGATGCCACAATTCACCGCGATCCAAGAAGTGGCGGCTGTGGCTCGCCCTGCCGGGGTAACGGTGATTGCCGATGGCGGTATTCGCTTCTCGGGCGATATCGTCAAGGCGTTGGCAGGCGGGGCAGACCTTATCATGATGGGCGGTTTGCTTGCGGGTTGTGAAGAAAGCCCGGGTCAAATGGTCCATTACCAAGGACGCCACTTCAAACAATATCGTGGCATGGGCTCTCTGGGTGCTATGCGCAGAGGATCGGGTGACCGTTACGGTCAAAACAGCTCGGGCAAACTGGTGGCAGAAGGTGTGGAAGCCCGCGTGCCTTACAAAGGCATGTTGGCAGACGTTCTCTTCCAGCTCATCGGTGGTTTGCGTTCCGGCATGGGCTACTTGGGGGCCAAAGATTTGGCAGAATTGCGCGAACATGCCCGTTTTGTGCGCATCACGCCCGGCGGCTTGAAAGAAAGCCACCCGCACGACATCACCATTACCGAAGAGCCGATTAACTATTCCTGTTAACCCATCACTGCAATACATATGGACGATAAGCACCTTGTAGCCGTTATAGACTTTGGTTCGCAGTACACGCAGCTGATTGTGCGCCGTGTGCGTGAACTGGGCTATATGGCAAAACTGTATGCACTGGAAGATTTGGATCAGATCCATGAACCCGGTGCTGTTATCTTGTCCGGTGGTCCGAAAAGCACCACGGATGCGGATGCTCCCGATATCGATTTCGAATGGCTTTGCGGTCTGAATGTCCCGGTCTTGGGCGTGTGCTATGGCATGCAACTGCTCAACATCAAACACGGTGGCACTGTAAAAGCCAGCAATAAGCGGGAATATGGTCCTGCTGCGCTGTTGCCTGAATCTTGCACGGGGCTGTATCGTGATATGTCGCCATCCTCTCAAGTGTGGATGAGCCATTCCGATACTGTGGATCATTTGGCAGAAGGATGCAAAGTGATTGCCCGCAATGCGGAAGGTGTCCCCGTCTCCCTCCAGTGGGGAGAAAACGTTTTCGGCATCCAGTTCCACCCGGAAGTCACCCATTCTCACGAAGGACGCACCATCCTGCGCAACTTTCTTGCCTGTGCTTCCAACCTTCAAAAATTTGACATAGGCGACTTCAAAAAGCAACTCATTCGCGAAATTCGCGAGCGTGTCGGCGAAAAACAAGTCGTTTGTGGCGTCTCCGGCGGTGTGGACAGCACCGTGTTGGCGGTCTTGCTTCACGAAGCGGGTGTCAACGTTCGCGCCATCTTTGTGGACAATGGGCTTTTGCGTAAAAATGAAGCGGCGGAAGTACAGGAAAACTTTGCGCGTATGGGCGTGGCAATCGAAACCGTGGATGCTTCCGAACGTTTCTTGGCAGCCCTTGCGGGAGAAACCGATCCGGAAAAGAAACGCCGCATCATCGGGAGTCTGTTCATCGATGTTTTCTGGGATGCCGTGGGCGATGCGGAAATGCTGGCGCAGGGTACCCTCTACCCCGATGTCATCGAAAGCGCATCGAATGCAAAATCCAAAGCATCCGTCATCAAAACCCACCACAACCGCGTGGAACGCGTGCTGGAACTTCAGGCGCAGGGCAAAGTGTTGGAACCTCTTGCCGAACTCTTCAAGGACGAAGTGCGCGAGCTGGGTGCTTCCATGGGCATTGCGCATGACATCCTGTGGCGTCATCCCTTCCCGGGACCCGGCTTGGCAGTGCGTTGTCCCGGTGAAGTCACCAAAGAACGGTTGGACATCATCCGCGAATGCGATGCCATCTTCATTGGCAACTTGAAAAAATACGGCTGGTACGACAAAGTATGGCAAGCTTACGCCGGGCTGATCCCCGTCAAAACAGTGGGCGTGAAAGGCGATGAACGCTCCTACGAATGGGCAACCAACCTCCGCGCCATCGTCTCCGAAGACGCCATGACGGCAGACTGGGTGGAACTCCCCCCCTCCCTCCTGCGCGAAACCAGCAACCGCATTCTCAACGAAGTAAAAGGCATCAACCGCGTCCTCTACGACATCTCCACCAAACCCCCGGCATCCATCGAGTGGGAGTAAAAATCCTATCATCAAGGCGGTTTTTGCAGGTGCAGATCTGTAAAAACCGCCTTAGAGGATTTTCCCTGAAGATGAAACTTCTTAAGAGAGGGAGACATTATGGCAATCAATTTTAACAGCGATTCCGTTTGGAGCTTAAAACCGATCGACACTTCTGACGTGAAAAACGAAGTGTGCGCTCTTCTCATTAACGGTGAAGAAGTTGAAATGGCATTTCAAACATTTCGCGATCAATTAATCTTTACGAACAAGCGCATTATCGCGGTTGATGTGCAGGGGATTACCGGGAAACGGAAATCTTTCGCCACCATGCCGTATTCCAAAATCCAGTACTTTACGATACAAACTCCCGGATTTGCCGAGATGATCAAAGATGCCGAACTTTTCATCATGTTTTCCAACACCTTCACGGCGAAGTTCGAGTTTAAAGGCGGCGTAGACATCGGAAAAATTGGTCGCCTGATTTCTGAATATGTTTTATAGTCCCACATGTAATATGGTATAGTAACCCGTTCGAACAACGATAGGGGGGGGGGCTTTTTTGTAATTGGATTAAAAAAATATGTTAAATCCGTAAGAAAACCTTTCGTTCAGTACAATGTGGTTTCAAGGGATGAAAATATTTTGAGCCATGTGAGTGGTTCTTCCCCGGCTTTCGTCAGAGAGTATTTATAACATTGACAAATGTGGGAGAGGGGATATTCTCCCGTCTGCATTTTTTGTGTTTCCATGGATACCGGTTCGGTTATATTGACAACGTTTCTTTCGACGATACCTGTTTATCTTTTTTTTGCCACGGGTTTTTATTTGAGGCACAAGCAGGTGATTCAGGCAGATCACGATGCGCCGATTATGCGTTTGGCGATGGATGTGGCGTATCCGTGCTTGGTGTTCCACAGTATTATGAAGTATATGGCTCTTTCCGATAATGCAACGCTGAGCAGGGTTTCGTTTTCTTTGCAGGCTATTTCAGCCGGTGCTTTGGAGCTTTTGTTGGGGATTGCTGCTGCGTGGTTGGTTGCCAAGATGTTGCGGATGCGCATCGGGACGGGGCTTCGCACGTTTACGTTGACGGCGGGGGTGCAAAATTATGCTTTTTTTGTGATCCCCATTATTCAGATGCTGTTTTCCGCAGGGAATGATCCCACGTTGGGGGTACTTTTTGTGCATAATGTGGGGTGCGAGCTGGTTGTGTGGAGTGTCGGCGTGATGATTATTGCCGGTGGACCGGGTAATTTGAAGATGGGGGTCTTTTTCCGGGGACCCTTGCTTGCGGTGATGTTGGGGTTGGCATTTGCGTGGAGCGGTTTGGGTGTTTATGTGGCGCAACCGCCGCTGATGAAAACGCTGGAGATGATCGGCAATTGCGCTACGCCGCTGTGTTTGATTTTGTTCGGCTGTTCCATGCGAGATTTTTGGCATAATATGAAGTGGGAACCCAAGCCGATTGTTTGTGGGTTGCTGACGCGTTTGGGATTAGCTCCTGCGTTGTTGATTTTGATGGCTTATATCCTTCCTGTAGATGATTATGTTAAGCGGATTATTATTATTCAGGCGGCGATTCCTTCTGCCGTTATTCCGGTGATTTTGGCAAAACGTTTTGGCGGGAATCCCGATCTGGGGACGCAGATTATGCTGACGACAACGGCGGCTTCATTTATTACGTTGCCTTTTTGGCTGTCTTTGGGGTCTGCGTTGGTTGTGCCTCTGTTCTGATGGGGGGCGTGGTGTGTGCGATTGTTGGCGGGGGCTGTTTTATAGATGAAATCCTTTGCCATTACCCGAAGCTTGATTGACTTTGCCCTCTGTTGGGGGTAGCATGCGGGTGATGCCGCAGGGCGGTTGTCACACAATCAGGAGGTAAAAACGATGTTGGGTAATTTTGTTTATTGTAATCCTACCAGGCTTTATTTCGGCGATGAATCGCTGAATTATTTGCATGACGAATTGGCAAAGTACGGTTCGAATGTCGTGCTGATTTACGGTGGCGGGTCGATTAAAAAGAACGGTCTTTACGATGCCGTTTCATCGATATTGAAAGAGTGTGGCAAGAATGTCGCAGAGATCGCTGGCGTGATGCCCAATCCCACAACGGATAAGTTGCGCGAGGGGGTGGAAATTGCCCGGGCGCATCGGGCAGATTTTTTGCTGGCGGTAGGCGGCGGCTCGGTGTGCGATTATTCCAAAGCAGTGGCGGCATCGGTACATTGTACGGAAGATCCGTGGGAGAAGTACTTTTTGAATAATGAAGAGCCGTCATGCGAGGTGATCCCTGTGGGGTGCGTGTTGACAATGGCGGGTACGGGATCAGAGATGAACAGTGGGGCTGTGATTACCAATGCAGAGACCAAGCAGAAACTCGGGCATGTTTTTGCCGGGGAAAGGCTGATGCCGCGCTTTTCCGTTTTGAATCCGAAGTATACGCTTACATTGCCGCGTCATCAAATGGTTGCGGGGATATATGATATTTTCAGCCATTTGTGCGAACAGTATTTTTCGGGAGAAGATGACAATACGACGGATTATATTGCCGAAGGGTTGATGCGTTCGGTGATTTATTCCGGTAGCATTGCCGCCAAAGATCCGCAAAATTACGAGGCGCGGAGCAATATTATGTGGACGGCAACATGGGCATTGAATACCCTTTTGAAAAAGGGAAAATCGACTGATTGGATGGTGCATATGCTGGGGCAAGCCGTGGGAGGATACACCAATGCGACCCATGGCATGACGCTGGCGGCGGTTTCATTGGCGTATTATCGGCATGTTCTTCCGTATGGCTTGCCGAAATTCAAGCGGTTTGCCGTTAACGTGTGGGGTGTCGATGCGCAGGGTAAAAACGATGCTGCCGTTGCGGAAGAAGGGCTTGCGGCGATGGAAGAGTGGATGAAAGAACTTGGTCTCACCCTGCATCTTGCCGAGCTGGGCGTGGCAGAAGAAATGATTGAATCGATTGCCGGTGCAACGGTGCGCCTGAAAGGCGGGTACAAAGAGCTTTCCCGTGCCGAAATTGCGGAAATTTTCAAAGAGAGTATGTGATGAAAACGCTTGTCGCTTATTTTTCGGCTACGGGGGTGACCGCATCGGCTGCTCAAAAAATTGCGAAGGCGCTGGATGCCGATATGTTTGAGATTCGCCCGCCTGTACCCTATACGAAAGAAGATTTGGATTGGGAGAATCCGCAGAGCCGCAGTTCCCTTGAAGAGGCAGATCCCAACAGCCGCCCCGAAATTGCCGAGAGGCTTGAGGGCATGGAGAGATACGAGCGCGTGTTGATTGGCTTTCCCATTTGGTGGTACGCCGAGCCGCGCATTATTGATGCGTTCTTGGAGAGCTATGATTTCGGCGGGAAAATTCTCATCCCTTTTGCCACTTCGGGCATTAGCGGTATCGAGCGGGCGCAAGAAAGTTTGCAAAGGCTTTGCCCTGCCGCAATTTGGCAGACGGGCATGTTGTTAAACCATACAGACGCAACAGCTTGGGCAAAGCAATTGTGAAAGAGAACGCCTCAGCTTGGGCAAAGCAATTGTGAAAGAGAACGCCTGCCTGCAATGAGGCCGATTTTAAAGTATCGTGGAGGTAAAGCGGGAGAAATTTCACGCTTTCTTTCACATGTTCCCCATGATTTTGATCGCTACATAGAGCCGTTTTTTGGTGGTGGTGCGTTGTTTTTTTATTTGGAGCCTCGGCAGGCTTTGATCAATGATACCAATTCCAAGCTGATGGCTTTTTATCGGCAATTGCGAGATGATTATCCGCTGATGCGGAAGCAATTGGACGCTCTTCAAGAGATATATGAATCCAACCAAGAGGAATTTCGGAAATTAAAAAATTCGTATCCGGATCAGCGCATTCCCAATGCCAATGAAGAGCTGTATTACCGCATGCGGCATCTTTACAATTACCCTGACGGCGGATTGTCGGAGGGGGTTTTATACTTTTTTATCAACAAAACAGCCTATTCGGGTATGATTCGCCACAACCGCCGCGGCGAATACAATGTTCCCTTCGGGCGGTACGCTTCTTTCAATACGCGCCTGATAACACAAGGACACAGCGATTTGTTGCAACGGGCAGAGCTGTTCAATCTTGATTATCGGGAAATATTTGCGATGGCGAAAGAGGACGATTTTCTCTTCCTTGATCCGCCTTATGATTGTGTATTTAATGATTACGGCAATCTTGAAAAATCATCGGGTTTCGATGAAGCTGCGCAGAGGCGTTTGGCGGCAGATTTTAAGGAGTTGCCGTGTCGGGCGTTGATGATTATCGGGAAAACCCCGCTGACGCAGGAACTGTACGGTTCATTTGCCGTGGACGAATATGCAAAGAGCTATACGGTTAATATCAAGAATCGTTTCAATTCGGACAATGTGCATATGATTGTCAAAAATTATTGAGGGAAGAGTTGACAATGCAGCCGTATTATGCGAAAAAACAAGCGACAGCACCGCACAATTCCTGAGAAAACGCGGTGTGTTTCTGCTTTTGAATCGGGCGTCATATCATCATATTTAATAAAATGAAGATTTGGCAATTTTTACGGGATTTTGCGGTTTCCGCAGTCGTGATGTGTTCGGTGGTCGCGTGTTCTTCGGTTATGCCGGGAGGATCACGCGGCACAGTGACACTGGATATCGGGCATTATGTGCCGCAAGGTGCCACGAAAGGAACGGGGGCACGCACTCCTGCCGCAGTGAACGGTAAAGTGATTGAAGAAGCCTCATTTTGGTATGAATATGCTGTCTATACCAAACGGGTGATAGAAAAGGCGGGCTACAGTTGCATTATTACGAACCGAGGCTATGCGCCGACAACGGAGCCTCTGGCTTCATATGCCCGCCGTTTCGGGGTGATTCAGTTGCAACATCCCGATGAGCGCGACAAGCGCGGGAATGTGGTGCGATATGCCTCCCGATATCATCCGTCACGCATTTCTGCCGGTATGGTCAGTGCGGATTACGCCGTATGGAAAAAAGCCGATTGCGCCGTTTTTCTGCATCATAACAGCTCTGCCTCCAGGTGGCGGCGCACATGCAACGGCGTTGTTTATCATAATTGGCGCAATGGGGGCGCGTTGGCCAAGACGGTGGCGCAAACGCTTAACGAGCGTATTTTGAACCACGGTATGCCCAACGGCGGCAAAAATTGTACAACGGGCATTCGCCGTATAGACGGTACGGCGGGCGCAGGCTGGATGAATACATGTGACGATTCCGATATCCCCGCCATCTTGATCGAAACAGCTTTCCTCAACAACCCTGACCACGCACGTTATCTCTCAGATAAAAACAATGCCATTCGCTATGCCGAAGCCATCGGTGAAGGTGTGACGAAATGGCTCCAATCAAAATGATGAATATATACTCTGTACTCGCATCGTTCGCTCTCGCATGTTCCGTGTCGTTTGCAGCGACAGCTCCCGCAAAGGCTCCCCGCACGCTTCCCGGCGGATGGCAATATGCGTGGGGCGATGAATTCAACGGCAAAAAACTCAATCTCAAAAAATGGGCGTATGAAGAAGGCACCGTGCGCAACAGAGGTGCATCTCATGCGTATGTAAAAAAAGCCGTTACGCTCGAAGACGGCAAGCTTGTGCTGACCTCGCGTTGCGAAAAAACGAAAAACCCGGCGTATGTTCCGGGTAAGGCAAACAGTCTTGAAAATGAATACCAGCCGTATTCCAGCGGGTCTGTGACCACGCGCGGCGTGAAAGAATTTACAGCACCCGGTCGCTTGGAAATTCGTGCCCGCATTCCCAAGGCAAAAGGGGTTTGGCCCGCTCTTTGGACGATGCACGTCAACAATTACGGTTGGCCTGCCAACGGCGAAATCGACATTTTGGAACACATCTCCCAAGAACCCCAAGCCTGTTATTCAATTTTCCGTTGGGGGAGAAATGGCGGTAATCAAGAACAAAAAGTCGTTCGCAGAACTCAAATCCCCGATTACAGCAAAGATTTCCACATCTATGTGCTGGAATGGGATGAGGATGTCATGCGCATTCTCATCGATGATAAAGAAGTCGGTAGGGTCAACATTACGGATGCCAATTATCCGAATGGGGATAATCCGCTGAAAACGCCGTGCTATTTGATTATGAATACGGCTATCGGCGGTCCCGGAACGTGGCCCGAAGGTCCGGAGGCTTCTCATTACCCTGTGCGTTTCGAAATCGACTATGTGCGCTATTACACAAAGGGCGATGCGCAACAATCCCCCTCCGCCAAATCTTCTCCTTCGAAAAAGGTAAAGAAACGCTCCGCCGGGAAGAAGACAGCTCCGCGCAACTGAGCAGAGAAGCGTTTTGCTTCTCAGGCAAGTTGTGTGCGCAGAGAAAGAGCCGTCAGCAAGGCGCGAAAGCGGGTATAATCGCTTTCGCGATCCCCCGAAACCAGTGTAAACCCGTATTGTCCCATGCAGGCATCCTCGGCAGCCGCGTTGCGCAAGCGAAGCAGAATCACCTCTTCAGCATCGGTTTCTCGTCCGCGCAACCGCTTTTCAAGCTCCTCGGCGGGGACGTGGATATACACATCGGCGTAAGCCCGGCGAATCGTTTCATCGGTACATTTTCGTACCGAGGCGGCACCTTGTACGTCAATATCCATGACTACCGTATGCCCTTGCCGCAACAGGTTGCTTATATCGCTTTTCAGCGTGCCGTAGCGGTTTCCGTGTACAACGGCGTGTTCCAAGAATTCGCCTTCCGTTTCCAGCTTGGCAAATTGTTCGGGGGAGAGGAAGTGATAGTCAATGCCGTCGCGCTCGCCGGGACGCGGGGCGCGCGTTGTGCATGAAATGGAGTAGCGTGTCAGCCCTTCGTCCGTACTGCGGCGGCACAGCGTTGTTTTTCCCGATCCCGAAGGACCTGATACGACAAGCAATGTTCCCAAGGGGTGGTTGAGAGAGGTATCTGTTTTCATGGTTCGTTTTATTCGATGTTTTGCACTTGTTCTCGGATCTTTTCCAGTTCTGTTTTAGCCGTAACGACCAGTTGTGCCAAAGTGGCGTCATTGGCTTTTGATCCGGTTGTGTTGAGCTCGCGAAAAATTTCTTGGCAGAGGAAATCAAGCGGACGTCCAACGGGTTCGTCTTGGGCGCAGAGCGTTTCGAATTGATCGAAGTGCGAAGCAAGCCGAACCATTTCTTCGCTGACATCGCAACGGTCTGCAAACAGAGCCACTTCGCGGATGATGCGTTCATCGCTCAAATCAACGGGGATGCCCGCATCCGTCAATCTCTTCATGAGCAATTCGCGATAGTGCGCCGGTATTCCTGCCGCCTGCGCTATCATATCTTCCCGAAGGCGGCGAAGTCCGCCCAATTTGTCGAGAAGGTCGCAACGCAGGGCTTCGCCTTCTTGTTTGCGCATGGCAAGAAATGCTTGCATGGCTTCATCCGCAAGCGGTAAAAGGATAGGAAGTATCTCATCGGGCAGAGGCGTTGTTTCCGTTTGCATTTCGAACGCACCGATGCGGAAAAGGTTGTCGATATTCGGTTGGGCGCAGGGAAAGCCCAGTTCTTCCAAACGTTGCAAATGCCGCTTTAGCGTTTCTACGGCGTTTTCGTGAAGCACAAGTTCTCCGCTGAGGGCGGCACATTCTGCCGATTGCACCGTGACCGAAAGATTGACCCTTCCGCGAGAAACGGCTGAGGTGATTTTTTGCCGCAAGGGCTGTTCCATTTCTGCCCATGTGCGCGGAAGCGAAATAGCCGCTTCAACCTGCTTGCGATTGACACCGCTTATTTCAACGCGAAGGGTTTTGTCCTTCCACGAAGCGGATGCCGCTCCGAAACCTGTCATGCTGTTCATGCTGATGATATACTTGTACGGATTGCCTCAATTCCGCATTCGTTTCGACTGTGCGGAGAAAGAACAATCCTCCTGTGATACTCAGGCACTCTAGCTGAGGGAAGCCCCAATGTCCAGCCTTTTGAATGCGCACTTGCTGTGCGGGATCGCTCAATTTGCCATTGACTCACCGAAAGAAGGTGCTATAAAGGGGGGCGTACAGATATGCCGCAGGAATATTTATCAGCGTTGATTCAGTGCATCGCGGGTTTTGGCTTTGCCGGGCTTGTGCTGCTGTTGAGTGTGATATTCGGTCGTCGTTCCGCTCATAGGAACCCCGCCAATATTCCGTATGAATGCGGTATCGTGCCGCAGGGTGACGGTGCGCCCGTGTTTTATGTGCGTTTTTACTTGGTGGCGGCGTTGTTCCTTGTTTTTGATCTCGAAGTGGTGTTCCTTTATCCGTGGGCGTTGGTTTTTAAAGATTTTGTGATCAATAATGCGGAGGCGTTTATCTCGATGACCCTCTTTATTGTCATGCTCGTGGCGGCATACCTGTATGCTTTGGCAAAGGGTGCTCTCGTATGGCATAAAAACCCCTCCCCGTACAAGCCGTAACGTCTTGGGCGGGAAAACCTCTGCCGCTCGTGAGCTTTTTGCGTCCCATCATTGCGTTGATCGCCTTTTCTGCTTTGGCATGGGCAGATAGGATTGGTTGCGGGGAGCGGGGGATTTGTTTTGATGCGGATTCCGTCCGTCATCAGAAGGAATATGTGGAAGAAAATGCATGCTTGGCTTTCCGTTGCGGAGAATGGACGGGCGTTGCTTTCATGAGGAAGGAAACATGCATGGGGGCGTTGTTCCTCGTTGGGGACGGTAAGGCAGAACTATTGCGCCGCAAATTGGAAGCGCTCTTTCCGCAGCTGGAATGGCAAGGCAATAAATGCCGTTCTCCTCATGTCGAAGGCGAAGTTCTTGCCGATGGAACGGGGATTGCCGTGTACGCATTGAAAATTCGAAAAATGGGGCGGGCGGCATCACCCAAAAAGTTTCTTGGCATGCCTATTGGCAACGTATACTTGCGATTGGCAACGCCTATATCATATGAAGACGGTTGCTTGGTCTGGGAATTCAAGCATGGGTATTTGCGCGTTCCGTTGAAGGATGGTGACGTGGCGTACATGGAGTGGAAATTCAAAAAAGACGCTCCATCGAAAACGGAAGAACTTATCAAGCGCATCGCGGAAGCAACACATGTCCCATTGACAAAATCGGAAGGGGCGAAATCCATTTCCGAGAAAGATAAAGTTTTTGCTCGCGGAAAAAGAACATCCGAAGTACTGGTGTCCAAACAAAATGTCAATTGGCCCTTTGCCGTTTGTATGACGGATCGGAAACAGAGCTCGGGAAAAGAGCTCGGGAAAGTGGTCGTTTTTCCCGAAGTGCAAGAGCCGCGCTCGCAAGCCGACCTTGCGAAAAATGATGCCAAAGTCGCGACGCCTCCCCCCCCCCGGCAGGACAGCTCTGCGCGGCAGAACGGGCAAGCCGTTGCTCCGCCGGTTAAGGATCACGCTGCATTGCTTCGGGCATTTATGGAAAGTCTGAACCTTTGAGGTGAAACCGCTGCGGGAAATCCCGCGTTTTGCTTTCCCTCCGCATATCGGGGTGATTTGTACGGTATAAGAACGAAAGAAGGACGCATTTACGGCTTTTCAAAGACGAGAGCCAAGGGTATGATGGGCGCATGAAACGGCGGTTTTTATTTTTCGCATGTGCTGTGGCGGTTGTTCTCGCCGCGTGCGATGACTCATCTTCCGATGAGCGCGCTGCCCGTTTTTCCTCTTCATCAAAACCCGCTCCCAACCCTCAGCTTGATCCGTTGAGCGATTTTGTGCGGACGCCATCATCGAACGATGCATCGGTGCCGAAATATAAATACCCGTTGTATAGCGAGTATGCCGGTGAAGATATTGTGCAGCTTACGGGAGTATCGGGGCGCACGTTGCTGTTGTGTTTCGGCTCATCGTGGTGTCCTCATTCGCAAAAGATGAAAAAATCGCTTCAAAAGCTGGCGGAGAGCGAACAGGGTGCCGTGCAGGTCGTGACGGTCGATGCAGATGCCTACCCGAATCTGGCAGAAAAATTTCACATATCGAAAGTCCCCACCACATTCATTTATGTGGAGGGTATAAAACTTCAAAACGTGGCGGGCGCATACAGCACCGATGTCTTTCGTTCGGTGTTGAAACGTGCGTTGATCCCCTCCGATAAAAACAAACGAGCTCATTAAAATCCTATGCGTATACTGACAGGACTTCAGCCCAGCGGGCAGCTGCACATCGGCAACTATTTCGGTGCAATTGAACCCGCCGTGCGTTTGCAGGATGAAGGCGAAGCCTTTTATTTCATTGCCAATTATCATGCCATGACCACCATGGAGAGTGCCGAACGTCTCCACGAGAACACAAGGCAATTGGCTGTTGATTTTCTGGCATGCGGGCTGGATCCCGCCAAGGCAACGTTGTTTGTGCAGTCTGCCGTGCCGGAAGTAAACGAGCTGGCATGGATTCTGAGCACCGTCTGCCCGATGGGGCTTCTCGAACGCTGCCATTCATACAAAGACAAGCTTGCCAAAGGCTTTGCGGCAGAGCATGCCTTGTTTGCCTATCCCGTCCTCATGGCGGCAGATATCCTTTTGTATGATTCGGATAAAGTGCCTGTGGGGAAAGACCAAAAACAGCACCTCGAAGTCACGCGCGATTTGGCAGGTAAAATGAATGATGCCTTCGGTGAAAACCTCTTCAAACTCCCGGATCCCATCATTGCGGAACAAACAGCCATCGTCCCCGGGCTTGACGGGCAAAAGATGAGCAAAAGCTACGGAAACGCACTGCCCATTTTCGGTGAAGAAAAGCCTTTGCTTAAAATGATCAACAAAAAGATCCTTACAGATTCCACACCGCTGGAAGCGCCCAAACCCGTGGAAGGTTCGATCATTCTGCAACTCTACAAGCTGTTTGCAACCCCTGCGGAATACGCTGAAATGGAAGAGGCGCATCGGCGCGGCGGCGTGGGATACGGCTCGTTCAAAAAACAGCTTTTTGAAGCCTATTGGGAATACTTCCGCAAGGCGAGAGCGCGCCGTGCCGAGCTGGAGGCAGACCCCGCCTACGTCCTCGGCGTGTTGAATGACGGTGCCTTGAAAGCGAGAGAGGAAGCTGCCAAGACGCTGGAACGGGTACGCAAAGCCGTGGGTATCGGCTGGCTGTAATTTTATTCTTATCGGCAACCGTACGTCTTGTTTCGGCAGGCGCGCGGTTGCCGTTTTGTTGTCTGATCATGCGTAATCTTTGTTGTGCGGGGGCTTGTTCGGTTTCCGTCCTTGCTTTGTGTGCGGCATTTGATAAACTGGCTTCTGCATGAAAACCGAAAGCTTTGTTGACCGCATGTCTGCCCGTTTGGGGCTTGATTCCCGCTTCTTTGTCCCCTACGGAACAGACCGTGCCAAGATATCATTGGGTGCGCTTTCGGAACGTCCGCGTAACGGAAAATTGATCTTGGTATCTGCCGTGACGCCTACGCCGGCAGGGGAGGGAAAAACGACTGTTTCCATCGGTTTGGCTCAGGGCTTGCAGGCGATCGGCAAAAAGAGCGTCTTGGCATTGCGTGAGCCTTCCATGGGTCCCGTCTTCGGGCGCAAAGGCGGTGCAACGGGCGGTGGGGCAAGCTCTCTGACACCGTCTGAAGCGATCAATTTGCATTTCAACGGCGATTTTCATGCGATTACGGCGGCTCACAACCTGCTTGCCGCCGTGATAGACAATGCTCTTTACTTTGGCACCACCCGTTTGGATCCGTCAAAAACGACGTGGAAACGCGTGATGGATATGAATGACCGCGCGTTGCGTTCGGTCGTCGTCGGCTTGTCCGGACAGGGTGTCCCCCGTGAAAGCTCGTTTGATATTACGCCTGCCAGCGAGATTATGGCCGTGCTTTGCTTGGCTGAAAGCCTTGAAGATCTACGCCAACGTTTGGAACGCATCGTTGTGGGGTTCACCCGTGAGGGAGAGGCTGTTTACGCACGGGAATTCGGCGTTACGGGGGCATTGGTTGCCATTTTGAAAGATGCCCTGATGCCCAACTTGGTACAATCTCTCGAAGGGGTGCCTGCCTTTGTGCATGGCGGTCCTTTTGCCAACATTGCCCATGGTTGCAACTCCGTACTGGCAACGAAAATGGCAATGACATTCGGTGATTACTCCGTGACGGAGGCAGGATTTGCCTTCGATTTGGGTGCGGAAAAGTTTTTGGATCTCAAATGCCGCCAAGCGGGTATTGCTCCCGATGCCATCGTCATTGTCGCGACAATCCGTGCGCTGAAAATGCATGGCGGTGTGGCAAAAGACGCTCTTGAAACGCCCGATACAGAGGCGGTGCGCTGCGGTCTTGCCAACCTGGAAGCACACTTGGACGCCGCTTCGTTGTACAAACGCCCGATCGTGGTGGCGATCAATCTTTTTGCCGCCTTGGATACGGCGGAAGAACTGGCTGTCGTCCGCGAATTCTGCGCCTCCAAAGGGGTGCGTTGCGCCGTTGCGGATGTGTTTGGCAAGGGCGGTGCGGGGGCTGTGGAGCTGGCTCGCCTTGTCACGGATGCCGTGCATGAAGCTTCGCCGCCGTTTGCCTGCCTCTATGAAGAATCTCTTTCGGCAGAAGAAAAAATCTCTGCCATCGCCTCCCAAATATACGGAGCGGAAAAAATTTCCTTCACGGCGGCGGCACGGAAAAAGCTGGCTTTGTTTGAGAAAAATGGGCTGGCGCAATTGCCTGTATGCGTGGCGAAAACGCAAAACTCTCTTTCCGATGATCCCTCATTGATCGGGCGTCCGAAAGGCTTTGGCATTACCGTGCGCGATTTTGAAATAGCCAACGGGGCGGGCTACTTGGTGGCGCTTACCGGCACCATTTTGCGGATGCCGGCTCTTCCCCGCGTCCCTTCCGCATGCGCCATTGATGTAGACGCAGACGGACATGTGACAGGGATGAAAGGCTAAATCCTCCTCCCCCATACCTCCCCCTTCGCGAAAAGTGCGCAAGGGGGGCGTTTGCATCGTTCGGCGCAAGTTCGCAAGGCTTGCTGGTGGCTTTATTTCATCACTCTGAGCCGCAGAGACTGCGTTCCCTCGAAAGGCGGGGAATATAAAACTCTCTCTGGGCTTTGGGTGTTTTTTCCGTGACGAATGTAGGGGAGGTAAAAATGAAGCGCAATTTATTGAGGTCTTCAAGTTGTTTTTTAACTCTTTGTAGGCATAAATGGAGAAACGGCGTCGGCGGGGCTGCGGATGCGGGCTGTATGACGGGAAAGAAAAATAAGCCCCTGCAAATGGCGGACTCCGCTTGACAAAAACGTCATTTCGCGTTACAGAGACGGCGCATGTCCGATCCTACCAAGTTTCGAAATCTCGCCATTATTGCCCACGTTGACCACGGGAAAACAACGCTCGTGGATCAGTTGTTGAAAGCCGGCGGCACCTATCGCGAAAATCAAGTTGTTCAAGAACGTGCCATGGATTCTATGGATCTTGAGCGCGAAAAGGGAATTACCATTCGCGCCAAGAATACATCGATCCACTGGCACGGCTATACCATCAATATTGTCGATACGCCCGGGCATGCCGACTTTGGCGCAGAGGTGGAACGCGTGATGAAGATGGTAGACGGCGTGTTGCTGGTGGTGGATGCCTATGAAGGCCCGCAGGCGCAGACGCGTTTTGTGCTGAAAAAGGCGTTGCAGGAGGGGCTGATGCCCATCGTGGTGATTAATAAGATTGATCGCCCGCATGCCGATGCGGCGGCTGTGCATGATCAGGTGCTGGAGCTGTTGCTGGAGCTGGGTGCAAATGATGAGCAGTTCGAAGCGCCGTTTGTTTACGGCTCTGCCCGTGACGGGTATTTTATGACGGCGATGGAAAACGAACCGCCGGTGGATTGCAGCCCCCTGTTGCAAAAGATTGTCGAGCGCATTCCTGCCCCGCATGGTGCCGATCCTGAAAAATCTTTCCGCATGCTGATTTCCAATATTGATTGGGATGACTATGTAGGGCGCGTGGCGGTGGGGCGCATTACTTCCGGGCGCGTGCGCAAGGGCGATACGCTGTGGTTGCATCGCGGGGACGGCTCTGTCGTGCAAGGAAAAGTGACGCGCCTTTTCGAATATTCCGGCTTGCAGACAACGGATTCTGCCGTGGGCGAAGCCGGCAATATCGTAGGGCTTTCCGGGTTTGAAAATGTCGATATCGGCGAAACGCTGACAGCCGATGCCGAGGATGAGCCGTTGCCCTTTGTTGCCATTGATCCGCCCACCATTTCTATGGAGTTTTCCATCAACGATGGCCCCTTTGCGGGTAAAGACGGCAAATACGTCACTTCTCGCATTATCCGAGAACGCCTTGAGCGCGAAATGAAAACAAACATTTCCATCAAGATGGAAGATACGGATACGGCGGGTGTCTTTTCGGTTTCTGCCCGAGGGGCGATGCAAATTGCCGTGTTGGTTGAAACGATGCGGCGCGAAGGGTTTGAAGTATGCGTTTCCCGCCCCAAGGTGATTACGCGCGAAATTGACGGGCAAAAGACGGAACCCTTCGAAACTCTGTATATCGAGGTGCCAACCGAATTTGCAAACGGAGCGGTGCGCCTGCTTTCTGCCCGAAAAGGAATTTTGGAAAACATGGAAGCGCATGATTCCGGGCGAACGACCATCCAAGCCTATATCCCCACGCGCGGCATTATCGGTTTTGAATTTGAGCTGGTCAATCTGACATCGGGGCATGGTATCTTTTCCCATCTGTTCCGTGAATATGCGCCTTATGCCGGTGAGATTACCACGCGGCAGACGGGGGTCCTTGTCTCTATGGAAACAGGGGTGGCGCGTGCGTACTCTCTTGCTTCGATCGAAGAGCGCGGTCCGCTCTTTGTCGGCGCGGGCGAAGAGGTGTACGAAGGGCAGATTGTGGGTGAAAACCCCCGCTTGAATGACATCCCCGTCAACCCCTGCCGCGAAAAACACCTTACCAACCACCGTTCTGCCACTAAGAACGACAGTATTCAGCTGACGCCCAAGATAGAATTCTCATTGGAACGCTCCATAGAATACATCGAAGCTGATGAGCTGGTCGAGGCAACGCCGCATTTCATCCGTATGCGCAAGCGCATTCTGAATGCCTTGGATCGCAAACGTGCCGATCGGGCTTCCAACTGATCCGCTCTTCGTCTTTTGGTTTTTTGAAAGCCCCCGTTCGCGGGGGCTTTTTTTTGTGACAAAAAATGATGTTTTGAGGCTTCAAAGGGGAAAGATCTCCAATGTTGCAAATTGTTTCTATCTCACTGACAGATTCGTTTTTTCGCTCTTTTTAGAGCAAACAATCAAATGAAAAAACTTCAGCTTTCCGAATGCTGTGTCAATAATAAATATTGTAAAGAGTTAGCAGACAATGAATAGAGAATATTGATTTTTGTTTCAGCTGCTTGTGTGATTGATTGTTTTTTATTGATAATTATGATTTTCTGATAAATTTACGCTTACAGCATTCGGAATGCTGTAGTATGAGGGCGAAGGAACGGAGGAACTTTTGCTTTCCGCATGTAAGGGAGGAAAAGGCTTCTGTTTTCGTTTATAACTTGTATATACAACATGAAAAAAACATTGATGAGCCTTTTGTTCGCGACGAGTATTCCATTCGCCTGCGGAACAGATTTTACAACCGTAACGGGTTCCGGAACAGGGACAGCGGGTGTCGGTAACTATTATGGGTGGACGGTGAAGTTAACGGATACGTTTCTTTCAACTACACCTATCGATGAAAGTTTTTCCGATCTTAGCGTGACATTGGATTCTTTGGATTTGTCCCTCGGCTCCGGAACATCGACTGAGAACAATGTTAAAGTTGCCGTTTATAAGTACGCAGGCGATTCTACGGTCGGCGAGTTTGTCGGTCTTTCCGTCAATGATACTGGCACATGGTCGGCAAGCAGTACCGTCAATATTCAATTTGAGGGAGTAACGCTCAGTACAAATCAGCAATATCAATTTTTGTTTGTTACATCTGATGCCTCAGTTGAAAGTTTGACGGATACGTCGGCAGAAGGGAGTACTTTGTTGAGCCTTTATCAATCGTATTCGACCACCTTGCGAATCAGCCTCAATCAGCAAAGCAGCATTCCCAGAGGGGACGGTACATATAAGCGGAACAACAAACTCAACGAATTTGAGGGACAATACATTCCCAAAGTAACGTATCACACGTCAACGGCGTCTGTTCCCGAACCCACCACGGCTTCGCTTTCGTTGCTGGCATTGGGTGCGTTGGCTCTTCGCCGCCGCCGCGCGTAAATCGAACAAAATTTGATACAAAAAGGCGCATTCTTGATGGAATGCGCCTTTTTTGACTCTTGAAAATTAACTCAAATCAAAAAACAACGTCAGCATTCTGAATGCTGTATCTGTAAATTCATTGCAATATATTGTTTTTGAATGTAAAACACATTGAAAAACAACTCCTCTCAACAAAAATATATATTCGCAATGTATTATTCCCAAACAATTTATCTTATTCGCTATTGACACAGCATTCAGAATGCTGTAAAATGCGCCCTGAGGGGGTAGGCTGAGATAAGATGTCAAAAGCCATATCTCTATCATTTTAAACTTTGTATTACGTATATGAAAAAGTCTTTCATATTTTTCATTCTTTCTTCTGTAGGAAGCGTTTTTGCTTCATCTACGGATGTTTTTGATTTTGGGCGTTCGGATAATACAACGTCCGGTGCCATTAATATTTCAAAAACATACAACTCCGGGGATTATTCTAACCCGGATCCGGGAACGTTAACAAACCTGACAGGATCGTATTCTGTTGAGTTTCTGTTCGGAAACCTCAATAACGTTACAAGCCGTCTTACCCCGACAGCTCTTGCGTCTGAAGAATCCGGCTGGAAAAACGCATTTGCCGGTGAGCTTCCCTTCGAATTAGGGTCTACATTCAGCGATGGCTTGACAATGCAAGATGCCGGAGGAACAGCCGGCGTTACCCTGTCGTTTACGGGGTTGCAGGCCGGGACATATTCTCTTTCCGTATTCGGTGGATTTTATGGGAGAGACACAATGAGCAATGTTTCCGTCACTTTGAGCACTATTGCCGATTTAACCGTCCAGTCTACCAATACGACCGATGGGGCGTGGAGCGCGAGTACCGAAAGTCGGGCAACGACGTATCAGTTCAATAATTCAGGGAACAGCTCGATTAATCACGGCTATGCCTTGACCGCCGATAACATTGTGGTTGGCGATGACGGCTTACTGACCCTCACTGTGAGGGGGACATCCGGTAATTTTGGTCGTACTCCGTTGAATTATGTTTCGTTGACAATGATTCCCGAACCCACTTCGGCATCGCTTTCATTGTTGGCGTTGGGTGCGTTGGCTCTTCGCCGCCGCCGCGCATAAGTGATAAAAGTTTAATGATACAAAAGGCGCACCCGGTATCGGGTGCGCCTTTTGCGTTTGGAGAATTGAAAGAAGAGGGCGAGGGGGTTATTTTACCCATTTGCCGCCGCCGCGCGGGAGGAGACCTTCCGAGACGGGTGCATAGTAGGTGGATTTCATATTGCCCCAAAGGGGAACGCCGATGATTTGCCGCCACCATCCCGACATGCTGACCCCGGTGAAGCATCCGTAACTGCGGCAATCGCTTTCAGGGCGAAAAATGGCAGGTTTGATTTTTTGCAAATCTGTTTCGTGAATGAATTGCGTGGAGACGGCGATGATTTCCGAGCTGTATTCCAGCATGAAGGCATAGGGGTTTGAATGCCCGAAATAGTAGAGGGATTGCACGTAATCGTTGCGACCGCGCGGGGAGGTGTTGATGGCGGCGATGGCTTCTTCGCCCGTTTTGACCCAGAGGAGTTTGGCACGGTATTTTTTTGCAAGATCTGTGATCCAAGCGGTATAGGGTTTGCCGTCTTCTTTGGCGCGGGCGATATATGAGGGACGGTATACGATCCATGTGATGGCGGCATCGGGGCGTTGTGTGCGGATGTGCGCCATGCGGATGGTAGAGGCGCGTACAAAATTGGCCCACCAGTTGTCATGCGCCAGCTCTTTGCCGCGATATTGTTCCCATGAGCGAAGGGCGCAACCGCCGGTGAGGATGACATCAACAGCGTGTGCCGCAGGTGCGGCTGTCCACAGAAGGACGGCGAGAAAAGCAAAGAGGGATTTCAGCATTGCGGAACGAGGCTACCGCGCCACAGGTGCGGCGTCAAGTTTTTCTGTTATTCTCCTCAGGAATGCGGAGCGGAAAAGACGGGAACGGGCAGTTTCTCTGCATCTTTTTGGGATGAAGAGCCGGGGACAAGGTCCCCCACGTCTTTGAAAGAAATGTAGAGGAAGAGCCCCATCAGCAGGAAAACGAATGTCGTTTGGATAATGCCGAGAGCCGTTGCGTTGAAGGGGCGTCGAAAGATCATTTCGTATAGCCCCAGCATGACGTGTCCGCCATCGACAACGGGAAGAGGAAGGATGTTGAGGACGGCAAGGTTGACGTTCAAAATGACGGCAAACCACAATGCGAGCCGCCAGCCCCCCGGCGCATCGAGAGCAGAATACAGGAAAGAGCCGATGCCGATGGGTCCGGAAAGGTGTTCGACGCTGACGTCGCTTTTGGGCGCGAAGAGTTTTTCGAGCGTTTCGCCCATCCAGCTGAGGCTGTCCGTGATTTGCCGCCACGGTGAGGGATGTCCCAAATCGCCTTCGCGGGCTGTGTAGCCCCATGAAATCCCCAGCAGGGGGGTAGCTCCCTTCATGTCTGCCGTCCAGTTATCCGGGTAGCGCGGTGTTACGTCAACGTTGCGCTGTGTGCCGTCTGCCGCCGTCACGGTGAGGTGCAGGGGTTCCCCTTTTGCGGAGGCGAGAGATATTTCGATCGGGTGGTGTAGGGGTGTGCCGTTGAGCGCGGAGATTGTTTCCCCGGCGCGGATGCCTGCCGTTGCCGCAGGAGATTGGGGAGCAACAGAACCGATTATCGCCTCTTTTTCCGGAAGGATTTTCCCGATACTGCGCAGTGCACTGCGCCGATACCAGCCTGTTTCGGTGTGTTCGAAATCGCTGTTGATGGTCAGCCGTGCCTGTTCACCCGAAGGAGATGTGCGTTCGACCAGCAATGAAAGAGCATCGTTTTCGCTTGTGGCGATGAGCTCGTACACGCCTTTCATGTTGCCCGTCCATTTGGTGACGGGTTTGCCGTCAACGGCAAGGATTTTATCTCCGGGCAAGAGACCTGCCTTGGCTGCGGGAGAGCTCGGGGGGACGTATCCCACTACGGTGGTGTCTGAGGTGCCGACGGGCATGCCGATGATCCATACCGCGAGGGCAAAGACCACTGACAGCAGGAAAGAGAAGAAGGGACCTGCCGCTGCCACAATGATTTTGTCGATCGGCTTGACGGGTTTTAAATCTGCGGGCAAGTCGGCTTTCCCTTCGATGGCTTCCATCGGTGCCAGTTGCGGCAGAGAGACGAAGCCCCCGGCGGGGATCCAGCCAAGCCCCCAATGTACCCCATTGATCGTTTTTTTCCAAATGGGACGTCCAAACCAGATTTGAAAGCGATCGACATACAGCCCTCTTCGGCGTGCCGCCCAAAAATGCCCCAGCTCATGAACGAAAATCATGAAGTTGAAGAGCAATACAACCATGAGGATGATCCATGCGGTATCCAGAAATGACAAAAAAGTATCCATAAAGATGAAAGTTCAGTCTGCCTGACAAAGTGTCGGGTGACAAGCTTTTAGCATGGCAGTATGCTACTTGCTTTTTGTTTGGGGCGAGCGGACGCTTGGGCGGTTTCCTGAAGGAAGGAATCCAGCTCTTCGGAAATTCTTTGTGCGGCTTTTCCCCCGTGTTTGCCGTTGCTGAGGACGCAGACGCATTCTTCTTTGCCGGAGAAGGAGCAATTGAGCATGCCCGATTGGTGCAGAGATTCTATCTTGCGTCGCAGGTTGGTATAGAAAAAGAGAGGAAGGGGACAGGTGTGTGCCAGCGCATCAAGGGGGATTTTTACGGGGGGGGTTTCTTTGCTCAACGCGGCGGCAATGCGGGGAAGCCCGATGCGTTGCAGAGATGAACGCAGTCGTTCCATCAGGAAATCAAGGGGTATTGTACCCAGCGGATAGTGCTTTTCCAGATAAAGCATGACAGAATGCGCTATTTCTGCCTTAAAGGGCAGGGAGACGCCTGCGCGGTCTGCCGCGTTTTGCAACAGAGAGGCAATCCACTTCTCATCGTAGTCTGTAAAAACACAGGCTCTGTTTTGGATGGCGGGGATGTTCTCTTGGGTCATGACGTTGGTGGGAGAAATCAGTTGAAGAGTTTCTGTTGCAGGGGGTCTGCCTTGGTGCGAATTTCCATGTTGCGAATAAGGTCGATGAATTCGTCAACGTTTTTAAATTGGCGATAAACGGAAACGTAGCGGATGTATGCAACGGGATCAATGGCGTAAAGTTTTTCTATGACTTTGCGCCCGATGATGTTGGACGGCACTTCGCGCTGATGGTCACAATGCAGTTCTGCTATGATTTCATCGGCGGCATTGTCCAGTTGTTCCATCTTGACGGGGCGTTTTTCGCAAGCCTTGATCATCCCGCGCAAGATTTTTTCGCGGTTGAGGGCTTCGTGCATGTGGTCTCGTTTGACAACGCGCAGCTCGGTGCGTTCGATGTGTTCGTAGGTTGTGTAGCGATAGCCGCAACGCAGGCATTCGCGCCGCCGCCGAATGGTTGTCCCCTCTTTCGACATGCGCGAATCGATGACCTTGTCCTCAAAATGACCGCATTGAATGCACCGCATAAAGAGATGCTACCACAACACATGGTATGGTCAAGCGAAAAACACCACTTGATCAGCCGTTTGGCAGATATTTGCCCGCGCGGGCGAATTCCTGTTGTTGCTTTGCGGAATATGCGTGAAAAGAGGAGGCGCGGGTGTCGGGAAACCTGTTTCTGACTGTTTGCCGCCAACATTTCAGCGCGGCGGGGCAGAGGTGCGTCACAGGAAACGAAGACTGATCGAAGTCTGTCACACCAATCAATCATGAATACATCATCCCCTACTCCCGACAAAAAAGAAAAGTGCTGTACCGGGGCAGAAGCTTCCGCAGAGAAGTGTTGCCGTGGTCATCATACGCCCGTCTGGGCAAGTATTTTCGGCTCTTCCGATGCCGCCGGCGTCTTGCCGAGCAACGAGATCCCCGAATATTCCATGCGCCCGGAAGATGCTTTGGCGTTGATCAAAAATGAATTGCTCCTCGACGGCAATGCGCGGCAGAATCTCGCCACGTTTTGCCAGACATGGGATTCTCGCCAAGTACGCGAGCTGATGGATCTGAGCATCAACAAAAACATGATCGATAAAGACGAGTATCCGCAAACGGCGGAATTGGAGCTTCGTTGCGTCAGTATGCTGGCTCACCTTTGGCATGCGGAGGCAAATGAAAAGCCGGTCGGATGTTCGACGATCGGTTCCAGCGAAGCCTGCATGTTGGGCGGTATGGCTGCTTTGTGGAGGTGGCGGGCGCGTCGCAAAGCGGAAGGGAAGCCAACGGACAAGCCGAATTTGGTATGTGGTCCGGTGCAGATTTGCTGGCACAAATTTTGCCGATATTGGGACGTTGAAATGCGTGAAGTTCCGATGGAAACGGGCAAGTTCAAGATGAACGTGCAAGAAATGCTGAAATATGTGGATGAGAACACGATTTGCGTTGTGCCGACATTCGGTGTGACGTATACGGGGCAGTACGAATTCCCCGAAGAGATTGCCAAAGCCCTCGACAAACTGCATGCGGAGGGCGGCCCCGATGTGGATATCCATGTGGATGCGGCTTCGGGCGGTTTTTTGGCACCGTTTACAGCACCCGACATTCCGTTTGATTTTCGCGTTCCGCGCATCAAATCCGTGAGTACTTCGGGGCATAAATACGGCTTGGCTCCGCTCGGCGTGGGCTGGGTTGTATGGCGAGACGAATCGCAGTTGCCGAAAGATTTGACGTTTGCCGTCAATTATCTCGGCGGCAGTGTGCCGACATTTGCCATTAACTTTTCCAGACCGGCGGGGCAAATTATTACGCAGTATTACAATTTGATCAGGCTGGGGAAAGAAGGTTATACCGCCATTCACAATGCGTGCTACGCCGTGGCGGCATGGCTTCGCGAGCAGATAGCCGCTATGGGTCCCTACGAATTCATTGCCGTGGGCGATCCCCGCACGGACATCCCCGCCGTCAGTTTTTATATCAAGCCCGGCAATGAAAATCTTGGGTACAATCTGTACGAACTGTCTCAGAAACTGCGCGAACGCGGATGGCAGGTACCGGCGTTTTCTTTGCCCGCCGATTGTCAGGAAACGGTCATCATGCGCGTGATGGTGCGCCAAGGCTTTTCGCGCGATATGGCCAACCTGCTGGTGAAAGACATGAAACGGGCGATCGCTTTCCTGTGCAGACACTCAGCCGCAGAGCACCTCACAGAAAAAGAAGCCATGAGCTTCAAACATACCTGATGTGCGCCAACGGCATTTCCTGCTGAAAGGAAAAGCCCCGGGGGCGGTTGCATGTCGCCGCTCTCGGGGTGTTTTTCTTTGCCGATGCAAAAAGAGATGCCTCAAAGCAAGATAACCCTTGCCATGGGCGATGGCTTGTGTTAGGTAAGAAGCATGCCAAATGAGCAGTCACCTTTTGTGCATACTGATTGGCCTGATGCCCAATGGGATATTTCGGGCGCATTCGTCAATGATCGGGAATTGGTCTCTTTTTACGATTATTGCAAGATGTGCTTGGGCTTTGTCCCGTTTTCGCTGGTACACGGCTCTCCGTTGTTTGAGTGGAACTGCGGGCGTGTATTGAAACATTTGATTCGCGAAGCGGAAGAAATCAATGCGGCAGGCGTTGAATACGCAAAACGCAACATCGCCGTTGATTTGACGTTCTCCAATCTCTACCTTACGGAAGATCAGATGAACGACAAAATGGGCAATACGCTCATGGAATTTTTCAGACAGCGGAATCCGACGAAAAAAAATGCCGTCATTATGGCATCGGAGGCTTTGTATGCCCACGTCAAAAAGAACTTCCCGGAACTAAAAACCGTTTCATCCATCCTGAAAGTGACGCACGAGCGCGGGCGCGGTAAGTTGGATTATTACCTGCGTCTTGCCGAAAGATACGACAAGGTGATGATTCATCCCGATGATACGGTGAATTTCGATCTTCTGGAGAAACTGGAAGATAAGGATAAATACGAACTCATTGTCAATGAGTTTTGTATGCGTTCGTGCCCGATTAGGCACTTGCATTACGATTCTCTTTCCAAGACGGCCAAGTGCTTTTTCAGCTATGACAGCAGCGATTTTGACAAATTGATCGCCAAAAACGGATGCAGTTTTATCAATTACCTGTTGAGTTCGCCTCATAGCACCGCCGCTTTGACGCGTGAGGAGATCAAACGCCTTTACGATATGGGCTTTCGCCGATTCAAAATGCAGGGGCGCGGGCTGGCCAATGCCGCGCCTATCCTGTTTGATTTGTTGCGGCTTGTGTTGCGCGAAGATGAAGCGGACGAAAACGCCATGCAAACAATTAAAATGCGCTTTTGGGAGGTGTTACTCCCCGCGTTGCGATAAATCATACAATGGACTTTTCTCAATATTCAGCGAAACATTTGGTGGAAAATCGCATGCCCGATGCCGTTTGGTATTTGGGCGGTGCTTTTCGATATGACAATGCCTTGTTGCGCTATTTGGCATATACGGCAAAAGTGTTTGGTCAATCGCTTCACCTTGCGGGGGCGGGGGCGCCGCCTTGCCTGTGGTCGCTTGATTGGTTCAAGCCGAGAGCTTTGGTGAATTTGCAACTTTTCATCCAAGCGTTGGAACAATACGCGCTTTTAGGTGTCGGCGTGACGCTGGAGTTTGATTCGCCCGTCGTGTCGGACGAGATGCTTGCAGACGGCGCATCGAACCGCCTCTTGCAAGAGTTTTGGCGGTGCGACAGAATCCGCAAAAATGCCGTCAGCGTGGCGAGTGACAAATTGGCGGCGCACATACGCCGCGTTTATCCCAAATTGCCGATGTATGCCCATTTGAACCGCGTGGCGGCAGAACCGGGGAAACGCACGGCTGCCTTTTACAATGAATTGGCAGAGCGGTATGATTTTGTCTCTTTGCACCCGGCAGATTGCGCCCGCCCCGAGATATTGGACGGCTTGAAAGACCCGTCGCGCTTTATCGTCACGGTCAATGATACCTGCTTGCGCCAATGCCCGTGCCGTCGAGAGCATTTGATGTTGCTGACCCGTTTGAGAAAGCAACCGTATTCCATGGAATTGTTGTCTGCACGGGGACGTTATTTGCAGATGTCAGGTTGTGAAAGCGTAGAGCAGAAAACGCTGTGCCAAAAGAAGAGTTGTATTTTGACCGAAGCGGAGATCACATCTCTTTATGAACGCGGCGTGCGACGATTCCGTGTGCAAGATGCCACATTGCGCAATGAAATAAGCCTCCATTGGAGCTGGATTCGCGGAATTTTCGGGCATAACCCGGAAACGGACAATTTAATTGCTTGCTATGCCGCAAGCTGTATGAACGAGTTCTCTCGCCCGTTGCGCCAAATGTCCGGCGGGCTGGGGAAGTTCCAATTCGGGGATTACGATTGATCCGAAAGGATAGCTCATTCTGTTTAACCAAAAAGAGCGGCTCCCTGCGGGAAGCCGCTCTTTTCAAATGTTAGAAACCCAACTAAATTAGGCTTGCGGACCGTCTTGCTGTACCAGCACGAGGCGCAGGGGGGTACGGGAAATGATTTCGCCGTCCAGCGTCAGATCGACGGAATACGTACCCGATTTTTCAAACTTCAACCCTTGGAAGTTCATAATCAGGTTGCGGGTCAGGAAAGCCGCCCCTTCGGGAAGAGCAACATGCAGATCGCCGATGATGGGCATGCGTTCCGGATCGAGAGCCACGCCGTCTTCATCCACAATCGAGATGCCCAGCTTATGGTCACCGGCATCTTCGGGGGTCAGGCAAAGGCGCAGAGCCAAGGCACAGGCGGGATGAACCACCGGGAATTGGCGGGCAAAAAGTGTGTCGAATGCGCCTTGAACGCAAAGTTTTCCTTGATAATCTGCGGCGTAATCGCAAAGAACTGCTACTTGAATGTCCATAATAGTGAATTAATAAACTGAATATTTTCGCCCCCGACACAACATCGGGGCTTGACAACAATGCTTTTATCATATTGAGCTGAGCGTGCAAGCATAAAATCCGTCTCTGTATGTCATTCTGCGGAAAAAGAATTGTCAAAGCGAGATTTTGACTTCACGAAGCGCACGGAAAACACTACACTGAGGACGTGCCCGTTTGTCCCAAATGTTCCAGTGTCTTCCACCCGGGGGCTGAAAAGCAATGCCCTTGTTGCGGGTATAGCCTTTTGACGGCAAATCGCCTCTTCGGTGATAAAATGATCGATTTGCCCCGCGTTTGCGATGAAGCGGGTGCGCTTACGCACAAAGAGCGCATGGCTCTGGCAAAGTATTTGGAAAAAACGGAACGGCGCATTCCCCCGGTGGCTTTGTGCGTTTATGTGACAGACCACGGCAGTTTGATTGATTTTCGCAGCCATGCCCATTGGCTGATCAACCATGCGAAGATTCGTCATGAAACCTTCGGAAAGCGCGGGCGGCGGCGTGCGCTGGAAGATTCTGTCATTTCGGTGCGAGATCCGCGCACCCCGCGTGAAGAAGAAAAAGGCGGGGTGTGGGGGCAACTTGCCGAATGGTGCGAAGACGTGGCAGAAATGTGGCGTGATACGGTACATCCCGTTCCGCCGGAAGCCCGCCCTGAATGGATTCTTGCACTGGTCATTGATGTTCAGCTCGAATTGGCGTGTTTTTCATGGGGATATATGCTTGATCCCTACATTGACCCGGATCGGATCACATCGCCGCTCGTCAAAAAAAGCAAAACCCTTTTCAGAGAAAGAGAAACGCTGAAAGCCATCGAACTGGTGATGAATTCGGCAGCGCGGCACATAGCGAAAAGAGCGCATGCCGTGAAGAAAAGACCTTCATTGCTCGGGTTGGGGGCGATGTTGGCTGTCGGTGCGGGGCTTGCGGATACGGCTTCCGCCGTTTCGGTAAACGATCTTCCGGATCTGTCGGTCGCACCATCGGCAGAAGTGATCCGACCGGAAGCATCGCGGGAAGGTGAGCCAAAAGCCCCGTCCCCCGCCAAAGAGATCAAAGAAACGGATGATACCCCGTCCGAATGGATTGATTCAGACCAAAAATTACTGTTGGAAGGTACTTGGTGGCAGAGCTATCCCGGGCTTTTCCCCGGCAAGGACGAAGAACGCCCCTCGCCGATAAAGTTCTCCGCAGATTTGCCGACGAATACTCAAGAAGACGAAGGAATACCCGAGACGTTGATGCCCCGTTACGCGCGTCCCGAAAGCAGTGGGTTAATAGATCCGCAAGGCTTTATGAGTGAACCGCAAAGGGATGACCTCAAGCATCTTTTGAATATTTTACATTCGCGTTGCCCCTTCCGCATCTATGTGGCACTCTTTGGCGAAGGTCAGCAAGAGCCGACATCCCTTTCCCCGCAAAGACTCATCTTGCAGATTGGTCGCGCTTACGAACGAAGCGTTTTGGTGCATTATCATCTCGGTGTCCCCGAAAGTCTTCAAATTGCCTACGATCCCGCTTTCCTCAAAGAGCTGACCGATGCGGAGCGCAGTATGTGGCTCTCGGCCGTGCAAGGTGCAGCAGAATCATTCAGCCGGGGAGAAGACGCGCTTCATGCTTCGTTAACGACGTTGGCAGAAAAAATGCAACCCGTTGTGGACAAACTTCCCCCGCGAGAACAAGCAAACGTTTATTCCCTTGAAAGCTTGGAAGCGGCAAACTTACCGCAACGGTCGATCAGCCTCGTAAAACTCAACCTGCCGCAACAAGAAGAAAGAAAAAAAGAGGATTGGCGCACTGCGTTGAGAGACCTTCCGCAGAATGAGTTATTCGAACCCATAGCTATCGGAGTCGGGGTTTTCATTGCGATACTCGGGGGCGCAATCGGCTGGTGGTGTATGCGGGCGCGAAGTGCAAAACTGAATGAAAGTGAAGCTGATGTAAGGCTTTCGTCAGTATCGGGTGCGGGCGTTAGCCGCGCGGTGCGATACATGGAAGGGAAAGAAACACCGGGCGGCGCAAAGAAGATCCTTTAAAGCCACAAACAGAGGCAGACTCCCAAACCGTCTGTTCCGTTCGGTTGTCGTAAATTGTTGATTTTAATTCGTTTTATTCTTCCCTCTTCGCGATTTGAGAGACGTTTGTTGCCACTGTTACTCTCGGTTTGCAGTCAAATTGGCACAACGCAGGTCAGAGTACGGATATAAAAGCAGGCGAAAAGGAAAATAGAATCACGGAAAAAGCCTCAAAGAAGTGAGGGA
>CAYQNL010000010.1:0-80439 GCA_964418985.1 uncultured Akkermansia sp. | reverse complement strand
ACCGGAAAGCATCCTTCTGGTGGGCGGCTCATGCCAAATCCCGCTCATTGCGGTCATCTTGGAACAAAACATCGGCTTGCCCTGCAAAAAATGGCATTTAAGTCGTGACGCAGTCGGTCTCGGTGCAGGATTGATTGCCGGAAAGAAGGCAACGGCAAATCAAGCTCCGAAAGAGGCTCCGGCATCCATCGTCTCCCCCAAAAAAGAAGCACCGTCGAACCGCAATATGGGGGTTGATTATCTGCGTCTAGGGGCTGAATTTCTGTATGGGCTGAAGGGTCACCTTAAGTACCCCCAAAAGGCTGCAGAATCTTTCGAACAAGGGCTTCGGCAAGGCGATTTGAATTCAGCCTACATGTTATGTAATTGTTATTCCATAGGGCAAGGTGTACCGAAGGATCCGGAATATGTCGTTCAGCTGGCAACGTACTTGGTGAATCAAGGCTACTTCCCTGCCTATTATTTTTATCCGATGCCGCGAGAACGGGAAAAGGGATGCCCATGGACGCCCAAAAAGCAAAAGAATTTCAAAATCAATTGGGAAAAACCTGTACCGCTCCCATCAGTGGGGTTGATGAAAGGATTCGGTACTCTGCGTTGATTTCCAACGAACTGAGAAAGAACCCACCAAACCTCATTGCTGCGACAATGCTCGCCAGAGAAAATCTGCAAAAATCGGATTGGCCGGATCGATTCAGCATGCTCGCAATTTGCTTATTATTGAAGGGATTTGCAGCCAAAAGCGGGGATGAGAATTATTATTGTAACTTATTGAATGCAGGATGCAGTCAAGGGGATAGTATATCGAAATATCTCTGGAGTTTGTTTTTGCTTACAAGGAAGAAGAGGAAGGAGAGTAGGCAGAAGGAGGCTATTCGACTTTTGAAGGAAGCGGCTGCGGAGGGGTTGCCTGAGGCGGCATACCATTTATGGAAATCAAATGGTGGTAATACACAGGAAGCTCAATTTTGGGAGCTTTGTCAGCTGGGTTCATCCCGTATCTGCGGAGGAACAGAGCTGCTCTGTTCTGTCAAGCTTGTCCCTGCGCCCTATTCTTGCCGCTGGAACGTTTGTGAAATAGGACCTTTTCAACGGGAACAAATCCAAGGTTTTTCGCCATATCTGAGACTTACAAACCGCAATTCATTTACTTTTACCGATTTGCAGGTCAGGATTTGTTGCCCGGATATTCAGTTGGAGAAAACAATAAATTTGACCTCTCCGTTGCGACCGGGAAAATATTTGCGCATTGTGCCGGAGGACTATGATATCGTGCTGGGTGAACAGTTGTACGTTGAAGTCCGCTCAGGCAAGTACCGTTCCGAAATGGAGTTTCTTCCCTCGCTGGGACAAACGACTTTACAGCACAGCCCCCACCTCTCGCACTATACTGGGAACGTGGATTTGGGAATGGTATAAATTTGAAAATAATGTGCCTAGAGAGTGTAATCAGCAACGTCAGGGTTCATAAATCCCGCAATCAGGCGACAAGTGCACCCTTCACGTTGAGCGCCGCAGACGAGGCGTCATCCACCGCATGCGTGGGCGGATTCGAATTTGACGATAGTAAAAGCCTGGAAGAAGGGGAGAAGTTTTATATAGAATCAAATGAGTACCCACCCTTTGTCGGAAAGATCATTCCGCCCGGTCAACGATTACAAACACAGGCTACGAAGAAAGATTGGTCAAACGTAGATCCTAACACTGTCAACCTGCGAGATCAGAATGATTGGACTCCCTTGATGAGGGCTGTACAAAACGATGATGTGGAAGGCGTGAAGAGCTTATTGGCAGCCGGTACCAATGTGAATGCGAAGAAAAGCGACGGTTGCACGGCACTTTCTTTTGCCCTACGGAAAGGCAATGTGGAGATCATCCGCATCTTGCTATCTGCCGGAGCAGTAATGAATGGGTCTTCAGCCCAATATACAGGACATTGATATCCCTGTTTTAAATGATCATACAGATAATATCCTTTCATCGTCTCTGTGATGACGAAGTGGCGTTACACGAAAAAGCAGGCGCAGAGACCGGCTGACACCTTTAAGAGCGCAATGTCATTTCCCCTTGACAAATCAACAAAAAGCTATATACAGTACCGTCAATAACGAGACATTCGCAACAAAAGAGACATTTATTTATATTTATGGAAAGAAAAGTTATCGGTATAGATTTCGGAAGCAGTCAAAGTTCTATTGCTGTTATGGAAATAGGATCAGTGGGCAAACCGGAGCTTTTAAATGTGGGTGGCGGGCGCGGAGGCGTAACAATTCCCACTGTTCTGGCTTTGGATCCTGCTGATGATACGGTAATTGCATATGGGAACGATGTCAGAAAAATTGGCGAAGCAGACGGGGAAAATATAAAATTTGTCGATAACTTTAAGCAAAAACTCGGTACGGATGAGAATGCCAATAAATATTGCAAAATATTCCTCGGCAAGCTGGCAGAGTTTGTCAAAGAGAGATATAATATTAAGGAGCTGGATTCCTGCGATTACGTTACATGCATTGCCCACCCTGCCACATGGTCGGAAGAGCAGATTCGTTTATTGAAAGAATATGCAGAGGGAGCCGGTTTCCCCGCCGATCCGGACATGGGAATTTACTCCGTTGAAGAACCGGTTGCGGCAATGCACTCCCTCAGGACGGATCCCTCAATGAAGTTTCGTTTCGGCAATCGCCCGGAATACTATATGGTCATTGATTTCGGGGGCGGAACGCTGGATATATGCATTATCAAAACGGACATATTGGGACGCACGCCCAAAATAGTCTCCACATCCGGCGACCCCCAACTTGGCGGGAGTGATTTTGATGAAATAATTCACACTGAATTTTTCAGAAACAATGACACCCTTTCCCCCGATATGTTTAGTATGCGGGAACAGGCTGATTTAAAAAATAAATTGAAAGAAGCAAAAGAAGCCTTTTCGGAAAACTTTATTCGGAATAATGTGCATTCGCAGCCGATTCATACCCCTAAGGGAGATTATACGGTAACAATGACGAAACAAGACTTCCGGAATATATGCAATGATCGCCAAATTTTTGAAAAAATCAGGGAATCAATTCACGAGGCCCTGGAACAAGCAAAAATTGACATCTGCAAAATAAAGAAGGTCATACTCACCGGCGGCTCTTCCAAATGGTTTTTTTTAAGGGAAATTGTTGCCAAAGAATTTAATCTGGGCGGCGAATCTATTTTTTTGACGGAATCCCCCTTTACCGATGTGGCAAACGGATGCGCCATCAAGATTGGACGTCCGGATGCCCCCCCGGATAAAAAGGGTATATGGGTAAGATACAAAATTAACGATGAAGAGAACTGGTCGAAGCCGAAATGTATTCTAAAACCCGGACGAAGTGTTTCTTTTGAAGAAGAACGTCTGTTTATTGCTACTTTGGAAGGATCTCATCTTTTTGCTCCGTATAGAATTACCTTTTCATGGTGGACGGGATTTGAAGAACACCTGTTGGAGCAAGCGGAGGAGGAAGCCGTCCTTGAATTATATGCGCGAAGCAACAGTCCTATGTTCACCCAAATGAAAAGGGCATGGCAGGGGTTGACGACAACTGTCGATGTAAAGTCCTTGAAAGACAATTACGAATTGTATCTTCTGTATAAAGAAGACCAATCGGGCAAAGTAACATACCGTTTCGAATTTATGGACGCACGCTCTGCCTATAAAGAAACAACGCGATTAACGCAAGGAGAAAGTGCTGTTCAGGACATACCGGACGGAGTATGTGAAAAAGGACAAATAATCCCGGGAATGATCAGCAAAAAAGGTTTTTGGGGCATGGGATCCCGTATGCAACAAGAAATTAAAAACGAAAGAGAATAATTATGTCAGGAGAGGCAGTGAACAACATCCTTAATTTAAAAAAACAAATCAAGGAGATTTCGGAAAAATGTTATCCTGATTTTGCTGAATTGATTTTATATTCTCTCGAACGGAGGCATCTTGATTTGCCGTCGTTTTCCAATATTATTATTCCGGAAAGCGAACCGGAACTCTTTTTAAATTTCAATCTTCGAGAGCATTTGAAGGAAAACGTTCGGCTTTTAAAACTGGATGAAATTTCATTTGATGCGAACGCAGAAGTTCATTTACCCGGGGTGGAAAGCGCCATCACTTCGATGCGCGGTGCGGGACATTCTCTTCTTTTTATTGTTCGGGGAGGATACCTGAAAACCTCCGTGTACATTGGATTGGCAAAGCATGATGAAGATTCCGCCGATATTAATTCTGCGATATCGGGTTATATGACGGCTTGGCAGGCAAACTTCCCCGGGACAAAAATTAATAAATTGACAACGGAGGAAATTAGCGATGTATCTTACAGTCTTGCGAATTGTAAAGAACTGGGAATATTGACCGGCATTCCATCGTTAAAACGGGAAGAAGATTCCCATATATTTGTACAAGGGTTGGAACGTATGATCCGCGCGATGCGCGGCAAAACATATTGCTGGCTCAGTATTGCAGATCCTGTTTCCAATTCTGAAATCAATGACGCCATTGAAGCCTGCCATAAATTACAATCAGATATTCACCATCTCGTAAAAACAGAGCTTTCAAAAGCCACCTCCAATGGGAAAACGATCATGTTGGGGCTGTTCGGCATGACCGGCAATTCAGAATCAGATGGAGATTCACGTTCAGAGTCAGAATCAACCTCTAAAGGCGCAAACGAAGGATCAAGCCATACCATAGGAGTAAACGCCTCGACGCCGGTAGTATCGGCGAATTATGCGTATACTTTGACAAAATCAACTTTTCAATCTGTAGCCAAAGGGATAACAAATGCAGTGAATCACTCTTTATCCAGCCAGTTGGGAGGAGGAGGATTTGCTTCCATAGGGAGGACGCTGACCAAAACAACCACGGTAGGGCAGGAACTTTTAAACCGTAAGGCAGAGTATGCGGAGGAAATATTAAAATCATACGAAGAACGCCTCCATCAAGGGGCTGCATTGGGAATGTGGAACTTGGGACATTATTTCTGTGCAAGCGATGAAGACACCTACCATCAGGGGATCGGTGTTGTCACCTCTTTGTTTACAGGGATGGATAGCACCTATGAACCGCCAAGGGCACTGAAAATACCAACGTCCTTTTGTAGCATCTTGAGAAAGTTCAACAATGTGCAGCTCTACTTTTCAAAAAGCTTAGAACAAAAAGATGAATGGAGCAAATTGAGCCCAAATGAAATAGCAGAAAAAATCAACTCGGATCGTTTTCAAGGGCATCCTCTCGGTTCATGCTTTAATGGTCCGGGGACACTGGTAAATACCAAAGAATTGGCGATTGCCACCCCTATAGCAACGCAAGATATTGAAGGCATATCCGTCACAAACCGCGCTCAATTCGGAATAAACGCTACCGAGCTTCCGCCGGGAGAAAAATCTCTTGTGCTGGGAAATATTTTAGACAAGGGGAATGAGCTGTCTTCACGCTATCGGTTGATTTTGGAGCATCTCAATAAACATTTGTCCGTATTTGGACTGACAGGCTCCGGCAAGACCAACACCATACATCATTTGCTGTTGCAACTTTGGGAAAAACATCATATACCCTTCCTGGTGATTGAACCGGCCAAAGCCGAATACCGGGCTTTGGCTGCATCGGATGAATTGAAGAATGATTTACTGATTATCTCTGCCGGGGCGGATCAGACGACCGTGTGTCCTTTGCGGCTCAATCCGTTTTATTTTGATCCCGGACAAAATAATGATGCGAACAGGGTTCATGTCTTGACGCACATTGACCGTCTCAAGGCTACCTTTAACGCAAGTTTCCCGATGTATGCCTCGATGCCGTATATTCTCGAAGAAGCTATTCTTGAAATATATCGGGAAAGAGGGTGGAATCTGGCTCTTTCGGAAAACAGATATGCGGATATTTACAATGAAGATTTTTCGGATTATGTGCCTACTTTACAAGATTTATATCTGAAAGTCGATTCTGTCGTCGGCAGAAAAGGTTATTTCAAAGAACAGCAAATGAATATTCAAGCGGCATTAAAGGCTCGCCTGTCCAGCCTCATGGTCGGTTCTAAGGGAAATATGCTGAACACATTACACTCTATCTCCGCAAAAGATTTATTTGAAAAACCCGTCATCATTGAACTTGAAAACATGGGCGATGATGATGAAAAAGCCTTTCTGATGGGATTGCTGGTATCTAAACTTTATGAATACCGAAAAACGACGTCTTCCGCCAAGAATGATTTAAAACATGTTCTCGTTATTGAAGAGGCCCACCGCTTGCTCGCCAATATCCCTGATGATGCCAACATGGAAATGGCAAATGTAAAAGGCAAAGCGGTAACAGCTTTTGTTGATATGCTTTCCGAAATACGGGCCTTCGGGCAATCTGTTTTCATTGTCGATCAGTTGCCTTCCCGTGTCAGCCCCAATATTGTCAAAGGAACGGGCGCAAAAATAGTTCATCGGCTGTTGGCAAAAGACGACCGAGAAGCCGTCGGATGGACAATGGGAATGAATGATGAGCAGATTCATGATTTGAGTTTGTTACGTACCGGGGAATGCGTTGTCAGCCAAGACGGAGATCGCAAATCCTTTTTGTGCAAAGTTCCTAAAAACAATTTCCATGACCAACGGAGCGGAGGGGAAGTTTCCGTATTTACGGCACAGTTTAAAGAAGAGCATGCCGATATTTTAGACGTAGCCTCGGAAGAAATAGATTTGGAAGACGGGCGTTTTTACAATAGCCTGTACAGTGCGATGCTGGCAATCGGTTGCGGAAATATCCCCGATATTTTACAAAATATCAAACCATCGCGTTACGGCATCATCTCCGAACAAACATTTCCATTGGCTTATTGGCAACTTGTTTATTGGCAAGATATTTGCCATCGCATGTGGGGATTCTTCGGCGGTGAATACAATTTGTATCTCAACATGTATCACGGCGGAAAACAGCTGATAAACAATCCTGACGCAGATAGCCGTTTGTATCGAGAGGCTTTTGAAAAATACTTAAAAAACACCAAGCGGTATATTTACTCTGCCCATGAGAATTTACCCGGTGTTGCATACAGCCACTTATTTTATGAGAAAAATACATTTTCTTTATTAAACAAATGCTTTGATTCCATCAAAAATGTAGAAGACATGTCACAAAAAGTAGGCATGGTAATCAAAAAGGTTCTTCCGACGATATTCCCGTCGGAATATCGTCTTGATGAGAAGACACGTCATGATATTATTGTCGGAATTCTTTTTCAAATTGCTCCTCATCTTGATCCGGATACAGTTATTCAGTTTACAAAATAAAATTTATCGATTATGTTTATCGAAGCAGTTGCTGCTTCCGCAGCGAAAGAGATCGTGGTGCCTAAGGTTCTTGAAGCAACCCAACAGTTAGCGGAAAAGATAACGGCAGGCACTCAGGGATTGGAGCAACCGCATGCTCCGGAACAAATGCAAATTGCGGAATCATTCAAAATTGGAGAAGGTACTGATTTTAAGACAGACACAGAAAACAGAGCCATAGAGGAATTAAGGGAAAAAACATTCGCTGACCGCCCAATTGAAGGGACTCGACAAGATGAGGCTTTCTCTGCAAACCAAATCGAGACGATTAACAACCGGCTTGAAGGTTCCCGGCATCCCGTTACAGACGTTCCGTTTGAAAGAAAAGTCATAAACGACGGCGCGGGAAATTGCATTGAAGGAGTTTTCCCGGATTTTAATTCACCGACGCCCGATGTGATGTTACCCCATGATCTTCTCAAAGAAACAGATGCAAAGCAATTTGATTTCTGTAACGAAAAATTGGCTCAACAAATCGAGAGCAATCCGGAATTGAAAGACAAGTTTACAAAAGAACAGTTAGAACAAATCAGCAACGGAGACACCCCGGACGGGTACTCATGGCATCATCACGAAGAACCGGGTAAAATGAAGTTGGTGGATCTTGATATCCATGCGAAAACCGGGCATACCGGCGGCAAAGCAATTTGGGGTGGTGGTGCAACCTGCAGATAATTAAAAAAATATTTTATGAATACACATTGGAAATACATTAAGCCTTTAAAAGAAGAAGGTGTTATCGAAAAGTTCGAAACTTTGCATAACATAAAACTCCCTGATGACTTAAAGGATGTTATCAAAAAATATAACGGAGGAAGACCGGAATGGAAATTGTACGACACGGAAAAGGAAAACGACAAGGTTTTTAAAACATTGTTATCTTTTAACCGAGAAGACATTGAAAATATATACACATATTGCGATATCGATACGACAATAAAGGGCATGATTCCTTTTGCATCGGATCCTGCTGGGAATCTTTTTGTACTAAAGGACGGGAAAATTTTCTTGTGGGATCACGAATTGGACGCTGTGACGTTTTTGGCAGACTCCTTCACGGAATTTTTAAATAAACTTCACAAATAAAACAGAGGGATCATGATTGCCGTAAAATCTAAGTATTTTTATACAATACTGCTCGCTTGTCTCACCCTGTTTGTTTCCGGATGTCCGGCAGGAAAATCATCTTCCGGAAATAAAAACAACCGTCCCGATACGGAGAAAATCATCCGGGAAAACGAGATTCTCAAAAAGGAGAATGAGAAGACAAAAAGTGAGTTGCAAGAGGCACAAAAGCAAGCAAAGACACGCGGCATCATCATCATCGCATCTGTATGCACCGTCTCGCTCATCTTTGCTTTGTTTGTCGCGTTACTCTATCGAAACAAGAGGAGAAAGGCGCACGAACATACTGATTGTTCCACAAATAATTCCCGTTGTCCCCGTTGCGGCTGGGAGCATGATCCTACAGAAAGCGTCTGTAAAAATTGCGGCACACATTTTTAAAAGCGGTGACACAAACGGACAGGCAAAGAACAGCGGCACGGCACTTGCCTCTGCCCGCAGGAATACACAACGGCAGGAACATCGCCAACCGAAGTCCGCAGATAACAGCTCAATAAACGCAATGGCAGACACATGCCCGCCCCCCTGACATAAGGGAAAAAGCTTTCCCTCTTCCCGTCTTCGGCAGAAAGCATTACAAACAAATCATACGTCCAACAAGTCATGCATCCGAATATTGGATGGTTTATCCAAATCGGTATCCTGCGATGTTTGAAGATCAGTCGGCGGCTTGTAACGACCTTCGTGCTGATCTTTCATATTCTCCAGCGTATTGCTTACGGAATGTTGCGATATTGAATCCTTTATAGAAACTCCTGTCAAAGAAACAAAATCCGGATTCCATTTTCCGTTCGGCAGCAAGGTATATTTTCCTCTCACCAGAATTCCCTTTCCGAATACGCGAGAATCAAGCGCAACGGTCTGCGCTATATCGGCTTCGTGTACGATATCCGTAATCCGCATGTCTTTAACTTTTTTACAGCCTGCAGGGAGAGCGAATGGATTGACCGTATATGCTTTCAGGTCCGGATACTTATCTGCAGGCAAATTTTTCATAACATATTGTACGGTGGAACCGCCCAATGAATGTCCCACAAACACAAATTGACGTTTCGGGTATTGCTTAATCAGTTTACGGGAAACATCCAAGGCTTCCACAAAACGCCCCAAGCTACTTAATTTCTCATCGGAAGACAATATAGTCCAATCATCCAAATAGTCTCCTTCATTGAAAGCAGTTCCTCTGAAAAGAACATAAAAAACGTTTCCCTTCTCCATGACGAAATAGTTCAGCCCGCCTTCATGCATCTTATACATTTTGGTCGGTTTGTACCCTTTCTGTTTCAAATCCCTGAGTCTTTGGGGGGATTCCGAATCAAAATACACAAAGGCGGCCATTTCCGTCATATCGATCAGCTCCTGCCTTTCATTGTAAGGCAGTGTATGAAAAAGCGTCATCGATGATCCCCACGGAGATTTATCTACCACTTGATGCTTAAGTAACATGATAAGAAAGCCAAACACAACAAACATCAGCGGAACATACAAACATACCGCGATAAAATATCCAAAAGCATTAGCCAGCAATATGTAAGATTTACTGCAGGCTTTAAAAATCAGACGTCCGATCAAGTAGGGAACTTTTAATAACGCTTTTACAATGGACATAGCCGCAAAAAATCACTTATCTGCCCCGACCGCCCTGCTCACGGCTACGGTCTTGAGCTTGGAAAAATTCCGGGGCCTTTCGTCGAGATTCTTCAACCCATTCACGATACGCAGCTTCCTTTGCTTCCCGTATTTTTCTCTGTTCTTCTTCCCGTCTTAATTTTTCTGTATATTCATCTTCATGACCTTGATTCATTTCTTTGCGATTCTCTATTTGCTCTTCGATAGCCTTCCGCTCCATATTTTTGAATCGATCCATTTCCATTTGAGCTTCATGTTCTTCCCGTTCGGCTTTTGCCAATTTCTCATTCAGCTCTTCAAGTTTCTTTTGATGTTCATCCAACCGATCTATATACGGACGATCATCCATCGGGAAATTATTCCGATGGGAATCCCGTTCTGCTTCGAGTTTTTGGCGTTCTTCGATACATTCTTTCCAACGCGCTTCTGCCTGTTCACTTATTTGCATGGTGATTATTTCCCTGTCTGTGTTTTGTTGAAATAGGGATTGGGGGAAGCCTTTTCGGAAAACATCCGATCTTTATAGTATGTAATGCGTTCTGCCAAAACGGGCGGAATACCTTGCACAAATGTCAATACCGCTTCCCGATTAAGTCGGCGGACTTCATCCGGGTTGAGTAAATTGCGAGCAATCTCCGAGAACGATTCACTTTCGCTTTTATTTTTGACGATATCAGTAAATTTCCCACTTTTGCTGGACGAAATCGATTTGTTGGTAATCGTTGCAGATCCCAGCATTTCGGAAATGTACTTTGCCGTTTCGTGGTCGTTAATGCCGAAAAACTGCTGGATTTTGGCATTTGCCAAGAAAGTTGGCCAGTCGTGTTCATACAATGCTTTCAGCTGAGAGAGATCCTGCCATACCATCCAAATACTCATCCCGTACCCTGCCAACAGGCTCACTGCTTGTTTCATCATCGGCAAACTGCCCAATTGCGCCATCTCATCCAGCATAAACAAGACGGGGCATCCGTCAGCCGGTTTTTGACTGCTGCGGGTCATTGCCGCCATAGCCATTGTAATCCAAAGGCGAATCAGACGGGAATAACGGGTCAAATGTTGCGGGGGAATAATCATGTAGATGGAAACCCCACCCATGCTTTTCAAATCGGCAAGATCATACGTTCCCTCACCGCCATCATTAATATCACCGAGAGATTTACACGCCAAAGAAGAATCCAAAAATTCCGTGTGCTTCAGGACGTTTGAAATGATGCTTTTCAATTCCTCACTTCCGGTAGAAAGAATTTCATTTCCGGCACGGCTCAACATTCCCCCTACGGCAGAATAATCTTCGCACATTGCCGATGAGATAAAGCTTATAATTACAGGAAATGGTTGCGCCAACAATTCGCGCACTTCAGACAAATGGCGCATATGGTGCGGTCCCTTGCCGCAAATGACGGCAAGAATAAAGCCTCTGAGCAACGTTCTGGCCTTATCGTCCCAATGCGGGTCTTTCGCTCCCGGATCACGCACAATCATCGCATCGGCGATATTGGCGGCTATATCGCCCAATTCCGGATTCTGCGTCAGATATGTCGAGGGCGATTTCCTGTAATCCACGAGGTTATCCAGAGGATTGATGCTGTCCGTTTCGCGCGTCATCACATGAAACGGATCCAAACATACAATCTCGTGCCGAAACATTTTCCGGCGGTATTCCGCCGTAATGGCATAATTTTCCCCTTTAGGATCAATCACCAGCGTTGAGCCGGGATAATGAAGCAAATTGGGTATGACAAGACCCACGCCTTTCCCGGATCGGGTGGGTGCCACCGTAATAATGTGTCCGTCCCCTGCCCAGCCAAGCAATTGGTTTTCATGCCCGTTGCCAATCAGACCGAACAGACCGTCCATCAACGATCCCATGGCACTCTCATACCCTTGCCTTATCCCGGACACCAATTTTTCAGGATTTGCCAAACGCCCCAATACCATGCAACGGTTCGCGGGAGTGCTGCCTATGTAATCCAACCTTATTCTGCTGTTAATAAAACAATCAGGCGAATGTGACACATTCGGAAAGGTAAACAATCCTTCTTGGACCAAATCTTGAGCATCCGCCCACCGCGCACTTCCGTAACTGTCTGTATTTTTCAAAGCCATCGTTTTATTATTTGATCCCTAAAATCCGATTTTGCGAAAGGATCCAAAGCAAAGGATCTGCCACTCTCAATGCTGGATCTTGAGAACTGCACCCAAAGAAGCGTACTTGAGAGAATTGTTTGCAAGCATTTGCCATTTTTACATCGGCGGCTTCCACCCAATTCCCCATTTCACAGTCTACGGTTTCCAATTCATCCCGAAAAACTGCTCTGCCGAAAACACTGTCCCGACAAACCATGCGTTCGTTTGTCTTCAACAAAAACCGCCCTTTACCGTCTTTATCAGAACAAATCAGAGAATCCAATTTGCTGACGGTCACAGCCAAAGGTACTGAGGCACACGTTTGGCTCAATTTTAAAAGAACGCGATGAGATTCCGTTGGGATAATTTCCGGCAACGGATTGCTTGTTTTAACTTCCTTGCGTACTGCTTCTATTTGCCATGGATCGACAAGGCACACGATACCCGAGAGAGATTTTTTTAAAGCCGCTGTCAATTTTTCTTCCGTCACTTCGGCAAAGACGATCAATTCCCCTTTGTCTGCTCTTCTTCTGCGGATCAGATACATGGCGTTTTGGTCCGCTTCCGTTTCTTGTTCCATGATCGTCCACGCGCATCTTTCGCTCATCCTGCGCAATTGATCAACGACAGCATGGATATAACTGCTTTTCCCTGCCCCGGTCGCACCGAACACGGCGATAATACGAGGTTTCCCTATTCTCCCGCCGGGTATCTTTTTTTTACAAAACGGGCATGCGCGAAACGATAAAACTTTATCGCAATTTTTACAGTTACTTTTGTTTTTCCCTGCACACAATATGCTTTGCGGGGGTGATGCAACACCCCATTTTTGCAACAATGACGGAGAAGCGAATGGCATTTTTTCTCCACACGATGCTTTGAAAAACAAAAGATTGTTTTCGTTTATCTCTTTGTAACAATGCGGACAATACAATTCACCTGCCATACTTCAATTTATGGATAAAGATTTACTGTTAAACATCAAAGAACACGGGAAATCGCCCAATACAAACGGCATAAACCGACATCCCGGTGTGCAAGCCTCCTCCGGAATAGGCACAGATATGACAGATTGTCGGGAAGCCTCTGTTCTCAATGCCTTTTTCCCATCTTGCAATGAGATCAAGCCCGCATTACGGGCGTAGCGCACCTCCATTGCCGGGAGGCCGTTTTTCCCCTTCGCTTCAAAGACCCATCGATTACCCCGCTTGACAATTCGGCAATAAACCTTATTCCCACCCCCGGGAGAGGGGGAATATACATGGCGCGGAGCTGACCATTCCGTGTATTTCCCGTTGACTATACGCATAAAAACAGAGCAATAACAATCATCGTCCTTTATGCCGGGAATGGTGAGTTCATGCTCCCGTTCCGACCGGTTGCGGGTACATTCTACCGTCCTTCCGTCATGGACAACGTCAGCATCTGACGCAAACGATGTTTTTCCGCAAACAACGAGGGCTTCCATACAATCATCCGGCCAAACCCATTGCAGGCAGATTCTGTCAATTTCCCTTCGAAGGCGCAGCTCCCGTACCCCTCCGTGTCGGGCTTTGCATACAAGCGCAGAGTTGCCTTTAATCACCAACGGAATGATAAACTTTCCGCAAATATTCTCATCGCGAATGACGGTAACGCGATTATCGAGATCGGTTTCCCCCACCGTGCGAAACTGCCCGGCATCTCCCGCACTGCCCGGCTCGCCCGGCATTTGATCGGCAAGCAACCAGCGTACCTCTTCAGCACCATCGGGCAACTCCCAATTGATGCGAATCTCTGTTCCCAAACACTCGTATTCCCATTGATCAAGCTTCAATTCCGGCGGTGGCAACTGCGGCGTGGCAGAGCAAGATGCCTTCACTTCGTAATCTTTATATCGCAGAATGATAAGATATCCGTACCGCAAGCCGTTTGTCAGGGTTGTGTCATCATAATGATTTTCGGTGGGGCGTATCGACAAACGTGTCCCATCTTGAACGGATTGCGGTGTTTCTCCCTCTTTGCGGACGATACTCACGGTCCATTCGGGCGGCAATGTATTCCATGACAAGCGAATACTCCCATCACCCGCAGAAGCGCGAACACCGGCTTCGGGCAATACCAGCCCTTTCCCTCCGATTCGATCACAAAGCGTCTTCTGATTAACTGTAGCGAAAACCGCATAGCCGTATTCCACTCCGGGGGTGATTTGCGTATCTGTATACGGAGAGGTCACACGCGCTCCTACTCTCACCCCATCATTCGGGCCGGTCGGTATCCCCCCGTTTTTGCGGCACAGGATATATTTAATCGGCGTCTTGTCGGCATCCGGCAAACAATCCAATTCCTGCCCTTGTTTGCTTGTCTTTCTCCAAACGATTTCCAAGGCACGTCCCGTTGCCTGCACGGAGGTGATCCCTGGGGGATCCAATGTATCCAGCAACCGTGCAACCTTGGCTTTTTTTATCTCCGCCAGCAATCCTTTCGCAATACCGTATTCCGGGAATGTATATAAAATCTTTTGTACATCACTTTCAGCCTGATCCAAATCCACATTGTTTAAAGAAAGGTCTTCTCTTCCCCATTTTTCCAATGTTTTATAAGCTTCTCGAGCCTTCTCTAACGAAGTGCCGCAACGACATTTCGAACTGGAGACTTGGATAACCCTCCCACATTTCGGGCAATTGACGTGAATCAATTCTCCACACTTTGAACAACGGCTGTTTTTCGCATCGTTTTCAGATTTGCATTTCGGACATTCCACCGTTTGAGCTTTCCACGGAAAGGGCAATTTTGAATCTTTCAAAACAAAATGGTAGAGTAAACATTGAGCAATCGTTGCCTCCAATCCTTCCGCACACATCTGCTCATACAATTTTGTATAGTACAAGGGAGATATAGCACCGGGAGAACCTTCCACATAATTCGGCAGTTCTTCAAGAATTCGCCTGTATATACCTACAATTTTCCACGCATAATCGTACTGCTTTTTTGATTCCTCGCTTTCAAAATAGCTCTCTCCTTGTGAGGTAATTGATTTATTAACGTTATTGAGCGGAGAATTTGGTCTACCCTTATCCGGAACGTCATTTTTTTTCTGTTCGTTTTTTTTCTGCAATTCTTCCGCAGACAAACTTTTTGAGCAACCAAGATATTCGTATATATCTGAACAGCTAACCGCCTCCAAATATTTTATTAACTTCCTAATTACTGTTGATTTTATTTTATTGATACAAGAAAATTCCTCAGCTGCTTCCTCCATTGTCGGAATTTTCATCGGATCGCACGATTTGTTTATGGGATGGTTGACAATAACTATTCCCAACTCATCGGCAAGCCTTGTTATTGTATCGGCTTTCAATCGAACGTTATTGCAAATATTAAGCAAAATGCTCTGCGGGATTTGTCCGTCGACAGCGGCATTTTTCAGAAATCTTTTCACCCGATTTACTTCATTTTCTCGGGCTTCATCTCCCATTCTCTTAAGCGTTGACGGAGACGAAAGTTCTGTCTCCATATCTTCTCTTTTGAGAGATAATAATTTCTTCAGAAAATCATCATTGGAAGCACCCTGCCATTCTTTTGCGTATTGCGCGAGCCGAGCCAATGCCTTGTTGACATCCCGTTCCGGCGGATCGAGAGGCAAATCCAAAATTTCATAGTAATTTCTTTCTTTCATGCCGATATCCGAAAAAAGGAACAGGAAGCAGGGGAGGGAGGAATTCCCCTGCCTCCTGAACAGGTGAAATTATTCTATAGAGGTACTTTCCAGTTCTTTATTCATGGCAGACAGTTGATCGGAAGGGATGGTACAGGCCGTTTCTACCGTTCCTTCAATCACTTGTCCGGACGCAGGATCGCGCGACTGAATAGAAAGCAACCCGCTTTCATCCAGCCTGAAAATCGTTTCTGTGGGGGAGCCTTTAGGCAATCCTGCCTTAATCGGTAAAGCCCCTTCCCAAATACATCTTCCCACAGCCGGATCGAGCCCCTCAGAAGCCATCTTCTGCTCGTCTTCCGGAGAAGTCGGGCGTTCGATCGGGTTATCACACACCTGTATATGCACCGCACCCTGATTATCATATCGCGTGACGGAGGTCATCCGTCCTTCGCACGGCAAATTTGTATTGCGCCAGATGAGGTTGTAAATACGCTCCACATCATCAGAGTGACGATACAGAATCTCACCGAAACTGCGACTGCACACATTGGAACAGGGGCGCAGAATCCCTTCTATTCCCTCCAAAGAATAGCCGAGATCATTGGCAGTCTCCCGAATCGCCTCCTGCGCTTCCAAGGTATACTCCCCTGCAGGATTTGCTTCCAGAGAATAACCATCGCCTCCAAGCTTATTGTCAATCTTCTCCCGCAATATATGCGCCATAGCAGAAATGGCGGCACCTTTGGCAACGGATTCGTCCGGGTCGTAAGAAACGGGGGGTATCCCAAATTCCTGCTGAACAGCCGTTGCCACCTGCGGCATGTAGGTACTGCCCCCCACCAAGATAATTTTATCGATTCGGGAAACGCCTTTGCTTTGGGCAATATCCAGCGTATGCTTTGCCTTGTCGATCGTCTGCCGAAGAAGGAATGCCGATTCTGTCTCAAATTCCTCTCGCGTCACACAGGCATACAGCTTTTCTCCGTTGAATTTGTACGATATTTGCGCTTCACTGCGAGACGTCAGCGTTTTTTTTGTTTTTTCCGCCAGCAATTGCATATCCTGCTTCGTCGCCGTATCTTCCAGCAAATCAATCACATCATCGGACGATTGCTGAAGGCGATCCACCAGCATCTCGAGCATCACTTCATCCCAATTTTTTCCGCCCAACATGTGATCTCCGTCCGAACAAACGACGTTCAACCCTTTCGGGGAGACGTTGATCACGGTTACGTCAAAGGTCCCGCCACCCAAATCGTACACCATAATATTGCTCTCCCCGTCTGCCTTTTCTTGTGTCAAGCCGTAGGCAATGGCGGCGGCCGTGGGTTCGTTCAGTATTTCCAGTACGTTGAGGCCGGCAATTCCCCCGGCGGCTTTGGTAGCCTCCCGTTCCAACTGAGAAAAATAAGCCGGGCAGGTAATGACCACATCGCGGATGTCTTGTCCCAGACGCTCCGATGCATCGTTGACCAATTTCCGCAAAATGTAGGCAGAAACCTGCTCCGGCCGGTATGATCCCTTTGAACAAGTGAAGCGATAGGAATCCGAACCGATCTCACGCTTGATGAACGTGCATACCTCCTCGGGGCTCAAAGAAGCTTCCTGCTTGGCTTCCTCTCCGACGACCACGCGATCATCATCAAACCAGACGGCAGACGGTGTTGTGCGTTCTCCTACACTGTTTAACAAAACTTGGGGGTGACCGTCCCTGTTCACATACGCTACACAGCTGTACGTTGTCCCCAAATCGATTCCTAAGGCAATCTTGTTCATGGTTTCAATGCGTTATGCTATTTCCAGTTCTGCCGTTATTTCCTGAAGTTTCTCTTTTTCTTCTTGGGAGAGACATCCGGCAACCTCAATAGGCACCTCTATTTTTTGATCGTTCGTTACGTCTCGGGCGGTCAACAGAAGGCGACCTGTATCATCCATCGCAAATGTAATTTCAATGGGGGATTTAGCCGGAAGTCCCGGTGTCAACTTCATCACAGCAGGTTTCTCATCCTTATTCAGCATGATGCATTCATCCAGCGATGCTTCAACTTCTGGCACATTGTTTGAATACACAGCCAAAGAAAGTGTAGTCGCATTAGCTGTTGATATCGGGAACGTTTGTGTTTTACAGCAAGGCACCTCTGTCTGTTTTTCAATCAAATTGTAACACACCGGTTTCCCTTCTTTATTATTCAGGCGAATCCCAATACTTTTGGAGGCAACCGTGATCATTTGCGTTCCTAAGATAACCTCAACATCATCAGGGGTCAATACATAACCGCCATTGTTACCTCCTTGAGGTAATACGTCAACAAAGTCCCCTGGAGTCCCTTCCGGATTTTCCTCAATAAATATCTTATAAGCGTCCCGAATTGCCTTATTGTTCCCATACAAAGCGGCACCTTTGGAAACAGCGTGGTTGGGTTCGTACAGTTTAGGTTCCACGCCCAGAGAATCCTTATAGCGATTATTCACCATTTCCATAACCTGTGGCATGTAAGTACTGCCCCCCACGAGCAGGAATTCATCGATTTTTTCAACGCCCTTTTTCTCTTTGGCGAAGGCAATCATTTTATCCGTTAGCTCAACAGTTTCGTCCAGCAAAGATTTGGTTGCCTCGTCAAATTCCTTTCTTGTAACGCTGACTTTGCTTTTGCCTCCGTCGCAACATGTAATACGAGCTGTGGCTGTATCTTTTTGAGTGAGACTGATTTTAGCTTTTTCCACCGTGGTAATCAAAGCCGCCTTTGTTTCAGGATCTTCCATCAGATCGCCCGCTTCCGGATTTTCGATGGCAAGCTTCTCCAACAACAAATCGCGCAATTTCTCATCCCAATCGGCACCACCCAGCCTGTGATTGCCATCGGAGCAGATCACTTTGACTCCTTTAGGAGAAATTTCCACCACGGTCACGTCAAACGTCCCGCCGCCCAAGTCATAAACGATAACATGCTTTGTCTTCTGCGCCTCTTCCGCATCTTGTCCGGCAACCCCCATCCCATAAGAAATGGCAGCAGCAATGGGTTCGTCGATCACGGCAAGCACGTTTAACCCGGCTACTTCACCGGCTTCTTTGGTTGCCTGTCGTTCGCCTTCATTGAAATAAGCGGGGCAAGTGATCACCACGTCCTTCACATCGTGTCCGCTCATCGTAGCGCCTTTTACCATATATTTCAGGATAAGTGCCGAAATACTTTCGGGAGAATGTTCCTTCCCAAAAAAAGTTTTGCGCCATGGCGTCCCCATTTCCCGCTTGATCAAATGGACAAAGTTTTCCGGGTCTGTGTAAGCAGACTCCTTAGCCCCCTCACCGACAACCGTCTCTCCTCCTTCTTCGAAGAATACAGCCGAAGCCGTAATGGCGCCACCGTCCGGATTGTTAATAATTTCGACATTCCCGCCGTCATTGACATGGGAAAGGGCTGAATAAGTGGTACCGAGGTCGATACCGTATACTTTATTGATTTTGATTTCGCTCATAATATGAATTGATTATTTATGTTTACCTGAAAAATAGTTTTATTAAAGAATTACTAGTTCATTTTCTATTTCGGGGCGCTCTAAAATATAAACAGCCACTTTTTCGGGGCGGACAACTTTCCCGTCTTTTTCAAATCCCCAACGCAGAGAAGCCTGAATTGTTTTTGCCAAATGAGGGTCACACGTCAGAACGGTTTTCAGCACGCTGTGCCGCTTATGATTAAAGGGTTCCCCGGCTTCCGTGCGATAGGAAACAATATCATTGTTTTCAAGGAGGTCTTTCAAATCTTCTGCTTGAGCCAAAACCAATTTTTTCAGTTTGGCATAATTCTCCGGCGTAGCCTCGAGCGCACCGTAATGTTCCGCACTCCGTTCTGCTCCGTCAATTTCCGAAATGATGTCCATCACAATCGCTTTGCTGAGCTTTTCGTGAACTTCGCGGTGATACGCGTCAAGCTCTTGATATTGGCGATCAATAATTTCTTTTTTGGAAGCATCATACCGCAATTTGGCATTAAAATCATCACGAAGAGCTTTCATTTCTGCTTGTAGAAAAGTCAACTGCTCCAGAATCGGGGACAAATCCGGTCTCTGCGGAGCAGATTCATCTTCCGTAACGGGAGGCTCTCCTTCAACGGGAAGGGATGACGGTGACGGTTCTTCAACAGGAGGTTCCGGCACGGATTCTTCTTCCGATGCAGGTGCATTTTCCGGTTCCGAATTTTCCGGCGATTCCGATTCGGGCGTTTGCCCTGTAACTTCTTGAGTTTCTTCCGTCACATTTGGACTGTCCGTTTCTGTCTCCTCTGTATCGGTTTCTGCATTTTCCTGAAAAACTTCATCAGGAATAGGCTCATCGGGAATAAGAGATTTCTCCGATATTTCGATTGGTTCTTGGTCTGTCATGGTTATTTATATGGGTTTGATTGAAAGGAAAAGTTTATTGAGATTAACCGGGAATACATTGCAACAACCTCTTGGCAAGGGCACATACGCCGGGGCATTCGGATAACTCTTTCGGATCGGAAGAGACGGAAAAAAATTCTGTTTTGCGGAAAAGCGCTGTTTTTTCTATGATTTCTGCCATCCGATGCTCTCTCAGGAATTCACAGCAGTCTGTTTTTTCCGCATTGGGAACAAGCTCACGGGCACCGTCAAAAATCGGTTCTTTGCCGTTTGGACAAATTACGACAAAGCATTTCATTTTCTTCAAATCGGCTTTATGGGCAGAACTCATGAATTCGTACCACAGGTCAAACGTTGCTGAAAATGATTTGCTGTCCGTTGCTTCTTCCACGATGAAAATAACGCCCCGCATTCCGCCAAAGAAAGGCATCGAATCCAGCGTTTGAAGAGAAGCGCAATCGCTCCCCTCAAAATCGCAAACCTGAACGTGCCGCAAAGGTTTCAATTTATTTGGATTCTTCTTCAGCAACAATTCGATGTAATTGTACTTCGGATTATTTTTTGATTTGTTGATCTGAGGAGTACCGATAAAATGCCATGGCGGAACCGACACATTCCCCAGCACAGACGCAAAGGCTCGCAAGAACGAATTTCGCGTTGAGTCTGAACCGGCAACACAGCCCACAGAAAGGACCTCTACCCCCTGTTCGCCCGGTTCCTTCTTGATTCGGGCGAACAAGGCTACTGGGAAAATAACGAACGGAGAAAGAATCGCCAAAGCGACCAAAGCAAGAATCGAGGCAAGAGGGCGCATCACATACACTTCTGCCCAAGATACCAACCGATTCAACAGCTTCTCCTGTCCTGCCATTGCCCGATACGCGATCATCGGTGCGACAACAGAAGTCTTCGCTGTCTTTAACAATGTTTCCAGTAAAACTTGAAAAGCAGCACTCAATCTGTCGTTTCCGGAGTAGCCTGTTTGAATATCGCGCCGATGCCCAATCGCATTGGCTATCACCATGCCCAGCACCCAAGCCCCATATCCGAGAAAGAACCCGTACTTAATCGAAATATCAATCAATTCACGTGTTTCCTCATCCAAAAAGGCAGAGCCGAATAAGCTGTACAATAACGAACAGCCTATCAGAATGACGTAAGCCAATCTCGTATAACTGATTTTACCCGGTCTGTTCATTGTGTGCCAATATTACTGGGGGAAAGACAGCCTCAGAACCTTGCGCCGCTATCAATTTTCCAATTCTGCCTCTATATCCTTAATTGCGGCATTCACTGCGTCTTTGCCTTTTAAGGTTTCTGTTTTCTTCTGTTCAGATTTCAACGTTCTGTTCTCTTTTTGCAAGCGATTACGCGTATTGCCGTAAGAGGATGTTGCCCGAGTAAGCCTATTATATTCATCCTGCTTGGCAACCTGTTGATTCAAAAGTTCCTGCCGACGTTCCATCGCTTTGGTCTGTGACCAGAAAATCCCGCCTTGCGTCGGATCGCCAGTCAACGAACACGAGGCACACAGAGTGCAAATAACGGCGAAAGCACTTTTCAGACAAATTGAAGATGTTGTTTTCATATAAATATCTCAATAAGATTTATTTTTTATAAAGATGTCTGTTTGTATTTCCTTGCGCAGAGGTGATAAAAACCTCTCATTTTTTCAAGAAATAAGAAACCGTTTGTGATTATTTGGAAAGAGCGGCAAGCTCTCTCTTATGTGTTTTAAGAGAGCTGATTTCTTTATTGAGCGTACTGATTTTCCCGTTCAGAACGATTCTTTCATTACCGGAAGCCTTGCCGGCAGCACGACGCGCCAAAACGACTTCATTATTCAAAATCGAAATGCTGTCATCCACAGCCAAAGACAATTTTTTCGCATCGGATTTAACCTTGGGCGAAGATGCCAACTTTTTATTTTCTTTTCTAAGATTGGCAATGGCGTTCTTCAATGCAGCATTATCCTTTTTCGTTTGAGCAATAAGCTCATCCATAGCTCGATTACTGTCGCTGATCTGCTCTTCCACGCTAGCATATTGTTCTTTTTGAAGAGCAACAGAATTGCCCCATAACCATCCGGCTACCGATCCGGCAACGGCACCGATGCCGGCTCCGATCAATGTGGATTTGCTGTCACCGCCGGCAAGTTGCCCGATTCCGGCACCGACTGCAGCACCGCCGAGCGCACCGATACCTAATCCCTGATAACGCGTTTTTGCACCATCAGACATATTGGCACATGAAGTGACATTACCCGTAATCACGCTAACGCTCAAAAGCAGAGCCAATGTTTTTTTCATATTATTTTTCATGGTGATATATTGATTATATTTTAATTTGCATTGCTGATCGTTTTCTTAAGAGAGTAATTTATCGGAGCGAACCCTTCACTTAACCGGGTGGGGAAATCCTGCTGTACGTCATCAGACAGCGCATTAATTCGATTTTCCCCGTCCAACTCCACTACTGTCTTGCCATAAACATCCAGACGGGCACCATCTTCGCGCATAAAAATTCGTCGGGTATTGATCTCAATTGTCCGATCTTTCACACCAGCAGACGTGAGCTTGACAACGCGAACGGGATATTCTGATATAAATTGATTGATACTGTCGCGGACAGCTTCGCGTGATGTCTTCATATCCAAAGACAAATTGACCACTTCTTCAGCGAAAAGCGTATTCACGGATTCTCCTTCTGGATTACGCCCCACCAAAAAATGAAGGATCTGATAAATCTTCTTTTCCTGCAAAGCCGGTGTCAAAGGATGATTTGCGGGGGGCGTTTCTGTTATGCGTTTCGGAAGTTTTTCAGGTTCTTCCGATTTCACAGAAGGTCGGACCTCAGCTCCTTCCGTTTCTCCGTAGACCCAATCCGGCACGCCACCCGTCTCATCAACCTTCTTCGTTTTCACGGGAATGGGAGAACCAGTCGGCAAAGGCGTCTTTTCCGGTTGAACCAAAACAGACTTTCCGGGCAGAACGTCCGTATGAGGAGTAAAAAGACTCATCACGTTTTCTTTGACTTCGGTAACTTTTTCTGTGATACCGTAATAATTGAAGAAAAACACGATCCCCATACCGGTCAGCATAATGACAGGCAGAAACGGCCCTGTAACGGAAAGATAACGTGCAGCCAATCGCGACAACCCGCATTTGCTACACTCACCCTCACTAATAGGATTCCCGCATAAACACTGATAGCTCTCTCCCGACATTCTTCTGACAGTTAGCTCAGCCATTGTATACAGCATTCATAATGCTGATGTCTTTTTTAATGTTATAAATCAATATATAACGCAACACACAAGAAAATTCTTCCCCGTATATTCCATAAAGAATAGTGAGAAAAAATGCTTTTATCTTCAATAACAAATCACATATTTTGTTATTTTCTGTTGACATCAGCATTATGAATGAAGAACTCACCGAAAGTTGCATTGCAGAGAATTTATTAAAAGACACCAATTTAACGTTGTGCGACACAGCACGCCTTATTTTGGAAGCAATTGAAAAGCTGGAAGTTTCAGCACAGAGCCTACCTCGCGAAAGAATGATCGCCCAGTTGCGCGATATGATCCAAAAAGGAGTATTTGCCGTAAAATCAGCCGCTCACACAGTTACTTTGGAAAAAGCCGTTTGGGCAAGTATTGAAGCAAGAGAGAGTTTGAGACCCACTTCAAAAAGAGATTTACGGCATTTTGCACGTCGTATACTAAGGGTAAACGGTGCAGCAGAATTACCCATACGCACTATCACTTCAACGCAATGTAAAAAAATCTTGTCAGAAGCATTTGGAAAAAGCCGGAGCAGTTATGCAAAAGGGCGTGTCATTCTGCACAGCGTATTTTCTTTCGGTATCAGGCAAGAATGGTGCGATTCAAATCCCGTCATTCGAATTAAAGCCCCAAAAATAAAAGAAAAGAGCATTACCCCCCTCTCCCCAGACGAAGTGGAAAATCTAAAAAGAACAGCATCCCGCCCTGAATTCAGAGACATGAAGTTCTCATTAAACTTAATGCTTTATGCGGGAATCCGCCCTGCGGAAGTCAGTCGGTTGCGCGAAACGGACTTTTATTGGGATGAACAAACAGTAATTATTCGTTCTCACGTCAGCAAAACGGGCGGTGGCAGAGCCGTTTCGCTGAAAGGGCTGGATAATATCCAAAAAAGCGAAAGGCGCATTCCGAAAAATTGGAAACGCAAATGGAATGCTTTAAGAAGAGCAGCGGGATACAGGAATACATGGATACCGGATATTTGCCGACACACATTCGCAAGTTATCATGCCGCTTATTTTCGAAACTTGCCGGCCCTACAACTGGAAATGGGACACCGGAACATTTCATTGTTAATGAGCCGATATGTGATGCCGACTTTGAAAAAAGACGCCGTTGCCTTTTGGCAGAAGAAAACCCAACAGTCAACGACTTAAGAAACTTCAAAACATACAGCCAAAATGCGGCTTTGCATTTTGGCTGAGGGTGTGATAAAAGGAGGCGTATGAGCAAAACTTTTTCTCTGCTGTGTATTCTCGGTTTGTTTTTTGCATCGTTTTCCTCTGCAGAGCAGACGTTACAGGCAGACAAATTGCTGGAAACTGTGCGTACCACAATGACAAGCCAAGGGGAACGCGATGTTCAGGGGCATTTAAGGAAAGGGAGAAACAAAGTGCCTTTTGCTATGAGTGTGCGCGGTGACGTCATTGTGTTTCAATATAAGAAAGGGGAGCTATGGAAGCGTTTCGACCTTCACATGAAGAGTAAATCTGCCGATTTGTTGGAGGTTGATCCCGCCGGGAACGCGATTCACATGCCTTCCGCCCGCTATACCGAACACATTGCCGATACGGATATTTGCTACGAAGATCTCTCTTTGCGGTTCCTCTATTGGAAAAACGGCGTGATTGTAGATGATGCATCCCTTGCCCGCGTGAAGGGGAGAGATTGCTATATTGTCGAATTGCCGAATCCCAATCTGAAGACGGGGCAATTCGCCCGCATGCGCGTCTGGATTGACAAGGAGAACGGGACAACGTGGCAAATTGACGGGTACGACGCCCAAGGAAAGCTCAAAAAGCGGTTTTCCATCACTTCGGTACAAAAGCTGAAGGACGGTTCTTGGTTTTTCAAACAAATGAAGCTGGAAGTGAGAGACCCCGCCAACCCATCCAAAACAAAGGCGTTGGACTATATCGAAATGGATAATTTGCCCGCCCGTTAATTTACCGCCCGCCCGTATGCCCAAATCCGAAATGATTCTTCGCCCACTGAACTGCGCCCATGCGTGGATCAGCGCGGTTGTCCGCAAGGGCGATTGCGTTCTTGACGGGACGGCAGGAAATGGACACGATACGCTTTTTTTGGCACAGGCAGTGGGCGAGAATGGTCATGTGTATGCTTTCGATATTCAGCCCAAAGCGATTACCGCCACGCGCGAACGACTTTCCCGCGAAGGGGTTCTCGAGAGGGTGTTTCTCTACACATGCACCCATGCCGAACTTGATTTGCATGTGCCGCACGGGCTGTCTGCCGCCATGTTTAATTTGGGCTATTTGCCGGGCGGAGACAAAGCATGCATGACTGCGGCGGGAGATACCATCCCCGCGTTGAGGAAGGCGTTTTCTCGTCTGAACAGGGGCGGGATTCTCACAGTGATGTGCTACCCGGGACATGAAGGCGGCAAAGAGGAAGCCCACGCAGTTGATGCTTTTTGTGCAGAGATTCCCATCCGAGATGCTTTCGTATGCAGGTTGCAAAGCTGGAACGGTGTCCCCGATGCACCGCGCCTGATCGGTATTCAAAAAAGGTAATTTTTCGTTTCCGTGAAGAATGTTTCGCATCTCCTCGTTTCGCATCTCCTCTGTTTTGTGGTGATATGCCTGTTGCTTCTGTTGACACGGCTGTTTTGTGCAGAGGGCGGTCTGGTGTCGCTGTTGCCCGGGGATGTCGTTTTTACAGGGGTGTTTTGTCTGTTGTGCGCTGGTATTCTTGGTCTGGCATGCGTGAAATGGGTGTTGCCGCGCATCAGCGATGCGATTGCCAATTTTTTTTACGGTGACAGTTACAGGGCTTCCGATGACGCCCTTGTCCGACTTTCGGATCAGATACGGCACACGCCATCCGAGGAAGCTCTCCTCCGTCTGAAAAAATATGCAGAGAAGAATCCGCATTTCCTGCGGGCGCAAACGGAATACGCCTCTGTCCTCAAAGATGTCTTTCGCCGTCCGCTCGATGCAGCGAAGGTCTACGAAACGGCAGCAGCCCGTCTGCGGGGCAAACAAGACAAAGCCCTGTTCCTTTACCGCGCTGCATGCCTCTTTGCGGAAGCTTCCCAAACGGAGGACGCACAGCGCCTGTGGAAGAAAACGGCAGAGGAATATCCCCAAACGGTATACGGGCAAGAGGCAGCAAAACGGCTTGAAAAATAACCCTTCCGCATCAGCTCTGCGAAGGCATGTCTTCATCGGGTCTTGCAATCCGCACACGGCTCTGTTACTCTGCGGGCATGGCAACCGATAAGAACATCACGATCAAAACATCCAAGGGCGACATCAATCTGACGGTGTTTGCTTCGAAAACTCCCGTTACGGCGGCTTCTTTCCTCAATCTGGCACAGCACGGTTTTTATGATGGGCTGACTTTTCACCGCGTCATTTCCGATTTCATGATTCAGGGCGGTTGCCCGCTGGGAACAGGCACAGGCGGTCCCGGTTACCGTTTTGACGATGAATGCCGCGCAGATCTCAAACACGATGGTCCCGGCGTTCTTTCGATGGCAAATGCCGGCAAGGCATGGGACGGTTCGGGGACGAACGGTTCGCAATTCTTTATCACCCATGTTGAAACGCCATGGCTCAACGGCAAGCACACCGTCTTCGGCAAGGTTCACGGTGTCGATGACCAAAAAACGGTCAACGCCATTTGCCAAGGCGACACCATTTCGACGATTGAAATTCACGATGATTGCGCTGACCTGTTTGAAGAGCAGAAAGCCAACATCGCCAAGTGGAATCAAGCGTTGAAAAAGCACTGACCCGTTTTTCGGTATCGCTTTGTACTGTTTTGCGCAGGTCGTCTGCGGGCGACCTGCCTTTTTCTCATCCTGAGTTCGGATTCCCGTGGTTTTTGCCGTCCAAAATCTGCATATTCAATACGCCGCCCGCATTCTCTTTGACTGTCTTTCTTTCACGGTAGAACAAGGCGAACGGATCGCCTTTGCCGGTCAAAACGGCGCGGGTAAGTCGACGCTGATGAAATGCATTGCCGGCGTTCTTGAGCCTGACGCCGGACGCGTTTTGTTACCAAACGGCATTCGCACGGGGTATTTGCCGCAAGAGGGGATTCACATTTCGGGGAGACCTCTTTTTGAAGAGGCGTTAAGAGCGGCGGGGGATGTGCTTGAAATGGCAGAGAGCGTCGAAAAAATGTCCGCACGGCTGACAGATTTGCCGCCAGATTCTGCCGAATATACCGCCCTGCTCGATCAAATAGGCGCACTGGAGCTTCGGTTGCACGACGACGATATTTCCAAACTAAAGCCGAAGGCAGAATCCATTTTGCGCGGACTGGGCTTTCGCACGGAAGATTTTGGGCGCGATTGCGGAGAGTTTTCCGGGGGCTGGCAAATGCGCATTGCTCTTGCCAAATTGTTTCTGCGCGATCCGGATATTCTGTTGCTCGACGAACCCACCAACCACCTCGATATTCAATCTCAACGATGGATGGAACAATATCTCCGCACGTTTCGGGGGGCCGTCGTCATTATTTCGCACGATGTGGCCTTACTCGATTCTCTGGTGACACGTACCATCGCATTTCACCACGGTCGCGCCGAAGAATACGCAGGCAATTTTTCTTTCTTTTTGAAAGAAAGCGCAACGCGAAAAGAAATCTTACAGCGGCAATACAAGGCGCAACAGCGTGAGCTGGCAAAAGCGCATGAGTTTATTGACCGCTTCCGAGCAAAAGCGACCAAGGCTTCCTTGGTACAATCCCGCATCAAGCAGCTGGAAAAAATCGATTTGATTGAAATTGAAGATGATGACGCGGTGATGGATTTCCATTTCCCTGCCCCACCGCCGGGTGGTCACACAGTGGTTCGCCTCGAAAATGTTTCCAAAGCATACGGAAATATCGAACTGTTGCGCGATTATTCTTTTACCATGGAAAAGGGCGATCGCATCGCCATTGTCGGCGTAAACGGTGCCGGCAAATCAACATTCACCCGCCTTCTTTCTGCTGTTGAGCCGCCCGATTCAGGTACACACACCTTCGGTGCACACACGGAAACGGCATTCTTTTCTCAAACACATGCCGATGTTCTCAATCCCGAACAGACAGTGCTTGAATGCGTCACGGCAGCGGCTTCCCGAGAAACAGCCCCGATCGTCCGCAATATTCTGGGGTGTTTTCTCTTCCGTGGCGATGATGTTTTTAAACGCATCGGTGTACTTTCCGGAGGCGAACGTTCACGCGTGGCTCTTGTCTGCATGTTGCTGAAACCTGCCAATTTCCTCATCATGGACGAACCGACAAACCATTTGGACTTCCAGTCTCAAGAGGTTTTGCAAAAAGCACTGCTCGAATATCCCGGTTCGTATTGTATTGTTTCTCACAACCGAGCTTTTCTGGATCCCATCGTCAACAAAGTGCTGGAGTTTCGCCCCGGCGCGTCGCCCAGACTTTTTCACGGCAACGTCAGCACATACCTCGAAAGCATCGAACGCGAAAATCTTGTCGCTTCTCCGCAACACGCGGCAAGTCCCGGCGAAAAATCGTCGGGCGACCGCCGAGAAAAACGACGTCTCGAAGCAGAAATCCGCCGAAAAAAGGCGCAAATTCTCAAGCCGCTTCAAAACGAAATGGAGTTGCTTGAGCAAAGCATCGCCGAGAAAGAAGCCCGCAAAGATTCCATCACTGCTGCACTTTCCCAACCCGATATCGTTTCAGACAACGAACGGCTGAAAGACCTGACGCAAGAGTTCCAAGCCATCGACCGCGAATTGGAAGCGGCATTTACAAGATGGGCAGAACTCAGCGAAGAGACAGAACGCGTCCAACGTGCCATAGAATGCGGTGAGCAAGCATAGCGCACCCGTCATTCCGCATATTGAGCAGGTATCCCGCTCCCCCACAAAAAATAAAAAACCTCCCCGACATTCGAGGAGGTTTTTCTGCTCTGGAAAAGAAATCAATATCCGGTGATGCGGGAATACGAATAGTAGCTTTGGAAGCCAAGCTCCTGCGGGAATTCGGTAAAGCCGGACCATGTGTTGTATTCACGAAGACCATTGCGACCACAACTGCCCTGATAGGGTGGACGATATGTGCATTTGTATGTGGGTGCCCAAAAAGTCACCAATTCGTACAAACCGTAACCCATACGCTCAAACGTGCGGGAAAATCCTTCAACGAGACCAACAGACCAACCGGCATAATCGCCTTCGCGGGAGTTCCATCGAACCATCGTTGTGGGTACTTCTTCAACGGCATAGATAATATTGCCCAACGCGCGTCCCAACTTGCGGGTCGCGGTATACTCCGATGCGGGCGGAGCTTGGATATCGGCATAGACACCGACTGCGGTTCCTAAAAGAATCAGAGCTGAAAGGGCTGTGCGCTTCATGGTGGTCTTTAAATAGCATTTTCCCTGTTCGGACGCAAGCAAAAACTAAAATTTCCCGAAAATATTTCTGTTTTTTCGAATATTATTTCAGAAAACGGGCGCACCCCGATTCATCCAAGCCGATTTCCGTTCGGATTTCCTCTTCGCTCAAATAGCAACCGGGATCCGAGCCGCACCAATGACCGTTTGCAAATGCTGCTCTTGTGCGGAATCCGCCGCCGCACAGTTTGAAATGGCGGCAACGGGCGCAACGCCCCGACAAGGCGTTTTGTCTTTCAACGGGATCATCGGAGGAGCGCAATTTCGGCAAAAGTTCAACGGCATCACCCGCCTGTGCTTCCCAAATCTCTGAAAACTTTTGTTTTTTCACGTTACCCAACGTGACAGATTGCCAGAACTGATCGGGATGCACGTTACCTTGCGTATCGATATTGGCAATCCCCCTGCCGGAGCTGTTGGAACCGCCACCGTTCCATTCGAGCAATCGGAGAGTTTCCGTCGCAAGAGGATTCTCTTCACGCAGTTGTTTCAGCAAGAGGTAGATGCCATCGGCTGGTTGCGTCACGGTCAGCAATTCGCGATCTTCTCCTTGCTCTTTCCATTTTTCCACACGGGCGATGAGCATATCGAGCGCACGGCGGGCTTCATCGGGATGAAGCGTCTGCACGTCAACACCGCGCCCGGTGGGAACTAAATGATAAAAGCAAACGCGGCGAATGTTCTCCCTTTCGATAAAGTCCAAAATATCGCTCATGCATTGCACGTTATTTCGGGTGAGTGTCAAGCGAAGCCCCGTTTTTTGTCCGACATCTTCGCACTGTTTGAATCCGCGCACAGCCTGCTCAAACGCACCTTTCACCCCGCGAAAGCGATCGTGTACTTCACCGATACCATCCAGAGAAATACCGACATACGCCACACCCAAATTTTTGAACAAAGCCGCATATTCCGGCGTGATTCGCGTCCCGTTTGTCGATATGGTCACCTTAAGTCCCCGTTCGGTTGCGCGTTCGAGGATCTTGGGCAAGAGCGGATGCACGAGCGGCTCTCCACCGGAAAGCAAGAGCGCACTGACGCGATAATCAGCCAAATCGTCTATCACGGCGCGACATTGTTCCCACGTCAGCTCGCCCGGATATTTTTCCGCATGCGAATCCGCATAACAATGTATGCATTTCAAATTGCAGGTGCGCGTAATATTCCACACGACAATCGGTTTTCTGGAACGGGAAGAAGCAGGCATGCATGATGCCGTGCTGGGTAGAGAATCGCCGTTTCCGCAAGCCTCGGCACGCCCGTAGCGCAAATGGTCGGCAGGTTGTGCCCGTCCTGTCCACAGTCTGGTGATATTGATCATGATTCTTGTAAAAAATTATTGTTTTTGCATTATTTTCGGTATATACGAACACAGCGGATCAGCAGCAAAAAGATCCCCCGTCATGCTGTAGGCACGCGCTCGGGATCCACCGCAAATATGCCGAAATTCGCAACAGCCACATTTCCCTTTCAGGGCGTCATCATCCCGCAATCTGACAAAAAGCGGATGGGAACGGTATACCTCTGCCAAATGATCGTGGCGTACATTGCCTGCTGTAACGGGCAAAAAACCGGACGGATGAATGTCTCCGACATGAGAGATAAACATCACTCCTTTGCCGTCTCGCGTCGGAACGGCTCGTCGCGCAGGCGGTTCTCCGCGTCTCATCGCCTCTTGCAAAGCTACGCGGCGGTAATGATGCCCTTCGGTCGTTTTCACGCCAAAGTCAACCTCTTTACTAAGCTGTTCCAGCTCATGCCACACGTGTTCCACCTCATCGGCAGTTGGGAGCTGATCTGCCGAAGCACGCCCCGTGGGGACAATCAGAAAGACGCTCCACATATCCGGACGCAATTCCTTCATCAAGCGTAAAAAACCCTGCATCTCACCCAAGGTCCCCTTGGTCACGGTTGTGTTGATTTGAAGGTGAATGCCCGCTTCCTTCGCTTTGTGTGCCGCCGTCAATGTACGCTCAAAAGTGTGCGGCACCCGCCGGAAGGCATCGTGCGTTTCACGGCATGCACCGTCAAGACTTAACGACATACTGTGTACCCCTGCCTCTTTCAGGGAGACAAAATCGGAGCGAACCAGCAGAGGCGTCGCGGCGGGACTTAACGCCACCCGAAGCCCTAAGCCTGCCGCATGAGCAATCAACTCATGCAAATCGCGGCGAATCATCGGGTCTCCCCCGGTCAGCACCAGCATCGGCGGGTTCATCTCGGCTATGTCATCCAACAGCTTTTTCCCTTCGTCCGTCGTCAACTCCTCGGGAGAAGGGCGCGGTTGCGCCACGGCACGGCAATGGCAACATGCCAATGGGCATGCGCGTGTAATTTCCCAAAAGAGAATAAAGGGTCTCTCATTCAGATCAACCGATGCAAAGGGATGCTTCTTCATACGGGTAAAAGCAAGCGCAGTCTACCGCGAATCAGTACTTCCCGACAAGCCCAAACATTGTCTCCGATACCGATTCGCGAAAAAAGACATGCAAAAAGCATGCGAACCGAATTGGCTCGCATGCTTGAGAAAAATTGCTGTGCACAATTAACGTTTCGAGAATTGGAAACGCTTGCGGGCACCGGGACGACCGGCTTTTTTACGCTCCTTCATGCGGGAATCGCGGGTCAAAAGACCTTGCTCGCGGAGCGGCTTGCGATTTTCTTCATCAATCAGCACGAGAGAACGGGCAATCGCCAAGCTGACAGCCCCTGCTTGCCCATGGATACCACCGCCCTTGGTGACGATGCGAACATTGTACTTCTTGATAGTGTTTGTCGCATAGAAAGGCTGAAGAACGACGTTCTGCAATTGATCCGTCGGAAGATATTCTTCAAAGCTTTGACGATTGATTTCAATCTTGCCCGACTTGCCTTCTTCTACCGGGGACAGCCAAGCGTGAGCTACTGCCGTCTTACGGCGACCGGTGGCGTTAAATGGAGTGGTCTGACTCATGATAATAAAAATTAGTCAATATTGATAACCGTAGGTTGTTGAGCAGCGTGTGGATGTTCCGCGCCGGCATACACCTTAAGACGGGAAGCCTGAGCGCGCCCCTGACGCGTATGAGGAACCATACCCAGCGTGGCATGTTCTACCATGAACGTAGGACGGCGTTTGCGGAGCTTGGCAGGCGTTTCCACTTTCTGACCGCCCACATAACCGGAATAACGGGTATAGATTTTAGCACGTTCTTTGTTACCGCTCAAAGTAACTTTGTCGGCATTGATCACGATGACGTAGTCACCGCAATCCACGTGAGGAGTAAAGATTGTCTTATTCTTACCGCGAAGCAAATTGGCTGCTTCCACGGCGACCTGACCGAGCACCTTGTCGGCAGCATCGATAATGTACCACTTGCGCTCGATATCCTGAGCTTTGGCAGAGAAGGTTTTCATGTTACTTTTTTCTGTTCCGGTCACGGCTCATGCCGTCGAACCGCTAATTCGGGGCGATTTTTTTACTCTCAATCGTTGTCTTTGTCAACTGCATTTTACGGTTGTGCTTCATTTTTTCTTAAAAAAGCATACCCAATGCAGAAAAATCGCTTGCAAAAAACGCCCTCGGCGCGTAAACTGGCGCGTCTTCCGCGCGAATACACTTCCCGCCGGGGACAACCTGTTTACGTATGAGCTCACCCAATTCTTTTTCCGGAAACCGTTCCGGGCGCAACTCCGCTCCGAATCGCAACAACGGCAATAACAACGGCAATCGTGGCGGCACAAAACGCCCAATACCGCAAAAAAACCAAGGCAACGGAAATGCCAATATTTCCCGCAAGTCCAAGAACGATGAAGAAAAGAGCAGCGAAGATCAGATTGAGCTTGAGGGCGTTGTTTCCGCTGTGCTGGCAGGTACGATGTTTCGTGTCAAGTTGCCGAGCGGTCACGAACTCCTTGCCCACATTTCGGGCAAAATGCGCAAGCGTTTCATCCGCTTGGTCGTGGGTGACCGAGTAAAGATTGAAATGTCACCTTACGATATGACAAAGGCGCGCATTACTTTCCGGATCGGTTAATTCACCGAAAATCGGGCATCGGGCGCAGCGTCGGGGCCTCAACAACGTTATCTTTCCTCTCCGGTGCAGCGCGACGTGGCATCTTGGGCATGTGCGCTCTGTAAAGCGTTACTTCCACTTTGTCCTCTTTGATACTGCGAACTTTGGGATCATTGCCCGACCAAAGAATTTTTTCCATCATACTGCTTTTCGGCTCCAGCACCACGGATTGTACGCTATAGCCCGGTTTTTCGACACTCAATTCGACGGAATCATACCTCCCCACCTCGATTTCGGCAGGGGTTACCCCCATTTTTACGCCGTCTATTCGCACCGTCGCACCCGACGGCGATGAAACGACCTGAATCTTTTTCGTGGAAGAACAAGATACCAATAAAGCCGAGACAACAGCGATTCCGATACCGCATTTCATGTTACCATGATACACAAGACGCCCTGCATATCAAGCCAACAATTAGAAGGATGCCCCACTTTCCTCTTGAGATGCACCGATGCCTTTTTTATGATTCGTTTCATGAAGGAACCTGCCCTCATTGTTGTCCTGCTCTGCTCTGTGCTGATTTGCTCTTGCGAACAGAAAAACGAAAAAGAGACGATTCTTTCGACAGAAGAGGCAAAAGCTCAGTACGAAAAAGCCAAAGAATTGGCAATAAAAGCAAAAAACGGTTCAAAGGAAGACTTTGAACAGATGCTTCATTGGACGCAAAAGGCGGCTGAAAACGGCTATCGGGAAGCAGTCATGACGCTGGCGGCTCTCTACTACTACGGCAACGAATACATCTCCCGTGATGCTGAAAAAGCAAGAAAATGGTTTGAACGAGCTGCAAAACAAGGAGTCGCCGAAGCTCATTTTTTTCTCGGTGAAATCTACGCACAAGGGGACGGAATCGCGCAGGATCTTAATCGAGCCGTCGCTGAATGGGATCGGGCGGCGCAGGCCGGCATCGCCGAAGCGGAATACAGTCTCGGAATATACTTCCTCGATAAAGAGCATGATAACAGCCGAGGAATCATGTGGTGCAAACGAGCCGCCGACCACGCCCACGTCAAAGCTTCTCTCCTTTTGGGGAAAATGTATGCCCAGGGCTACGAATCTCTCAGCCCCGATATGCACGAAGCCGCAAAATGGTACTTACGTGCAGCAGAGGGCGGCAACTCGCAGGCTCAATACATTTACGGGCTGATGTGCCTCACCGGATCGGGTGTCCCCCTCGACAAAGAACAGGGTCTCCTGTGGATCATGCTTTCTGCGGGGCAAAACAACCGTTCTGCGATTCGGCAATTGATTCATTGCTACGAAGAAGGCATCGGCACACAGCGCAACACCGATTCTGCCGATGCTTGGAAGAAACGCCTGCAAGAACTGGACACCCAATCGGACGCTTCTAAAAAACCATCCGACTCACATCGTTAAGAAATCTTTTTGATCGCTGACCAATGCGCGGAGCTGTACCGCCATAAATCGCATTTCATTCAGCATTCCCAAATAGAGAATCGATGAGCGAGTGCGGGATTGGTTGCGCTGAGCACGCTTAATCTGCCGCTTGGTTGCCTTGGCTATCAGTTTCATCAAAGAATCCTGAAGCGTCAGCGTTTCCGCATAAGGACCAAAATTGTCCGTTGTCAGCATGGCAACAATCCCCTCCATATACTGTGTCATCAACCCGTACACTTCACGCAAATCGGCTGTTTGATCGATGGTGAAAGGCGTATGATTGTTGTCCACATAGGCGAATATGGATTCGGCAAATTGGCTCAAACTGCTTGAGGCTTCATTCAGGTGATCCAGTGCCTGGACGTAGTGATACCCCGAATCGAGAGACTGCCTCTGCATTTTGTAGAGAAGAGGAAGCACATCGTATTTATGAGCTTCGTTATTGCGTGCAGAAAGTCCGGCTGCTCGTTCGTAAAGTTCTTTCAGTGCTTTGCGATCCGTTGCCTGTAATGCCGGCAAGGTTTCTGCAAAAATATTGCTCAGTTCCTGCACACTTTCGGACACCATATGCGAGCAAACAGATACAATGTTATCTTCTGTGGCTTCTTGAGCTTCGTTGTGCTCCGACATCTTCGCTTCGCGACGTCTATGATACACGGAAGAACGAAGTAAAATAAACGCGTCGAGTGCCAGCAGAGGGAAGATCGCCCACTGTTGCCCATAATGCAAAGCCGTTGCCATCACAGCAGCCATCACAAAGGCAGCCAAGCCCGTCATGAACCATCCTGAAATGACAGTCAACACCCCGGTCACCCGATAAACCGCACTTTCACGCCCCCACGCTTTATCTGCCAGCGAAGACCCCATCGCCACCATAAACGTCACATACGTTGTGGAAAGAGGTAATTGCAACGATGTGGCAGACGAGATCAGTAACGAAGCAACCGTCAAATTAACTGCGGCACGTATAATATCAAAAGAGGGGCGATCTTTGGGGTCAACCGGCAACGGTGCGGGATCCCAGCGATGATTCATCCTCACGCGCATGCGCGGCGGAATCAGCTTCTTCACGACATCACCCATGGCAATAGCTCCGCGAACAATCACCCGCGCCGGTGGGATAGATCCAAATCTCTCGATACCGCCGTCATCCTGACGGGAAAGCTCCACCCCGGTGGCAATCACCGTCTTCGCCTTGGGCGAAAACCAAAGTGCGCCGATCATCACCAGCCCTGCGCCCAGCAGGTACAAACGATTGGGGATGATTGTGGGTGCGTTTTTACCCAGTTCCGTCATCAAATGTCCGGAAACATCTCCTCCCAATGGTTCTACCACGAAATAAGCATCATGCGCCCCCATAAAGACCCCAATGAAGTTGACGAGGTCATTCCCCGCAAACGCCAAGGCCAGAGCAAACGTCCCCGCCAAAACGGTAATTCTGAGAATATTCATCATCAGCAAATGCTGAAACACAGCCATTATGATGCTTAAGCTCACATAGCCGATCAACAAAGCCAAGATCACATTCTGCTCGATCCACACCATCAAATCGGTCAACCCGAGAGACTGTTCCAAAACAGACCCCTTCAATCCCTTGTATATGGCAAAATAAACAATGGCGGTCATGGCAAACCCGCACCAGGCAAAGCCACACCAACGGAACGTACTTTGATAACGGAAAGAAAAGATCAATCGTGAAATCCACATGACCACAGTACCCACCGTAAAAGCGATGACCACGGAAATGAGTATTCCGGAGACAATACCCATCGCTTGATCCGTATTCAGATAATCGATCAGATGCGCAGAATCCTTATAAAACGCAGTTGCTGTGGCAGCACCTAAAATGCCAAAAACCAGCGAAACCGTTGTCGATGTCGGCAAACCAAACGTGTTAAATGTATCAAGAAGAATCACCTCTGCCAGCATCACCGCCAGAAAAAGCAACATGACCTCATGAAAAGTAAACATCTCCGGATTAAAAATCCCATTCCGTGCCACTTCCATCATCCCGCCGGAAAAAACCGCACCGATCAAAACACCGATCGATGCCACAGTCATAATAACCCGTATGGGAGCAGCTTTCGAACCAATGGCCGATGACAAAAAGTTGACCGCATCATTCGAAACACCATTGATGAGATCGAATATCGAAAGCACCAACAGAGCCAGCAGAATAACTAAATATATATTCTCCATAAAGTCACATTTCTTCTCAATAAAGAGAAGTCAGAAACATTCTAACACATTCCTATTTTCTTGGCAACACATTTTTCACTTGATCCCCCTACCCGGTCACCATCGACAGGACACATTATTTGTATGTCACAATATCTCATGCGGTGAAGTGATTGTTTTTCTGTGATTTTCCGCGTAATGGGCGAGCTTGTTCGGGAAGGGGTAAAAATTGGTTAAAAAAGGTACTTGACAAGGTAAAAATGAAATACTCAGCTACTGAGGCAGTAGCCACACATGCGGCACATCCGACACTCCAAAATCAGCCCCTCAACAAAAAACAATCAATCTCAAGATGACCGATTTCATCTCAACAGATAAAGTCTATATGGCGGGCGCGGGGGAAGCAATTCCCGACGCAAAGGTTCTCAACGGAAAACGTGTGGTCTTCAAGATGCATGAAGGGGGCTTGAAAGAGATTGACGAAGCATCGGGCGCGGAAGTATTGCGCTATGTCGGCGCATACGAAGACGGCGCTGCCCGTTTATGCACGGTGAATACCAAAGAAACGACCACCTACACTGCGAACACTCTCCTTTTTATAAAAAACAAACAGCAACTGATCTTGTTTTAATTATCATATATCTTGTAACCATACTCATATTTTTTTCGAATGTATATCCTATACAGATCATGAATATTTTTTGTTTTTATGTGTTGTTTTTGCCTGTTTTGCTCTCATTAATTTTCTTTGTCTGATTCCTCCTTCTCAAAAGGAGGAAGATATGGAAACACAGAGCTCCATATTTTGTTAAAACGATTTAATTATGATGTTGGATTATCTGCGGGTCGTAGCAACCGTATTTCTCATGTTTATCTTTTTGGCGGCGTTACGTGGATATATCCATGTTGGATTGCATTAATCATAGAACCCGGGTTCCTTTTGCTTCTCACCGCATTTCTCCCTTTTAATGACTATAAAGAGGCTCATCAATATTTGTTGCAGAAAAAGGAATGGGCAATGTTTCTTCTTTTTATCCTTTAACTATTGTTCGTCTCACTGCTTGTGCCGCTTATTTGGGTAAGCGAATGCTCTTTAATTACATTAATGATCATTGGACTCATTGTATTATGGACGGTATGGGTTATTTCTGTTTTTCGATTTCAGATTCAGTTTGACGAAGAAAGGATTACACAACGCTGTTTTTGGAGCAAAAAAACAATAGAAGTAATTTCCATAAAATACATTAAGACCCCCCTTGATAAGAATATTTCGAAAGAGCAAATTTCACGTCTGTTTAAAGACGAATGTTTGATGCAAACCGTAAATCTTTGTGTTGAAATTTCCAATGGTGAAACAACCATCGCTTTCCGCACAACTCATTTTGATGACGACGTGAAATCAAAGGCAAATAATTTATTAAAAATCATACCTTATCAGAAAGACATAGATACTCGTTGGCTGAATTAATTGATTTTAGGGAGAGAAAGTACATGAAATATGGGGGATTTTTACCGGGGATGCTTTTTGTCCCAGCCTTATCATCTACATCAACCCATTAAAACACTCTAAATGATTCCCATCAATCTTATGTAATAACAGGACACTCTACACCCGCCTCAATAACGGGTAATATCCCCTTGCCAAAATACGGAAAATCATCTATAAAAAGCAGAAAGAACGCACACCACTCTTTAAGCAAACATGAACTTGCGAAATTAATGAAAAAGTGCAAAAAATTATCTTTTGTCTGTTTTTTTGCGGCATCCTTTCGCTTGTCCTCCATATATGTACATATAGAATAATAGGAGCGGATATTATGGAAGCCACCGTTCCCGTTCATGTGGCGAAGAGCTTTATAAAACACATTTATCCTGAAATAATTATTGATGGGGAGACGGCTTATGATGTTCTCATGCTTGATAGTCTTATTTTTTACGGCTCGTTGCTTTTTATTATCCTCTTCATTTTTATTTATCGTTTGATACCCAAGAATCAAGCACAAAAATAACAACACCGGGTAGGACGCATTACAAAATGTCTATCAAACGTACAAGAGACGCTCCCCCGTGAAGCGGGAATCCCATCCGGGAAACATCCAACAAAGAAGGAACTCCTTTCTCTTCCTGTACACCCGTCCCTGCTGTTCAGGAAAACTTATTCCCGGACAGTCCCTTTGGCAACACGAGAACGTATTTCTTCAATGGCAACCCGAGCCTCCCGAGCGATGATCTCATCTGCGTTATCCGTAAATTTTTGCAAATAGGGAATCGATACAGATGTACCAATGCGTCCCAAGTGGTCGATTACGCCGTTAATCACCTGAACGCTTTCCGATTCTTGTAACAACTCCAGCAAATTCGGTTCGACAGCAACCCCCAAACGGTTAATATAAGAATCCCAATTGATAGGGCTGGTCAACCACAGCTTCAAAAGCGGAGCTTTGATGCCATCCGGATCGCGATCCGTCAAAAACTCCACCAACGAGGACGGGATCGTCATGTTTTTGTCCAGCAAGATGGAGAAAAGCTTATGTGCAGCTGCCACGACTTCCGGATCATCATCTTGCGCATTGGCAATCAATGCCTGTACAATAGCAGAATATACATGTTCATAGCCACTCCACGGTTCTTTTTCCGCAGCTATCAGCGCGGACCGCATTTTTTCGCGGAACACTTTACTTTGCGCCGTTCCCAGTTTCTGCGCGGCAGAAAGCACCCGCGACGAATCAATGCATTTCAGCTCCTCAATATTGGCAGGCACATAAGAAGGGTGTGCTTCCGTCACCAAAACATCATTGGGATACGCGCTTTCGTAATGGGAGATTTTCGCATCAAACCTCACTTCGATCAAGCGCAGCTCCGCTGAAACGAAAAGGATTTCCCCCATGTCCGCCGCCACTTGTTCAATTTCGGAAATTGGCAGATCCGCCCCCTCCAAAACAAAGAGAACCCCGCCTTTTCGTCCGTAAGAAACGGCTTTGCTTGCCCCGGAACGACGCAACAGGAACTTGCGTAACTGTTCGCGCACATCGTTTGTCAACGCCTCAATGTAGACTCCCCACACATCCTTCCCTCCGTGAATGGACAATGTTTCTTTCAAAACGACAATATCTTCGTCCGACAATTCACGCCCGACGGCAGATACCTGTTCCACAACAGCCGTTTTGGCGGCAACTTCCTTCTTATCCGACCGATGTTGACCGGCAATACCGGAGGGCCACAAATCCGGCACGAAGAAGCTCCATATAAAAGAAGCAACAGCAACAGGGACAAACAAAAACGGATGACGTTTCCCGCCTATGCCGATCAGTACGGCGGCAATAACCCCCATGAAAACGGAAAAAACCGTTTGCCCGACCGAAGACATATTGCTGAACATCCCACTACGGGAATGTGCGGAAAGCCAAAACAGGAACGTTCCGAATCCCAGAACACATACGCCCAACCCGATACATACGAGCTGAGCGGATTTCATCCCGCGATCCTCAAGATCGTATCTCGAAAGCTTTCTGGCGCGGGAATGTTGTCTTCTGATGTATTTTTGTTGTTCATGCAACATCTTCTCGGAAAGAGGGACCTCTTCTCCCACACGGCGAAACTCATTCAAGCCGCAATGGGGACACAACTCTCCTTCCACGGTACTCCGCGAATCAAACTCTCGATTGCACTGGGGGCAGATCTTCTTCATACGAACAAATATTACTCGCCCATTCGGGTTCGATGAAGGAAAGTTTACCCCCCTTTCTCTTACGCGTCAAGCCTGAACGTCGCACCGGGTTGAGGAACAATCAACTCTGTTTCCGGAAGCGCCTCGCTCAAAATTCGGCGCATTTCTTCAATTGCTTCCAAATCGCCGTGGACGAGAACAACCTTTTGCGGATGAAGCAAACTGACGTATTTAACGAGATCATCCCGCGAAGCATGTCCCGAGAAATCGAAGCTCTCCACCTTGCAACGTTTTGGAAAACACTGAGCATTATGTTCTTGCAAGCAAACATTCTCCCCTTGTCCTGCGACCTTGAGTCCGCCGGCGGGAGAATCAGCATCGCAGTACCCCACAAAAAGAATAGCGTCCTTTTCATGGGGTAACATCTGCTCAGCCAAACAGTTCGAAATCGTTTTTTCATTCATCATCCCACCGGAAACCAAATAGATATTTCCGGGCGAGACCTGAATAGGCGACTTCCCTTTACGGGGCAAAGGTACTGTTTCTGTTTGTTCGGACAAGCGGTAGCCGGGGCTAATGCGCGGCGTCACGTCAGAAAGCTTGTCGTAAACAGCCGTCACCTTCGAACTGAGACCTCCGAAATAAACAGGGACATCCGGAATAAGCCCTTCGTCTTTAAACTTCTGAATATTGAAAAGCATTTCCTGACTTTTACCCAAAGCGAACACCGGCACAAGAACAGCCCCACCGTTTGCCAGCGTTTCATTGATGGAAAGGGCAAAACGCTTCAATTCTTTTTCTCTGGTATAATCGGCAGCGCGTTCCGTTGTCCCATGCGTACACTCCATAATCAGCACATCCACCCCGTCAGCAGGAAAATCTGCACCCGGAATCATACTTTGATCGTCAAATTGCACGTCGCCCGTATAAAACAAACTGTATCCGGAGACCGTTTCCAAATAAACACCGCAAGAACCGAGAATATGACCGGCATCATACAGCGTGGCAAGCACACCGCTATCACCGCCAATGCGAAAGCATTCGTTGTACGGACGTTCTTTCCAAGAAAGTGTCGCTGTGTTCAATTCTTTATGAGAGAAAAACGGATAATCAACAATACCTTCCGATGTGCGTTTCGCCGTCATCACATTCACCGAATTATGCAACATTACCTCACCGAGAACAGCAGTCCCCTTCGTCATAAACACTTGAGAAGAAGGGAACTTTTCTTGAAAAACAGGCAATGTCCCGATGTGATCCAAATGAGCATGCGTCACGAATATCGCATCCGGATCTTCACCAACCAAGGAATATTCCGGCATAGCCGCAACACCTTCACGCTTGGGGTGCATCCCCGCATCAAGAACAATACGGACGCCGTCTGCATCAAGCAAATAGCAGTTCGATCCGATTTCAAGGGAGCCCGAAAGATTTGTAAACGATATCATTTTCAGAAAGACTGAATGAAAACAAGCCGTCTGTCAATGCGGGACTTTGACTTGCGCATTTCCCTCTTGCGATTCATGATGGGATTTGCCATAATGGGCGAACGCCATGCATCCATCCAGCGTCATAGGAATCTTTTGTTGTCTTTTGAGTTGTTTTACCCTCGCCGCTGAGGCAACCGAACCTCCGGTCTCACCCACACCTTTACCTTCCGCCCCACCCCAATACGAAGCGTCAGCCCCTGTTCCCGGAATCCCCATTCCGCTGGATCCCACCCGCGCCGAAACACTGCGACTTGCCAACATACACATTTGTGCGGCAGTCGGGCAACACCATGTCAACTACACCGTATCTTGCTCTGTTCGCCGCCTTGACGAACAAAAAGGAAAATCCGTTCAAATCGCCCTTCCCCTCATTTACACTCCCCTGCAAGGCACTCGGAAACTGCCGATTTCCCGAGCCGTCACGGGCATTCAAGTTTCATGGGGAGAAAGAACCATCCCGTTCACTCTCACGGAAGGAATACCGCCACACGCGCAACTTCCCTCGATGGTCGACTGGGCGGGGGTGCGTTATTGGATCATCGCAGACATCAAACCGAAGAACGAAACCGATGTTCTGACCTATCGTTTCACTCTGCCTCTGGCAGAAAACGGCGTCCAATACCCGCCGACATTGCTTTTCCGGCTATCCTATTTGTCGGCATGGGGCGGAGCGCAAGCCGAACGCGGAACACTGGAAACTTTTTTCAGCGAAATATACCCCAACAGCACGCGAAGCAACATGGTTTTACCCGAGCAACGCGCTGACGGATCGTTGGTATGGGATTTCATCAAGCACCCCACCCATGATGCATTGAATGCCGTCAAAATCGAAATCGGCGGCGCTCTTTCTGCCGATGCGAAAAAATGGGCAGACCCGCTGCACCGCGATTGCAAAGTTCGAATTCATTCCAATTACAAAATCGCCGTCAACAGTACGGGAGCAACCGATCCGATGGGAAATACCTGCTCTGCCGAAAATCTGAAAAACGCGAACGGCACATTTTGGAAGTCTGACGGTGTCACCATACCGGAAATTCTCATCACCCCGGATGCTCCGCAACGTAGCTTGGCACTGCTCATCCGCAGTGGCGTTTCTCCTGACGTCCAAGCGACAGCAGACCCCGTAGCCCGCAATCATCCCGAAACCGCATTTTCACTCTACGCCCGTCCCTCGCTGGTCAAGATCGACATCAACAACGGCGAAAAAGTATACACGGCGAGATTGCGCGATGACTGGCAACCGCAACTGTTGCACCTTCTCGACACGGGGCATCCCGTAAAATCCGTCCGTCTAACAATCGAACAGGTATACACCGGTTCGGGATCTCAGGAATGCTATATACAATCCATTGAACAAGTTGATCCTCTCCGATAAACAGATCCCTACTGCACATTCCGTGATTGCAATCTCGTCTCAATCGTGTATTTTATAAACCAACTCTTTCCGTTTTTACAAAAATGACAGAAGACACCACGCCACCTTCGCAGCAACAGCAGAAAACGCCGACACCAAAAATCGCCGTTCCTAAAACGGCTGTACGCAAAGTACTTCTCAACACACAGGGCGCAGTACCGCAAAGCAAAGTCAAACTGATGTCCTCAACGGGAGCACCCGTACCCGTGCGAAAACCCGCTACGCCAACACAGTCCGCGCCGACCAAGCTTTCGCCCGAAGAAGAAGCACGACTGAAAGCGGAAGAAGAAGCCAAACGCAAAGCCGAAGAAGAGTACGCCCGCCAAATGGAGGAATACAACCGCCAGATGGAAGAGTATAACAAACAAATGGAGGCTCTTCGTCAAAAAGAAGAAGAAGAACGTCGCAAAGCTGAAGAGGAAGCCAAACGCAAAGCCGAAGAAGAAGAAGCCCGCCGCAAAGCAGCGGAAGAAGCCGCACGCCTTAAGGCCGAAGAAGAAGCCAAACGGCAAAAAGAACTGGCTCTGAAAGTTGCCGAAATGAAGCGTATGGAAGCCGAAGCAAAACGGCTGGAAGCCGAAGCTCTGCGCAAAGAACTCGAAGCATTGGGCGGCAACGAAATCGGCACCGAACCCGCTAAGAAAGCGGCGAAAACGCCCTCAATTCCCCACATTTCCGTTTCATCCCATTCCACCCCGAAACAAAGCGAAAGCGAACAGGTAGCGGCAAATCCTTTGACCGCATCGTTGCGCGCTCAAATGAACCTTCCGTCGGCAAACAAAGGCACCGCCCCAGCTTCGCACCCAAAAGTCGGGGCAAGCGTCCCAAAGTCCGGCATTAGCATTCCGAAATCGAGCATTAGCGTTCCCCATTCGAAAGACGCGTCGCACAAAACGCCCGCACCCGCCGCAACTCCTATTGTTTTAAAGAAACAGGGCGTTGCGCCTTCCTCTACCCCACAAACAGCGATGCCACCGTCCCCCATACAAGCCAAGCCGATTTCCGTCGCACCGTCCCACACCATCAGTGCGCCAACTCCAACCGGCACATCGAATCCTATCGGGGTGACAAAACCGAAACCCATCGGTGCGCCGATAAAGTCACCCTCCGTCACGGCTTCAAACAAGGTCGCCCCTCCGGTCGCACAAAAACCGCAGGGAGATCAACCGGACGAGGAGCAACCTGATGGCGAAGAAATGAGCGAAGCCGATATCGCGCGGCAAGCCTACCTCGAAAAATTGCAAGCGCAGGCAGAAAAACAACCGCTTTACAAAAACAAGGCGGTGATCGCCGTATTCGTGTTCCTTGTCGTTTTGGTCGCTTCTTTGCTCTCCTACGTCCTGAAACAAAATGCGGCAAATGAGAAAGAACGCCGGCGGCGAGCAGAGGTGAACGCCCTGTTGAAAGTTTCGCAAGACATCAACAGAAACGGTGTCGACAACCTCAAAATGGCGAAGGATAAAGGTATAGACCTCAGCAAAGCCACCATGAAAAATGCCAAAATACTCTTCCGAGCCATTTTGCATCCTTCGGAATTTGACGCCAACGGCAACGCCGTTGCCCAAAATGCGGCTTTGTTCCTCGGTATCATGGCAGAGATGAACCCTGAAATTCAATCTTACCTCTTGACGGAGCTGGCAAAGAACGCCGACACAATCCTTCCTCAGCACTTCAACTGGATGCTGCAACGGCTGGCTGTCTCCGGCATTGAATCCATCAAAGACAAATTGCTGGCGATGAGCGACACCATCACCAAAAAGCCCGCATTCTCGAACCAGCCCAAATGCGTTCAATCGATTTGGGATGTCCTCGTCCTCCACGTGGACACCTCAGACGTTCCTCGCATCATTGCTCTGCTGAAAGACGAAAAAGCCGATGATCGGCTCACAAAAACGCTTGTCAACAACCTGCTTCACATCGTTGTTGATGTGGAAACTGACTTACAGAAAAAGAAAGACATCGGCGACCAAATCTTTGAAGCACTCCCCGAAAAACGCCGCAAAGCTGCCGACATTGTCTTGGCAAACTCCGCTTCGTCCAAAGCCCTGACCTATTTTAAAGAACAACTTTCCGATCCCAAGAAATGGGCAATCACGATGCCCTATTTGGGCATGTGGGGCGATGACACAGTCTATGATCTGTTGATGCAAAAGCTCGAAGAAGCCCCGAAGCTCGATCCCGATTCGAAATACCGTCTTACGGCTCACGTCACCGATGCTATTCGCAATACACTGAACAAAGACCGCGATTATCCCATCGAAAAAGTGAACAAAATGGTATCCGTCATCTTCGACAAAATCAACGAAGACACCTCAGATTTCGCATCCATCGTGGAGAAAACAGATGAAGGCTCTGCCAATTACATAGGAGATTCGAATCCGACCGAATATGCCGCGCTGAAAAAACGACTGACCAGCATTGAAGCCTCACGCCGCCAAAAGATAATGATGACAAAATTACTCTCCACCAAGCGAGCATTCCCGTGGGTCACAAACTGGCTGGATCGTCTATCCAAAGACACTGATACAAAACTTCAAATCGAGGTGAAAATTGCTCGCAAAAAAGTAGAAGAAAACACCAAGAAAAATCCGATTCGCTAAACCGGGCTTCTCTGATTTCCTCTTTCACCCCGCTCTTTTTTTAAAGAGTGGGGTTTTTGCTTTCTCTCAAAGAAGGGTTTCCGTTGATTTTCGCTTTCAGCTCAGGTAAAATGCGCCCGCCATGACAACAGCCGAAGAACGCCAAACCCATTTGCAAACAGAAATTTTGCGCCGCATCCTTATTCTGGACGGAGCAATGGGAACAAACATTCAGGCATTCGGACTGAAAGAAGAAGACTATCGCGGTGCAAGATTTTCCGACCGTACAGCCTTCCCCCGCGACCTGAAAAACAACAATGACCTTCTTTTGCTCACCAAACCCGAAGTCATCCGCAACGTTCACGACCGCTTTCTCCTAACCGGTCACGCCGACATCATCGAAACCTGCACATTCAGCGCGACAACTGTCGGACAACACGATTTCTTTCACCGAAGCAACCGTACGGTACACGATCAAGATTATTTCAACGAAGTTGTTCACAACGCATCATTGCGCACTCTCGTGCGGGAAATAAATCTCGAAGGTTGTCGCATTGCGAGAGAAGCCTGCAACGCTGCCGAAGAGCGAGACGGGAAGCCCCGACTGGTAGCCGGTTCAATCGGTCCCCTGCCTGTCACCTGCTCTCTTTCCCCCGATGTGAACGACCCGGGCTTTCGCGCCGTCAATTTTGAACAATTGCGCCAGACATACCGAGATCAGGTCATTGCCCTGCTAGAGGGCGGCGCGGATCTTTTGTTGATTGAAACGGTGTTTGACACTCTCAACGCCAAGGCAGCACTTTTCGCCATCGACGAAATATGGGAAGAACGTCCCGAGCTCAAAATCCCCCTGATGATTTCGGCAACACTCACCGACCGCGCGGGGAGAACACTTTCCGGTCAAACCATCGAAGGTTTTTGGAACTCCGTTCGCCACGCTCGCCCGTTCAGCATCGGTATCAACTGTGCCTTGGGCGCAGACCTGATGCGTCCCTTTGCCGAAGAACTTGCCGGTATTGCAGATTGCGCTGTTTCGCTCTACCCCAATGCGGGATTACCCAACCCACTCAGTCCCACCGGATACGATCAAAGCCCAACCGATATGGCGCGGTTTATGAAAGCGCTTGCTGAAAATAAACTGCTCAATATTGCGGGAGGCTGTTGCGGCACAACGCCCGAACACATCGAAGCCATATCAAACATCCTCAAAGATCAGCCACCACGCCCCATCCCGCCCGCATCGGTCTCACCCGCTTTGCGTCTCTCCGGCTACGAAGCTTACAACCACGACCGCACAAAAAACACCCTCTTTGTCGGAGAACGGTGCAACGTAGCGGGATCACCCAAATTTGCCCGTTTAATTCGAGAAGATCGCTATGAAGAAGCAATCGCCATTGCCCGACAACAAGTCGAAAATGGTGCGCTCGTCCTCGATTTTTGCTTTGATGACGGCTTAATCGATGCCCCTGCAGCCATGACTCGATTTCTTAACCTGGCATGTTCCGAACCGGACATTGCCCGAGTTCCATTCATGATAGATTCCTCAAAATGGGAAGCGATCGAAGCAGGGCTGCGTTGTCTGCAAGGCAAAGGAATTGTCAATTCAATCTCACTGAAAAACGGTGAAGAAGAATTCAAACGTCGGGCAAGGCTGATACGTCGCTACGGCGCAGCTGTCGTTGTCATGGGCTTTGACGAGCATGGGCAAGCCGCCAACAAAGAAGATCGCATCCGCATCGCCGACCGCGCCGCCCGCATCCTCATCGACGAGGTCGGCTTCCCTCCGGAAGACATCATCTTCGATCCCAACGTGCTAACCGTTGGCACGGGCATCGCGGAACACGCAAACCACGCCCTTGATTTCTTCCGCGCCGCCGCCGTCATTCACCAACATTTTCCGCTCTCCCACATATCGGGTGGTATATCAAACGTATCTTTCGCTTTTCGCGGCAACAACCCTATTCGCGAAGCCATGCATGCAGCCTTTCTCTATCATGCCCAACAAGCCGGGCTTGATATCTGCATTGTCAATGCGGGCATGCTGGAAGTATACGACCGCGTCCCCGCAGAACGTCTCAAATTGATTGAAGACGTCTTGCTCAATCGCCGATCGGACGCCACCGAACGCCTCACAACCTATGCGGAAAAAATTGCAAGCGAAAAAACAGGAAGCACAGCATCCGCCAAACCATCTCTGGAATGGCGAAACCTTCCTGTGGCAAATCGTCTGGCACACGCCCTTGTCAAAGGAGTAACGGAATACATCGAAGAAGACACACGTGAAGCCCTTGCCGAATACGGCGAACCGCTCGCCGTGATTGAAGGGCCGTTGATGGACGGAATGAAAACCGTGGGCGAACTCTTTGGTGAGGGAAAAATGTTCCTACCTCAAGTCGTTAAAAGCGCACGCGTCATGAAGCAATCCGTTGCCGTCCTCACCCCGGAAATCGAAGCGGGACGCACAGCGGGCAAAACAGCTGACGCAGGGTGCGTGATCCTGGCTACCGTCAAAGGAGACGTCCACGACATCGGGAAAAACATCATTGGCGTTGTCCTTTCCTGCAACGGATTCCGCGTGCGCGATCTGGGCGTCATGGTCAATTGCGAAGAAATCCTCGCCGCTGCCCGCGAAGAACACGCCGACCTCATCGGGCTTTCGGGGCTGATCACCCCCTCACTGGACGAAATGATCCACGTAGCACAGGAAATGCAAAAAGCAGGTTTCACCATTCCTTTGCTAGTGGGAGGCGCAACCACCTCACCCTTGCACACGGCACTGAAAATCGCCCCACACTATGACGGTCCGGTCGTTCACACGGTCGATGCCTCGCAGGTTGCTCCCATAGCGTCTGCCCTTGTGGGATCAGCACGTGAAACTTATATCGCCGAACATTTCCACAAACAAGAAACCCTGCGCAATCAATATTTCGAACAACATCCTGCCGAGCTTTTCCCGATCGATGAAGCCCGCCAACGAAAGCTGTATACCGATTGGGAACACACCACCATCGCCACACCTAAGAAGACTGGGATTTTTCGCCTCGATTCCGAGATTGGACCATGCCCGTGTTGCTCCAATCCAAAAAATCACGACCTATTTGGAATCAATATAAAATCTATAATCGAACGTGCCGATTGGACCATGCTTTTCCACGCATGGGAATTGCACGGAGTGTGGAGTCCGCAACACAAAACATTCCGCACCGGTGGCGACCCCGAAAAAATTGCCGCCGCACGTTCCCTGTACGAAGACGCGTTGCAATTGCTCGACCGTGCGCTGAAAGAATCCCGTTACCGTGCTCGCGGCGTCATCGGGCTATTTCCGGCGAACGCCCAATGCGATGATATTCTTCTCGAAGACGGCACCGTGTTGCACACCATGCGACAACAAGCGAAGCTTGAACGCCCGCGCCTCGCCTTAGCAGATTACGTTGCACCAAAACCATACCGAGACCATGTAGGTGCCATGGCTCTCACCATTCACGGCGCACAGGAATGGGCTGACGAATGGGAACGCCACAATGATCCCTACCGTTCCATCCTCGTCCGCTCTCTTGCTGACATGCTGGTCGAAGCCTTTGCCGAAATCGCGCACGAACATACAGCGGCTTTATGGGGAGTACCGATCAAACAGACCATACGCCCTGCCGCAGGGTATCCTTCTCAGCCCGATCACCGAGAAAAAGGCATCATCTTCAGTCTGCTCCATGCGCCGCAACTCGCCGGCATGAAACTGACGGAAACGTTTATGATGCAACCAGCGGCTTCAGTCTGCTCACTTGTCTTTGCCCACCCAAAAGCGACTTACTTCAGCGTCGCTCCGATCGGCGAAGACCAACAAAAAGAATATGAACACAGAACTGCGCCGTCAAATTACCCCTCTGTCTGAGAGGGCAAGATTTGTTTATCGCATTTTTTGCGATTTTCGAACAAAGATTTCTTGAATTACCGCATTTCATGTGCCATAGTATACACGTACAAGGCACGTATTGTCTCAACGTATTTCGCTGCGGCAAGCGGTGTAACATATTCTTTTTTTCCCATGAACACAGCTCTTAATCCGGATCGCGCCACGCTGAACTTCCTAAACTCTTTCCCCGAAGAGGTACGGTTGCAGGGTGAAAAACTGCAACAAGACGGTGCCGTGACTCAGATTTTCGGAAACCATCTCTACATCCAAGGTCGCGTAGAATGTCCTTCCGGCACATTCCGCACCAGTCTGCGATTGCAAGGCAACCGCTGGTTCGGGTCTTGCACGGCAGAAAACGAAGACGTGGCGGGCGCATGCATGTACGCTACTATGATGGAACGCATGTATCGGGGAACAAACATGCCCGAATCACCAAATGAGCTGAACGAAGTACCACTTCCCGACATATTGGAAGAAAAACTCGGACGCGACTTGGATGACCGCGAAGCGGATTTCGTCATGAAGCTCGAGAAGCGTTATCGTCGTTTCGTCATTGAGCAGGAAATTCACGATCACGACATGGTACGTCTCAACCCAAGATGGGAAATCGTATCATACGATCCACTGGATCTTTGGCCCACCCCGCCCCGCAACATCCTTGATTTCTGGAACTACATCGCCTATGCATTCACCAAAAAGCGATTGCAATACCCAGAATTCATGGATTCGATTACCGACCTCGAAAAAGTGCAGAACAAAATCCGCGCATGGGAACGGGAAAAGGAAATCGGTACATGGGGCGATCGCATCCAATCCATCAACGAACGCCCGCCGCAACCGCCCCGCAGACATTTGCACATGCGTTTGGTTTCCACCATCAACGAAGCCCATTTCAACTATCGCGAAAGAGAAAAGGATGAATGGATTCCATTGCGGGAGAAGTCGGAACTTGACGCGCTGATGACAGAATACCATAAAAGCGCATTGAAGATGGATCCGCAAAGCGAGATCCTGCTTGTCACGCTTCACGAATACGCCGAAAAAGAAGGCACCATAGCGTTGGATCTCGACCACGAAGCGGCATGCGAAGTTATGAATCGCCTCTTCCATCAAGCGGCACTGAAAGGCTATCTTGTCAATCTAGACGATTGTTACTTCAAAGTAGTCAACGACCCGTTGAAATGGATCTGCATAGACGACCCCATCGTTCCCGATTGCTACGGGCTTCAACTCGTCACGGCGGAGGGAGTTCACGTATCCCACTCGGTACGGCAATTACCGGGTCTTGTCGAGCTTTATCAATCCGATGAAACAGTTTTTCCCGGGCCGCCTCGCTGGCTTGAGACAACGGAAGTAGAGCCGCGATATTCCATTCCGAAAAACGTCATTGACAGTCTGGACGGCGTTGAGTTCCTTCGCAAAATAGGCGCGACCCTGCCGCCCAGCATGGAAGAACGCGTGGAAGACATTGAGCTGAAACCCACGTTTACCATGAAGATTGTACGCGGACTGACGGCAGCCGACACGGAACACGTTCTGCTCGAAGTCACCGCACAAGACTCCCTGGGACGTCGCACCGAACAGTTGGGCAAAGACGGCTGGGAAGTTACTCATCAAGCACCGGTCAAAAACGGCATCCTGCTCCGTTTCATCCGCGATTACCTCTATCCCATACCCGACCTTATGGATGAAATGAACTTCACCTACGACACGCAGGTTGAATCGTTCAAATCGCGCATCACCAAGCAGTTCCCCGAAAAATTCTCCGAATGGGCAAAGGCTCTGCCGGATACCATCAACGTTGAGATGGACGACAACCTGCAATCCCTGCTGGCAGATCCTGTTGCAGCGGCAATTCGCTTTGAAGTGGTGAATCAGGAAATAGACTGGTTCGATCTGCGCGTTGTTATCGATGTGGAGGGCGTCAAACTCTCCAAAGAGCAAATCCGTTCGCTTGTTTCGGCAAGGGGCGGATACGTCCGCATGGAAGACGGTCGCTGGATGCGTCTTGAAATCAAATTGGATGACGATCAGCGAGATGCCGTCACACGATTGGGGCTTGACCCCTTCGACCTTTCCGGAGAGACGCACCGAATGCATGCTCTGCAATTGGCAGATCCCCGCGCCGCCGAAGTGTTCGACCCCAAAGCATGGGAACGCATCAAAGCCCGCACGGCAGAGATCAAGATCGATGTGAAACCGGACGTGCCGTCCACGCTTCAAGCAACGTTGCGCCCCTACCAGATAGAAGGTTTCCATTTCTTGGCATACCTTGCCGTAAACGGATTCGGCGGTATTCTGGCCGATGACATGGGCTTGGGTAAAACAATTCAGTCCATCACCTATATTCTATGGTTGCGGGAAGAATATCAACGCAACAATTCCTCGGGCGGGCGACGCAAAGTGCAAATCCCGCCGGTATTGATTGTTTGCCCGAAATCAGTGCTTGACGTGTGGGCAGGCGAAACGGAAAAATTTGCCCCGGGCGTACGCGTTCTTGTCATTCGCAATAAAGAACAGGCACAGCCAGATGTTATTACAAAAGATTTCGACATGGTCGTTGTCAACTATGCGCAGTTGCGCGTCTGCGGAGAACAACTCAACCAGATCAAATGGTTGACTGTCATCCTCGATGAAGGGCAACAAATCAAAAACCCGGATTCCAAGGCTGCGAAAGCAGCTCGCGAAATCGTAGCAACCAACCGGCTAGTACTCTCCGGTACGCCGATCGAAAACCGATTGCTTGATATGTGGTCTCTGATGGCATTCGCCATGCCGGGCGTTCTCGGTTCGCGTGCTTACTTCAAAAAACGCTTCGACAAGCGCAAAGACGCCCAGAGCCAAAACCGCCTTGCAGCTCGTCTCAAGCCCTTCCTGCTTCGTCGTACAAAAGCACAAGTGGCGAAAGACTTACCGCCTCGCACCGAAGAAGAAGTCTACGCTAAGATGGAAGGCTTGCAGCACCAGCTCTACAAAGCAGAGTTGCGCCGCATTCAAAAAGCCTTACTGGGTGTTGATTCCGATGAATCCGTCAAGAAGAACAGTTTCGCCATTTTGCAAGGGCTGATGCGTCTGCGACAAATCTGCTGTCACCCTGCGCTGGTCGATCCCAAATACGCCAAAGAAGAAAGCGCAAAGCTCAACGCCCTTTTCTACTTGCTGGATCAGTTGCGCGATGAAGGACACAAAGTACTTGTCTTCTCTCAATTCGTTTCGATGCTTGAAATCATCAAGGCTCGCCTCGAATCCGAATCTCGTCCGTTCAATTACCTGACGGGGCAAACAAAAGATCGCAAGAGCGAAATCGAAAAATTCCAAATCACCAAAGAACCGTCAGTTTTCCTGCTTTCCCTTAAAGCGGGTGGCGCGGGCTTGAACCTCACATCGGCCTCGTACGTTGTTCTGTACGACCCATGGTGGAATCCCGCCGTCGAAAGCCAAGCAATCGACCGTACACACCGAATCGGGCAAAAGAACAAAGTGATCGCCTATCGTCTGTTGACACGCGATTCCGTCGAAGAAAAGATTCGCGTCCTTCAGCACCAAAAGAACCAGCTTGTCACTAACGTCCTTGGAGATGAAGGATTCGCATCAAGCCTCGATTTGAACGATTTGCAATTCATTCTCTCGCATGCGGACGATGAGCCGGATGATCAGCCAATCGAGATTTGACACAACAGCATCCCGCTAACGTCACTTATCGAAAGACGCTTCCCCACTGCGGAGAAGCGTCTTTTTTCTTCCGGGTGAACGCCTAGTAGGGCAATCCCCCGCACAAAGAACTATTCCCGCCAAAGAGAATCCATCGGCATCGGATTTTTCGGCATCTTCTCTGCGTAAAAACAAGAATTTTTCATACCAAATAAAACAGAAAAGGCTTGATTTGTTTCCCAATTGGGATATGCTGGTTGCCCGTTTTTCCTGACCGATGAGAGATGGCGCCCCGTATACTCATCGGCTGAGGGGCCGCGAAGGAAAGACTTAACAAACAAAACAAACCAAATTAATGAGTAAAGAAGAATTGGAAGCTTTGATCGACAGCAAGCTTCCGACCTATCACAAGGGCGATATCGTCAACGGTACAATCCTTGAAATCCGTCCTCAAGTTGTACTTGTGGACATCGGCTACAAATCCGAAGGTGTCATTCCCCGTTCGGAATTTGAAGACGAAGAAATCGAAGTAGGAGACCAAATTGAAGTACTCCTCGAAAATCTTGAAAACGAAGAAGGTCTTGTTGTCCTTTCCAAAGAAAAGGCAGCGCACAAGCAAAACTGGGACAAGATTGTCGCCGTTTATCGTGAAGGCGGTCTTGTGAAGGGCAAAGTCAAGAGCGTGGTTAAGGGAGGCTTGATGGTTAACGTGGGTGTGGAAGCTTTCCTGCCCGGTTCCCAAGTCGACATTATCCCTCCGAAGGATCTCAACGAATACGTGGGTAACGTCTACGAATTCAAGATCGTGAAAGTGAACGACGAACGCAAGAACATCGTCCTTTCCCGTCGCGAAGTCATTGAAGCCGAACGATCCGAACAACGTCAAACCTTCCTCGAAACAGTGAAGGAAGGCGACAAGGTGCAAGGCATCGTGAAGAACATCACCGATTTCGGCGCATTCATCGACTTGAACGGCATGGACGGCTTGCTCCATATCACCGATATGAGCTGGGGTCGCGTCAATCATCCCTCCGAAGTTCTGCACATCGGGCAGACTCTGGAAGTTCTTATCTTGGAAGTAGACCGCGACAAGGAACGCGTTTCCCTCGGTCTGAAGCAGATGAGCGACAATCCTTGGGCCGATATCGAGAAGAAATACCCGATCGGCAAGCATGTTAAGGGGCGCGTAACCAAGCTCTTGGCATACGGCGCATTCGTCGAACTCGAAAAAGGAGTGGAAGGTCTCGTACACGTTTCCGAGCTTTCTTGGGTAAAGCGTATTTCCCGCCCGAGCGATGTTCTCTCTCTCGATCAGGAAATTGAAGCCGTTGTCCTCAACATCTCGGTGGAAGAACAAAAGATTTCTCTCGGTATTCGTCAGCTTGAAGAAAATCCGTGGGACGCCATCGAAACGCGCTTCCCGACGGGTACGGTCATCACCGGAGCCGTGCGCAATCTGACGCCTTACGGTGCATTTGTTGCATTGGAAGAAGGAATTGATGGCATGATCCACGTCTCCGACATGAGCTGGACGCGCAAGATCAATCACCCCTCCGAAGTTCTGAAGAAGGGTGACGTTGTCGAAGCCCGCGTTCTGAACATTGACAAGGAAAATCAACGCGTTTCTCTCGGCATCAAGCAGATGGAAAGCGACCCATGGGAAACCATCGACGAACGCTTCAAAGTGGGCGATCTCGTCAAGGGGCAAGTGGCGAAGATTGCTTCCTTCGGCGCATTCGTCAACCTCGATGGAGACATCGACGGTCTGATCCACATTTCCCAGCTTTCGGAAGAACATGTGGAACGTGTGAAAGACGTGATCAAGGTGGGCGATGAAATCGAAGCCCGCGTGATCAAAGTCGACAAAATCGAACGTCGCATCGGTCTTTCCATCAAGGCCGTAAACTACAACCCAGAACAGCTCCGCAACGAAACCGCAACATTCGAAACGATGCATGCGGGCGATATGGTCGGTCTCGAACAGGCCTTCAACCTCGCAGCTCTTCAATCCGAAGAATGGAGCCCCTCGGAAGGCAACAAATAAGAGTTTTTCACCTCTTTATCTCAAACCGATCCCGCCACTGCGCGGGATCGGTTTTTTTGTACCAATCTTCGCACTTTCAACGCAAGGGAAAATGTGGTAGTATTCAGGGCGTTCATGACTTCGTCAACACACGCTCGGCAGTTATTTATATTAGACGGCATGGCTTTGGCTTACAGAGCTTTTTATGCCTTCATTTCATCACCCATGCGATCTTCAAAAGGGGTCAATACTTCTGCCATCTTCGGATTTGCAAACACGCTCGCCTCAATCCTCGACAAAGAAAGCCCGACACATCTGGTTGCCTGTTTCGATGCAGGACACGATACATTGCGCCGCCGCCTCTATCCCGAATACAAGGCGAACAGACAGGCTATGCCCGATGAATTGAGAGCCTCAATCCCGCCAATCTTACGCATTCTCGAGCAAATGAACATCCCAATCGTGCGAATGGAAGGCTATGAAGCTGATGACCTGATCGGCACGTTGACGAAGCAAGCCGAAAGCGACTCCGATATGGAATGCTACATGGTCACCCTCGATAAAGATTTGGGGCAATTGCTTTCCCCCCGTTGCCACATGTGGAAACCGGGGAAACGAAACGCGGAACACGAAGTAATCGATTACGCCCGCTTCAATGAAGCATGGGGGATTGAGCGACCTGAACAAATAATCGATATTTTAGCATTAATGGGCGACGCTTCGGACAACATTCCCGGAGTGCCCGGCATCGGAGAAAAAACAGCCAAAGCACTTGTGGCAGAGTTCGGCTCTGTGGAAAACCTGCTGGAACATACCGATCAATTGAAAGGGAAACGGCGCAACACCATCGAAGAAAACGCCGATAAAGCAAGACTTTCCAAAACGCTTGCCACAATTGTGAGAAACGTCCCGCTGAGCATAACGCTCGATGATTGTATTCGCCACAGTTATGATACGGAAGCATTGAGAAAAACTCTTCTCGAATACGATTTAAAAATTCCGGCAACGCGCCTGTGCGGCAAAGAGCAACCGAAAGAAGAAAACATCGGCGGGCTTTTCGACATCACACCTTCGACGGTACCAAACACCCCTTCTTCCGATGAAGGGGAAGCACAGATGCTCTTGTTTGAAGAAGTTGAAATGCAAACTCTCGAATCGGTCAGACATCGATACGAAACCGTTCGCACAATCGAAGAGCGAGAACGCCTCGTCGAAAAGCTTCTCACCGCCCCATTATGGAGTTTCGATACAGAAACAACGGGGAAAGACCCTCTCCGTGATTCTCTCCTAGGGCTTTCCTTTGCTATTACACCCTTTGAAGCGTGGTACGTCCCTATAAAGAGACCAAGCGACCTCGCTCCCTTCCGCAACGTTTTCCTCTCGTCCGCCGAAAAAATAGGACACAACCTCAAATTTGACCTAGAGGTACTGCACATCAACGGAATCGAAACATGCGGACCGTTCTTTGACACCATGTTGGCGCATTCTGCCATTGCCCCCGACCAACGACACAACATGGACGACATGGCAGAAAATCTGTTGCACTATCGCACCATCCGTCTGGAAGAAATAGCCGGGGAAGACATTGATACAGCCTCCGTCCCCGAAGACGCCATGACGCGCTACGCAGCCGAAGACGCCGATATCACATTGCGGCTGGCAGACACACTGCGCCCGCAACTGAGGGAAAAAGGGCTTGAAAAATTAATGCAGGAGGTGGAGTTCCCTCTCATTCCCGTTTTGGCATCCATCGAAGAAGCCGGCATGCGCATCGATCCCGATGTACTAAAAAAATCGTCCAATGAAATGGGAAAACGCCTCCACGCCTTAATCGAGCGCATCAACTCCACAGTGGGACACCCCATCAACCTCAACTCACCCAAACAATTGGGCGATCTCCTCTTCGGCGAAATGAAACTGCTCGCCAAGCCAAAAAAAACAAAAACAGGGCAGTACGTCACTGATGAAAAAACTTTAAAAAAGCTGGCACCTTTTTCTCCTTTGGTCGAAGATATCCTCGAATATCGCGAAGCGGCAAAATTAAAAAGCACCTATCTGGATGCTCTGCCCAAATACATTTCTCCGCATGACGGGCGCATTCACACTACCCTCATGCAGATGGTCACCGCGACCGGACGGTTGGCTTCGCAATCCCCCAATCTGCAAAACATCCCCATCCGCACCGAAGCGGGACAATTGATTCGCCAAGCATTCGTCCCCGAAAACGATCAATTCACCCTACTTTCGGCAGACTATTCTCAAGTGGAATTACGCGTCATGGCGGCTCTTTCCGGAGATCCCCATTTGATTGAAGCATTTTGCGAAAACCGTGACATCCACACTGAAACAGCCGCCCGCGTGTTTCACATCGATCGCGCCCAAGTTGACCGCACTATGCGCCGTGCAGCAAAAACCGTCAACTTCGGCATCATATACGGCATCTCAGCATTCGGTCTCTCCGAACGGTTGGGTTGCAGTCGAGGGGAGGCGGCTCGGCTGATCGAAAACTACTTCAATGAGTTTCCCGGTGTCAAATCATACATGGAATCCCTCACCGCACAAGCATCCCGGATCGGTTACGCCGAAACTTTATGCGGACGCCGCCGCTACCTGCCCGACTTGCAATCAGCCAACCACAACCTCCGCATGGCGGCTGAGCGCACCGCCATCAACACGCCCATTCAAGGAACGGCAGCCGACATGATCAAGCTGGCTATGGTGCGGGTAAACGCCCTGTTGCAAGGGCATCGCTCTCGCATGATCATGCAGATTCACGATGAACTGCTCATTGAATTGGCACACGGAGAAGAAGAATTGACGCACCAAGTAACGCAAGCTATGCTTCATGCCCTTCCCCTGCCTAACGGTGTTCCTTTATCCGTAGAAGCGAAGACCGGCGCAAACTGGCTTGCCGCACATTGATTTTCCCATGACAAACCAACTCATCAAAATAGAAAAGGGGCCCGTCAACGACGCTTTGATGCATCGGGTTCTCGTGCAGTGGTATCAATCATCGCGATCAAAAACCATGCGAGTCCTTGAGAAGATCGTTGCCGGATGCTTTATCGCTTCCACCGTGTGGTTTATGTATTTGCGACTCGATCGCTTTGCATGGATTTCTCTGGCGGGGCTTATTCTCAGCGCAATCGTCCTCTACGGATACGTTCCGTTGCTGGCGCGTGTCGCGCTCAAAGCATCCAAGCTCGCCCCCTCCTATAAAGCCGTCAAGCATTACGAGTTTACACCGACAACCTTTCGCTTTTCCTACGGTGACGTCTCCCCCGTTGAGGGGGCGCTTTCAGCATTTGCCGAAGCAAGACTCACGCATGATGCCCTACTCTTCCTTGGGAAAAGCGGCAGACTTGCCCTGTGGCTCGAACGCGCCGAAATGTCACCCGACACGCTCGAAACGCTTCTTTCATGGCTGAAAAAGCAGGGCGTCCGCATCAGCGGGGAATAACCGTATTTTCCTCATCATACGGTTACCTGCTCATCCAAACGGGCGATGCGGATATCCCCCGAGTGAACTTGCCCGAGCATCTCCTTGAACGCAACGGCAGATTCCTGTTCGCCGTGGACAAGGAAAACCTGTTTTTTGCTTCCCCCCATGCGACGGAAGTATGCCAACAGTTCGTCTTGGTCAGCATGTCCCGAAAAGGAATCCAGCTCGCGAACGGCAGCCCGCACATGGTAGCGTTCCCCGAGAATCGGCACTTCTTTTTCACCGTCCAGAATGCGACGTCCCAGCGTATGTCCGGCACAATAGCCCACGAAAAGAATCGTATTGGAGGGATTGCCGATACCGTTTTTCAAGTGATGCAAAATGCGACCCGCTTCGCACATACCCGATGCCGAAATGATGATCGCCTTCCCCTTCAAGCGGTTCAATTCCTGAGATTCGGAAACGGAACGAATCAACCGCAAATGCTCAAACCCAAACGGGTCTCTTTCGGCAAACAGAAAATTGTAGACTTCTTTATTGAAACATTCCGGATGAATGCGAAAAATCTCCGTTGCGCTCACAGCCATGGGACTGTCCACATAAACGGGTATGCGCGGCAATTCGTTATCTTTGTATGCCTTATTGAGAATGTAGAGTAACTGTTGCGTTCGTTCCACGGCAAATGACGGAATGAATATTTTCCCACCTCGCCCAAGGGCTTCTTTGACGTACTCGCAAAACATTTTGTCATCGCGTGGGGGCGATTCGTGCGATCGGTTTCCGTAGGTGCATTCCATCAACAAAACATCCACATCATCAACCACAACGGGATCACGCAACAACTCATTGCTACCACGTCCTATGTCACCGGAGAAAAGCAACCTCTTCTTTTTCCCGTCATCTTTGTCCTCAATATCAAGACACACCTGCGCAGCACCGAGAATATGCCCTGCGTCAAAAAACGTAAGCGTCACACCATTGCCCAGCGGCATACTGCGCTCGTAACCTATGTTGACAAATTGGCGAAGGCATAATTCGGCATCTTGTTCGGTATAATTGGGAACAGCCTCGGGAGCAGATCCGCCCTTACGACGATTCATTTTATTAAAGAAATCACAGTCGCTCTTCTGGATGCGGGCGGCATCCGCCAGCATGATCTGGCACAAATCGCGCGTCCCGTATGTACAGTAGACGTTTCCCCGAAATCCGTTCTTGGACAAATTGGGCAGATTCCCCGAATGGTCAATATGCGCGTGCGATAATATCACGGCATCAATTTTCGCCGGATCAAAATACGGAAAATCGCGATTGATGCGAAGAGACTCCTCGCGCCGCCCCTGAAACATGCCGCAATCCAGCAGGATACGCATCCCGTTTACTTCAAGCAAATGCTGAGACCCCGTAGTCGTACCGGCGGCACCGCAAAAATGGATTTTCATTCCACTATTATATAGAATCCCCCATCGGCTTCAAGAAAAAACAAGACTCAAAATATGCAAATTCGGCAAAAAATTCCGTCTCTTATTGCGCCGGAAGGAAATTTTTATCGATCAAGAGATTATGCCAAGCTCTTTCAATTGTTGCTTGGGGCGTTCCGGCCAGTATTTGTTGGCAACAGGACTGGCGGGGCTGGGGTGCAAAATCACCCCCACCGTCAGCTTCAATCCAGGAAGAGCAGCGGCAGCTTTTTCCAACTGTTTGGCAGCATACGCCCCTACGCCAATCAGCATAGACGGTCGCAATATATCGATCAAACACTGCAAATGCCACTGACAAGCCGTATCGACAGATCCGGCTTGTGTGGCAGGCAACTGCGTCGGCGTGATGTTGGCTCCGCGCTCGTTCATCCAAATGAGGGGGCAATAATTGGCAACATACGATTCGGAAAAGAAGTTTTCCGCCGTGCCGTACAGCTCTTCAAAAAGCCCCCAAAGTCGCCGCCCGCTCACCTCGGAACGCGGACAATCGAAACCCTGAACGGGGCGTTTGGGGTGGCATTGGACAGGTTGACCGATTTTTGCGCGAATTCCCATCCAACGGGTCACGGCATCAACTTCACCGAACGGCACACCCGTTTGCGCCATACCGAAAGGACCGGGATTCATTCCCAAATAAAGCACCCTTTTGGGCGAGGAGGCAAAACGGCGCACGTACTCAGCATGACCTTCCCATGCGTAGTCCAGCGGATTGTACGTAAACGCCACAGGCGATTCGAAGCGCAAGCGGTTCATCGCTTCGGATAACTCCCGCGCCGCCGACAAAACTTTTTGAACAGAACCGTGCATGCTTTTACCTCTACCAAAAAAACATCTCGAATGCGAGGCATTTTAATTCAGGGCTTGCAGTAAACCGCGCTTTTCTATATAATCCGCCCGTTCAATTATTTCATATTCTATGAGTGGAATTGCCATTATGACCTCGGGCGGTGATGCCGCCGGTATGAACCCCGCCATCATGGCGGCAGTCAATCGTGCCTACAAATTGGGCATTCAACCTTTCGTTGTGTATGATGGTCTCGAAGGCCTTATTGATGGCAAAATCAAAAAAGCCACGCATGAGCTGACTTCTGAAATGGCTTTCCGAGGCGGCACCCTGCTCCGCACTTCCCGCTCCAAACGCTTTTTTGAGAAAAAATATCGCGAACAGGCATACAACAACCTTCGCCAACACAGTATTGAGCAGCTCATCATAGCAGGCGGCGACGGCTCATTCCGCGCCCTGAATGATTTCTTCAATGATTTCGAAGTCCCTTTTGCCGGAATTCCCGCCACTATTGATAACGACATCGCAGGCACCGATTACTGCTTGGGTGTTGATTCTGCTCAAAACGTCATTCTCAATTGCATCGATGCCATTCGCGACACAGCCATGTCGCATCGTCGTGCTTTCGTAATCGAAACCATGGGGCGCGACTGCGGCTACCTTGCCATGACCACAGCCATCAGCAGCGGCGCGGAAATCTGCGTTTCCCCAGAGTTGCCTTACGACTTGGATAAAATCGGCGAACGCATCAAACGCCGCATCGAAAACGGTATCGGCTACATTATCGCTATTGTTGCCGAAGGTACGGGCAAAGCCCAAGAAGTAACCGAATGGCTCAAAAAGAACAGCGGCATGGATACCCGCCTCACCGTTCTCGGTCACATCCAGCGCGGCGGTCAGCCGACAATGCGCGACCGTTTGATGGGCATCCGCTTCGGCACCAATGCCGTCAAATTCCTTCACGAAGGTAAAATCAACCGCATTATGTATTACCGTGACGGAGAATACGGCGGTTGCGGACTTGAAAACGTGGCGGGTCAAAAATACGAAGTCAATAAGCACATCTACAATCTTGCGCTTGAATTGACACACTGATATTGCCGTTAAAACGATGAAATTCATTGCTATCGCCAATCAGAAAGGCGGGGTGGGCAAAACCACCACCGCCGTTCATTTGGCGGCAGCGTTGGCTCTGCGCAAAAAGAAAGTTCTCCTCATCGATCTTGATCCGCAAGCCAACGCCACGAGCGGTCTCGGTATCGAAACCGATGGCTGTGAGAGCATCTACCCCGTTTTTCTCGGACAAAAATCCGCCAAAGAAACCATTCGTTCCACGGGAAGGAAACATTTGGACATCCTTCCTTCGCACATGGATCTTTCCGGCGTGGAAATCGAATTGGCACGGGAAGGCAACCACCTTACCCGCTTTCGCGAATGCATGGCTCCGCTTCGCAAAGCCAAAGTGTACGATTACGCCATCATTGACACACCTCCCTCCCTCGGCGTCTTAATGACCTCAGCCCTCGCCGGATGCGATGAAATCATCACACCGCTTCAATGCGAATGGTACGGGCTAGAAGGTCTTTCAAAAATCATATTTATCATCAATCAATTACGAGATTCCGGAGCAAATCCCCATCTGAAACACGAAGGTGTTTTGATGACCATGTTCGCCCGCAACAACCTCGCTCGTCAGGTGTTAGAGCAAGTACGAGAACATCTGCCCGATTTGCTTTACGGCACATGGATTCCTCGATCGGTACGTTTGGGCGAAGCACCCAGCTTCGGGAAAACAATATTCGAATACGATCCTTCCGGCTCGGCGGCAGAGGCCTACAAACGCTTTGCCCACGAATTCATCAAACGGCACAAGTAACCGAACGGCAACTCACGCCTCAGCGTTTTTCATGTCGTACGGTTTTGATGCGTGTGGGGGAGCGCATGAGCAAGGCAAAAAGTGGCGCACCCGCTCCGCGCCCCTTTCCCCTGCGCCAAACGGCAAAAAACAGTCAATCGGGCAATAGTGAGAGGAAATCATGAGATTTGTATTGACAAGAAACCTCTTCAATGGCATATTTCTCGCCCGCTCAGCCCGGCAGGCATGAGTGCGTATATCCGGCGGGTGACATAATCGCACCGACGTCGGCACCCATATCATCAAACCTCATTTTAACACATCAAAAAAACCATGGCCAAGCATAAACTCAGCGTTGAAAAGCGCACCGTTACCGGAACAGGAAAATTGAATGCGCTTCGCGCTCAAAACATCGTCCCGGGCGTCATCTACGGTGCCGGCGTTGAAAACATTAACATCCAAATTGCGGCTCCCGCCTTGCGCTCTTTGCTCGCGGAATCCGCTTCCGAACACATTCTTGTCGACCTTCAATTCGGTAACGAAAGCACCCTCACGCTTTTACAGGACATTCAGCACAATTTCCTGACAGACACCGTAACTCACGTTGACTTCCTCGCAGTCAAAGACAGCACGGAAATCACCTCTCTCGTACCGTTGGTCTTGACGGGCGATGCCGCCGGACTTACTCAAGGCGGCATAGTTGACCAAACCGTTTACGAACTGCACATCAAGTGCCAAGTGAAAGACTTACCCGAAGAAATCTCCGTTGACATTTCTTCTCTCAATGTCGGTGACACTCTGCGTGCCGGCGAACTGAAATTACCCAAAGGCGTAATCACCACGATGCACCCCGATGACAACATCGTCACGATTGTTTCTCCGAAAGAAGAAGTAGCCGCCGAAGCAGCTCCCGCCGAAGGCGAAGCACCTGTTGCAGAATAAAAAAGCAGCCTCCAAACTTCAAAAGCCGCAAAGTTCGCTTTGCGGCTTTTTTATTGCGGATCAAAAAACAAGCGTTCACATGCATTTTGAGATTTTATTCCGGTGAAAATTTGATACGATGAAGCCAGCTTTTACTACAACCTCCATGCGAACTCTGTTTATATCTTCCATTATTGCGGCAGTTTCAACCTGCTTTGCTGCCTCTGTACACCTTATTGACGGGACAGTCTACGAGGATTGTAAAATTCTATATTCGACAAACGATGAAGTGGTCATCAGGTATTCCGATCCGGGAAAACCGAGCATACGGCGGGAAATCACTTTGAAGAAGAGCAATATACTCAAACAAACCAAAACGCCACCGGAAGAAAAAGAGTTCGAAAGTTTGGAAAAGCAATTGCGGAAAGCCTCGTCTCTCAAAAAAGATGACCTTTCTGAAACCATTGCCTCTGCGGAAGATTTCCTGAAGAGATATCCCGACGGTGTCTACGCGTTCAAATTGAAAGGACCCTTAGCATCGGCTCAGGCAACATTGCAGGAAATGGAGCAATCGAAGAATGCGCCGCAAACAGAAGAATCTGCCATCATCACTCCGGACGAACAAAATCGCTACAGCTTTGACATGGAGGCCGATCGCATCTACAAATCCATGATGAATTTCAGCGACAAACACAAAGAAGTCGAAGCCTTGCAAATGTTTAATCTACTGGAAAATATGAAAGGAGCATCGTGCTACCCCAACGCCAAAGTCACGGCCATCAAGCTTATCGGCATCTTGGAAACACGCTGGAAAAAGCAAAAAGACAATGCTGCTCGCACCCAAGAAACCATGGAAAACAAGGTACAAAGAATGAAAGCGGGGTCAAAAAAGAGCAAAGCATTAAAATTCATCCGCTCACAACAAGCCAAACAGAAAGCAGAATTCCAAAAAAAGAGAGACGAGGCTCGCCAAAACGGCTACAGATGGTTCTCGCCCTCAGCCGACAATATTTATGCATTGGACTCCGCATGGAGCTTTGCACAGCAGGAACGTCGCCGCCTTACCCTGAAAAGCGATGACGAATCGCTCGAAGGGAAAGCTTCGTCCCTGATTCGCGATTTCTGGACAGCCGCAGATGCCCGCGATGGCGATACAGCGCGTACCGTATTGACCGACATCAAGAATATGGGCTACACCGTCATCCCCGCCAAATATACGAAACCGATGAGCGAAGCCATAGTCAAACTGCAAAAAGACATTTCGGAGCAACGGGCGAAAAACCGTATAGAATCTGCACGAAAGGCACAGGAACAAGCTGACGAAGAACGCCGCAAAAACTTGGAAGAATCCCGCAAACAGGCTGCAGAAGAACGTCTGAAACGTCTCGAAGCCTTTCAAAAAGCAGAAGAAGAGGAGAAAGCCGAACAACAGAGGCTTCGCGCGGAACGTGCCGCAAAAGCAGCCAATTCATCCCACTCTTCCCATCAGAAAACAAAATCCGAATAAGCACAACAATGCGCACCTCCTCACTCACGCGAAAGACGGGAGAAACAGATATTTCCCTCGAAATCAACCTTGACGGTTCGGGCTGTGCCGCCATCAGCACAGGACATGCCTTTTTCGATCACATGTTGCAATTGCTCTGCAAGCATTCTCTGTGCGATATGACACTTCGCGCCGAAGGCGACTTGGAAGTAGATGCCCACCACACTGTGGAAGACACAGCCATCGTCATCGGCGAATGTATTCGCAGAGCTTTGGGTGAAAAGAGGGGAATTTTTCGTTACGGATGTGCCTATCTGCCCATGGACGAAACACTTGCCCGCGCGGTAATTGATTTGAGCAATCGCCCCCATCTGGAATTCAGAACACAGCCAAACATGCCCGATGCGCCCAACTTCCCGCTTTCGCTTTGCGAAGAGTTTTGTCGGGCATTCACCTCCAACCTGCGTTGCAATTTGCATGTTGAAGTATTTTACGGTCGCGATGGGCATCACATAGCGGAAGCTATTTTCAAAGCTCTGGCGCGGGCATTACGGCAAGCCATGGAAATCGATCCCCGCGCCGCATCGCTCCTTCCCTCAACGAAAGGTCTTTTATAAGAATGGGCGTTCAACTCGGCATCATTGACTACGGGGCGGGCAATCTGCATTCCGTGCGCAACACGTTTCGGGCGGCGGGGTGCGAAGCCCGATTGATCACAGACCCTACCCAACTCAACGGGCTGACGCATCTGGTTTTGCCGGGCGTGGGAGCCTTCGGCGATTGCGTCACGCAACTGCGTAGCAGAGAACTCGAACAGCCCATCCGAGAATGGATTCACGATGATAAACCTTTTCTCGGCATCTGCATCGGCTATCAAATACTTTTCGAATCCGGCGAAGAATCGCCCGGCATTCCCGGTCTCGGGATTCTCGAAGGGCGAGTATGTCGCTTCCGCAGTGCCGATTTAAAGGTTCCGCACATGGGCTGGAACAATATCACGCCAATGAAACCGAGTGATCCTCTCTGGAACGGATTGGGAGAATCGCCTTGGTTTTACTTTGTCCACTCCTTTTATCCGAAGCCGAAAGATCCGTCTCTCGTTGCCGCCTCATGCTCATACGGGGACACCTTTGCCGCCGCCATCAAACGGGGAAACTTGCTGGCAACACAATTCCACCCGGAAAAGAGCCAAGGCAGCGGAGTTCGCCTGTTGAAAAACTTTCTATCGCTTGCCTGATTCTCCACATGAAAACTCTTGACCGCTACATCCTGCGCCAACTGATTGCGATAACTCTGCTGGGGGTCATTTCGCTGAGTGCCTTGCTTCTGCTGGGGCAACTTTTCAAAGAGTTGCGTTCCCTGCTAGTGGAAAGTCATGCTCCCGTCAGCGTGGTATTGGATTTCATTTTACAGGTCATTCCCTTCTCGCTTTCGTTTTCGATTCCGTGGGGCTTTCTCACAGCCGTTCTTCTGGTATACGGAAAACTTGCCGCCGACAACGAATTGACATCTATGCGTATGGCTGGGTTAAGTCTGTGGCGGCTGAGTGCACCGGCAATCGGTCTGGGCGTTGCACTTTCTGCCGTATGTTATTGGATCAATACGGACATTGCCCCCAGAAGCAAGCAATCCATGTCAGACATTGTTCTCGACGCCGCCATGAATGATCCGCGCCAACTTCTTCGTGCCGGACAATCCATCACGCGTTTCAATGATGTGCGACTCTATATAGGCTCTCGCGAAGGAGACACCTTATACGGTGTCCATATCTATCCGAACGAAAACAAAAAAGCAGACGGTAGCGCAGACTTTGACACCCTGCATGCAGAAACGGCTGAAATCCTTGATTACGACCCTCGTACACGATCCCTGCGCCTCACGCTCAGAAAGGCGATCATTGAACGCAGTGAGGAAAATGTTACCTACGTCCCGTACATGGATGAGATGCCTCTCCGCGTCAACCTTCCCCAACGGAAAAAACGCAAAATGAAAGCTAACCGTTTTACCAACGGGGAAATTGCCGAATTGCGCCAAGATACCGCCGTCTTTTCTCAACTCAACACGAAAGACCAACGTTCTTTTGAAACAGAAGCCGCCAAGCGAACCTCATTTTCTGCCGCTTGCATTGTCTTTTCTTTCATCGGTGTTCCGCTCGCCATCACTGCGCGTCGCAGAGACACCTCTACCGGATTTGCCATGGGGATTCTCGTGGCATCTCTGTACTTTGTGGCACTGGTCTTTTCAGAGCTCTCGCGAAAATCAGCAGGGATGACGCCCTACATTGTACTCTGGTTACCCAACATTGCCGGCATCATCTTGGCTCTTTGGTTACACAAAAGAGCAAAATACAGGGGTTAATCGTCCGTTTATCGTAATACTCAACGGACATAAAAAACGCAGCGAAAGAGAATCTCTCTCGCTGCGCGAATCTAAAAGATCGGAAGCTTAAACTTCGTTCCCGGGTTGTGCTTCTCCGTTTTCGGATTGTACTTCATTCGGACGGGATTTTTTGTCGTGACGAGCCGCTTCGATCAAGAAGAACTCTGCCACGCGGTACGCACGGCGGGCTGTTTCCCGTGCCGTTGCGTCATCCATCAACGCCAAGCCCTCTTCAGTTACTTCACCCAAAAATATCTGCCATGCACGACGGTGCAATTTCTTAATATTCACAGGCGGTACGTTACCCTGTTGCGGGGCATTGCCTTCGTTCTGCCCGTTGCGACGATTGCGACGGCGACGCTTGCGACGTCCGCCCGTATGTTCCTCCTCGCCACCTACCGTTTCAGGCTGGGCAAAAGCGGAATTCGTCGCCTCTTCTTTTTTCTTTTCTTGGCGATTGTCACCTTTCTTCGCATGGCGTGGTTTTTCCTCTCGGGTCGGAGTAACCTCTGCAGGAACTACTGCCGATGCTTCTTTTGCCGTTTGTTTGTCCGAAGAAGTCGGCACTGCTACCACCGATACGGTTTCTTCTATCGGCTTTTGTTTGGGTTTGCGTCCGCGACGCGGTTTGGGTTGCTCCGTTTCAACAGGAGGGGATACCTCTGCCGCTTTTTTCACCCGCACACTGCTCTTCCGCGCCTTCTTTGCTTCAGGCTCGGCAGGAGCTATCGGCGCAGTCTTTTCCTTCTTTGCAGAATCTTTTCCGCGCGTTGTCTTGGTGACACGCGTCTTCGCCTTTGCAGATTTGTCTGCAACCGCTTTGCGGGTACGCCGCACTTTGGCGGCTTCTTGCGTGTCCGAAGTTGTCGTTTTGGTATCGGAATCCATATGGATACAGTAATGTGTGTTTATTATGTCTATTTTATTCCTCTTGTCGAGACTTCATTTCCGCGAATTCTTTCCTTCCTTGACTCATTTCACCTTTCTCTTCACAATTCACGCTTTTGCAGGCGTTTGAAAATATTTCCACTCAGCTCCGCAAGAAAAAGTTAGTCAGAGCTAACTTTTTTCTTGCAATCATTGTTAGCCTAAACTAACATTTGCTCATGCAAAGCACGCAGCAAGCGCAAAACAAACCAAGCCGAACGGGAGAATATAATTTAAATAACCCAATGAGGCTCAATATTTTCAACTTGTTTTACACTTGCATCACCACCAAAGCGGTGTTATGCCGTTGCTTGCCTCCATATCTCCATGTGCAAATAGAAAAAGAGAGGCAGAGAGAGCCAAAACCGTTTGTGCCGTCGGAAAGTGGTACCTCCGATGGGTTCGAAAAACTCTCTCTGCCTCTCCCACACCTTTCATCAAATGAAAACAAATACGATAACAAAGTTGGGGCTTGCCGCTCTTTTGGCAACGCCGGTCGTCGCAGAAGACACAAACCTTCTGAAGGACATCAACCAATTCGACAGTAAATGGGGCGATGATACCGCACTCATTCCTGCCGACAGTTTGAGCAAAGCTATTGCCAAAGCGCACGAAACGGCTTTTGAGAAATACGGATTGGAATGGACCGTTGAGACCTCCTATCTCTATTCCTCTCTCAGTCGTGCAAGCCAAGGTTCGCCGAGCGATCAGCAGTGGTATCTCTTGCATGCCCAAGCAAACTGGAACATCAGCAAGAAAACAAACACATGGATTCGCGCGGAATTTTCTCTTTCAACCGCATTGAACGGGCATACTTGGCACAACAACAACAGCTTCGGAGACGACACATTCGGCAACGCTCTCTTGAGCAGAACCGCTCTCAACTCCGATGTTTTCTATAAAAACGGATCGTTCATTCCCGAACTCGCCCTGATGCAATACTTCAACAATGAAAAATCGTGCATCATCGCCGGGGTAATCAACCAAACGAACTATTTCGATGCCAACGCATACGCCAACAGCTCTTTCGCAAACTTTACCAACTCCGGATTCGTCAATGCCGCCGTTCTTCCGCTGACGGACAGCAATTTTGGCTTCGTTTTGCAAAATCAATTCAATGATAACTGGTACGGTATGCTCTCTTACAGCCTTGCGGGGCAAGCAGGCGGAACGCGGTATTCTCCTTGGCACGAAGGTGCTGATGACGGTTACGTCATGATGGCAGAGCTGGGCTATGTACACGACAAGGGAGCTATCCGTTTGACGCCCTTCTTCATGCAAGCCAATGACGGAGAAAAAGACCGCACCTACGGTGGCGTCAATATCGGCTTTGACCAAGAATTAACCAACCATTTGGCAGTATTCGGTCGCGTAGGGATCAATTCCGATGAACACGGTTACGGCACGGACGCTTCATTTGCCACCTCTGCCGGGCTGATCGTAAAACAGCCGTTGACGCTTCTGGGCTTTAAGGAAAGCGAAAACAACTTCTTCGGAATTGCATTCAGCGTCAACCGGCCGACTGTAGATAAGGGAGAAGAAGCCACCACCAATGCAGAAGCCGGAAAACGCGAAATGGTTCTTGAATTGGGCTATAGCTACTACGTAACGCCGTATTTCTATGTACGCCCGAACTGGCAGTACATTTATAATCCGGCAGATTCCGACAAAAGCGCGGGTTCTGCCTTTGGCGCACAGGCTGTTCTGACATTCTGACCCATCTGTTTGACAACGCGATTCTTTGTTGCCAGATCGCATACGCTCCGATCCGTTACCAATGCGGATCGGAGTTTTTTTCGTTTGGGCATCAAAGAAGTACCGCTGTTTCTTGCGAAACAGCGGTACTTCTTTGTGTCTCGAAAAGTATAATTACTTACGGCAACGACGAAGAGTCAACCCGCCCATAGCCAGCAAGCTCAACGTTGCCGTTGTGGGTTCGGGAATCGAAGCGACACTGTATGTAACCGAACCGCTCTTGATACCGGAGTATGTATTGTAATTATCTTCTGCCGCAGGCTGTGCCGCCATGGTCACAGCCAGTGAAATCGATTCATTCGCCGAAAGCGTCATATCGGTCAAATCCAGTGTGGCTACAGATGTGTTTCCCACAATACCGAGCTTTAGAATACATGAAGATGTCTCGTCAAAGGACACCTTTACGGAAGGATCTCCGCTTTTATCCGAACCGCCGCCATTGATCCCGTAGACATCAAAAGTGAACCGCGTGAGATTGAGCGTTTCTTCACCTGTATTTGTCACGGTAAAATTCAGCGTCCAACAGTCGTTTGTCCCGGTCCGTAACTGCGCACTGGGAGAAAATGTATTTTGATAGTTTGGATTCACGGGAGATTGCCAAGCCCCTACTTCGTAATTTCCTTCACCGTCATAGGTCCAGCCGTCATAGGTTAAAGTCAATGCGCTTGTAACACCTTCCCCAAACTGAAATTGGACATCATTGTCACTGCGGGTAACATCGAACGTCAGAGTATCGGCACTTGCCATTCCGGTAAAAACCATCAGAAGAGCTATTTTTTTCATATGATAAAACTGCTTATTTCCAGCCTGTCAAACAACAGAAACTCTTTAGACGAAAACGCATCTTTCGTACGAACGCGGAAGTCGCATTTTTCATCGGAAGGCAAAGAGTATACCCCCCCGAAAAGTTTGGCAACCCTTAAAACGCTAAAAATGTAATTATTTTACACTTTTATACGAATACAAAACGGCGACAATTCCGCGAAACCCGATCATTGACAGGGGGGAGACTTGACTTTGAATCCCCGCGCTGTTAGTTTTTTACCCATCCTGTCAACGAACAGGCAACTTGATCGGATGAATTCTGAAAAGTGAAATCTGAAAACGGCTTGCACCGTCATACTGTCGGCACAGCCGCGCAATGGTCTACGCGTGGCTTTTTCTTTATTTCTGGGACAATAATCGCGTCATGGGCTCCCATTGTACCGTGGGTAAAAAACCATCTGCAAACAGACCCGTCTCTCTGGGGGACATTGCTCCTCTTTCTGGGTAGCGGCGCACTGTGCATGATGATCTTTACGGCACCGCTCATCGAACGCTTTGGCTGCCGATGCGTCCTGACCATCGCGGGCACCTTGAGCGCGGTGTCGCTGGTTGGGCTTCCGCTTGCCCCCACCTCATGGTGTCTCGCTCTGTTGCTTTTCTGTTTCGGAGCATCCATGGGATTACTTGACGTAGGAAGCAACATCCACGCCGTCATTGTCCAAAAGCATGCCAAGCGACCGATGATGTCTGGATTTCACGGATTGTACAGTCTGGGTGGCATTGCGGGTTCCGGGTGCATGTCCGTACTCCTTCACGCCGGGATACACCCGATTTATGCTGTCATGTCGGTAGCGGGTGTTATTATTACCATTTCCTTGGCGTCAAGCCCCGCCCTTATGCGTCACATCGGCACAAGCGACAAAAAGAGCAACCGTTTCCTGCCCTGCCCCAAAGGAATTGTCATTCTGATCGGTGCACTGACATTCATTTGTTTTCTCTCCGAAGGGGCGTTGCTCGACTGGGGCGCACTTTACCTCGTTGAGGAAAAAGGCGTAGCACAAAATGCATCGGGATTTGGATATACGCTTTTTGCCATTACTGTCACCGTCGGGCGTTTGATTGGGAATCGCTGTCTGGCAATTTTCGGCGGGAAGAGAGTTTTCCTGTACGGCTCTCTGTTTGCCTTGTGCGGACTGTTGCTCGTTTTGGCACTGCCAACAGCGTGGAGTTCGTTTATCGGCATTGGCATTATGGGGCTGGGGCTTGCCAACACCATTCCCTTGTTGGTCGCCGCAGCAGGAAAACAAAAGCGTATGCCAATTACAGATGCGGTGGCAGCCGTCACCACAGTGGGGTATACAGGTGTCTTGCTAGGTCCTGTTGTATTGGGTTACATTGCCGAATGGCACGGGTATTCCGCAGCATTCGTCTTCATTTTCCTGTTGATGCTCTTTTTACCATTCTGGTCCTCCAAGGTATTTCGCGGATAACGCCATAAGGGTAACGGCAAGAACAACCGTTACCCTTTTCGATTTACGGAGGCATCGCCACGCCTCAGGAAAAAGCGAACGAGCAAGAAATTGACCGGAATGGCTATCAGGTATACCGGTAGCGGCAACAACGTATCGGGGCGTGCCAAAGCGGGCATCATTTCGATCAATTGCGGCACTGCGGCAACAAGGAAACGGCTCAATGCAGCCCCCATCCCGAGCAACAGGAAAAGATTTAACAAGCCCATGTGCAAACCGTAATTAACGGCATGACTGAACGCAAAACCGATTCCCTTACCAATGCTCCCCTTCGTTTTGAACGTCCATTTCAATGAAAGGGCGTAATTGCCGACAAAGCTTGCCAAATAACCGATGCTGTAGGAAACGTTCAACCCGATTCGGTCATTTTCCGTTAAGGAAAATGCGGCATTGATCGTCCAATAGATCAGCAGATGCACCGCCGTGGCGGCAACACCTACAACTACAAAGCGCACAAACTCTCCCTTCAGGCGATCCCCCTCTCCCCGAATTGACTTATTCGACATGGGCATCCATAAGAGATTGCAACATTTCCCATTGTTCTTCCGGCGTCACGAGGTATCCGCTTTTCGGATCAAGCCAATGGAAAGAATTGCAACAACTGCGATTGCTGCCGAGCGGATCGTTAGAGGAAAAATCGGGAAGCCGCTTTACCAAAGCCGGTGCCAGCTTCTCCGTCAATTCATCCGTTGTCACGGGCGGCATTGCCGCCACAAAACGCGAAACACCCAACGGGAAAAGCTTACGGATGTCTGCCTCCAGCCTTTCGGGCGGATAAAGCTGATGACGCTGTAAAGCGGCAAGAGGCAATTTACCCTTTAATGGGGGATTTTTCAGAGTACCCAAAACACTGTACGCAGGATCTGCCAAGGCCCATTCCGGGACAAAGATATTCAACACGCGTCCGAATTGCCGATTGACCAGCGCATACAACTCTGCTCTTTCAGCCAAATAAGGATCTCCTTCCGGATCAACCATCGGCGAGTTCTCATCGCCGTTTTCCGGCAAAAGCTCTGCCGTTGTGATGAATACAAAGCGATCTGACTTAAAATCGGGCAAACGGTGCAACAGACTCTTCGTGGCAAGCGATACTTCCTTTGCCGTTTCCACATCGTGCCGTACCATCATCGGGGCGTTCCAGAACACGGGATCGATCAAAGCGATCAGATCGTACAGCTTACTCTGCGGGAAAAACAAATCGGTACTTTCTGCCAAATAATCGAAGAACCGAGATGATGCCCACGCTCGCCCCATGGGGCTTGCCGAACCGATAAGGGCTGATTCCGACATCGCGTTTGCGCGGTTATGCGTTTACTTCAGCGCATCAAATGCACCTTTGAAAAGATAATAGCCCCAGCCCCAATCGGGATCGCCCGCCCAGTCGGGATCGTAATGGCGATCCGGCGTCAGGAAACGTTCAGGGTGTGGCATCAAGCCCAATGCCCGCCCTGTTGTATCTTGCAAGCCCGCGATGCCGAAATCACAACCGTCGCTGTTATGATCTTCCGGATATTGGAATGCCACAAGCCCCGATTCGAGGTAGCGTTTGGCATCGCCTTCTTCCGTCACAAGACGTCCTTCGGCATGTGCCGAAGGTAATTCGAATTCATCGGGTAACAAAGCCGTAAAAGGCGAGGAATTTCCCCTTTTTATCATCTTGTGCCAAGTGCATTCAAAACGCTCTGTTTTGTTCCAAATGAGCGAAGCCTTGGGCAATATGCCCAACTTAGTCAAGATTTGAAATCCGTTGCAGATACCGAGCAACAACCCGCCTTCCGCATAATGTTTTTGCAGAGAATCGCCCAAGAAGCGTTCTGTTTCCAGCTGCGCAAGACGTCCGCTCATCACGTAGTCGCCGTAACTGAACCCGCCGGCAAAAACAACCAGCTGTGCTTTTTGAACATGTTCGGACAACGCCGTCGCTATCGGCTGGATCTGCGTCGAAAAGCCGCTTGCTCGAAGGGCTCGCGAAGTTTCGACATCGCAGTTCGTACCGGGGTATTTAAGAATCAGTGCGTGTGGCATGAGACTGGTAAGGTTGAATCAATAGAAAGGAACGAGACCGTTTTTCCAAAGAGCTTTCAGGCGTACCACATCGGTACGCACGATTTCGCTTCCCTCAAAGCGAAAAGCAAGCTCTTGTTTCTCTGTGGCAAAACCGATGCGGGCGCAGGGGAAGCCCTGCAGCATTTGTTCAAAAGCAGAAGCGAGATCCGCATTCACTTCGCAGAGGATGCGTCCCGTGCTTTCGGAGAATAGCCCCACGACCGGGTTCTTCCACCCGCCTTGCGTTGGCAAGGCAGAAAGATCAATTTCCATCCCTCCTTTGCCGGAAAATGCCATTTCTGCGGCAGTGACGGCAAGCCCGCCTTCGGATACGTCGTGAGCACTCAGCACCAAGCCGGCGCATGACGCCGCATAATACGCTTTGTAGAGGGCAAAGTTTTGGGCGCAATCTGTCTGCGGCACTTTGGCATCACCAACGCCCTGGATGCGGGCATACACCGAACCGCCCATTTCATCTTCCGTATTGCCGATGAGGTAAAGTACGCTGTCATGGCGACGCAGGGACGACCCACGCACATGTGCATTTTCTTCCACAACGCCGAACCCCGAACACAGGAAGCTGACCGGCACATTGATGGCACCATGTTCCGTGTCAAAGTAATTGTAGAAAGAATCTTTCCCCGAAACATAGGGAGCTTGGAAATCACGCGCAGCTTGAGCTATACCTTTGATGCATTCCACAATGCGTCCCAATTCTTTCGGATCTTCGGGATTTCCCATGCAGAAGTTGTCAAGCAGGGCAATCTTATCCGGATTGGCACCGGCAAGAATCAACTGGCGCACACACTCATCCACAGTTGCCGTTCCCATGGCGTAAGGATCTGTTTTACCCCATTCGGGCAAGATGGAACAAGCCATCGCCATCGATTTTTCGGAACCATCGATGGCAATCACCGAAGCATCTTGCGGCGCGTCGGCGGTTGCACCCGCCAACGGCTTGAGCAATGTATTGCCTTGCACCTCGTGATCGTATTCACGAATGATGGGTTCGCGCGACACAACGGCAAAGTCTGAAATCACGCGTTCCAAACCTCCCGCAAGATCACTTATCGACCAATCATGCCCTGTTTTGGCTTCGCCGGGGATGAAGTAGGAATCCAGTTTTTTGATGGGAGCTTCGTGCAGTTTGCTGTTGTCCAACGAGCAAACGAGATTCCCGTCATGCCATACTCGCAAAATACCCGAATCATCAGAATGTCCGAGTACGGTCAATTCCGTTTGGAAGGTATCTGCCAATTTCTGCAATTCGGGTAACTTGTCGGCTTCGACAGCCAGAACCATGCGTTCTTGGGATTCGGAAAGGAAAATCTGCCATGAGACCAAGCCCGGCTCTTTGAGCGGTGCACGTTCGAGGAATATTTCCCCGCCCGTTTCGCTGAGCATTTCGCCGGCGGCAGATGAGAAACCACCCGCGCCACAGTCTGTAATAAAGACGATCAAGCCGCGTTCTCGAGCTTCCAAAATGAAGTCGAGCGTCTTTTTCTCTTCGATCGGATTGCCGATCTGAACGGCTGTCTGGTCTTCCTCGTGAGAGGACTCGCCCATGCCTGCCGATGAGAACGTCGCACCGTGAAGACCATCTTTGCCCGTGCGCCCGCCGATGACGATTATCTTCAACCCGGGGCGCATTTCTTTCAAAATATCGCTTTGCGGGATAACCCCTGCCGTACCGCAATATACAAGAGGGTTATAGATATAAGCGGGATCAAACTGAATGGCACCCGTCGTTGTCGGAATGCCCATGCGGTTACCGTAATCGCGCACCCCGTGTACCACACCGCGCATAATACCAAGGGGGTGAATCACGTCTTTTCCCTGAATCGTCATCGGGTCTGTATCGGGTGCTCCGAAACAGAATACATCAAGATTGGCTATGGGTTTGGCACCCTTCCCTGCACCGAGAATATCGCGGATGACACCGCCAAGCCCCGTGTTGGCACCGGCGTAAGGTTCTATTGCCGACGGATGGTTATGCGTTTCGGCTTTCAAACATACGGAAAGGCTGTCATCCAAAGCGATGAAACCGGCATTATCGGTAAACGCGCTCAACACAAATCCGGGCTTATTCGCCATAATTTCTTCCGACGGTTTTTTGATAAATGTCTTAAAGAGACTGTGAATCGTTTCCGTCTTCCCGTTCACCGTGTGAGTAATATCGGCAGAAAATATGCGGTGTTTGCAGTGTTCGGACCACGTTTGGGCAATCACTTCAAGCTCCACATCGGTCGGTTCGCGATCCATTTCAATAAAGATTTTTTGGATCGCTTCCATATCTTCCCCCGAAAGAGAAAGCTTCATCTTTCGGCTGAGAGCTTCAAGCTCTTCCGAGGACAGAGAACGAATGGGAATATTGCGATAAAGATCTGACATGGCAATCGATAAAGAAGTTTAAGCGACAGTCCAGTGATGAATTGCGGGGTTGCATACATCGCGGGTAAAGCGGGCGGCAAGTTCTTCACGCTTTCCTGCGCCGAATATGTATACCCTCTGGGTGATCTTCAGCGAACGGAGCGTGAAAGGAAGATTTTTTCTGCCCCTGTAGTTTTCGAGAATGGCTTCTTTTTCCAAATCGAGAGATCCGGGTTTCATGCCATACTCAATGCGAAACAGCTCTCCATCAAGAGCGGGTCGCCCGCTTTCATCCACCTGTTGAGCAATGGGATCTGCCACAACGCGAAGCATATATTCGCGCGCAGCTTCAAGGTCACCCTCGCATTCTGCCGTATAAACCCTCGTTTGACGATACGTCAGACAATCGGGCAAGGGCGTGTAGAGAAGCTTGTTGGCATCGGTCGCCTCATGGAAGCGATTGATGACTTCGAAGGTCAGTACGCTCATATATAATTCGCTGTTATGTGAAGGTGAAAATCAGACCTTGTGTTGAAGGCGAGAAAGCACTTCGGCATAGCTTTCCATAAAGTCACCCAAATCTTGGCGGAAGCGGTCTTTATCCATCTTTTTACCGGTTTCCGCATCCCACAGACGACATGTGTCGGGCGAGATTTCGTCTGCCAGCACAATCTGCGTGGGATCTTCGGCTAAACGACCGAATTCTATCTTAAAGTCTATCAAGCGCAGGTTGACCTGCTTGAAGAAATCGATCAATACTTCATTGATCAGCAAAGCTTGTTTCTTGAGGAAGGCGCTTTCATCTTCTGTGGCGGCCCCCATTTCGCGGGCGTAATCATCGTTGATGAAGGGATCGCCCAGCGCATCATCTTTGTAGGAGAATTCCACAATCGGCTGTTTGAACGCAGTCCCTTCCTTCACGCCCATACGCTTGCTGAAAGAACCGGCCGCCACATTGCGAACGATCACTTCCAAGGGAAGAATGGAAACCTTTTTCACCAAGAGGTTAATATCATCGACATCCCCCACCAAATGCGTTTGAACACCCTTATCCGCAAGCATTTTATAGATAAGCAAGGTAATCGCCTTGTTCATCTTCCCTTTATTTTCGAACTTGCCTTTCTTCAGAGCATTGAATGCGGTTGCATCATCTTTGTATTCCATGCGGAGTACATTGGGATCATCCGTTGTATACAACTTTTTGGCTTTGCCTTCGTAAATGGGTTCCATCGTATTTGCGCGTCAGGGGTATATAACTGACTGCCGCATTCTAACGCGCAGCCACTGTTGCGTCAAGCCGAAAGCCAATGCATTCGCCACTTATTTGCGCACCGCACCAAGCTTTGTTTCCGGGACAAAATCTCGACCGTCCCTAAAACAAAAAAGCTCTGCCATTACAATTACGCTGACTTGTTCAGCACCTCTAAAAGGTACGCTTTCACCTCCTGCATATCGATGCTGTTTGCTTTCGCCCATTGACTCAGCGGCAAACGTCCGAGTGCCGTCCCGTGGTGCAACACCCCCCACGTGGGGAAACTCATGTATTCGCCAAATATACCGGTAAGGTATTCTCTCACCTTACCCGGCGCAGGAAACTCATATCCCTCAAACATGACAGTACTCAAGGGGTAGATCACATCTTCATTGAAAATTCTCCCCATGCTGACTCCGAACTCAAGGCAAAAGAAAACGTGTTTGCCCTTCGCATCGCTTTGCGGAAGGTATTTTTCTATGAGGTCACGCCGTTTTTCATCCGTCATTTTATGCTTTAATCGGCGACTTTCACTGCGATATTTTTCCGCTTGTTCCCGAAGCCTGCTTTTATTTTCATCGAAAGGTTCTGTAAGATAACGGTCATCCACCGGGCAAATATCACACCACACTCCGGTTTTGGAGTGTTTGTAACCCACACCCAGTGTTCCGCCGTTATTTTTATAAATTTCAAAGCCATAAGGCTCCAGTGTCTCTTTTAAAATGCTATACGCCTTTTTAACATCCTCGCGGCGCATGCTAATATCCATATCATCATCCCACGGAATGAAACCTGTGTGACGCACCGCACCAAGCAACGTCCCATAATCCATCCACCATGTCAGTCCGTGTTTTTTGAATATCTTTCCCAACAGAGCCAATTGAATGGCATCACATTCCTGCATGATGCGCAGATCGGGATCTTTTGTCGGCGGCAGCTTCGTAATATCGTTATAAACGTCCAGAAAATAATGCAGAGCCTGCAATTGTTCGGCATAGGTATCTATTCCCAAGCCTTTTTGCAGAAGATATTGAATCGTATTTTTTACTCCCTTTGCCTTGATCTTTTCCTTCAACAGATGATATATACCCATATTGCAGTCAATTTTTCAATCATTTTTCAAAATCTTTCAATGCAGCGATCAATCTGGCATTGTCTTCATGAT
>CAYQNL010000009.1:0-81473 GCA_964418985.1 uncultured Akkermansia sp. | reverse complement strand
GCATTTCAACACCATGAAGATCAATGCCGTTGTCGGTAACCCGCCGTATCAGGAAGAAGGGATAAGCACGCGGAAAGCCCCTGTATACCATTTGTTTTATGATGTTGCTTTTCGACTTTCGCGGAAAGTGAGCCTTTTGACGCCCGGACGTTTTTTGTTCCGCGCCGGACAGACGCCGAAAGATTGGATTGAAAAAATATTAAATGACAATCATTTTAAAGTGGTACGTTATTTTGCGAAATCAACGGACGTTTTCCCCACGGTTGACATTAAGGGCGGTGTTGTGGTCTCTTACCGCGATGCGGAGCAGGATTTCGGCAAGATTGGCTTTTTTTCTCCCTATCCCGAATTGATGGGGATTATGTGTAAAGTGTCAAGCCATCCGGATTTTCATGAGGCAGAATTTTGTCGTTTAGTGTCTTCAAGAGGTCTGTATCGTTTTTCATCTATCGCGTTTTCTGATTTTTCCGAGCTTCGTAATATCCAAGGGAAGGGGTCAGGAGATCAAATTACTCCCAATTCTTTTGACAGATTTGAAAATATTTTTTTGCGAGAAAGGCCTCAAGAGCAGTCTTTAATGATATATGGCAGGGAGAATAACAAGCAACGTTCGTGCAGATGGGTAAAAAAACAATACGTTGAAGAAAACGAATATTTGAAGACGTATAATGTATTTGTACCGGAAGCCAACGGAAGCGGTGCTATTGGGGAAGTCTTGAGTACACCACTCATTGGACATACCGACACGTTCATCAGTATCGGGAAATTTGGCAATCAGGAAGAGGCTGAAAATTGCCTGAAATACCTGAAAACAAAATTTGCCCGCACCATGCTGGGTACGCTGAAAGCCACCCAACACAACCCCCGGGACACGTGGGCGAATGTGCCGATGCAGGATTTTACCGCTCAAAGTGATCTGGATTGGAGCAAGAGTATTGGTGAGCTTGATGAACAGCTGTACGAGAAATACGGGCTTAATGATCAAGAGCGGCGATTTATTAAACAAAAGGTCAAAGAAATGTGAGGCGTTTTTATGATCCGTAGGTGACAATGATAGAGGAATCTCTGTCGGGAATAAGTTAATCAAACACAGAGAATGAATGGGTTACATATTCGTTCGAGCCGATGCAAGTCTCTTTCATGGAAGAATAGTGTGGGCAACGATAGGTAAGAGTTGGTCTATAAGGGAAAGATTCGCAGGGGGAGGGATAAATTAATGAGATCGGATACCGGGCTTAAAAGAGCAGGTGCGTGATACACAACGGGAGTTACGGCATTTGGAAGGCTGTATGTGTTTGCTTTTGAGCTCGTATAATAAGAAGCCGTTGAAATTAAAACAAAAGAATCTCCTTCAAAAAAGTGAAGACGATGCCCGTGTAAAGAATTTTTGAACGGTTTAGTTGCCCTGTGTGTTATTTTTTACGGAAAAGTCTTCTTTGGGTACGGGAACGGCGGATTGACCCGATTTTTGACGAGTGAAGCGGATTTTCCCGTCAGCCGAAGCACCTTGAACCACGGTGATGGTGATGGGGTGAAGCCCTGCTTGGAGCGGAATCTCCCCCTTGCCGTGCGAACCTTCAACGGCGTTGACAGCCAAAGCGGACGAGACGGTTTGCCCGGGTTGATGGTTTTTGTCTGCGTCAAGTAGGTGAAAGTTGTGCAGTTTGATGTATACTTTTGTCCCGGGGACAGCATCGGTTTTCAGGGTGAAGGAATATGAGCCGTCTTCCGGAATGCGCAGGTACCCGCTCAGTTCGGTGACAGAGCCGGCGGGGAAGCGGTGTTTTGCAAGGTCGGGGATGACGGTGCGTTCGGCTTGAGCGGCATTTTGTAGGGTGTCGAAGTGAGGTACCCATGCAGGAGCCGCTTTTACGCTTCGAAGGGCAAGCCCCGTTTGTACGGAGTGTGCGGGGGATACGGCAGGGACGAGTGCCGCATCAAAGACGGTGCCTCCGGAAATGGGATTGCGCCTTTGAGGTCCTTGCCATGTGTAATCGAAAGCACGGCGATTCCAAAGAGCCATGCGCTTCATTTTTTCTTGAAGATCGGGGCGTTCGGCAGCAAGGTTGTGGCGTTCGCCCGGGTCTTTTGCCGTGTCGTAAATTTCAAACGGAGTGTCGGCATTGTGAGCATTGTAACGAAGTCCTTTAAATCCGTCAACGAAGATGACTTGCATTTGCCCGCGATGTCGTTTGATGTGAGACGGTGCAAAGTCTTTGAACGATGGGGTTGCCCCACGGTAGAAAAATTCGGAATAGACGATTCCTCTTTTTTGTGAGTCGCTTTGTCCACGGAGCAGGGGCATCAGCGAGACGCCGTCGCTTCGCATGGGAACCGATACTTGCGCCAAATCCGCAAAGGTTGCCATCCAATCTTGGAATTGCCCGAGAGAAAGGGTGACGGTTTTCGGTTTGACCATTTCGGGGTAGCGCACCAGAGCCGGTACGCGCATGCCGCCGTCCAGGCAATCTCGCTTAATGCCGTCAAAAATGCCGTACGATTGAAAAAACGAAGGGTCTTGTTTTGGGGCAGGATGTCCCGGGATAGGCGATACGGCACCCGGTTCATCGTGTGGGCCGTTGTCGGAAAGAAAAACGATCATCGTGCTGTTATCGATGTTCAAATCTTTCAACAGTTGCATCAGATCGCCCACGGCTTGGTCAATGCGTGTGATCATGGTGGCATGGCGACGGGCACTTTCCGGCCAGTCTTTTTGTTTGGCATAGGGGGGAGCAATGAAGGTATCCCACTTTTCGGGATTTGCCGTGTTAATCATTTTCCCGGGCTTTCCCAGCCATTGAATGCCGCCTTTTAAACCTGCGCCTTTGGGATAGGGTGCTGCCGGCACAGCCAATCGTGCGTGCGGCGCAATGAGGGTGAGGGCGAGGAAGAAGGGACGATCCGGTGTGGATTTTTTCTGATCGATGATCCATTTCTTGGCGCGAGCCGTGAACAGATCCGTTGAATAGCAACCATCACAATCCTGCGAAATGTCACGCGCGAAATCAGCCGTGGAATCCCAGATGGCATTATGTCCGGTGTCGGGATCGTCTGCCGCTTCTTCTTTGGGGTAATGGCGATGTCCTGCCAAATGATTGTTGTAACCGAAAAAGTAATCAAACCCGCGTTTGGTAGGCCACGCACCGGAGGTTTTCAAGGTGCCGCCTTGTTCTTTGCCCCCGCCCAATCCCCATTTCCCGATCAGGGCGGTTGAATATCCGGCTTCGCGGAGAACGGATGCCAAGGTGTGTGAATCTTCAAGAGGTGCGTCAAAGTTGCTGTTGCGCACGACTTCGGCATGCCCTTGGTGAACACCGGAAAAAAGGGAAGCGCGCGCCGGTGCGCAAACGGGGCTCGCCGAATAATGTTGCCGCAGTTGCGTCCCTTCTCTGGCGAGGCGATCAAGGTGAGGTGTTTTGATGGCGGGGCGGTGAGCTTTGCTTCGTTGGTTCTGATGAAAAATCCCCAAATCGCCCCAGCCCATGTCATCGGTGAGAATGAGCAGAATGTTGGGGCGGTGTGTTGCCTGTTGCTCCGCAAAGAGCGGGGAAAGGCAGGTTAGCAATACGATCAAGCAATATACAGCACAGCGCAACATGGGCAAATCTTAGCAAAATCGGTCAAGAGATTCAAGCTCTGATTTTTAACATGCCGTTATCGCGAAAACTGTAGTAGGGGGAAGAACCCTTTCTTTGTGAATGTCCGATAATGACATGATCTTCAAGGGGGATGCACATGATTTTTCCTGCATTGTAAATGGCATTCGTCATCTCCATGTCTGCCGCGCTCGGGCAGACATCGCCACTGGGGTGATTGTGCGCCAAAATGATGCGAAAAGCATTGAAGCGCATGGCTTCTCTGAAAATGTCCCTCGGGTGTGTGAGGACGCGTGAAAGTGATCCCGTGCCAATAATCCTCTTGGCGATGAGACGGCTGCGCACATCCAGCAAAAGCAACACGAGGGTTTCCTGACGCAGGGCGTGCAACTCCGGGGCGAGGAAATCGTAAACGTCTTGGGCATCGATCAGCTCTCGCTTGGCTGTCACTTCTTGTACAGCGCGGCGTCCCAATTCAAAGGCAGCTGCCAGCGTGGTTGCTTTTGCCGCGCCGATGCCTTTGCCAAGGGATTGAATCTCTTGCGCTTCCATTCCAGCTAAAGCGGAAAGGGAACCAGCTCCGCGCTTTAGTTGGGCGGCGAGTTCGAGGACATGGCATCCGGCTGTGCCTGTTCGCAAAAAGAGTGCTAACAATTCTTCATCGGAAAGTGCCGCCCGCCCCTCTCTCATGAGGCGTTCTCTGGGCATTTCGGACGGTTGAGTTACAGAGTTGTCGTTTAAGGAAGTCATCAATATTGTCGGTAAGCAATTTTTCGAAAAGCCGCGCCCAAATTTGCCAATGTTCCTCCGGCGGTGAGGCTACGCCCGTCATCATGTCGGCAAGCGAGATCGGATGCCACGCCACAGGCGAAAACAGCCAGCGAAGCGGCATCATAGGGTAAAATTCCCTGTGCCGTTAATCCCGCGCAGACGCCTGCCAGCACATCGCCTTCTCCGGCTGTTGCCATGGCAGAACCGCCGGAGCTGTTGTAGCGGAACGGACGCCCTTTCTGTGCGATTAGGGTACGGCTTCCTTTTAAAACGAGTGTTGCCTCGCAATGGGCAGAGAACTGTTCTGCCGTTTCCCGACGGGACAAGTGTGCCGCTTGCGGAAAGAGCCTGCGCATTTCTCCGGGGTGTGGTGTCAGAATGGTGTTTTTGGAAAAATGCCAGTGGTCGGCAGCCGCCATGTTCAGCCCATCGGCATCCAGCACAAGAGACCCACAAAATCTTTCTGCCAATTCGCGCAAAATGTTTCGCATGGCAAGGGGGAGTACCCCCAGCCCCGGACCGATGAGGAGCGTTTGTGCTTCCGTGGGTGAAATTTCGTCATAGCTGTTGACGGGTTTGACCATGATTTCAGGCGCACACGATGCGGCGAGAAGGGAATATGTATTCGGCAATGCGTATAGGACAACCAGCCCCGCTCCGGCTTTGAGTGCCGCCGTCGCGCAGAGTCGTGCCGCGCCGATCATTCCGGGAGACCCCGCGATGATGTCGGTGCGTCCCGCTTTGTTTTTGTATAGCGAGCAGGATCGCTCTGCCAACAGAGGAGAGAGCAGATCAGCGTCCGCAACCTCATCGCGCCCATCGGCATCCCAACGCAGGGAATGTAGGGGAATGCACACCAAACGCCCGACGTAATCGGCAGAGTCGTCTTTCAGCAACCCCGGTTTGACGCATGCTACAGCCGCCGTGCAATCGGCACGGACGGCATCCGATGCGGTTTCTCCCGTGTCGGCGTTGACACCGGTCGGGATGTCGATTGCCCACACGCGGACTTGTCCGGAAACTTGCCGAAGAGAATTGATCTCGCGGCACATGTTGGCAACCTCGCCCCGCAATTCGCCGCTTGCGCCTGAGCCGAGCAAGCCATCGAGAACAACAACGCAACCGCGCGGCAAAACGCTCGGCAAGGATTCCTTGCGGACGGTTGCGCCCGTCACGGCGATGAGGCTTTGCCACTCTTTGAGGAGAAGCCCCCGAAAATCTTGCGGCGGGGTGATGGAGCGGACCCATATCGTCCACCCGTTCAATGCCAAGATTCTTGCAACGGCGAGTGCATCGCCCCCGTTGTTTCCTTTGCCGGTGCAGACAATGCAAAGCCCGCGTTCGGGGCGGTCGGTCATCACGGCTTCGGCTATCTGTGATGCGGCTTCTTCCATCAATCCCCACGCATCAACGCCATGGGCTATGGCATCTTCTTCGATTTGGCGTATTTCTGTACAGGTTGCAATGCGCATTGCTTTCTCATTCCATTGTAGCGCATGCCGAACAGAATAAAAGCCCAAAGAAACGCTTTTGTTTCAATTTTTTCCGTTCCCGCCGTTACAAATCGGCAGAGCGGGAAGGCGTTTGCAGTGCTTGTGGATGGCGCGGCACCGATGGGTGTTCCTTCATGCCGTCCCATATGGGGAAAAGGTGCAGGCTTTTTTTGTCAGGCTCATCGCGCAGGAGGTAGTGCCACCATTCCGCTTCGTAGTTTTTGAATCCGTGTGCCTGCATGACGTTGCACAGGAGGGCTCGGTTTTTTCGTTGGCGCGGTGTCAGTGCCGCATATGCCGTGGCGGAAGATGGGTCGAGATAGTCGTGATGCCCGCCCATATCGATTTCTTTGCCCGTTTTGCGATCGATCAGGCTGAGATCCACTGCCACGCCTCGGGAATGTTCGGAGAAGTCGTTGGTGTACTTGTCGGAAAAGATTTGAGATTTTGTGATGTGCGGGTAGTATCGGGAGCGCATTTTTTGGTCTGAGAGGTCTTTGCCCCAGTCGCCAATGTCTTGCATGGCTGTATGGGGGCGATAGGCATCGTAAATGATGATGTCATAGCCGCGTTTGGCAAAGTCTTCCGCCGCTTCTTTGAGAGCCCACGCCGCCTCGCACCGCAGAATAGCTCTTTTCCCTCGATATCCTGCCAGCGGACGCCCCACGAAATTATCGTATCCGGAATATTTTAAATTGACTTGAAGGTTGGGGACGATGCTGTCCGCATAGGTGAACCCCTTTGGCATGAAGGGTCTGTTTTCTTGGTAAAGGCTCACCTTTGGGAGAACCTCTTCGTGGACGCAATGAACGCAAGCTAACGAACAAGCAAGGGCGCAAACGGTAAGAAACGGTTTCATCGGAACAATTCTGAATGGCATGGCGGGGCGGGTAACGACCGGTCAGTCTTTTCTCGTGGCGCGTATGCGCAATCGTACATAATCGGCTGTCCATTGAAAGCCGTCCCACAGTTGGGGGCGAAGGCTCGCCTCTATTTCGGCAAAGACGCTTTCGCGTTCCTGCACCGAAAGGTTTTGTGTGGGGATGAGGAAGAATTGTTTCATCCAATTGTACAACCCCTTTTCGCCATCGTTGAGTAGGGTCGGGCGGTCAAAAGATAAGAGAGAATCAACGCCAAATCCGTTTTCTTCCAGCAAAGTGGCGTATTCTTCCGTCGTTGGATAGCAAAACGGCCATTCGTAGTGAAAATCGCGCTTTTCCATGGCGTGTCGGAATGCATTTTCGATGATGGCAATGTTGCCGTACCCGCCCATTTCGCAGATGAGTTGCCCGTTTGGTTTCAAGGCGCGGCGTATGCTTTGAAGAAGCCCCTTTTGGTTGCGAATCCAATGAAAGACGGCATTTGAAAAAACGACGTCAAAGCGATCTGTCCATGGAAGGTTGCAAGCATCGGTGCGGATAAATTCGATGTCGGGATAGGACGCTCGCGCTGTGGCGAGCATCGTTTCGGAATTGTCTACGCCGATGACACAATGCCCCCGCTGTGCCAATTCGTGCGTCAGCGTACCGGTACCACACCCGAGGTCGAGGATGTGCAAGCCCCGTTGCTCGGGGAGATACCCGAGCAGCCCCCGCCCGTATTCCGAAACAAATCCGTGTTTGTCTGCATAAAGATCGGGATTCCACGATGGCTTATTCATACGGGCGGATATCATACGGGAGAGCGGCGTTTGTGGCAAGAACGGAAACAGTCTGCACGCCGAAAGAAAAAGATCGCGGAAGGTAATTCGGCTTCTTTTTTAGATTGCAAGGCAGGGGACGTAACCGTATGATGGTGGCGCGATGAGCGATATGGATCTGTTTGAATATGCCCCCAAGAGGGAAGAAGCCGAAAGGCGCATACGCGAGTTGCGCGAGGTGATTCTCCACAACAACAGGCTTTATTACGCAGAGGCTGATCCCGAAATTTCCGATGCGGAATACGATCGTCTCTATCGCGAGCTGGAAGATTTGGAAGCCGCTTGGCCCGATTTGACAACGCCCGATTCGCCCACGCAGGCGGTCGGCAATGATTTGAACGAAGGTTTCCGCAAGATCGTGCATGCCGTGCCGATGCAATCCATCGATGATATTTTTCAGCAAAAAATGCCCGATGAATCGTTCGGTGATGCAGAGCTGATCGGTTTTTACGAACGCTTGGGGAAAGCGGTGGGGGTGGCATCTCCCGTTGTTGAGGTAGAACCCAAAATCGACGGCGTGGCGGTGACGCTTTTTTATCGTGACGGGGTATTGGTATATGCCGCCACTCGCGGTGACGGGCGTACAGGGGATGACATTACTGCCAATGTACGCACCATCGCGAGCATTCCGCAAAGCTTGCCGCAAGGTGCGCCGCGTGTGCTTGAAGTGCGCGGCGAAATCTTTATGCGTTCGGAAGAGTTCGCCAAAATGAATGCCTTGCGTGATTTAAACGGCTTGCCGGCATTTGCCAATCCGCGCAATGCTGCGGCGGGGACGATCAAGCTGCTCGATCCGAATGAAGTCGCGACGCGTCCTTTGGATTTTCTGGCGCACGGTCTGGGTGCGTTCGAAGGCGAGTTGCCGAAGGATGCCGATGATTTTGTCGCTCTCCTCAAAAATATGGGCATCCCCGTCAATGAGCCGATTTTGCGAGCCGACAATTTGGAAGAAACGCGCGCAGCCGTGCGCAAGATTGATCACTTGCGGCATGGCTTGGGCTTTGGGACAGATGGGGCTGTTATCAAATTGTTTTCTTTTTCCCGCCGTGAGGCGTTGGGGTCTACGGCTCGCGCTCCGCGTTGGGCGGCGGCATTCAAATTTTTGCCCGAGCAGAAAGAAACAACCGTCAGGGGAATTACCATTCAGGTTGGGCGCACCGGGGTGCTGACACCCGTTGCCGAGCTGGCACCGGTGCATTTGTCCGGTACGGTGGTGATGCGTGCCACCCTGCACAACCAAGACGAAATTGATCGCAAAGATATTCGCCCGGGCGATTGTGTGCTGGTGGAAAAAGCCGGGGAGATCATCCCTGCGGTGATCCGCGTGATGCATCCGGAAAAACGCCCTGCCGGAAGCGTCCCGTACCAAATGTTTGATGCGGTGAACGGGGTGTGTCCCTCGTGCGGTGCGCCCATTTCGCGGGTTGAAGGGCAGGCGGCATGGCGGTGTACCAACTCCTCATGTCCGGCGCAGGCGGCAACGCGCCTCATCCATTTTTGCCGTCGCGAAGCGTTGGATATCGAAAGCATCGGCGAAATGGCGGCAGAAGCCCTTGTGGCGCAAGGATGGGTCCGTACACCACTCGATTTGTTCCAAATCGACGTTGCGCGGCTGGCGTCCCTCAACCTCGGTACGCCCGATGAACCTCGGCGATTCGGAGAAAAGAACGCCCTCAAAACAGTCCAAGCTATTGAGAAGGCACGTGAATTGCCCGCCGAACGCTGGCTGACGGCGTTTGGCATCCCGAATGTGGGCGTGGTGACATCGCGCACGATTGCCAAGTTTCACCCTGATCTGAAATCGGTGGCGCATTCCGAATTTTTGCGTGCGGCGGTTCGCATTGCGGAATTGATCGACGAAGCAAAAGCCGCCAATGTGCGGTTTCGGCGCGGGGAATCGGCAGAGGAAAATGTCGTGGAAGCGAGGAAGAAGGAAATGCGAGAACTGGCTGCTCCGTGGGAAGCGCGGGGCTATCTGCGATTTGAAGAATCCGGCATCGGCGGGGTGTTGCGTTGCCCGATCGGACCGGCGGTGACGTCAAGCATCGTGCGGTATTTCTCGTCGGCAGAGGGAATGAATATTCTTTCCGTCCTCGATGCTCTGGGCATCAATCCGTCTTCGCCTTCGTATTGTGAAAATGCGACCATGGCGGAAGATGCTCCGTTGAAAGGTAAAACATTTGTGTTGACCGGCAGTTTAAGCAAGCCGCGCCCCGATATTGAAAAAGAAATTGCTGCCTGCGGTGGGAAAGCATCCGCATCGATCAGTAGTAAAACAAGCTTTCTGGTGGCTGGGGAAGGCGGTGGAAGCAAACGTGCCAAAGCTGAAAAACTGGGCGTTCCGATCATTGATGAAGAGACGCTTCGCCGCATGATGAATCCGCAATAATTTTCAAAATACGTTTAAGATATGGCTACAATAATTCTCGGTATAACCGGTTCCATTGCTGCATACAAGGCAGCAGATGTCGCTTCGCAACTCGTTAAAAACGGGCACGAAGTACATTGCGTTTGCACAGAGGCGGCGTTGGAATTTGTGACGCCTCTCACCTTGAAGACGCTGTCCCGAAACGCTGTGGTGACGCCTTTCAATGATGATGTTTTAGCCGGGTGGCAGCCCATGCATATTGAGCTGGCAACACGGGCCGATTTGCTGGCTATTGTCCCCGCTTCGGCAGATTTTATGGCCAAGATGGCGCACGGATTGGCGGTCGATACGCTTGGTTCACTGTATTTGGCGAACGAATCGCCCGTTCTGATTTTTCCCGCGATGAATACGCACATGTGGACGCATCCCGCCACGCAGGAAAACGCGCGTACATTGTCGGCTCGCCCGCGTCATCGGGTGGTTGGTCCGGCAAAAGACGGTATCCTTGCTTGCGGTGCATCGGGCGTCGGGCGGCTTCTCCCCGTCGAAACCATTGTAGAAGAAATCGAAAAAAGTTTGGCATAAACAAACATGTTGACGCCGCAGAAGATTTTGGAATCCTTGCCGGATGGTGGCTTGTTTCGCTCTACCAAAGAGGGAGAAATCCCTTGGCGTATGACCCCCGAACCGCTCAAATTGCCGAAACCCGTTGTACGCAGCTTGCGCGGATTGGGGCATGTTCTGGCTTCTTTCCAAGATGCTTGCCATGAGCTTTATGTGCGCTCTGCCGCCGGAGAAGTTCATCCGTGGCTGGCTCAAATGCTTGATGCCGGCAAGCCTAAGTGGATAGTCGAGGCGCAAAGGAGCAAGGCATTGCGCCACGCCCTGCCGCGCATTATCCGTCCGGATTTAATGTTGCGCCGCGACGGCTTTTTTGTTTCGGAGCTGGACAGCGTGCCGGGCGGGCAGGGCATCACTCTGTTCCTGTCGCGCCTCTATGCTCGGGCGGGCTTTCCCGTCATCGGCGGGGCAGACGGAATGCTCGAGGGCTTTCGAACGGCGCACCCGCACGGCGCGGTGATAGCCGTTTCGGAAGAATCGCAGGACTACTTGCCGGAAATGGAATACTTTGTGCGAGAAATGGGTGATCCCTTTCGCGTGACGGCGGCAGAAAGCTTCGATGCCTCACATTTGGACGGGCGAACGCTTTACCGCTTCTTTGAATTATTCGATACGGTCAATATCCCCCATGCCAAAGAATGGATCGCTGCCTCTGCGGCGGGAACGCTCGATATGTCTCCCGCACCGGTGTCGCACATTGAAGAAAAGATATGGATGGCTCTTTTTTGGATGCCCGGTTTGCAAGAGGTGTGGAAAAAGCTGTTGCGAGGGGCTCATTACGAGCGGTTGCGCCGCATGATCCCCTTCAGTTGGGTGGTTGATCCCGCGCCCCTGCCACCGCAGGCGGCATTGCCCCGTTTGGAGCTTCACGGCTGGGAAGACGTGGCTGCTCTCAGCCAAAAGGAACGGCAGCTCGTCCTGAAAATCTCGGGCTTTGATCCCTCCGCATGGGGGGCGCGAGGCGTGTTTATCGGTCATGATCTCTCCGGGGAAGAATGGAAAGCCGCCCTGCGCCGAGCTTGTGCGGATTACCCTCAGAAACTGTGGGTAATGCAAGAGTTTTGCCCCGGTGAGTTGTTCGAACACCCTTGGTTTTCGGATATCGCTTCCGTAAAAACGGAAATCATGAAAGGAAGGGTACGCCTCTGCCCGTATTATTACCGTAAGGAGAACGGGCATACCGATTTGGCGGGATGTTTGGCAACCATTGTCCCCGCCGATAAGAAAAAAATCCACGGAATGCGCGATGCCGTGCTTGCGCCTTGCATTGAAGCGTAATATACAGTAGACTTTTCTTTCAGTTATGCCTGTTTCGGATGCAGAGTCTCCTGAGGAACAGCTCCTCGAACAATACGCCGATCGCACGCGCAGAAGTTTGATCTTACGCTTGCAAGATTGGCAGGATCAGCGCAGTTGGGATGAATTTTACCGCACCTACTGGCGGTTGATCTATGCCGTGGCGATCAAGGCGGGCTTGCGCGAAGAAGAAGCGTGGGATGTGGTACAAGAGACGATCTTGGGTATTGCCAAACAAAGCAAAAAGCAAATGTATGATCCGCAACAGGGTTCATTCAAACACTGGCTGTGGAACATGACCCGCTGGCGCATCAATGATCAATTCCGCAACAGAAAAAAAGATACCGCTATGGCATTGGGGGGCGATGAAGCCACAGAGGTCAACCCCATGGAAGGCATTCCCGACACAAGCGGCTCGTTCGAAGCCCTGTGGGATGAGGAGTGGAAGAACAATCTTATGAAGGCGGCTCTCGAACGCGTCAAGATGCTCGTATCTCCCAAGCAGTATCAAATCTTTCACTGCAACGTGATTCTCGGGATGTCGCCCACCGAAATCAAAAAAAAGCTTAACGTGTCTGCCGCGCAGGTGTATTTGGCAAAGCATCGCATCGGAGCGGTGCTGAAACGGGAATTGGAATACCTGCGTTCGCAAGAGGAAGAAAACGCTTGAAAGCGGGTCGCTTTACCGCTCTTGCCCCCCGTGCGCGGGGTGTTTCGTTTTGTGTTCTGCATCGGAATGTTTTACGGCGCATGTAATATCGTGAGTTCATGACACGACGCAATCTCGCAAAAGTAATCGTTTTCGGCTACTGTCTTTCAGCGTGAAAAAGTGTCAATTTTGCGGGAAGAAAGCCACGATGTTTCTCACCCAGATCGTAAACTGTGAGATGACAGAGCTTGCTTTGTGCGAACAGTGTGCCAGAGAGAGGGGATTTTTTGATCCACAGACGCTGACGTTTGCCGAAAAATTCTTTCCATCGATGATTCATAATAAAGTCAATGATATGATCCGCGAGTTGGCGGAAGAACACGTTCTGAGGCCGGAGCCGCCCTCCGGCGACGTTCTGAGCAAATGCCCGATTTGTTCGTACACAAGCGATAATCATGCCCAAACGGAACGGGTAGGCTGTCCGCATTGTTATTCCGTCTTTGCTGAAGATTTCTCGCCGGAGTTGCAACAAAAGCTCAATCTTCCTGCCGGCGGGAATTCGGATGCGGTTTCATCCTCAAATTCCGTGCCGAATGTCGGTAAACAGGAATTGGAGTTTCGTCTGAAACAAGCCATTGAGCAGGAAAACTACGAACTTGCCGCTCAATTGCGCGATCAAATAAAATCAATGCCATGAAGACTCCCTTTTCCATGCGACTTGCCACTCTCTTGAAAAATCCCCCCGCATGGCTCGCGCGAATGGGGGACTGCAACGACATTGTCATTTCCTCTTGTGTCGAATACAAAAGGAATCTGCGTGATTTTCCCTTTTCAGGTTGGGCTGAAAAAACGCAAAGGAACGATGTCTTTCGCCATGTTTTGGATCTTGCTGCAGAAACGGAGGTTTTTCAAAAAGGTTTTTGTGCCGAAATGAAAGATCTTTCCTTGGAGGCAAGACGCCTGTTGACGGAATGGCAGATTATCACGCCGACGCTGGCGGTGCGTCAAGACGGTTGCGGTGTGGTTTGCTCTCCCAAGGGGAATGTCAACATGTTGATCAATGATGAAGAACACATTACCCTTCGCGTTCATTCGGTCGGCAACAAGATTCTTCCCGCGTTGGAACAGGCACGGGGTATCATGCAAACGATGGGCGAAAAACTTCCCTTTGCCCATAACGAACGATTGGGCTTCCTCATGTCCTCGCCGAAGGAAGCCGGCATGGGCTTTCGCGTTTCTCTCATCCTTCATTTGCCCGGACTGACCATTGCGGATCTGATCCCGCAAATCGCCAACGCGGCGCAACCTCTTGCATATGAAATTCGACCGCTTTACGGAGAAGATGCTGACGGTGCGGGCAATCTCTACGAAGTCAGTGCCGTTTGCATCGGTGACGAAGACGAGGAGAGCGTTCTTGCCCGTATGCGAGAGGTTTTTATTACGCTGACAGAGCGTGAATTGTCCATACGCGACAAGTTTTTGGGAACGCGGTTTTACGAGTTCCTCGATCCGGTGGAACGCGGGGTAGGGGTTTTGCATTACTCCGTTCGTGTAGGCTGGCGCGAAGCTCTCAACCATTTATCCTACATCCGCATGGGCGATACCATGGAGCTGGTGAACTGGAACGAATCGGACAAAAAACGCGCTGCCGCCAATATTCCTTTCCTCATGCATACGATATCGTCTGCATTTCTGAAACTGCATCCCGAACCGGAATTGCCCGAAAAGGACGATCCCGATACCGTGAGATCCTTCCGCATCAGGGGATTGCTTTATCCCGCATTGCCCTTCGGGATCCCGCTGGATTAACGAATATAAATACTCAATACACACATGCTAAACAATTTTACACCAAGAGCGCAACAGGTGATGGTGCTGGCTCGCCGAGAGGCAGACCGCTTCCACCACAACTACATCGGGGCAGAGCATGTTTTGCTCGCTCTCTTGCAGCTGGGACAGGGCGTTGCCTGCGCCGTCATGGAAAATGCCGGCATCGATATTGAACAGATGAGGCAAAACGTTGCCCAATCGCTCATCCCCGGTAATTCTACGCAAAGCTCGGGCAACCTTCCCTTCACTCCGCGCGTGAAAATGATGCTCTCCATGGCATCTCGTGAGGCTCATGACATGAAACACTCTTACGTTGGTACGGAACACATCTTGCTGGCGATGCTGAGAGACAACGAAGGGCTTGCTTGGCATGCCCTGACGACGGCTGGGCTTTCCTATGAGCAAACGCGCGAAGACGTCTTACGCGAAATTAACCCCAAGCTAAAATCAACTCCGCATGCTGATGATGAGGACGATGACGGCGGCTTGCTGGACGGCGCGGACGATGATGAGGACGATTCTGAAAGCGAATTTCCCATCGGGGGAGAAAGGTCTCGCACCGAAGGGGGGCGGGAGCGTCGGCGCGGGCGCGGTAAAACCCCCGCTCTCGATGCTTTCGGCAGGGATCTGACACTCCGGGCCGCTCAGGGAAAGCTTGACCCCGTTATTGGACGCAAAGACGAAATTGAACGCGTCATCCAAATCTTATGCCGCCGAACCAAGAACAACCCGGTTCTTCTCGGCGAAGCCGGCGTCGGCAAAACCGCCATCGTCGAAGGCTTGGCCCAATTGATCGTCTCGGGCGATGCACCGGAATTCCTGCGCGACAAAAAATTGATCTCGCTCGATCTGGCATTGATGGTAGCGGGTACCAAATATCGCGGGCAATTTGAAGAACGCCTCAAAGCTGTGATGGACGAAATCATCCGCGAAAAGAACATCATCCTCTTTATCGATGAAATCCATACCGTCATGGGGGCAGGCTCTGCCGAAGGTGCCATGGATGCTTCGAATATTATCAAACCCGCCCTGTCGCGGGGCGAATTGCAAGCCATCGGTGCCACCACTCTCAACGAATACCGCAAGCACATCGAAAAAGACGCGGCATTCGAACGTCGCTTCCAGCAGGTGCAGGTCGGCGAACCGTCTGTTGAAGATACGATACTCATTCTGAAAGGATTGGCACCCCGTTACGAAGAACACCACAAAGTTCGCTACACAGAAAAAGCCATCTTCGCATCGGCGAATCTCTCCAAGCGGTATCTTACCGGGCGATTCCTCCCCGACAAAGCCATTGACATTATGGACGAGGCCGGTTCCAGAAAACGGGTCGCCCGCATGACGCGCCCGCTCGAAATCAAACAAATCGAACAAAGCAAAGAAAGCCTCTCTGCCGAAAAGCAAGAAGCCATTGCCAAGCAAGATTTTGAAACAGCCGCCAAACTCCGCGACCGCGAACACGAGTTGGAAACCCGCCTCAACGATGGTCTCTCCCGCTGGAAGGCAGATCTGGAAAGCAACTACCTCACCGTAGACGAAGAAGACGTCATGGCGGTCATCTCCAAATGGACGGGCATTCCGCTTGCCCGCATGGAAGAAAAAGAAACGGAACGCCTCTTGCGTATGGAAGACGAGCTGAAAGGCAAGGTTATTGGTCAAGACGAAGCCGTTTCTGCTATCTCGCGCGCCTTGCGCCGCAGTCGTGCAGATATCAAAGACCCGCGTCGCCCCATTGGCTCTTTCATGTTCATGGGACCCACCGGCGTCGGCAAAACATTCTTGGCGAGAAATTTGGCAGAAATCATGTTCGGTACGGAAGAAGCCCTCATCCAAGTCGATATGAGCGAATACATGGAAAAACATGCCACCTCGCGACTGATTGGCTCGCCACCCGGCTATGTCGGACATGATGAAGGAGGACAGCTCACCGAGCAGGTGCGCCGCCGTCCCTACGCCGTCGTTCTTTTTGACGAAGTGGAAAAAGCTCACCCCGATGTCATGAATCTCCTTCTTCAAATCCTTGAAGAAGGCATCGTTACTGATTCTTTGGGACGCAAAATCAACTTCCGTAACACTATTATTATTTTGACGTCCAATGTTGGGGCTTCCTCCGTCAAACGCCAAGGCACATTGGGCTTTGGTGCGATCGAAAACGAAGAAGCAGACTTCGACACCATGAAGGAAAAGATCCTCGAAGAAGCGCGTAAGCAATTCAGACCGGAGTTCTTGAACCGTTTTGATGAATTGATCGTTTTCAGAATGCTGGAACGCAAAGATTTGGAACGTATTGTCTGCCTCGAAGTCAAAAAGCTCACCGACCGCTTGGCCGCAAAAAACATCTCGCTTTCCCTTTCGCCGGAGATCATTTCCCTTCTCGTCGAAAAGGGTTACGACCCGCAATACGGGGCGCGTCCCATGCGCCGTGCCATCGAACGCCTCCTTGAAGACCCCATTGCCGATGCCATTTTGCGCGGCGATCTCTCCGAAGGGCGCAACGCCTTGGCAAACCGCCATCCCGGCAGCGATACCATCAGCTTCTCGGATGCTCCGGTGGTCAAAGAAGCTCCCGTCAAGAAATCCACGGCAAAGAAAGATCAGCAGAAAGCCGATTCCCAAGAATCCTTCTCTCTGCATGCGCAAACTCCCGAAAAACAGCCAAAGAGAAAAAGGCGTACAAAGAAAGAGGAAAACTAAGTTAGTTTGGCTTATGCCATGGGAATTCCTCTTTTTTGCTCATGCGAAAAATGAAGATTCCAAATTAAATTCAAGACTTAATGCCCCGCTTTTTGGTGAGCGAGGCATTAAGTTTTTATGAAACAGGTCTTTCCTTCGTTTTTTGTGATTGCCGATAAAAGTTTTTGAATGTTGCCTTAAATAAAAAACGCAAACCAAGGGCTGAACCATTCCGCCCGGAATGCAAGTTCCGTAATGACAACAATCCCCACCACCAATCAACTAAAACATTCAAACCTCAACGTATCACCACAGAAACAACAATAAAATGGCGGACAGGGAGGGATTCGAACCCTCGGTACGCTTTTGACGTACACACGATTTCCAATCGTGCTCATTCGACCTCTCTGACACCTGCCCGTATTAAAATGCAATGTCCGCCGAGCGGAGAACGGGGAGATTCTACTCTTTTTCTTCCCCCGTGGCAAGGCTAAAAATTTAAGAAGAGATATTTATTTGGTCAGAAATCGTATTTAATTCGGAATTATCAAATTTCGTTTGGCTAATGCCAAGGAAATTTCAATTTTCGGCTCAAGCGAAAAATCTGTTGTGTTCGATTTACCTCTTACCGTACAGCGCAAAACGAGATTTTCCGGTGAAACCGTGCATTCGGAGCAAATTTTTTCCCCCCCTCTGCTCCGGCGAAGGGGGGGATTAACTCCTTTATTATTTCTGCTTTCTCAATAAATCAGAGTTTATGCGCGAAGGAATCTGATTTTTTCAGAGATTTGATGAAGGCAACCAAGAGATTGACGGTGGCATCGGCATCGTCCATGTCTGCGGTTTCGACGGGGGAATGCATGTAGCGCAGAGGCATGGAGAGGTTGGCGCATGGGACACCGCTACGGGAGCGGAAGATAGAATCGGCATTGGTACCCGTGGTGCGTCCGGAGCTTTCGTGTTGTAGCGGGATGTTTTCTTTTTCAGCCAAAAGCTCTAGGCGAGCATTGAGGTTTGGGTGGCATGCCGGTCCGTGGCAGAGGCAACCGCCCAAGCCCAAGCGCACATCGCCGTAGCGACCTTTGTCCAGTCCCGGTGAATCGGTGGCATGTGTCACGTCAAGGCAGATTCCGGCATCGGGGTTGATCCGGTGGGTAAGCATTTGCGCACCGATGCATCCCACTTCTTCCTGAACGGTGTTGGCAAAGACGATGTTCCACGCGGGCTTCACTTTTTCTTCGGCGAGGCGGCGGGCTGTTTCGGCGGTGATGAAGCCACAGAGGCGGTCGTCCAAGGCTCGGCAGACAAGCTTTTTGCCGTTCATGAGGAGAGGACCGTCACAGTAAACGCCGACCGAACCGACGCGCAAGCCGAGTTTTTCGACTTCTTCGCGACTCGATGCGCCAAAGTCTACGTAGAGTTCCCACACTTTGGGTGCTTTGTCGCCATCATCGCGGATGTGGATGGCGGTGTTGCCGGTAATGCCAAACACTTCGCCTTCCGTGCCGAGGAAGCGTATACGGCGTCCGCGGGCAATGGCAACGTCTGTGCCGCCCAAGCGTTCCACGCGCACAAAACCGTCATCGGCAATGTAGCGGATGCAAAAACCGATTTCGTCTGCATGAGCATCAATCAGCAGAGTGGGGGCATTTTTATTTTTGCTCTTGAGGGTAGCCCAAGCACTGCCGTATGCATCGCATTCCACCTCGTCCACATAGGGTGTGATGCGGGCTGCCCAGATGCGTTGTGCATCCATTTCGTAGCCGGTGGGGCTGGGGGTTTCGAGAAGTTCTGTCAGGAAGTCGAGCGATTCGTCATTCATGATTTTATGGTTTTCTGTTAAAAGGTTTATAATTCAAAGTTGCGATAGCCGATGTCGGCTCGTTTCTGCGCTCCGTCAAAGGTGATGCGGGCGGTTTCTGTGTGGGCAAGCTTGCGGGCTTCATCAAGGGTAGCCCCCTGAGCCGAGACGGCTAGGACGCGCCCGCCGTTGGTGGCATAGTGGCCGTCCGGCGTTTTTTTCGTGCCGCAGTGGAAGACATGCGCGTGGGTGACGTCATCCAGCCCACTGATGACATCGCCACTGTGCGATGATGCGGGGTATCCCTTCGAAGCGAGGATGCAACAGACGCTCCATCCATCGCTGAAGCTGATGAGCTCCGGACGAAAATCGCCCTTTGCGCCCGCCAAACAGAATGCCGCCAGATCTCCCTGCAACAGGGGCATTACCGCTTCGCATTCGGGATCGCCGAAGCGGCAGTTGTATTCAATTACCTTCGGTCCGTTCGGGGTGAGCATTAAGCCAAAATAGAGAAAACCGCGATAGGGAAGCCCGTCTTGGCGCAAGCCTTCCACCGTGGGTTGCACGATTTCACGTTCGATGCGCGCCAGCGTCTCGGCATCAGCCAAGCGGCGTGACGCCACCGCCCCCATGCCGCCGGTGTTGGGTCCTTCATCTCCGTCTCCCAGCCGTTTGTAGTCTCTCGCCGGGCAGAGGATCAGGCACTTGTCATCCACCACTGCGCCGAAGATTGAAATTTCCGGACCGGTGAGGAACTCTTCCACCAGTAGCCTGCCTTCTCCAAATCGTTTGCGAGCAAATACTTCATCCAAAAATTCATCGGCAGTGGATTCGTTCGGGCAGACCGCCACGCCTTTGCCTGCCGCCAAGCCGTCAAATTTGAGGACGGTGGGGTATTGCCCGCCTATCAGGGTGCGGGCTTCTTCCGCCGTGGCGGCGGTTTGTGCCGCTCCGGTGGGGATGTTGTGGCGCAGAAGGAAATTTTTGGCGAACTCTTTACTGGCTTCCAGCTGTGCGCTTTGTTTGGGCGGTCCCCAGCAGGGAATGCCAAATCGCGCACAACAATCTGCCAGCCCGTCTCCCGTCACAAGATAGCTTTCTTCTCCTGCCACACAGAGATCCACGCCATGAGTTGCCATCCATTGTACCAAGCTGTCAAGATCATGCGCTTCAATAGGCTTTGCTATTTCAAAAATAGCATCGCTACCCGGGAATGCGTAGATTTCCGGGTGTTGCGGGCTTGTTGCCAGTGCCGACACGAGGGCGTGTTCACGCCCTCCCTTCCCAACGACGACAATTTTCATCCCCGCCAGTATACGCAATTCTTCCCCGTTGCGCAATTATTTTATTTAAGGAGGAGTTTTATGCGTTTTTTGTGCTATCCGATACAATGTAAACAGAAAACAAATAATTGTCTGCTTGAGCGGAAAATTAAAAGCCCCTCGGTCTTCGACAAGCTGATTTCTTAGTCCTCATTAAACCGCATACCGCAAAACACCTCAATCAAATAGAGAAATAACCTCAACGTCGGGCAATGGTGACGCATCTCACGGTATAGATCGCTCCCATCACCCCACTGTAGGTAACCATGTCCGAAACTGTTCCCCCTTCAATCGATGATGCACTTGCGTACAAGTCGGCTGAAGCCGATCTGTGCCGTGCTTTACGACGTATGCTTTTCGCTGAATACGAAGCCATCCGCTTTTTTTCTCAATGGGCAAAATCCACTGCAAACAAAACGGAACGTCACATTTTGCACACCCTCACCCACGAAGAACGCGAACTCGTGAACGAATTGCGGAAAGTTCTTGAGTCAGTAAGGAGTTAGGAATCGTGAATATCGATCTCTTTTCGCTGAATCTCGGAGGATAAATTGCTCAATTCCTAATTTCTCATACCACATTAAATACGCAGTTGACGCGATTCTTCATTGCACGGCGGCGTGTTTTGGCGCATGATTCGTCCTGCACATGCTGAATCAAGAGGTCATTTTGGAAAAAGAAGCAGAGGGGGTACAGATCCCCGGTGGCAACAAAGTCACTCTTCCCGAAGGTTCTCGTCTGTATGTTACACAGATGCTGGGCGGTTCTCTCACTGCCGCCACAGATATCGGGCTGGTGCGTTTTTCGCGCGATGAAGCCGCCCGTGCAGGCTTGATCCCCCCCGAGGAACAGGGGACGCCCATCTCTTCTGATGCACCGCTTGAAGAGCAGGTTTGGGAAGCTCTCAAAACGATTTATGACCCTGAAATTCCCGTGGATATTGTCAATCTGGGGCTTGTTTACGGTGTGGAGATTATCCCCCTTGAAAACGGTCTTCACCATGTGCATGTCAAAATGACGCTCACCGCTCCCGGGTGCGGGATGGGTCCCCACCTGATGGCAGAGGCAGAAATGCTTATCGTGGCACTGGACGGCGTGGAAAACGCTGATGTCGAATTTGTGTGGGACCCTGCTTGGTCTCAAGACATGATCAGCGAGGAAGGGAAAATGCAACTCGGCTTGATTTGAAATGATGGCTATGGATTCTTTCCAACTGAACGAAAAAGAATTGCGCTCTCTCGCCGAGATGTGCGCCATGTCGCTCGACTTGCTTTTTGCCGCAACTCCCGAAGGGCGTGAAAAAGATGCCCGCCTGTGGCGTGATCTCTGCGTTCGCGTGTTGGATGCCGCCCACACCGTCCCTGCCATTGCCGCCGATATGGAGCGGTATCCCGATTACGGTACTTGGATTTTCAAACGCTCCTACCGTGAAAATGACTTTTTTGAAGAGCTGATCGATGAATACAGAGATTCGACATTTTGGGGCGAATTGGTCTCTCGCATGGCTGAACGCGCCCTTGCGGAATCCATTGGACAAGAAGTATTAGAACGGCTCAGCGATGAAGAACGGCGTTCCCGCACCGCCGCGATGGAAAAAGCCCTCTGGCGCGAATGTTCCGAACACGGTATCGATCGTCTCGTTTTTATGCTCCCCGCTTCTGAAAGCTGATTTTTAATGGGGTGTTTTTTGGGGCGGGGAGGGTTGACGCAGCACCCCTCCCCGGTTCAAGGGGACGAAAGTTGTTTCTTCTTAATTTTTCATTTTGTCAATCTAAATTCTGCAGGATAATTTAGATTGACATCTCTGTTCCCGTTTGCTTTAATGGAAGGCGCGAATGTTTGGTGCATTTGCATGTTTTAAATACTTACTCTCTAATTATGAAATTCCGTTTGCCTCTCCTTTTGCGCACAGCCGTATTGTCTTGTTGCGCTGCCGTTGTTCCTTTGGCTTCTACTCTTGCCGCCGGTTGTCTCTTCTCTGCCATTGCCATCTCTTTTTCCGTTTCGATGGCTTCCGGTGCAGAAATTAAAGATGTGAGTATTACCTTGGATGATGTTTCAACACAATTCGGGGAGGTCTCATCGACAAGCAATGTGACAGACGGAGCAACTTACGGCAGAATCACCGTGAAGAATACGCCCTTGTCATTTAGCGGTGTCACCATTAATACGACGTATAACACGTCGCATGACAGCTGGACCGGGTTTGTAATAGACGAGGTGGCGAATAATCAAACTTATAGTTTTAGCAATACAAAACTGGCAGGTAACGGGAATCTTGTTTTCACATTTTGTGCCGGGGCCGGGTGGGTGCTTCCAAGCCCTGCGTTAAATTTTTCGGATACCTCCGCTTTTACCGGTCGTATTCTCTTTTTTAATACATTTGGCAGAGGTTTTAAGGTGGGGTATGCGGGGACCGCGCTTCAAAATGCAGAAATTGTTTTGCCCAAGGAGAATACAGCTTATAGTATAGCCGGTAGCAATTATACAAGCGGCAACAATAACGGGGGGGCTTATTTGAACTTGTCGGGTGACGCTACGTTAAGCGGGGTCTCAACGCTTTCTTCATCGAAAGCGTCTATCATCGCAAGTAATAACAACACTACGCTAACCCTGACGGGAGGGTGTACCACGAACCAAACCTATTCCTTTGCCGGGAATGTGGGAGAGAGCGGTAAAAAGATCAATCTGAATGTCACAGGGGGAAGCCAGACCTTCAGTGGGACGAATTATTTGAATAACGTCACCGTGGGCGGGACGGGTAATTTGACGCTTTCCGGTACGAGCAACGTGGCAGGGACAGTGAGGGTGCAAAGTGGCGGTATGCTGAATCTTTCCGGCAAGCTGGTTTTGCCGGATGGTTTCACCGGTATTGCCAATGAGGGAACTCTCCTAATGAATACCGGTATGACGCTCGACGTTTCGGCTTTGCTGTCGACCGTTGTTGTTAGCGAAGGTACAAATGGTACGATTACGCTGGTGACCGGCAATGGAACGGTGAACAGCGGTTCGATCGCCGACTGGAACAGCATCATCACTTCCGGAAAAACAGGGTTGACGTGGACGTATTCAAACGGTGTGCTTACTTACAATGCCAGCTTGCATGATTTGGTATACAGCTCTACAGATGCGCTGACGTGGACTAACGGCGCAGGTGGATTTGATGACAGTAAAACCTTTAGCGCAGCAGATAACGTTACCTTTACCTCAACCACCGATGTTACACTGGGTGCGGCGATTACCGCAGCAACGGTAACTATTGCCGAAGATGCCGCCATCACCTTGACGGGCAATACCCACAAACTGACTGCTGAAAAAATCGTACTTTCCGGCTCGTTGACGCTGAAAGATGTGGCGTTGGCTACCAATACGCAGTTTGATGCCGATACTGCGTCCGGTACGTTGAAGATAGACATAGGCGATAATAAGCAGTTTGAATATCCTGATTTGACGTCAATAAACGGATTTGCCGGCACACTGGAAATAGCGAGTGGGCGTATTAATATAACAGGAGAGACGATGTTTAAGACCAAGGAAATCAAGGTGACCGGCGGGCAACTTTATGTGGAAAAAAGCGTAGTGTCTTTGCCCAACAAGATCACCTTTTCCGGTAATTCTTTTGGCTGGACAGGGGATCCCCAGTCCGAACTACGATCTGCCGCTTTGAGAATTGGTAATGAAGCAACGCTGAAAGGGACAGTGACCGCAGGGCTTGCAGATGAGGATGATGTCTCAATTTGTTGTTTCAATGGTACTCGGGGTATAATTACCGGTATCTTGGCCGGTAAAGGTACACTGAGAAAGACGGGGACGGGTACTTTGCAGATTAGCGGTCTTGGTACAGGAGATGCTCCGGGAAATATTACACATACAGGGAATATTGTTGTGGAGGCAGGCACCCTGCAATTCGGTGTCGGAGGGAACAACCTAAATACCGTGTCTCCTGATTGTACAATCACGGTTCAGAATAACGCACAACTTCATTTTCATCATGGAGATGGTGTATTCGAATGTCCAATCGAATTGAAGGGTGGAACGTTGCATCATGCTGTAGGCGGTGATTATAATTTGACGTTTGATAAAATCACTGTAACAGAAAATCCTTCTGTCATTGTAAGACGCGAAACTAGAGGTGATATTAGCAGCGGGAAAAATAAAATAATTGTTGGCGAATTGGGACTGGAAAATTCTCTTACTGTCAAGATGAATGATGGGAAGGAATATAAGGGCTTGTTTGCCACCAATACAAAAGCCAATATTGCCACAGGGACGAGTGCAACGTTGACGGGTGCATTAACGGCAACGAATTTCTCCAAGACGGGGGAGGGGAGCTGGGCGTTGGCAAATGAGGCGAAACTGACGATCACCGGACAGCTGGAGATGAACTATGAAGGAGGGTTGGATTTCTCCCAAGGGACGCTGAGTTTGAATGATGGGGTGACGTTGAACTATACCGTTGCAGACGGCGTGATCGCCGGTGCCGAGGCAGGCATCAGCCTCTTGGATGCCGCAGGCGATATCGATACCGGCATCACCGCCGAGAACCTGATCGGAATTACATCCGACAATTTGGAGACAGATGATACCAAGGTCATGATTTCCATATCTTCTAATCTTCGCCGTACTGCGGATACAATCAATCTGGGGATCTTAAAGACCGGTGATCAGGCTGTGGACGCGAATCGCATCACGCTTTCCGACACGTTGCGACTGGCAGGGTGGAAACTGAATGAAAATGATACCGATGCAACCCATTGGGTATTGGTGAAAGGCACTGCCGAAGAGCTTACATGGGATCCGGCATGGGAAATTCCTTTAGCCAAGCAGCCGATCGATGTGAAATTGGCAGATTTGGAAGTACCGTCAGGTTCGACGTATGAAGCACCTTATTACAGCGATTCCGATTCCGTGTTTTTCTCAGTGGCAGCGTCGACTGATCCAAGCTACACCGGAACGTATTCCGATGGGAAAACCTATACAGCAATTAACCTGCAAGGTTCCGGTGACTCAAATCTCATCGTGTGCGGAGGCAAGGTCGCTGCAGATGAAACCGGGGACGGAGAAACGGTAACCTCCGACACATGGATCAACGCCGCAGCAGGGGTATACAAAGCCTTGGTCGGTGGCAATTATGCCAATAATTGGAATGGTGGCGGAGCTATGAACCTCGAAGGTGATACACACATACAGGTTACGGGTGCTACGGTGGGTACCATCATCGGAGGGAACTATAAGGACGGACGAGACGTATTGCATGCCGGCAATTCTTACATCACGGTGGCAGATGGGGGCAATGTGAAGGGGGCCATCATCGGCGCGGGATTGGTGGCGCATAATGCCAGACCTTCGATGGTAGGCAATACGAATATCTTTATTTATACTCCGCTCAGTGAAATCAGTGAAAATGAGAATAGATTGAATGAAGAATCACCCCAAATGGTTGTGGGCGGCTTTGCATGGGGGAGAAATTCCCACATGAATACAACGCTGACCGGTAATACGAATATCATCGTGGATCTGAAAGAAGCGGAGAACAGCGGGGTATCGTTCAATAAGCATGTTATTGGCGGTAATGCTTGTCTGGGACTGGATGATGGAAAATCGGCAAGCGGAAAAGATGATCAACAGAAGATAGATGGTAACACCAACCTCACACTTGATTTGGGAAGCTTTTCCATGGGGGATACCGGTTATCTGATTGTGGGCGGTTCTTGGGTAAGAAATGGTACAAACATCATTACCGGTACAGCCTCTACGACGGTGGATGGCGGTTCCTCCTTCAATCATGTGATCGGCGGTTCCTATGTGTACGCAAGAATGGTCGATGATATCTCGTGCGTGGATACCGTGAGCGTGGGCAATACCGAATTGACCTTGAATGGCGGATCTTTCAAGAACGTGGTTGGTGCATCGGCTGCACAAAACGGTGATGGAGTGGTAACATCCGGTACGTTGAAGATCGGCACGACTGATGAGGGCGGCAACTTCACCGCCGGCACGTCGAAGGTGACGATTTCCGGTACGGCATCGGTAACATGGACGACGATAGGGGGCTTTTGGCTCGATGGTTCGGACGGTGAAATTACTGCCGAATTGGGGAATATCGAGGTCAATATCAACGGCGGCACGGTGAAGGATATATCCGGCGGCACGTTCTCGGCGAGAGATAATGGCAGAGTGAAGCAGGGTGACCTCACCGTTAACCTGACGGGCGGTACGGTGAATGGCTGGGTATACGCCGCCGGCGAACAGCGTGGCGAAGCCGGCATCACCACTGAAAGCACCACCGTGAACATCGGCACAGGTGTCCATATTGAAAACACGCAAGTGTTCGGCGGTTATTGGGTCGGACGTAGTGAAAATGATGACAGCGTGCCCTACGCATCGGAGGTGACCGGGGATCGCACCTTGAATTTCACCGATGCGGGCGAATATACGAATATAACCGATCAGAACGGGTTCTATGATTTTGATGTCGTCAACGTGGCAGAAGAAACAGGTAAAGTAACCTTGAACAAGGGTATTCAAAAGAAAAGGGATAAAAAAGCCAATGAGGAGACCGGCGACACCCTTTCCTTTGAAAAGACCGGTGTGGGTACGCTGGTTCTCAATAATTCCAAACAGAATAAGGTGACGGTTTCCAAAGGGACTCTTTCGACGGGTAGGGGCAACAATACGGTGACATTCGTAGAAGTTGCCAACGGAGCAACATTGTCGCTGGGTAGCGGGGGAACGAATACGCTGACCTCCGTTATCGTGAATACAGGCGGTACGCTGGATGCGACTGCCGGCGGCACGTCTCTGGGCGGCTCGTTGACGTTGGGCAGCGGATCAACCCTTGCACTGGGAGATGCGTCAACATTGAACCTAAACGGTGATCTGACGATCAACCAAGGGTTGATGCTGAGCACGACCAAGGACCTGAGTGGGGTGAGCAAGGTGAATATGTTGCTTGCCGATGGAATCTCTCACTGCACATTGGGCGGGGATGGCACTGCACCGCTGGCAGATGGAGAACAAAAGCTTGCCGCAGATACCATCACATCGTTCACGGCGAACGGGGTCGATTTCGGTTTGGATACCCTCGTCTTGTACTACAGCAATGGTGAGTTGCGTTTGATGACGGATCTGTCCCTCTTGGGGAATTATTACAGCGGCATTTTGGGTGAAGACGGCAATGCCGGTGTAGGGGCAACCATGGCAGATGAGATGCTCTCTGCCCACCCGATGACGGGAACGCCGCTGGCGAATGTGTTGGAAGGCATAGACGCGCTGATTGATGCGAATGATTTGTCGGCGGCTCGCAAACTGGCAGCTGCGATGGCAGGCAGCACGGTGACGGCATTGGGACACGCGCAGAAGAATGCCCTGCGTGACCAAATGGGCATGATACGCGACCGGATGGGGACGCTGGGCGTGAATGATCTGGTGGTGAATGAAGACGTGCCGAGCTTCCATTTGTGGGCTCAAGCGGACGGGAACTATACCAATCTGGATTCGAAGGGAGACCAAGCGGGCTATACTCTCAATACCTGCGGTGGCACGGTAGGTGCTGATGCAGATTTTACCGAAAACGTGAGCGCGGGTATTGCGTTTACGGCGGCATGGGGAGGTTTGGACGCGCAGGCGGCAGATACTGCCACAGGCGATTTGGACGGGTATTACCTGAACCTCTACGCGCAGGTCAAAGGCGCGAGACAGACGCACAAGATTGTCATGACGGGGGCGAGCTTTGACGCGACGCTGAACCGCACGGTCAATTATGGTACGGGCAGTTACCGTGCCGAAGGATCGACGAGCGGATCGGGCTTTGGCGTGATGTACGAAGGCGCATACGATTTCTATCTGAATGAGGATCGCGACGCCGTGTTCCGTCCGTGGATCAACCTGTCCGTCGCGCATTCTCAAACGGATGCCTATACAGAAACGGGCGAGGCGGAGAATGCCGCCTTGCGCATAGGCAAGCAGAAGATGACAACGTCTACGGTAGCCGTTGGGGTAAGCTTTGCGGGCGCGTTGAGTGAAAACCTGCTGGGACGTCCGGTGTGGGGCGAGTTCCGCGCGGGGGTGTCGCAAGATGCGGGTGATGACCACAGCACCGCCGATGTGGGCTTTGCGAGCGTTCCCGGGTACAGCGGTACGCTGAAAGGCGCGAAGGAAGGACGCACGGCATTGCAACTGGGCGCAGGGTTGAACCTCCCCGTGGGCGAACAGAGCAATATCTACTTTAACGTGAACGCTGCCTTCCGTTCTCAAGCCACGAGCGCAACGGGAAGTGTGGGATATCGCTATGATTTCTGAGATAAAACCGTAACGATAGTCGGAAGTGACTGAATTTTCCCCCGCATTTGCGGGGGAAAGAGTTCTTGGTCTGTACGCTTGACGTAATTAGGAATCTTCCTTTGCCGCATACGTTACAAGGTAAATCGGAAACAATTGATTTTTCGCTTGAGGGAAAAATTGAAATTCCCATGGTTTCAATTAAGCGAGATTTCCAACTCCTAACTCCTCACTCCTAATTAAATATCCTCTCTTGACAAGGGGGAAGTTATATTCTAGTCTGTGTGGCAGGTATGAAAACAGTTGTCGACATTGTGCGCCGGTATTTGCAAATGACAGCATCGAGATTTGTGCAACACCCGGAGAAAGCCGAGCTTCGCATTGCGGAGATGCCCGAAACGAATACGGTGCGCTTTCGCTTGGTGTTGGAACAGAGCGATGTGGCGCGGATGATCGGGCGCAACGGGATGACGGCATCTGCGATCCGTTCGCTGGCGAAGGCTGCAGGTGAGAAACACGGGGTGCATGTGGTGGTACATGTGCTGTCGCACGAAGAAGCCGCGTTATCCTGAAAGGATGGCACGGTGACCAACCCGATGTGAGAAGAAGCCCCCATCAACAGAAATTCCGTAACCGATGAGTACGATTTCCGAACAATTGACCGAGAAGATGAAAGAGGCGATGAAAAACAAAAACACCATCGCCCTGAATGCCCTGCGTTCGCTGAAAACGGCATTGACTAACGCTCGTATCGAAAAAGGCAATCTGCATGCCGACTTGGACGATGCCGAAGAAGCCGCCGTTGTGCGTAAGCAGATCAAACAACGCGAAGACGCCATCGAACAATTTGCAAAGGCCGGACGTACGGATCTGAGGGATAAGGAAGAAACGGAAAAAACCGTGCTGGCGGCGTTTCTTCCCGCCGAAATGACGGAAGAAGAGATTAAAGCTGTCCTAGAGGAGGTGATCGCCGAGACGGGCGCGTCTTCCAAAAAGGATATGGGACGCGTGATGAAAGCCATGCAGGAAAAAACGCAGGGCCGCGCGGCGGGCAAGACGTTGGCGGCTCTGGTAGGGGGGCGTTTGGCGTAAGCCTTGCCTTGTCGAGACCGAGAAGGATTGTTTTTTTACCGCTGATGGAAGGCTTTTATGCCGTGATCGTAGCCGCCGGGGCATCGCGCCGCGCCGGTTTTGATAAGCTGACCGCTTTGTTGTGCGGTCAGCCGGTTCTGTGCCGCAGTATTGAGGCATTTGCCGCCGCCGGTGCGGCAGGTATTGCGGTGGTTTGTCCGCACGAACGCCGTGTCCGCTTGGGCATGAACGATGAGGCGTTGCCTTGTCCGCTGTATTGGGTGACGGGTGGTGCGGAAAGACAAGATTCCGTTGCGGCGGGGTTGGCGGCATTGCCGCCGGATTGCCGATGGGTGGCGGTACATGACGGGGCGCGACCGCTGGTACGTCCCGGGGATATCTTGCGCTGTTTGGAAGCGGCGCGGGAGCATGGGGGTGCCGCCTGTGCGCATCCTGTTGTGGATACGTTGAAACGCGCCGATGCCAAAGGAATGACGATGCCCGAAGCGGTGAGCCGCGAAGGCTTGTGGGGTATGGAAACGCCACAGATTTTCGATACCGATTTACTGAAGCGGGCCTATGCGGAAGTTTGCCGTCGCCACTTGACCGTGACGGATGAGGTGTCTGCCGTTGAGGTGATCGGACAACGTGTTGCCTTGGTGCGAGGTGGAATTAATTTGAAGATCACCCTGCCGGGTGATTTGGAAACGGCAGAGGCCATTTGGCAAGATGAACACCGCTGAACAGGTCGCGATTCCCTTGGCATGGGTGGCGGGTGCGGGGTATCTCGGCTCTTGCCTGTACGAACAATTGATTGCCAATGGGTGGGATGCATTGCGTCTGGATATTCGTCCCGAACGGGCAGATGCCTGTGTGGACACGGCTGATTTTGACGCGTTGCGCCGTGCGGGCTTGCCCGAACCGCAGGTGATTTTCTGCTGTGTGAGCGCGACGGGCGGCACAGACGATGATTACCGCCACGTATACAGCGGCACGGTGGACGCGATGCAGAAGCTTTGCCCGAAGGCTAGATTGGTTTTTTGCTCATCCGCATCCGTGTATGGGGTGACGGATGCTTCCCTTGTGACGGAAGAGACGCAGCCCACGCTGAGAAGTGTGCGGACGCAGATGCTGTACGAAGCGGAATGTCAAGTGCGCTGTGCGGGTGGCGTGGCAGCGAGGCTGAGTGCGCTGTATGGGCAGGGGCGTTCGTATGCGGTGCAACGGTATTTGGCGGGGGAAGACGTGCTGGCGGGGGATGATGACCGCTGGATCAATTACATCCACCGCGAAGATGCCGCATCCGCCTTGATTCTCTTGGCTGAACAGGCACCCGACGGCAGTGTGTGGAACGTATCGGACGGTACGCCGATGCAGAAAGGGCAATTGCTTTCTCTGTTGTGGGAAACGACGGGGCTTCCCCTGCCGCGAAGTGAAGCACGGGCATACCGTGAATTTGCCACCGACCAGCGGATTTTTTCCGGCAAACTGCGCCGTCTCGGGTGGTTACCCGCTTACCCGTGTTTTGCTGCCGCTCTCAAAGAGGTGTTAGAAGCGATGCTTCCCGATGAAGGGTAAAAAATGCCCCGCAGAGGCGCGGGGCTGAGAGGTGTTTTTTTGATGATCCGTGACTGCTGCCGACGATAAAACGGGAAGACGATGTGTCACTTTGCCTTTCGGGCGGCAGATTTTCCCTTTTCCCACGCGGTGGCGCGCTTTTGCGGTTTGGTAATATTTTTGTAATTTGCCGAAACGAATACGACATCCTCAGCAAGGGGAGATTGGGTGGTGAGAGGCGCACCGAAATCATTGGCATTTTGTGCCGCCGAGAATTCGATGCTTACCGATTCGCCCGCTCCGAGTACACTACCTTCGCCAAAGATGAAGGAAACGCCTTGTTTGCTTTTCAGAACGCCGAAATCGAGAACGAGAGCCTGTGAACCGCCATTGGTGACGCGCAGAGAATCCCCCTCTGCGGCAAGGAGCGGTGCACTTTGTTTCCACGGCTTGACGCGAAAGATGGCAGAGCAGGTGAGCTGAGCGATGCGCTTCGCCCCGGGCGAGATGGGGTGCAGCCCGTCTTTATTGTACCATTCGGGATGTTTTGCAAGAGGAGTGTAGGCATCCATGACGGAAGTTTTTTTCGCCTTGGCTATTTTTTGCAGGATGCCCTCGTCTTCCAAGCGTTTGGCAGAAGATCCGTTATCCGAGGCGGGGAAGGTGAATTCCGGAGCGAAGACGTTGCCGGGGAATGCTTTTTTGCCGGCAGGTCCGCGAAAGTCCGGGGCAAGCTTTGTCCAGATGATGACGGGTGTGTTTTTGCGAGAGCCGCGCCATTGATCGATGAGGGTGAGGTATCCCTGTTCAAAGAGCTCTGCATTCCACCATTTGCCCGTATCGTTGATGCCGAGGTTACAGATATATAGATCACCCTTGAAGGCAACGGCATCTTTGTGTTCTTTTGTCGAGCCGTACCAGCGACCGGGCTGACCGGGGAAATCGCCCGCTGTTTTGCCCGAATTGCCGAAATTGCGCACTTCGTATTCATCACCGAGGAGCTGTTGGAGGAAATACGGGTAGTTGTTAGTCTCACGGTTGGGGATTTGGTAGCCGAATGTGATGCTGTCTCCTACGCAGGCGATTTTCGTTTTCGCATCGGCAGGCAGTGTGAACATCGCCAAAAGGCTCAGCAATAGGGGGAATTTTTTCATGGCAGAAAAATAAAAGTCGGCGGGTAGCATACACCGAGTATGGGGGATGTGTCGAGCAGGAAATGCGGAGCGGGAATGAGTGGCGAAAGGTTGTGCGGCTGGGTGGCTTTTCCGCTCGCTTTTGCCGCCGAGGCGGTGTATGGTCTTTCTTGAAAAAATTCCCCCATGGTATCGAAAAGCATTTTTGAATTGTTTCGCATCGGCATTGGACCATCCTCATCTCATACGGTGGGACCAATGAGTGCCGCCCTGCGTTTTCGGAAGCGTTTGGCTGAATCGGAGCTTGCGGAACGGGTGGCGGGGATTCGCGTTCAGTGCTTCGGCTCTCTTGCCGCTACGGGGAAGGGACACGGCACAGACACCGCTATCATGTTGGGGCTGTGCGGTGAAGATCCGGAAACGGTAGAGCCGAGCCGCATCCCCGCCGTGCTGGACAGCCTTTCGTCTTCTCACAGCCTTGAATGGGCGACGGGACGCAGAATTGAGTTTATCCCGAAGCGGGACGTGGATTTATCGCATGTACGCCCCTTGCCGTTGCACCCCAACGGGATGCATTTTTGTGCGCTGGATGCGGAAGGGAACGTTTTGGTAGATGAGGTCGTTTATTCTGTGGGCGGGGGCAGTATCGCCACGGAGCAGGAACTGAGATCGCCCGCTTTGGTCGGGGACGTGCGCCTACCGTTCGAATTTGCCTCAGGCGATGAATTGCTGTGCCTTTGCGAACGGGAAAAATTGAGCATTTCGGAAGTGATTCTGCGCAATGAGGAGGCTCTGCACGGCGAAGATGAGGTGCGAACCCGCCTACGCCGCATTCGTGCCGTGATGATGCAAAGTATTAAAAACGGTTTGCGTACATCGGGATGCTTGCCCGGACCGCTAAAAGTGCAGAGACGGGCGAAAAAGTTGCGCCGCCGCCTCTTGTTGCAAGGTGAAAAACAAATGCGCGATCCTCTGGCGATTCTCGATTGGGTCAACCTGTATGCTATCGCCGTGAGTGAAGAAAACGCCGCCGGTCGTCGCATTGTCACCGCTCCCACGAACGGTGCCGCAGGCATCATTCCTGCCGTGTTGCATTACGCCGCGCAGTTTTGCGCTCCGAAGCACAGCGATGCCTTGGATCGCTTTTTGCTGACAGCGGGTGGAATTGGGCTGTTGTACAAGAACAATGCATCCATATCCGGCGCGGACGTGGGATGCCAAGGTGAGGTGGGTGTGGCATGTTCGATGGCAGCGGCGGCATTGACGGAGCTGATGGGCGGCTCTCCTGCCGAAACAGAAAATGCGGCAGAAATTGCGATGGAACATAACCTCGGGCTGACTTGCGACCCGATCGGCGGGCTGGTGCAAATCCCTTGCATTGAGAGAAACGCCATCGCCGCCGTGAAAGCACTGACGGCAGCACGGCTTGCCCTTTGCGGCAACGGACATTCGTTCGTCTCGCTAGATCAGGTGATGCGCACGATGCTTGCCACTGGGCGTGATATGAAACAGAAATACAAAGAGACGGCGATGGGCGGGCTTGCCGTGAACGTGGTCAACTGTTAACCGAAAACAATATAAAGAAAAGCAGACAATAGGGAAGGGGAGAAATGGAGCCGGTTGTCAGATTCGAACTGACGACCGTCCGATTACAAATCGGGTGCTCTACCACTGAGCTAAACCGGCCAAGAAAACAAGAGTGCAAACTGGCGGAGCGGGAGGGATTCGAACCCTCGGTACACTTTTGGGCGTACGTTCCCTTAGCAAGGGAGTGCTTTCAGCCACTCAGCCACCGCTCCGTGACAAGTATTGCGGGGCGTATTGTGCCTGTTTTTTATTCGCTTGTCAACAAGGAAAATAAAAAAGGGGGGTTATTTTGGATTATTTTTCAGCTTGCGGAGACGGAGCTGACCGCAGGCAGCATTGATATCATGCCCTTTTTCATGGCGCAGGGTGACAGGGATTCGACGGGCGATGAGAGCGTGGCAAAAGGCGCTGCAATGGTCTTCGGACGGACGTTTCCACGGGAGCGATTCAACGGTGTTGTAGGGGATGAGATTGATTTTGGCGCGAAGCTCGGCTGCGATGTCGGCAAGGTGAGCGGCATCATCAAAGCTGTCGTTGATACCATCGATAAGGATATATTCCAAGGTGATCATGTGGCTGCGCGATGCGCACCAGCTTTTTAAGGCAGGGAGAAGCTCTCCAAGCGGCCAACGGCGGTTCACGGGCATGATACGGGAGCGCACGTCATCGGATGCGCCGTGCAGGGAAACTGCCAAGCGAATCGGTTTGCCGAATTCTGACAGGCGTTTCAGACCGGGAACGTTGCCCGAGGTGGAGACGGTGATGTGCCGTGCGCCGATATTCAGTCCGAAAGGGGAAAGAATGACATCGAGAGCGCGGGCGAGGTTATCGAAATTGGCGAGGGGTTCGCCCATGCCCATGAAGACGATGTTGTTGATCCGACGGTCGGCAAGATCTTCCGCAGCGACGATTTGTCCGAGGATTTCATCTGCGGTGAGGTTGCGTTCCAGTCCTTTGAGACCGGAAGCGCAGAATCTGCAACCGAAGGCACAGCCCACCTGAGAGGAAACGCAGAGGGTGAGGCGATCTGCTTGCGCCCCGCCTTCGCCTTCTGCCGCCGGGATAAGGACGGATTCCACGAGGTTGCCATCTTCCATGCGGGAGAGGAATTTTTGCGTACCGCCTGATGAGCCGGTGGTTTCTTCTACACAGAGCGGGCGCAGGGTGAAACGTTCATCGAGTTGACGCCGCAGATTAAGCGGAAGATTTTCCATGGCATCGAAGGAGCGGACGCGTTGTTTCCAAATCCATTCCCGAATTTGGCGGGCTCGATAGGGCTTTTGTCCCAAGGAGGTGATTTCGGCAGATAGCTCTTCTTCCGTAAAACTGAGGATACAACGTTTCATGCCCGCAGAGATTGTGGTGGTACGATGGTGACGAGAACCCTTGCGTGAGGGGAGACGGCGCGTGGCGTATCTTCCCCAACAGGGATCAAAAAGAAATCTCCGGCAGAGGCGCGTTGCCTCGCAGCGGCAACTTCGCCCGACACCACCGCAACCAAGGCGAAATGAGATGCGTTCGCAATGGGGATTGCGTCTCCTTCCGCAAGGTGTACTTCTTCGATTTTAAACCAAGGGGTGTCGGCAATGATGCCTTCGCCCGCCTGTCGCAGATGGGGCGATGGGGCGAGACGGCGCAGACAAGCTGTGGCTTCGCTGATGTGCAGGGGACGCGGGTTTCCGTGAGCATCGCGCCGCCCCCAATCGTCTAATCGATAGGTGGTATCGGCATTTTGCTGGATCTCGAAAACGATGCAGGGCGCACCGAGGGCGTGGATGGTGGAGGCGGGAATGAAAATGCTTTCTCCCGTGTGTGCGGAAAAGCGTTGCAGATGGCGGGTGATGTTGCCCGATTGCAGGGCGCGGAGCGCATCGTCGGGAGCGGTACCTTCCGCAAGACCGGCGAAGAGATCGACTGTGCCGCAGGAATCAGCGAAATACCAGCATTCGTTTTTCTCTTCACCGCCCAGCGCGGTGGCGGTAGCGGCATCAGGGTGAATCTGGACGGAGAGCATTTGCTCCGGAGTGAGGATTTTTGCCAGAATTGGGAAGCGATCCGCAAAGTCATACCCGTTGCCGAATATTTCGTTGCGGTGGTTTTTCCAGAGCTCGTGAAGGGAAAGCCCGTGCCATGCGCCGCCGCAGACGAGGCTCATCGCCTCGGGGCGATCGCTGATTTCCCACGATTCCCCGCAATCGTCCATGCCTTGCGGTAGGTTGCGTCCAAAGGTGTCGGCGAGCCGTCGCCCGCCCCAGAGACGGGATTGATAGATGGGGGTAAAGCGAATCATACCGCGCAAAAGGAGAGAGATCAGAGGAGGGAATCCGCGTAGGCATCGCGGTTGAAGGGAACGAGGTCTTCCTCACCTTCACCCGTTCCCAGATAGAGGGGGGTGAGGTGTAGTTCATCGCGGACAGCGACTGCCACGCCGCCTTTGCCCGAACCGTCCAGCTTGGTGAGGATCAGCCCGTTGAGCGGGGTTGCTTTGTGGAATTCCCTCGCTTGGATGAGAGCATTGCCGCCGGTGGTCGCATCGATGACGAGAATGGAGCAATGGGGGGCGGTGGTATCTTGCTTTGCCAAGGTGCGACGAATTTTTGCCAGCTCTTCCATGAGGTTGTGGCGGGTATGCAGACGCCCCGCCGTGTCGCAAATGAGGTAATCGATGTGGTCTCGGATGGCGCGGGCGTGGGCTTCGTAACAGACGGAAGCGGGGTCTTGTTGCGGCACACCTCTGTAGAGCGGGACAGAGAGTTTTTCAGCCCATGAGGAGAGCTGTTCTACAGCCGCCGCGCGGAAGGTATCCGCCGCCGCGAGAAGCACGCTGTGACCGTTGCGTAGCAAGAGGTGAGCCAGCTTGGCAGCAGAGGTTGTTTTGCCCGTGCCGTTGACCCCCGTCATAACGATGACGCAGGGCATGCCGTTTTGCGGTACGGGGAGTTGCGGGGCTTGAGGAGGAAAAGCGTTGCGGATGACCTCTTTGGTGAAAGAAACGAGGCTTTCCGCTGTGACGTTTTTGTCATTGCGCAGGGATTCGACAATTTGCATGGAACGGCGTACTCCGAGATCCGCCGCGATAAGGTCGGCTTCCAGCTCGTCCCAATCAATATTTGAGGAACGGAAGAATTTGTTGCGCAGCCTGGTGAAAAATCCTGCCATGGTGACGGTAGAATGACGGTTAGGAGGCTGAATGCGCCTGTGCCGCCGCTCCGATGATGCCGTGGACGAAGCGGGCAGATTTAACCCCGGAGAAGAGATCCGCGAGGGCGGTCGATTCGGAAACGACGATTGCGGCGGGAAGCTCGGAGTACAGCAACTCGTAGAGAGCGATGTGCAGGATGCAACGGTCGATCAGATCCATGCGGGTCGGGATGTAATTTTCAACGGTCTTCTCCAAAACGGCGGCAATTTCTTCTTTTTTGGAGAGAACCGATTGGACGAGAGTTTCTGCAGCCGATGGGATTTCCGCGATGCTTGACGCTTGCTGAACCAGCCCCGTGTATTCATTGCCGAGGGGCTGTGCAAGGGGGGCTTGAAGCTTTGCCAGCAAGGTTGTGACCTTGAGTCGACGATTGAGAATTGCCTTGAGCGGATCGAGCGTTTGGGCGAAAGCAGGATGATCGTCGAATGTTGGGAGGAGGGCGGCGGTTAACGCAGCATCGGTTGCGGCGGTGCGGAAAGTGTTCGCAATGCTCTCACTCAATTCTTGAAATCCGCGCCGTGCCTTGTGAAGCAATGAAAAATGAAGAGCAGAACGCGCCGCTTCGAAATTGAGGGCGGCTTTAAGGGTGCGCTCGATGGCTTCTCTGCATGAGACAGTTTCAATGTAGCTGCCCATCAGCTCGAGAGCTGTTTCCGCGCGTTGGTGCAACAAGCGATCATGATTGCCCATGTTGCGGGTGACATGTTCTGCCGCTTTGGCTTGGGCGATGATAAAGCGTTCGTTTTCTTTTTCGAGGGAGATGTTCCAAAAGGACTTCGTGTCGAGAGAGGAAAAATCGATGTGCTGTTCTTCGAGGCTGTAGAGGAGCTGGAGAGCGTAACGGCGAATTTCTGATCGGGAAATCATGGCGGTACTCATTCAGTAACAAGTTTGAGCATGGCAGTGGCGGCGCGAGCGGCTTCGCGACCTCTGTTCAGGGTGGAAGCCACGCAACGGGCAAATGCTTGCTTTTCGTCATTGACGAGGATGACTTCATGAATGACGGGAACCATCGTATCGACGGCGATGGCTTGCAGTGCATCAGTGACGCTTTTGCCGATCAAATCCGCATGGTCTGTACTTCCTTTGATGATGACGCCCAGTGCGATGACCACCGAGGGTTGATTCGGCGAAAGGGCGATGGCGCGTTTGACCGCTACGGGGACTTCGTAAGCGCCGGGAACGCGCACTAAATCCACCGTGCAACCGGAGGCGATGACGGAGAGTTCGTCTTGGCAGTTTTCCAGTAAAGCAGTGGTGTATTGCTCATTGTAACGAGAAGCAACGATGGTGATGCGGGCGCGAGCCTGTGAGCGGGAAGGTCTATTGGGAAGTTCTGTGGACATATGAGGACTTTCTCTTTGGCTATTCCTTTCTTTGATTGCCGATGGGGTAGAATGCTCTTAAATTTTCGATCTGTCAAGCATAACGGGTGATGAGACGCGATACTCTTGACCCGATAAGAAGATTTGCGTACAATTTTTTGAACAATCGGGGCGATTCAACGTCCCATCGGCAAGATGAACAATAACTTGACCACAAAATTCATGGAAGCTTTGCAGGCAGCGCAGAAAAAAGCACAGCTTGCCGGGCATTCGCAAATTCTCCCTGCGGAGGTGCTTTCTGCGCTGATTGAGCAGGAAGGCGGGATTCTTGTCCCCGTCTTACGCAAGGCGGGCTGTGAGCCGAAGGCTCTTTTGACTGCCGTAAAAGCTATGGCAGACAAAGCACCGCGACAGACGGGCGGCGGTATGCAGCAAGCCGGTATCGGCGCAGAGTTGAATGCCGTGCTGAAGGCGGCAGACAAAGCCCGCGAAGGGATGAAGGACGATTATCTCAGCGTAGAGCATTTTCTGCTCGGCATTTTTGAAGCCGATGCGCCGCTTCGCCGCACGTTGGAAGAACACGGGTTGACGAAAGAACGGTACATGACCGCCCTGAAGGAGGTGCGCGGCAATCAACGCGTAACGGATGCAGACCCCGAAGAAAAATACCAAACGCTGGAAAAATACGGTACGGATTTGACCAAACGCGCCCGCGAAGGGAAGATTGACCCGGTGATCGGTCGCGATACGGAAATTCGCCGCGTGATGCAGATATTGTCTCGTCGCACGAAGAACAATCCGGTGCTGATCGGCGAACCCGGCGTGGGCAAAACAGCCATTGCCGAAGGGTTGGCGCGGCGCATTGTGAACGGGGACGTCCCCGAGAGCATGAAAAACAAGAGGCTGATCTCCCTGAATATCGGTTCGATGTTGGCCGGGGCAAAGTATCGCGGCGAATTTGAAGAACGATTGAAAGCGTTTTTGAAGGAAGTGAGCGATTCCAACGGAGAAATTATCCTTTTCATCGATGAATTGCATACGCTGGTGGGCGCGGGCGCGGGCGGTGACAGTTCTATGGATGCCGCCAATTTGCTGAAACCAGCGCTGGCACGGGGCGAATTGCGCACGATTGGAGCAACCACACTGGATGAATATCGCAAGTACATTGAGAAAGATGCCGCGCTGGAACGTCGTTTTCAACCCGTGTATGTGAGCGAGCCGAGCGTGGAAGATACCATTGCGATTTTGCGCGGGCTGAAAGAACGCTACGAGGTACATCACGGGGTGCGGATTACAGATTCCGCGCTGGTGGCGGCGGCGATGCTCTCTGATCGCTACATATCAGATCGTTTTTTGCCTGACAAGGCGGTGGATTTGGTGGATGAAGCTGCCGCGCGGTTGAAGATTGAGCTGGATTCGATGCCTTCGGATATTGATGAACTGAACCGCTCTGCCATGCAACTGGAGATGGAGCGACAAGCTCTCTCCAAAGAAAAGGACGAGGAGAGCAAAGCCAGACTTGCCAAAATTACTAAGGAATTGGCTGATACGAAGGAAAAGGCAGATGCCCTCATCGCCCGCTGGAAGAGCGAAAAGGAAGTGATTACCAAGGCAAGCTCTATCCAAGAACGCATTGACCAACTGCGCACCGATGCTGAACGAGCCCAACGGAACGGAGATTTTGCCCGCGCTTCGGAAATAACCTACGGCGAGATACCGAAAGCGGAAAAAGAAGCAGTCGAGGCAAAGGAAGCTCTTCGCAAATTGCAGGCAGGCGAAGGCTTGCTGAAGCAAGAAGTGACGGAAAGCGATATTGCCCGCGTGGTGTCGACGTGGACGGGGATTCCCGCTGCGCGACTTCAGGAAGGCGAACGCGAGAAGCTGATTCACATGGAAGAACGGCTTTCGCAACGCCTTATCGGACAAAAAGCGGCGATTCGAGCCGTGTCGGATGCGGTACGCCGTGCTCGCGCGGGCTTGCAGGATGAAAATCGCCCGCTGGGGTCGTTTATCTTTCTGGGACCCACAGGGGTGGGTAAGACCGAGCTGTGCAAGGCATTGGCAGAGTTCCTGTTTGATGACGAAGGCGCGATGGTGCGCATCGATATGTCGGAGTATATGGAAAAGCACTCCGTTGCTCGCATGATCGGTGCGCCTCCCGGATACGTGGGTTACGATGAAGGCGGGCAACTGACGGAAGCCGTGCGCCGCCGTCCTTACAGCGTTGTGCTTTTCGATGAAATTGAGAAGGCTCATCCGGATGTGTTTAACGTGTTGTTGCAGGTGCTGGATGACGGACGGATTACGGACGGGCAGGGCAGAACGGTGGATTTCCGCAACACAGTGCTGATCATGACTTCGAACATAGGAAGCCAAGCTATTTTACAGGAGAGCGATCCCGAACGCCGCGCCGAGCGAGCTATGGATGCCCTGAAAGCGCATTTTCGCCCGGAATTCCTCAACCGAGTAGACGAAACCATCATTTTCGACCGCCTCGGGGAAGACGAGTTGAAGCAAATTGTTGCCATCCAGTTGCGACGCGTGCAAAAACGACTTGAAGCGCGGGGACTGAAACTGGAGCTGAGCGATGCGGCGGCGGCTCTCGTGGCACGGCACGGATTTGACCCTGTGTACGGTGCACGACCCCTCAAACGCGCCATTCAGCACGATATCCTTGACCCCCTGAGTTTAGAAATGCTGGAAGGAAAGTTCCCGGAGGGGAGTACGATTCACGTGGACGTACACGGCGGCGAAATTGTATTTCGCTGACGTTATGTGGGACGAGCGATTTGCCCGATGAAGTACGAAAAAAGGCTTTGACATGTTGGTCAAAGCCTTTTTTCGGATGAATGTTTAGGAGCGGGCGTGAGAGGGCTGTTCCTCCGTCGGCGTGATCGTCTTTTCTTCTCCGTTTACGATGACTTTGACGGGGGACATCGGCGTGGGAGATTTGAGTTTAAAAGACGAAACTTTGCCGTCTTTCCAAGTAATGTCAACGGTAATGTTGCCGCGAGCTTTTAAGCCCTGCACTGAGCCGTTTTGCCAAGCAGAGGGAAGAGCGGGCAACAGCTCGATTTTACCGGCGTGGGATTGCAGGAGCATTTCCGAAATGCCGCCGGTGATGCCGTAGGTCCCATCGAATTGAAGCGGGGGATGGGTGGCGATCATGTTGTCGAGCATGTTGTGACGGATGAGACCCTGTACCATTTCATAGGCTTTTTCCCCGTTGCGGAAACGCGCCCAGAGGGCGGTGCGCCACGGCCAAGTCCACGAGCGACGGCAATCGCCCGTTGTACCGCGCAATTCGAGGGATTTTTCAGCGGCTTTGGCGATGTCGGGCGTTTTTTCAACGGAAATGATCGAGCCGGGATAGACTGCAAACAAGTGGGAGGTGTGGCGGTGACCCGAGACGAGGTTCGGGCGATCGATCATCCATTCTTGCAGGTAGCCGTTTGGAGAGACCTTATGCAGGTAGAGGCGATCGCGCTTTTTGGCAAGTTGAGCAGCCCAAGCGTTGTCTGTTTTCAGTTCACGGGCGGCTTGGATGGTAGAATCAAAAAGCTCCCATATGAGTTGCTGATCGTGCGCGACACCGTCTTCGCGCGGACCTTGTTCGGGTGACCATCCGTTTGGGGCGACCAACGTACCGGCTTTGATGCCTTTGAGTTGGCTGATGTCTGCGCCGCCATTGGAGAAGAAGCCCTGACCGTCAGCCCCGAGTTCTTTGAGGTGATCTTCCCAGAATTGGCAGGTTTCTTTCATCATGGGATATGCCTGCTTTTTGAGGAAATCTTTGTCTTTGGTGAAGCGGTAGTGTTCCCACATGTGCAGGGCGTACCAAGCCGAAGCGGGGATATTCCATTTCCAACCGCTTGCGCCCCAGATGTTTTGCGAGGTTCGAGCCGTCCAGCCGCGAACGGGTTTTCCTGTTTTGGTTGTGAACTCTTTACTCTTTTGGGTGGCTTCGCGCAGGGCGGGAGCCATGGCGGAGATGTAGTCCAGCAAGGGTTTGTGACATTCGGAGAGGTTGGCGGCTTCTGCCCCCCAATAGCACATTTGAACGTTGATGTTGTTGTGATAATCACAAGCCCATGGCGGGGTGACGCTGTTGTTCCAGATGCCTTGAAGGTTTGCCGGGAGGTTGCCGGGACGCGACCCTGATATCAACATGTAACGCCCATATTGATAGACGGTTGAGATTAATTCTGGGTCGTTTGGGTCTGCGCTGTAATTGTGGATGCGCTGATCTGTGGGAAGGGTCGTTTTCGCCTCGGAGGATTTACCCAGATCGATTTTAACGCGATCGAAGAGTTTTTTATAGGACGTTGTGTGCGCTTTTTGCAGCTCTTTGACCTGTTTTTTTGTTGCTTTCGCCAGATAGGCTTTATTGCGCGAATGGGGAGAAGCACCCTTCCAGTTTTTGGAATAATCCATGACGTAATTGGTTGCCATGGAGATGATGACAGTGGCACCCTGCGCACCGCTCACTTCCAACCAAGGTGCGGATGAGAGATCGACATTTGCTTCGTCTTTTGTGGCGGGCGAGAGTTTCTTTGTGCCGCCTTTTGCAGAGATTTTGCCCTTTTGGGGGATGACGACGGCAACGGCTTCGTATTCCAGCCCGTTTTTAAGCGTACCGCTCATAGTCAGTGTGTTGCCAGAAGCTGAAATGTTGGCTTCAACGGTGGGTTTGAAAGCGAATTTGGCACCGAACGCCCCCGTTTTGTCTGCCGTGCAATTCATGACGATTACTTGAGCGGGTTCGCTTGCAAAAAGCGTTCTCTTGTAGGTGACGCCGTCTTTTTCATAACTGACGCGGGCGATGCCGTCTTTCAAATTGAGCGAGCGTGTGTAATTTTTCGCTTCGCCTTCACCGCTGAAGGAAACGAACAAATCGCCGAAAGGAAGATAGCAACCGAACTGATCTTTGCCTGCGTTGGGACCGTATTGGTACTGTTCGCCGTTCGGGTTGCTGCCCCCGCTCCAAAAGCTCACTTCGTTGAGAGCCAGACGTTCCGTGGTGTCACCGCCGAAGATCATGGCACCGATGCGCCCGTTTCCGATGGGCAATGCTTGTTTTTCCCAAGGGTTGCCGGGAGTGTTCCGGATATCGCCGAGGTTGCCGGATTTATCCGTTCCCCAAGGCAGTTTCATGTCCTTGACGCGAGCCGGTTGTTTGTACCACAAGCAATTGCTTGTGGGCGTTTTTTCTGCGGCTGTCACAGGAAGAATCCCGAGGAGTATGAGTGATAGAGAATATTTCATGAATGAGATGTGATGAGTTTAAACGATTTCAACGTTAATAAAAGATTATTTTTGCGAACAGGCTAAAAAACGACGAAGTATTTTACGATCCGGGGATGCCATCGGGATGGCTTCAAGAGAGGAAAGGGGAACCCATTCTTCGTGGGGATGCGCCGCATCTTCATCATTTGAAGAGTAGAGAAAACGCGTTATTTTGTAATGTGTTACGCTGTAATTTTGTTTGGTCAGCAGGGGGAGATGCCTCATTTCTTCCGGTGTGCGACGCGGCAGACGGTACATGCCGCGATGCCGTTTGCCTTCGGCTTGTTTTTCAAGCAAGAGACCTTTCGGGGTGACGCAGAGGAGATCGCAGTGCGTCTCTTTGACGATTTCGTGACGTGGCGATTTGACGGGGAGCAATTCGGGGGATTCTGCACGGCAGTATTCCCGACAGGGACAGAGAAGGCAGTTTGGACGGTTGGGCAGGCAGAAGGTTTGCCCCAGCTCCATGATGGCAGAATTGAAGGCACGGGGCTGTTCGCGATCGAGCAATTCTGCGGCGCGTTTGCTCAGGTGTTTTTTCCCCTCGGCGGTGTCGACGGGGACGGAAACGTTGTCCAAGCGAGCCAAGACGCGGGCGACATTGGCATCGACCAAGGTGGCGGGAATGTTAAACGCAAACGAAAGGACTGCTCCGACGGTGTAGTCACCGATGCCGGGAAGACGCTTCAATTGCTTTGAATCGCGGGGAAATACTCCCCCGTATTGAGATGTGATGATTTGTGCCGCAGAACGCAAGGAGCGCACGCGGCTGTAATAGCCCAGACCTTCCCACGAACGCAGGGCTTCTTCTTCCGAAGCTCGCGCTAATGCTGCCGGAGTGGGGAATTGCGCCATCCATGCTGCATAGCGATTCAGTACGGTGGGAATGGTCGTTTGCTGGAGCATGATCTCGGAAACGAGTATTGCCCACGGATCTTGAGTTTCCCGCCATGGGTAGACCTTTCCTTGTTCCGAAAACCAGCGGACGAGCGTGTGGGACAGGGCGGTGTTGCGCTCTTGTTCTGTCATGGGCAGTTGGTTGCGACAAGTGCGCTGTGCATCGCCGGCAGATCCGGCTCTAGATCAGGAAACCAGAGGCGGAAGGCGCAAGCTCCCTGATACATGAGCATGCTGTCACCGCCGATGGCACGCAAGCCCCGTTCGCGAGAAAGACGCAACAGAGGGGTGTTGTGCGTGATGATGTCGCAAACGGTCAGGTTGCCGTGCAAGGCCTCTTGAGGCAGGGGCAGGGGATCTGTTTCCCGCAGCCCAAGCGAGGTCGCCTGAATGAGCAGGTCTGCATCTTGGACGGCTTGTGCAAGATCGGCAACGTTTGCCATGCTGAGACAACGGGAAACGTTGGGATATTGGCGATTGATTTTTTCGGAAAGCGAGGTAATTTTTTCAACGGTGCGATTGACAAGGAGGAGGCTTTCGCATCCTTCAAGTGCGCATTGGCATGCCAGTGCAGAGCCAGCCCCGCCGCCCGCTCCCAACAGGACGATGCGTCGCCCGCGCAAGGGATGTGGGATGCCCGTTTCTTCGCCAAGAGCGACAGAGAAGCCTGTACCGTCTGTGTTGAAGCCCGCGATTCGCCCGTTGCGGAAGACGAGAGTGTTGACAGAGCCGCTCATATTCGCGGCTTGGTCAACGGAAGTTGCAATGGCGCGGGCGCGTTTTTTGAATGGAATAGTGACGTTTGCTCCGATAAAGTTTAACGCTTGAAGACGAGAAACGACGAGTTCGAACTCGTCTTCTTCGGCGAGGATGCGGATGTATGAGGCATCTATCCCCGCAGAACGGAGAGCCGCCTCTTGCATTTGCGGGGATTTTGAATGGGAAATCGGATTGCCGATGACAGCCAGCCGCGCCTTGGGTTCATGAAGGCGGAAGTATTCCTTCAAAAGATCTCCGTAGGTGTAATAGTGATACATGGAAACAAGAGGGGCGGATGCGTTATTGCCGAGCCGGAACGTCTAAAGAACGAATGATATCCATGTCGTAATGTGTATTCAGGTACATGTCGATAGGATCGTGTTCCGGAAAGACTGCTTCTACTTCGCGTTCCTCATGCAGGGTACGGCGCGCCGTTTCCGCTTCCTGCGGACTGAGTGTACCGTTGTGATCTTCATCGAAGCGATCAAGTATTTCTTTCCTTCTTTCTTCGAAGAGTTTGATGGCATCGCTCATGAGGTTTTGCAACTCGTTTTTGTCGAGAGAACCGTTGCCGTCTGCATCATATTTTTCCAAGATGAGCTTGCTTGTCAGCAAAGCCAGAGGACCGCCCCGCTTGGGGGGCATGGGGCGATAGACGCGCTCGGGAGGATCAATCGGCGGTTGAGGATGGTTCATCCTTTCCCGTCGCTGAGAGCGAATATGCTTCAGCAACCTTTCGTATTCTGCCGTATTCAATTTGCCGTCGCCATCGAGGTCGAATCGTTTGATCAAGGTGCGCATCGCCTCGTTACGGGCATTTTCTGCATCGCGGAAAAGGCGGTCGCGTTCTTCTCCTTCGATAAGACCGTTGTCGTCCAAATCGTAACGGTCAAGCAAGAGCTGACGGATCAGCATCGTGCGGGCGGCGTGATCGCGAGAGAGTTTCGACCGATGATTTCGGCGAAAACGGGGTGTTTTGTCAAAATCGTTCGGCATTGTGTCATTGTCGGGAGCGGGCAGTGCCGCGTTCATGTCGAACGCGGAAAGCACACCAAGAGCAACCGTGAACAATACAGATTTCATCTCTCGCGATAAACACCGAAAAAGTGGCAAAGTTTCAGACCTTGCCACAAAATGCTTACTTTTGAACGCTGACAATCGCTTGCTTTTCGAGGCAAATGATAACGCCGTTGGAGATTTCGACTTCAACGGTTGAATCATTGTTGACTTTGCGGACTGTGCCGTGAATACCCGCGTTGGTGACCACTTTCATGCCGACGGTCAATGTGTTGATGCGTTCTTGTTGTTCTTTTTGGGCTTTGCGCTGAGGGCGAATAAGCAATACATAAAAGATCACGACGATCAACACCAAGGTGATGAGACCGCTGTATTGTTCGTAGCCGGAGGGTTGAGGAGCGGGTTGTTCCGTTGATTGAACGGTGGTGGTTGTTGTCGTTTCCGCAGGTGCAGGTGCAGGTGCAGGTGCAGGTGTTGCTTCGGATGTCGGAGTGGCTTGAGCCAGACAATGAATGGTTTTCATGATATGTTATTTGCTTTGTATCGCGAGATGAATGCGCTTTTGAATGCGCTGAATTCACCGGACTCGATAGCGTTTCTCGCTTGCGCCATCAGCCGGAGATAGAATGAAAGGTTTTGGAAAGAAAGGATGCGCAGTGCCAAGATTTCGCCGGCGCGGAAGAAATGCCGAACAGCCGCCCGCGAAAAGCGGGTGACATGAGGATGCCCTTCGGGATCAATGGGGCGGGTATCCGTTTCCCATTGCTTGTTTTTGATATGGATGGGACCGTCCGGTGTGAGGGCGATGCCGTGGCGAGCTAAACGCGTGGGCATGACGCAATCAAACATATCGATGCCGCGCTCAATCATTTCGAGAAGCTGGTCGGGCGTGCCGAGCCCCATGGCGTAACGCGGTTTGTTGGTGGGTAACCAAGGTGCGGTATTGTTAATGGCGAGTAACATTTCCTCTTCCGTTTCTCCGACGGAAACGCCACCGACAGCATAGCCATCGAAGTCCATGTCAGACAGCTCGAGAGCGCATTTTTTACGCAAATCAGCGTAGACAGAGCCTTGGACGATGCCGAAGTGCAATTGTTTTCCGTTGCCGGATTGCGGGGCGTGTTCTGCCACCCAGTTGCGACAACGCGCCGCCCAGCGCAACGTATAGCCCAATGATTTTTCCGCATAGGCTCGGTCGCAGGGGTAGGGCGGGCATTCATCGAAAAGCATGGCAATATCGCTACCCAGCAGAGCTTGAATTTCCATCGAGCGTTCGGGAGTGAGCATCATGCTCGCTCCATCGATGTGGTTTTGAAAACGAACGCCTTCTTCTGTTATTTTGCGGAGCTTTGCCAAAGACCAGACTTGGAAGCCACCCGAATCGGTCAGGATGGGGTTGTTCCATGAAGCAAGGGCATGCAAACCGCCCAGTGCAGCAACGTTTTCCGCCCCCGGACGCAGGGAGAGATGATAGGTGTTGCCCAAGATGATTTGTGCGCCGAGAGCTTCCAGATCATCCGGATGAAGTGTTTTGACCGTGCCTTGCGTGCCAACGGGCATGAAGATGGGCGTTTGCACATCACCGTGGGGGAGATGAAGTACGCCGCGACGCGCTCCGCTGGGGTCTGTTTTAAGAAGAGAGAAACTCATGCTACTGTCGATTTGATGAAACGGGCGCGGAAAATTTTTTTACCTTGGGCTTCCCATTGTTGTTGAAAATCTGTCTTCGGGTAGTAAAAATCGTTCTTTTCCCATGTTACATGGCGAAAGAGATTGCTACCGTTCATTCTTTCCATCACCCATTCAAAATATTCCTCGTGATCGGTTTTAAAGAGGAATTCACCGTTTTCTGCAAGGGCATTGTATAATGCAGGTAAAAATTCCGTTTGCACAAGGCGGTTTTTGTAATGGCGTTTTTTCGGCCACGGATCCGGAAAAAGATAGTGAAGGCGCGAGATGCTTCCCGGTTTGAGGAGGTATTCCAAAAAATAGCGGCTTTCGAGGCGCAGGACACGCACGTTTTCAATTTGTCGGGCATTGATCGCCCGACAAACGGTTTTGACCCGTCCCAACAGACGTTCCACCCCCAAAAATAAGCGATCCGGATAGTGTCTCGCCATGTCAAGCAGGAAACTGCCTTCGCCACAACCGAGGTCGACTTCGCATGTGTCGCCTTTGCCGAATATTTCGGCAAGCGAGTAATCGCGAAAATAGTCTTCCGGTATGAATGCGGCGTTCATTGTCGCGCTATTCTAGAAAATATGCGCGGTAAAGTCAAAAATTATCCGCGACTGTATGAGGAAGACTATGGAGAACCTCCCTAAAAAAGATTTTATCAGGAGGATGCTTTGAATGTGGTAGCGGTTACTCGTCCTGTTGCGGAGGCTTCGGCGGAGTACAGGGGAAGCCTTGCGGAGGAAGTGTATGACCTTGATCCCAACGGTGTTTTTCAGCCAAGAGGGCTTCTGCCACAATTCTTTGACCGGGGATTTCTTCTTTATTGGTGTGCCGATGCGATGTTTCGTTTGCACCGAAACGGGATGATGGGGGCAGGGGCGGGAGTGGTTCATTCCCTCTTTCGATTGCGCCCGTGCGTGGTGGACAGGGAGGGTGGGGATGTTTCCCTGTCTGTTGTCCTGCGCGGGTGTGCAACCATTGGCGCATAGCGGCGCATTCTTCTTCATTCATACGTCCGTCACCGTCTTTGTCGAAGCGGCGTTGCAGTTCCAGCCGATCATCGCGGCGAGATTCGCGCATTCTGTGACGGACGCGTCGTCCTATGCCGGGATTGCGCCGTTCCCAATCGCCGCGCATGGTTGCCAGCTCGTCCGGATCAAGGCGTCCGTTTCCGTTCGTGTCGTATTTTTCAAAGATGGCTTTTCTCTTTTCGTCCAAGAGCTTTTTTGCCATGGCGGTCACGGCGCGTTTTTCGGCATCGTTTAATTTTCCGTCTTTGTCAACATCAAAGCGTTCCATTAAAAGTTGCATGCCTTCGGCTTTCCAATCAGGGGGCGGGGCGACTTCCGACGGCGGGGGCGTTTCCGGAATGGGGGGGGAAAAAGACGGTGTTTGTGCAAAGCTTGAGCAAGGAAGAATCAGTGCAATGAGAAGAAAATTTTTCATTCGGTTGCTTGTATACCGTCTGTAAATACTCCGACAGGCGCGAAAAGTTGCAGTAATTTTTCTGTGTTTCCGTCCTTTTGGAATTTATGCGGAAAGCGAATCGCTGTTTTGGTCGTTCTCAAAAAAACGAGGAGTGACGTCAATGAGGGGCATGTCTTTTTGATCATGGAAATCCGCAGAACTGGTTTCAGCCAGTTTTCGGACTTTGGGCATAAGGTTTTTGTTTAGTGAACCGGTCATATCATTGTATGCGTTTACGGATCTTTTGAGGTTATTGCCGAGTTTATCCATGTGTTCGAAAAATTTTCTCGCACTATCGCAAACGCGCCGTCCCTGTTCGGAGATGTTACGGGCTTCTTGCGTCAGATTGTATTGACGCCAACTGTGTGCCACTGTTTTCAAGATGGGTATCAATGTGGCGGGCGTGGCAAGGGCTACGTTACTTTTCATGCCGTATTCAAATATTTGCGAGTCACCTTCCAAGGCGGTACGAAGCACGTCTTCGTTGGGAAGGAAAAGGATGACAAACTCCGGCGCGTTTTCAAAAAGGTTGTAATATCCCTTTTTCCCGAGATCTTGAATGCGGGATTTGACGGCAGCGGCGTGTTCCCGCACGAGGTCTTTGCGCGATTCTTCGGAAGAATCGTCCGTGAGTTTGAGAAATGCGCTCATAGGTGCTTTGGAATCGATGACGATGGTTTGATTTCCGGGGAGGTAGATCACCATGTCGGGGCGAACCGTTTTCCCTTCGTCTGTCCCATGAACCTGCATGTCAAAATCGCAGTGTTCGAGCATGCCTGACATTTCTGCGATACGGCGTAATTGCATTTCGCCCCAACGTCCACGTGAACGATTGTCTTTTAATGCCATAGAGAGAGTGCGTGTCTGATCCAAGAGGTTACTGTTGGCTGTGGCAAGTTGTTTGAGTTGGGCATCGAGGTTTCCCTTGTTTTCTTTGCGCTCTTTTTCCATTTCCGTCATGAGAGAATGGACTTGTTTTATCGATTCTTGTACGGGGGTGAGCAGGGATTCGATGGCTTGTTTTCTTGCGTTGAGTTCTCCGTTGGCTTTGGCTTGACCTGTTTCAAGGTTGCGTTTGAGGTTCTCTTCGGCGTAGCGGCGAAATTGTTCCTGTACGGCTTCGAGGTTTTTGAGGCTACTTTCCTGCAATCCTGCGGATAATTCACTTAACAGTTTGATGTTGCGCTCTTCTGTTTCTTTCAGAATGCGGGCTTTTTCCTGATGCAACATATCACATTCTTTTTGGCTTACGCTGAGGTCGGCTTCTGCTTGAATCAGTTTTTTGTTTCCTTTGTTGCAGAGGATCGCAAAATATATTGTTGTCGCAAAGAGGATGAGGGCAATAACGGAAGTGAGTATGAAGGGCATGCGCATTTATACACGATGAGGGTTACTCTGAAAAGATAAATCCCCCCCGTTCGCTTTTTTTAATGTTAAAAGGGCTTCGATACGTTCAAAGCCCTTTTTGAGAAAGTTTGTGTCGACGGCGGTTATTTTTTAGTCAGATCGTAACCGTCTCGCCCGTCTTTGATCAGCCAGCCAAGCTCGGCAAGACGATCGCGCAGGACATCCGAAGCCGCCCAATCTTTGGCTTTACGGGCAGCTTGGCGTTGTTCGGCGATTTGGCGAATGTCTTCCGGCACGTCAACAGCTGCGTTGGGATTAGGAAGGATAAACCCGAACGCCGCGAGAATGAAGCGGAATGCCAGCCATTCTTCCTTGGCTTGCTCTTGTGTGAGAGAAGCCGATTTGAGTGTCTTGAGAGTACTGAATATATGCCCGAGTGCTTCGGGAGTGTTAAGATCATCATTGAGGCTTTCCCACGCTTTGGAGAAGGATGCCGGTGCTGGGCGCAATTTGATGAGGTCTTTATAGGAAGGTTCGTCCGGGTTGCCTGCTGCCGATCGCAATGCTTTTTCGGCGCGGGCAAGGCGTTCGAGAGCAACGGCGGCATCGGACATTGAGGAAAGCGTGAAATTGAGCGGTCTGCGATAGTATGCACCCGCCAATACGTAACGCAGGGAGGCTGGAGAAAATCCTTTGTTTTCCAAATCTTCCAGGGTAAACATGTTACCGAGAGATTTGGACATCTTTCCGCCATCAACCAGCAAGTGCGTGATGTGAAACCACTGTCTGGCAAACTCCCCGCCGCAGGCGCAACGCGATTGAGCAATTTCGTTTTCATGGTGCGGGAAAACGAGGTCAACCCCGCCGGAGTGGAGATCAAAGGTATTGCCGAGGTATTTATGAGTCATGGCAGAGCATTCCAGATGCCAACCGGGACGCCCATCGCCCCATGGAGAGTGCCAGAAGTTTTCTCCGTCTTCGGGCTTATGGGCTTTCCAGAGAACGAAATCTGCCACGGAATCTTTTTCGTATTCGTCCGCATTGGAGCGCGCATTGGCTGTTTTGCCCAGTTCCAGCTCCCTGCAGTCGAGGTGCGAGAGACGCCCGTATTCCGGGAATGAGGAAATGCGAAAGTAGACGGAACCGTCTTCGGACGTGTAGGCATGCCCTTTTTCGATTAAGAGGCGCACCATTTCTATTTGCTCTGGAATGTGGGTGACGGCAGAAGGCTCAACATGAGGGGGCAAACAGTTTAACGCTTGGCAGTCGGCGTGAAACTTGTCTGTCCAAATCTTGGTAAAGTCTCCCAGAGAGAGGTTGGCCTTCCGCGAATCGCGGATGGTTTTATCGTCAACGTCTGTCAAATTGCGCACATGTTTTGTTTTCAAACCGCCCAGTTCGACGACACGGCGGAAGACGTCTTGCATCACAAAGGTGCGAAAATTGCCGATATGCGCCGGTCCGTATACTGTGGGACCGCAACAATAGAAGCGCAGTTGTTTGCCGTCTTCTGCTTTGATGGGTACCAACTTCCGAGACTGCGTATCGTACAGATGCAACATGCCCGTATTTAATCTCATTGCGGCACTGAGGTCAAGATCCTATCATGACTGCCTCCAATCTCCGTGCGAGTGGAAGAAAATTCCGTCATTAAAAACTCCATTCTGTCAACGAAACGATAACATCTTGAATGATATTTTGTTATTTGGGATTATCTGATGATATGAATCATTCCGAGAAAAAGCCTCGAACGATGAGCATATGGGGAGTGGCAGCATTGGGCATAGGCTCAATGGTCGGTGCGGGCATATTCTCATTGCTTGGGCAGGCTTCTCTTGCCGCCGGGAATGAAGTGCCGCTGGCTTTTGCCATTGGTGGTGTGGTAGCTCTTTTGTCCGGGTACACATATGCACACTTAGGGGTGAGATATCCATCTTCCGGCGGTATTATCGATTATTACGACACGGCTTTCGGCAAGGGAATTGTTTCCGGTGGGTTGTCGTTGGTGTATTTTGCCACTCTGATCATGACAGTGGCAATGGTGGCACAAGCGTTTGGTGCGTATGCCGATGCAATGCTTCGTGCGCTTGGATGTATATCACCGGGACATGATGTATTGGCTGTTTTCATCGTGTTGGCGTTGGTCTGCGTAAATTCACTTGCTGCCAATGTTGTGGGTAGGGCAGAGCTGACGCTTGTTTGTATTAAGCTGGGGATTCTCTTTTTGTTTCTTTTTTCCGGTATTCTCAATATGGGTGAAAATCACGGTGTTCACATGGAACCCGTGCCGCTTTCGAGTTTGTTCAGCAGTGCGGGATTGACATTTTTTGCCTATGCAGGATACGGGATGATGGTCAATGCGGCTGCCAATATCGATCACCCCGCGCGCAATTTGCCGCGTGCCATTTTTTTATCAATCGGTATGGTTATGTTGCTGTATATCGCCTTGTCGGTTGTGATTATGGATCAAATCAGCCCGCAAGAGCTGGTGCTTCATGCCGATACGGCAGTGGCGCAGGCGGCAGCACCATTATTGGGTAAAGCGGGGTATATAGCCGTTTCTCTGGCTGCTCTCGTTGCTACAAGTTCTGCCATCAATGCGACGTTGTTCAGTATGTTGCGCATTTCTTCCGCACTGTCGAAAGCCGGTGAGGCTCAATCGTTTTTTCTTCGTAAGTTTTGGAGGAACGGGACGTGGGGGTTTGCTGTCGGCGTGGTGATTATTATCTTGATGTCGCTCATTTTCAATTTGGGAGAAGCTGCCAATATAGCCGGCGCAACATTTTTAATCAGCTATCTTTCCGTTTATGTGGCGCATTGGAAACTGCGGCGTGAAACGGCGGCGAATCCGTTATGGATTCTTGTCGGATTTTTGTCCATGCTTGCGGTTTTTATCGGCTTCATCTACGGTTTGTACGTCAATGCGCCGCTGTTGCTTGCTGTCATTGTAGTTGTGGGGATAAGTTGTTTTCTGTTGGAAACAATATTGCAATATATGAATAGCAAGAAATCACGCAATTGATTTACTGAGAGTGGAGTTTGTGTTGTTATAAATTAGGCGGGAATACCCTTGCTTCCTACATAGGCGAATCAACGCTTGACCTTTGCTTCTATTTCCGTTAACATAGAGCACTTCTTTCAGGAAATGCACATGACATTACATACCATTTCAGTTTTGGTGGAAAATAAATTCGGTGCGCTGACGCGTATTGCCGGGTTGTTTAGCGGTCGTGGTTACAATATCCATTCGTTGAATGTAGCACCCAGCGAAGATCCGAAATTTTCTCGCATGACAATCGTGGTTGACGAGCAAGAAGAAACTCTCAATCAAATCATCAAACAACTGAATAAATTGGTAAATGTCGTCGATGTGATCGATTTCCGTCTGGGTGAAAATGTTTTTCGAGAAATTATCCTTCTCCGCATTGGCGTTACCAAAGAAACGCGATCGGAAATCATGGATTTGTGCAATATTTTCCATGCACGTGTGGTTGATGCCACGAAAAATACATTCTCGATTGAGATTTCGGGAGGCGAGTTCCGTTTGGGGCGTTTCCTTTCGCTGATTCGCGATTACGATGTGCAGATGATCGTTCGCAGTGGGCGTATTGCCATACCGAAACCTCAAGATTGATTTTTTCTTATTCGTACATTGCATCTTTTTTTATTGGACGATTGGCTGTTTCCTCAAAGAACAGCCAATCTTTTTTTCTCCATAACGAAATGCGGGTGGCAAATGTCTTTGTATAGCACGATATAGTCTTGCTGCATGGAAAGACAGACGATAGAATCATTTGCAATGAGATACGTTTTCTTATTTGTTCTCAGTGTAGCGGGGATGATTGGGTTTTCATTGGGGCAGAGCGAGTTAAAGCCTGAACATGTGCTTGTGCTTTACAACGAGGCTTCTTCCTACAGCCGAATTTGTGCGAAGGAATATGCTCGCGTGCGCCATGTGCCGAATACGAACCTGATTCCGTTGCCGTGTTCTGCCGAACGAGAAGAAATCACGCGGGAGGAGTACGGAAAGACTATTGAAAAACCGCTTTTGTGCGAGCTCACTCGACGACAGGTTCATATTTTCACAACGGTTGGCGGGCTTCGCCCCGCATATGTTTTTCTGATTATGCCGAACGTACCTTTGAAAATTAAGGCAACATCGCATCAAGTGCCGTGGCAACAGACCGATGCGGCTTCCGTGGATTCCGAATTGGCGCATTTGGGAAATCAGGACGTTAAGGAAGCTTCTGCCGTTGTGAATCCCTACTATGAAAAAGATGAAACAATCGTCTGTTCCCAATTGGCAGTCAATCTTGTTTGTCGTATAGATGCTGCCGACCGCGAGGCGGTAAGTCGCATGATTCTTGATCCTTCAAACATAGAAGCAGACGGTGGATTGTGGGGAAGATTGGTTGTGGATGAGGGCGGTCCCTACAAAGAGGGAGACAAGTGGTTGAAGGCGATTGCTGAGTTGGGGGGACGCGCCGGATTTCCCGTTATTCACGATACGCGGAAGAAAACAATCGTACAGACCTATCCACTGGGTAAAAATATAACGGCGTATTTCGGCTGGTACACGGAACATGCGGACGGACCGTTCGGTAAAGACGGTGATTTTTTCTTTGCTCCCGGGGCGATTGCCTTTCACCTCCATTCGTTTAGCTGTGTTTCTCTGAAAAATCCGAATCGGAATTGGTGTGCGCCGTTGTTAGGGCGGGGTGCTGCCGTAACGTTGGGTAATGTGTACGAACCCTATTTGGGATTACTGACGCGTCCCGATATCTTTTTTGATCGTTTGCTGAAAGGATACACGCTGGCAGAAGCCGCATGGATGGCAACGCCGGCATTGTCATGGCAGAATGTTGTTTTGGGTGATCCTTTGTACCGTCCTTTTGCCGACCGAAACAGTGGGAACGTACCGTTGACGCCCAACAACAGATATTATCAAACATGGAAAGCGTTGCTGGACTCTTCATATGGCGATGAATCGAAAATACGCCAAAAAACGGATTATGCTTCTTCTGTTGCCAAGGTTTCCCTGTTTGATGAGTTTGACGCATGCCGTGCCATGGAACGAGGAAATTGGGAATTGGCAGATGCCCGCCTGCGTTTGGCTGTAACCCGTGCTTCCAATGAAGCAACAGCTGTGCGATTGGGTTTGTTGCGGGCTGATTTGTATTTGCGACAAAATAAAAAGAGAGAGGGTATTGCGCATATGCATCGCATGATGAAAACGTATGCGTCTTCACCGTACAAAGCGGCGGTAGAAGCATGGTTCAGGGTGTTTGTGCCACCGCCCGCACCTCCTCAAAACAAAGACGGAAAGAAGTAAATATTTAAAAAAAGTGAAGAAATCCGTAAATTTGTATTGCCAAGGCTTCGCGTATCGTGTAAACTTCCGCATCCGCCGAGCCCGGACAAGGGTGAGAACAGTTTTCAATACAGACAAAGGAAAGAACGAATATGAACATTCTTGATAAGATCGGACAAGAACAGCTTAAACAAGACCTTACGCCTTTCAATGTAGGTGACACCGTCAAAGTGCATACCCGTGTGATCGAAGGCGGTAAGGAACGTGTGCAGATTTTCCAAGGCATTGTTATCGGCAAGCGCGGTTCCGGCGTCAATGAGGCTTTTACCGTTCGCAAGATTTCTTACGGTGAAGGTGTAGAACGCTCTTTCCCGGTTCATACTCCCAAGATTGCCAAGATCGAAGTGGTAACGCATGGTAAAGTTCGTCGTGCCAAGTTGAACTACCTGCGCCAACGCATCGGTAAGGAAGCTATGCTTGTCAAAACTGCTCGCTGAGCATTTGGTAGATTTTTCAAAAGCCTCGTCCGAACTGGACGAGGCTTTTGCTTTTCAGGAGAGAAGGGGAAATCCCTTTATTTTTTTCTTTGAGGAATTGGTTGTTATATCAACGACCGAAAGCCAACTTGTCGTAGAGTTCGTTGGCGTATTTATGTTTGGGGTGGTTGGATTTCATGAAGGCCTCATGCAAGGGGTGCGAGGGATCATGAAGCATGCGCCTCGCTTCCTCTTTTCCGTCGGCTGATGCTTGTCCGTCACGCATCGGTGCTTCTTCCGTTAATTTCGAAGCTTCGTTGAGAATGCGAATGAAATCGGCATTTGCCATCAGCGAGGGATTGCTCATCAAGGCATCTACATCGACCCCGCTACGTTCTCCGAGAAGCCTTAATGTGTTCGATGCCGCCTGCAAATTCTTTTCGTAATGTGTTCCCCATTCTTGTTGCAATTCATATTCGGCTTGTTCAATGGCTTCTTTTTGTTCAGTCCGATAAGTATCGAGATGGTTTCGGCATTCCTCTGTGTACGAATTAACTAGTGCTTGCAAGGCGGGACGAGGTATGCCGTATTCGTAAGCCACGGTTGAGACCTTGCGGGCAAGCGCATCGTCCCACATTTCATCGGGGGCATCTTGCGGACGTTCCAAAAGGAAATCTTCCGCGCTTTCAGGCAAGCCCATCATGCGGCGAAAAGCCCGCATTTTCCCGCTGTCCGTCGGATCGGGATAACCGCGCAAACTTTCCAGCGCGGCATAGCTTTTGGCCAATGCTTCCGGACGTTTGAACTTGGCAAGCGTGCGGGCGCAGGGTTTCAGCTCATCGAATTGATTGTACCATTCCGGGGCAAATGAGCCGTCATCCGTTACAAGCGGATTTTCGTGTGGTTTGCCGTGCGGCATTCCGTCCGACAAAAGAGGCGGGGCATCAGTTGCCGTGTGGTTGCTGTCGAATCGTGATTCGTTTTCTTCGGGTTCATGCATTCTGTTAATCATTGTTTTGTACTGATGTATCTGTATTAGTTTCTGTTCGGGCAATTTCGAGCATGCGACGAATGACGAGAAAAACCTCGCGATGTGCATCGCGTCGCATGGCATCGAGGGGATCATATGCGCCGGCCTTGCCCTGAAAAACCGGCAGATCAATTTCAAAACGGCGTTCCAGAGCACGAAGTACTTTTTCGCCGTTCGGGGATGAGAAGAGTTGTAAAAGTCTGCGCCTTTCGGTTCGTGCGTGAACGACAAGTTCTTGCTCCTGTTCTTTTTTTAACATACTGAGCCTTATGTAAAAAGTTGTCGGATGCGTTCTTCGTTGATCACGCTTTCGCCTGATTCTCCGAAGGAGGCAGAGGTATCTCGAGTCGATACGGCATCCTGCCGGGCTTGAGCCCGCTCTGATCGGATTTTTTCCACATCGCGAGCAGATCGCAAAATGCATTCCGGTGTGCCGTCCATACGTACAGATGTGCGGAAAGCTTGGTCAAAATCAAGATGGTCGGACAATTCCGGAGCCAATTGTTGCAACTCTGCCAGCTTTTGTACGGTTCTCATGATGCCTTCGTTTTGAATTCTTCTCATCACTTGAGCAATGCGTGATTGATAGGTAATCCCGGGGCAGAGAACTACCTCTTCTTTGTTCTGCATTTTTATGACACTGCGCGGAGGTTTGGGAAACTTGCCCATACGGAAGAGCTGTGCGAATATGCGTTCCATCATGGGTTGAAGATCGCTGACAAATAAGGTAAACGATGGTGAAAACGACAATACGCGTTCATTTTCTCTCGCATAAACCTCGGCTGCTGTCAGTTGTCGTTTTGTATCGCTCCAAATTTCAAGCATGGGGATAAAAAAGGCTCTTCGTATTGCGTCTTGTTTCTGCTTGAGACGATCCATACCCACGTCGTAACGACCTTGCGTTGCCCATTCTCGAGGAAGCCCCAATGATGCGGCTTCGGGCGTGATGACGGTGCGACCTCCGGCGCGAAGATCCACTTCTCCGATTTGGCTCGCCAGCTCCAGTACGCGCGGGTAGGCTGCCACTTCTCCCAACATGTCAAGGATGCGATTGAGAAATTGCGCTTGGTGAATATCCGGATAAACCAGACGTGCCGGCGAGATGCCGTAAGGCGATGTTCCCCATTTTAAAAATCGGGTGACAAGATACGGGAATTCGCGATAACCGCTTTCTTCGACAAGATGCGCATCGTCCAAGCTGATGTAGAGGCTCTCAAATGGCATGTTGAGCGAGTTATCTTTGCGTCGATTGCGTTTTTGGCGCGGACGAACGGCATGTAAAAAGCGCAAGCGTGGCTTGTGAATGTTTTTTCCGTCACGAATCATTTTTTGTGCTGCATCGCCCAGTTTATCGATGCCGAATTGGCTTGCCGCTTGATACGGACTCAGCAAAAATTCGCGAAAATACGTATCGACTGTTCCTTCATCGTTTTCGGCACAGGCAAAATGTCCGCATTCGATGTGCTTAAACAGCAAATGTCCGTCTCGCGTTGAAGATCCGTACATGCTCCCCGTCCCAAAGGCTACCCTGTCCAGAAAACATTCATGAATTTCAGTGTAAAAATTGGAGGAAGCCAGTTCGCGATTGGCTGTTTCAGAACATTTGTTGTACCAAGATTCGGCTTCATCGCAGGCATCGTTTTCAGGAGCAGACCATTTGAACCATATTTCGTTGCTTGGCGTGATGTAGCTCATGTGTCCACCGGCCAACTTTTGGCATGATTCTACCGCTGTCGTGTCGTACAAGCGAAAGGAATCACCCGATGGCTCGGGAGAGTTTTCGTATCCTTCTCGGCGGGGCAATACATGCTTTCGCAGAGATTCCCACCATGATTCCCAAGGCGTTCTTTGCGCTTTCAGGGAAGAATATACGGCGAGTACGGGTTCGATATCCATGGAGAGATTAGCCTAAAGTTGTTTTTGAGGAAGACGGAGTGTCTTTTTTGCGGCTCAATAGCGTGGAAATCAATCCTTTGCGACGAGATGTTGATTGATGCGCGGCATTCTCCGTATCCGAAACGTTTGTTTCGCTGACGGTAGCCGGTTCGGAAACAACTGCGGGCGTGGCAGAGCTTATTTTTGGTTTAATGAATCCCATATGTCTTTTCTTTTCTGTTTGCTGGTTTGATGCTTACCTTATCGTTTGTCTGCCGCTAAGGGCAAGCGGCTCCACGGCAGAAGATGCAATTTTGGGGATCGTACCCCTCGCTGAAAGCACAGGTATGGCAATGGTGTGAGCGTTCGCGCCCAATTGAAGCCCAATGAAAGATCGCCACCGAAAAAATGAACGTACCACGCATTGATCAATCGATTGTGTTTTCTCAGGTTTGTGATGCTTTCTTCGTCTGCCAGATCAACGGCTTTCATCAATACGGTCAAACGGGGCGTATAGACGAACACGCCGCGTTCGGAAGCGATTAATTCAGACAAATCAGCTTCGAGGCTTCTAACGGAAAAGGCGTAATAGTGTTTTGCTTTTTGACGAGCGTCACGTGTTTCCATGCCGCCTATGTTGCAACGAACGCACGGTCTTGCGCCAGAGATGAATGGTGATGCGTGTTTCTGCCCGTTCGGATGGGTGTGTTTTCCGCAAAAGGGGGATGCCGAGACAAAGAATATCGTGGCATTGTTGTGTTTGCAGAACGCATGGCTTTTTGCAAAACAAACGGAACAATATATGGAAGAAACGAACAGTGCATTAAATTTATGTAATATCGCCCTTTCCAAATTGGGCGAATCACCCATCGCGGCTATCGATCCGAACGGGGCTCCCGCAGCTCGGCTTTGTTATCTGCATTATCATCCGGCGCGTCGCGAAACTCTTTGTGCCGCGCGTTGGAGTTTTGCCACAAAGAGAACGGTATTGGGTTCCTCAGAATCATCGGAAGAAGACCAATTTGCTTCGGGACACCAAAGGCATCATTCTCTGCCTGCCGATTGTTTGAGAGTGCTTTCTGTCAAGGCATCGTCTTGGACCTTGCAGGGGCGTGCTGTTTATTCGGCTATATCGCCTTTGCAAATCTCCTATACCTTTGATTGTGAAGATGCCGAGTTGTTTGAGCCTCTCTTTTGTGATGCTCTTTCCACTCGGCTTGCAGAAAAATTGTGTATCCCGCTCACGGCAAGTTCTACCGCGCGGGAGGCTCTGACGCAGGAGTTTCATAGGATCATTTTGCCAATGGCTTCAACGGTTAACGCAGTGCAAAGTTTTTCGAACGATACGCACCCGCTTTACCGTTTGTGGAAACAATCGTATTGTTGCAGAAATGAGGAAGATGATTGTGAATAACTCAATAATTGTATTGAAAATCAAACAAAAACTGTTGTTAATAACATGTTAACAGTTTGTTGATAAGTGAGGATAAATTGGCACAAAAGAGTATGAGAGCTATAGATTTTATCACACAATTTTTAAAGGCGATGCAGAGAGAAGGTCTGCATGTGGGCATGGTGCATGTATTGCTTTGTTTGGCGGGGGGAGCCGACACTTGCGGAGAAATGATCAAAGGAACAGGGATGACGCCCAAAATGGTGACGGCAACGCTGGGTCGTTTGGTGCGCGAGGGATATTTGGCGCGGAGCGGTCGAATGAAACCGTACTGCTACCACATTACGCCAAAGGGGAAGACATTGGTACGCGTTTTGATGAGCGGATGTGATGCACAGGCAAAAACGCCATGACGAACGGAGGAATACCCATGATACCTGAACATCTCAGCATAGATGAAAAACGTGATTGGTTGGCCTCCATATTTCGGGACGATACGGGGGCTTACAGTCAGGCGGACAAGTTTAAAGCATTGGCAGAAGATACCCGCTTGGCTCTTTTGCAACAAGAAGAAGCAAAGGAAAGAATTGAGGCAGACGAAGCGGAAGATACTACGTCCGGACCTGCTTTTCTGGAGGCTCTGCCACCTCCAAAACCGATGGTGCGCCTCCACAAGAGCAAGGGAACGAAGCAGGGGCGTTCAATGTAAAGCCCTCACTTCTTCCAACAGACAGTCAATCCCGTCTGTGGGGAAGCCCAAATCATTATTCTGGAGTTGAGTGAGGATTCTTTCTGCCCGCTTGCGATTCCCGAAAAGCGTTTCGAGAGGAATTCTTTCATTTTCCGGAAGATCCAGTTTATGTTGTAACACGGCAATGAGACCCGGCAGGGAAGGGAGACGGTGGGAAGGATCTTGAAAAAGAGACACCCCTAATGCCAGAGCTTCCATTTCCCTGCCGGAGACACGGCAAAGAGCGTAAAACTCTAAGCGACTGTACACTGATGGTGCACCCATTTGAACGGCGCGGTGATAATATTCGGCAGCACGGGCGAATTGCGGGCAACGGTTAACATCGCTCAAAAAATCGCCCAAATTGGTGAGCAAGAGGATGCTTTTTGGATTGACCGCCAATCCTTCAGTAAGGAAAGCTATCCCCTTGTTCATATAGAGTCGGGCTGTTTGTTTCTTTTCCCAGAATGAGAGTTCGGGATCGGTTTGCGCGTCCATTGCGGCATTGTAGAAAAACTGTCTGGCGGCAGTTACCCAATAATTCGCATGCTTTGGACAAAGTGTGACCATTTGGCGACTGCGTTCTTCAACGCGTTGCCAATCTCGGCGAACCCATGCATTCACTGCATCGAGACTTAAAATTTCTGCACCGAGAGAGCGTAACCCGCCCAGCCCGAGCAAGGATAATTGCCGTGTTAACGTATCGTGACCTTCGGGCATTGCCCATTCATTCAACAACCCTGCCCTCTTTTCCTGTAAAACGAGATTCTGTGTTACGAATTTCATCCCAATCCCGAAAAGCAGAACAGAAGCACAGACCGAGATGATGGCAAAAGGCTTGGTACGAAAAAGTTGAAGGGCAGGACGAAACATGTTGGGGCGATTATTATCTGGCAAGACGGGATTGAATGTCGCGACAAAGTTCTTCCCAATATGGGACGTGGGCATGTACTTCGTGAGCCATGCGAAGAGGTGTCCCCCAGATAGCATCGTATTCAATGGGGCGTTTTTTGAGGTAGTCTACCGCGCTCGATGGGATGAAATCTCCCATGGCGGCGGTGCTTTCCATTTGTCGTTTCACGATGTCTTCCGGTAAAGGGAAACCGCGCAATTGAGCCGCGAGACACACTTCGCGTACAATGTTTTCTGCCCGTTTTACCTGATCCGGCATAGAAAAAAGGCGATTGATGCAGATTCCTCCGTGAGCCAAACAAAGCCCGTTGAACGGGATATTCCATGTCAATTTGCACCATTGAATTTGTTCGGCTTGCTCGAAAGTCTGTGTTTGCAATCCTGCATGGGCGAAAAATAGGGCAAATTCTTTCGCTTCACGGAATCCCTGAGGTGAAGGTACTGCCGGCGCAAACTGAATACTGCCGCCTTCCAAGTGAAGGATTTTTCCGGGTTCTGGCATCATAGCGCAAACAAAGCAAAGCCCGATGAATATGCGTTCTTTAGGCATCAGGCGGGAGATAACGTCTGCGTTACCCATGCCGTTTTGCAAGGTGATGAGACGTGTGTGATCGCCCAGTAAAGGCGGAAGAGCGGTTGATAACTCTGTGTTTGACGTGGATTTCCATGTAAGAACGACCAAATCAACCGGCCCAATTTTATCGGAGGATCGAAAAACGGAAGGATTAGGAAGGGAAAAATCACCATCTTTGCTGCGAACTTCCAAACCGTTCTTTTTACTCGGTTCGTATGCCGAGCGCATCACAAAGGAGACATCTTCTCCGGCGTTTGCTAATTTTGCCCCGTAATAACATCCGAGAGCTCCCGCACCCAGTATGGCGATCTTCATGCCTTCATCTTGACGAGAAAAGTTCGAATGGCAAGAAGGAAATCAGCCATCAGGCTTTGAATTGCTTTGCTGAAAGGCTTCATTTGAGACGCAAAATAGGAAAGTAAATGTATCAGGTGTGAAATTTTGCTTGATTTCCGTGTCAGAAGCCGTTAAAACTATCGCCCGTAAACATTCGGGGCGCGTTCGCGCTCTGTCAAAAAGAGAATATTATGGGACAACAACATCGTAAAGTCACGAAGCGTCGCCGTCGCGCCGAATACCTCAAGCGCAAAAAGGAACTGCTCAAATTGAGTAAGGCAGCTCCCACTGTTCAGCTTGCCAAGAAGGTTGTCAAGACGGTGGAAGAAGCTCCTGCGGAAGAAAAAAAGGCTCCCGCCAAGAAAGCTCCTGCCAAAAAGACAACGACTGCGGCAAAAAAAGCTCCGGCAAAAAAAGCTCCTGCCAAAAAGAAAGAAACGGCAGAAACCGCAGAATAAGCAACATCTTTTATTTATATTCGGAAGCCATTTTGCGCATGGACGCGAAATGGCTTTTTTGTTTTTCACCGACGAAATCACGAAGAATACGTTTTGGTTGAAAAAATTTTTGTATGTATGAAGATCCGCTTCATCGGATAGGTTGGTGACGCAGGCGGAAACTGTACCGGTTTTCATGACAACAGTTATTGAACATCTGCCCCAGTGAGATGCTCTCTGAAGTATGGACGAAGTACGCCCCTATGCCCGACTTGTGCGATTTTTGCGAATGCTGTGGAATTATTCCGGTACATTGGCGGCTTTGTCGCTCTTTGCGGGGGTGTTGGCGTTGGGCACGGTGCATATACGACGCGGAATGACGGGAATGGAAGAGAATGCCCGCTTTTTTCGTGGCGTATATCATTCTCGTGACTGTGCCGTGCCGCATGGGGTGGATGAAATTACTCTCGATGAGGCGAATTCTTTGCCTTGTTACGTCAAATTTATATACGATGGTGATGTATTGAAGCGGATCGTTGCGATGAACAATGCGGGAATTCCCCAAGCAACCGTTGGGATTTCCGTTGCCGAACAACGCATGAGTTACGATCGTGACGGGCGTCTGAAGGAACGAAATAATTATGATTCGAACGGGCGTTTGTGTGCCGATATGTTCGCTGTGACCCGATATCTGTACGAATATAACGACAGGGGACAATTGATTAAAATTTCATTTTGCGATGCAAAGGGGAAATTGACGGAAAATGAAGCTCCGGGTTATGCTCTCGAAGAGCGTTTTTATGACGGGGCGGGGAAACTGCTTCAGCGTGTGTTTCGCGGGGCGAACGGCTTGAAATGCGTCAATCGGGATGGAGAACAGGAAGTGCGCTACACCTATGCCGATAACGGAAAACTGGAAGCAAAACAAAATTACATAGGAGGATGTTTGGCTAACAATGCCGTTGGGGTGGCAGAAGAACGGTGGAGTTATGATCACGGAGACCGTCCGAAGCGGATGGAATACCGTAATGCGAAAGGTGAGACTGTTGTTTGTCGCGCGGCTGATATTGGGTATGCCGCAGCGGCAATGCGATACGATTCTCGCGGAAACTGCGCTTCGGTACGCTATTTTGATGCAGATCATAACGTAAGCGATTCCAACGGAATGAAATATGCCGAACACGTGTGCAATTACGACGGATACGGGAATCCCGTGTATGAATGTTTCATTGATGCTGCGGGAGAATTGTGTGTGCCTCCCGCCATCGGATATGCCGAGAAAATGTGCAATTACGACACAAAGAACAGACTTCGCAGAGAATATTTCTGGGATGCCGAGGGACGTCCCGGCGGTATGCCTTCTTCAAAGGGTAGAGGGGCTTGTTACGAAAGACGTTATGAATATGATGATAGAGGAAAAACTGTGTTATCGCTGTATACGGACGGCAGTTCGGAGCTGGTTTTGCAAGGCAACGGAAGGGATTATGCCGAAAGCCACGGCGATAAAATCGCCCGCAGTTCCGCAAGGGTGGAAACCTTTGAAAGATGCGAGCGAATGGATTTTGATCCCGACAGCTGTTTGGCTTGCGCCAACAGGCGAGAGCGAAGTGCTCGCAACGAAGTTAATTCGCCCCCGTGGCGGGCAGAAGTGACTTCCAATTCGGCTTGTCGCAACATGAACGAAGCTCGTTCGGCAGAGGTGGGCGGCTGCGGGATCTCTCCTGTGGCAAAGTAAGCTTTCGTTCTCGAAAAAATCCATGGGTCAACCATGGCTGCTCTGCCGATCATCACGCCCGACACGGCGGTTTCTTTGCGGATACGTCGGATGTCTTCCGGACTTGAGATGTCTCCGTTTCCTATGACGGGGATGCGACAAGCCGAAGCACATTCATCGATGATATTCCAATCGGCATGCCCACTGTATTGTTGACTGCGTGTCCTTCCGTGGATGGCAATGGCAGAGACCCCTACGTCTTCCAGTCGCCGACAGACTTCAAGCGCACAGATATGTTCGGCGTCCCATCCGATGCGTATTTTAGCTGTGACGGGTATACACTTGCCCACGGCATTCACAAGAGCTCGGGCCGCTGTCGTAAGCAAGGGTAAATCTTTCAGTAATGAAGATCCCCCGTTGTGTCCCACGACCTTGGGAACGGGACACCCGGCATTGAGGTCGATAAAATCCGGATGCAGTTCCTCTGCAATGCGCCGCGCTGCTTCGCCCAATGTTACGGGATTTGCCCCAAATATTTGAACGCCGGCAGGTCGGTGCGATTCTTCAAATTCGGCATATCGGCGGTTACGTTCCCATGCTTGCAGTATGCCCTCTGCTGATACAAACTCAGAAACCGTGACATCGGCACCCAGTTCTTTGCAAAGTGTGCGAAAGACCGGATCCGTCACACCGGCCATCGGTGCCAAATACAGAGGAAACGCTCCGTTGCCGAACCAATGCGGGAACATATGGAAAAGAAAGGACGCGAGAGAGCAGGTCGCCCGCGTCCTTGTTTTTCGGATAAGAACGAAAATACTCAAAAAATCAGAGCCAGCTCAGCACGACTTTACCGGAACGCCCGCTGTTCATGGCATCAAAGCCTTCTTTGAAGTCAGTGTAGGGCAAACGGTGCGTGATGATGGGCGAAATGTCGAGACCACTGCGGATCATGGCATCCATCTTGTACCACGTTTCAAAAACCTCTCGACCGTATATCCCTTTCATCTTAAGACCCTTCCAAATAAATTTGTTCCATTCGATGCTACTGCCGGAGGGCTGGATACCCAGTAGGGAAATTTTTGCTCCTGTGCGGGAATATTCGATGATGTCTCTCAGACATGCCGGTGCGCCGCTCATTTCAAGGCAAACGTCAAAACCTTCCGTCATACCGAGTTCCTTCATGACATCAGCAAGCTTTTCTTTCGTGACGTTGACGGTGCGGTCTGCGCCCAGTTTTTTTGCAAGCCCCAACTTATAATCGTTCACGTCGGTGATGACAACGTTCTTCGCGCCTGCTTTTTTGCAGACTGCTGATGCCATACTGCCGATAAGCCCCGCGCCGGTGATCAGGACGTCTTCACCGACAAGATCCCATGAAAGAGCTGTGTGGACGGCATTACCCAAGGGATCGAATATGGAAGCTATTTCCATCGGAATGTCGGGATGGATACGCACCACGTTGTCTTGGGGAATGGAAAGGTATTCGGCAAAGCACCCGGGACGGTTGACGCCCACGCCCTGCGTGTTGGGACATAAATGTTTTTGTCCGGAACGGCAGTTGCGGCAGTGACCGCAGGTGATGTGACCTTCTCCGGAAACGACATCGCCGGGCTTGTATTCTTTTACGGCAGCCCCCACTTGTTCGACAATACCGCAAAATTCGTGTCCAACATGCATACCAACGGGAATGGTTTGTTGCGCCCATTCGTCCCAATTCCATATGTGAAGGTCAGTGCCACAAATGGCTGTTTTGTGAATGCGGATGAGGACATCGTTCGGTCCTACTTCCGGCATGGGTACGTCCATCAATTCGAGACCTTTATCGGCTCGTGTCTTTACAAGTGCTTTCATGGCTTCATTGAAACTCTCATTGCCCGATTTGACAAGCCTAAAGTTAGTTTCTTCGTCAAATGAAAAAATAAAACGATACCGGACGGTACATGCTTGACGGCGTTGTTCGAAGCGGGTAAAGTTATTTCGTGAATCAACGGATCATTATCGGTATTTTTGCATTGTTCGCTCTCGTGTTGAATCTGCCTGCTGCGGACGATTGGGGAATCCCCATCAAGTCCGGCGAGCTGTGGAAGTTGCCGAAAAACGAGATATCCTCGAAATATTTAATGGGGAAAAAGTACAGTAATATCGATCAAAACCGCATGCGGATTTTGACCGAGGGGAGGATTTCAATCGGTGGGCTGGTTCCACGCGAGCTTGAACTGACATGGAAAGACGAGCACCTCGAATCGGTTTGTATCATGGTTTACAACAAAGGGGATGACGGCTCAGTAGACAAAGTAACATTTGACAAGAAACTGGAAGAGGCTCAGAAAGCGTTGGAATCTGTTGCCGGTATGCCAGGAAAGGCAAAGAAGATGCCTAAGCGCGAGACAGCCGTTGAGATCAAGGCATGGGAGTGGATTTTGCCCGATGACGGAGGCGTGATCGTGTTGGAATCGTCCTGTACGCGCAAGAAAAAATCCTTTACTGCGGAATTTATCAAACTGACGATGGGTTGCAATGCCGAAGCCGTTGAACGAGGCGATGCTCGCGATGCTCTGAATCGCTCCAAATTAAAGAGTCATATTGTCAAAGAAAACAACGACGTGAGGATCGAAGGCATCCCCATGGTGGATCAGGGACAAAAGGGATACTGCGTTCCTGCAACGGCTTCTCGCGTGTTTGCCTATTACGGAATGGACGGCGTTGATCAGCATGCGCTGGCGGCTTTGTGTGGTAGTTCGGGGGCAAGCGGAACATCGCCGCTGGCGATGTTGGAGGCTCTGAAAGAGATCGGTTCGAAGTTCCATGTAAAAATCGAGGAGATTGACAAGAGGGACGCATGGTATTCTTGGATGGAAGCATACGATAAGATTGCCAAGAAAATGAAAGGCAAAATGCTGGGTGGCGCGGATCCGTCAAGCGCATGGAATGCTGCCGATCGTGATATTTTGCGGAAAGCGAGAGCAGGCAAAGCAAATCAAGTGGAAAAATGGATGAAGCCTATTCGTAAAAATATCGATTTGGGCGTTCCTGTGTTGTGGAGCGTGGAGCTGGGAATATTTGATGAGCCGGTGTACGTTCCGCAATCGCGAGGCGGGCATATGCGCTTGATTATCGGCTATAATGATAAGAAGAAGACTATATTTTTCTCTGATTCGTGGGGTGCGAATCACGCATTAAAAGAAATGCCCGCCGCCGATGCCTGTGCAATGACCAAACAGCGATATGTGCTGAAGCTGTCGCGTTGATTATAAAATCAACATGCAGTCTCCGTAAGAGAAAAAGCGGTAACGACGTTCCACAGCCTGCCTGTAAGCTTCCAAAATGAGTTCCCGTCCGGCAAGAGCCGAAACGAGCATGATCAGTGTGCTTTGCGGTAAATGGAAATTGGTCAGCAATGCATCCACCACTTGAAAACGGTACGGTGGATAGATGAAAATGTGTGTGTCTCCCGCTCCCGGTTTGAGCGGTAAACCGTGTTCTGCCGCGAGATGTTCAAGGACACGAACGCTGGTTGTGCCTACGGCAATGATGCGTTTGGCAACGGCAATGCGTTGAGCGGTGGATTCGGGAAGCACAAAATGCTCGGTATGCATGCGGTGTTCTTCCACGCAGTCGGTTTTGACGGGGCGAAATGTACCTGCGCCGACATGCAGTGTTAGGAAAGCGTGAGGTACTTTGTCGAGCATCTCTTGGGAAAAGTGCAGACCTGCCGTTGGTGCGGCAATGGCTCCTTCATGGGAAGCGTAGACGGTTTGATAGCGTTCTTTGTCCGAAGGGTCACTTTCTCGATTCATGTAATGGGGCAGAGCAAGCCGTCCGTATGTCGTTTCGTCGATGTGTCTGTCAAATCGAATCAAGCGGTATCCTTCATCGTCAATGGCTTCAACGATGCCGATAGCATCGCCGATTTGTACCGTGCGGCCAATTTTCATGCGCTTTCCGGGGCGAACCATACACTTCCACAGTACATCGGTTTGAAGCCCGGCGCGCACGATTTCGATTTTCCCGTCATTGGAGAAGAACCGCGAAGGAACCACGCGGGTGTCATTCATCACAAAGAGATCGCCTGGGTTCATATATTCTGGAAGATCACGGAACATGCGATGTTCAATGCATCCGCTATCGCGATGCACGACAAGCATGCGGGAATCATCACGCCGGAGCAACGGTCTGTCGGCTATCAATTCTTCGGGAAGATCGTAATCAAAATCTTTTGTGCGCACGGGCACTTTGTTACGCCAACTGAAGAAAAAATGCAAGTTTAATGCGAAAATCGAACCATATTGCGCTCTCACAATTCGTCAAAATACATAACGATCTATACAATTGGCGGTGGCATGACAGGAATGATGTATTTCCTGCTTGATTTTCCATGGTATGCTCTTTAGAATGAGCCCCACTGATATGAAAGTGTTTTCCTCGTTTCTTGCATCAGCCGCAGCAGTGGCAATGTTCGGCACGGCTTTTGCCGCTTCTACACCTGGCGTTATGGGCGACTATCTTCCCGTTATTCCCGTTAGAGATCTGATCCGAGGGAATGTTGTCCAACGTCAATTGGATTCTTCCATTATTCCATATCTGCAAAAGGTAGACGAAAAATTCAAGGCTCTTCCCGAAGACGTTCGTGCTGCCATGTTGGCAGATAGTGAAAAGAACCCGGACTCACCCCTTCCTTACGATGAAAGATTGTGGGACAGTAAGGATGAATACGATGCCTACAAAGCCATCTGGGATAAGCGGGAGATCAAGTCTGCCGATGTGGTGGCAATGGGGCTGAGTCTCTCCGGTGAACCGAATGTTTGGTATCTTAATTCGGGGACGCTTGATCAGAAGGACAGACAATTGAAACCGTTGCTCCTGACCGCGTTGAAGTACGATTCCAAAAACAACGAATGGATTTCGAACAATGGTATATTGAAGTTCAAAGGAGAAGTGACACGCTCTGCAGATTCCGCTTTCGGTGAGGCAAAAGGACACGAATGGATTTTGGAAGTGAGCGATAGTCTCGTTAAATTGCAGGAAAGCGTGATTTTTACCAAGTCGACCGATGGTAAATATGTATACACATATTACAATATGAGCGAATCGAGTGCCGTTACGGGAAAGCAACTCGCAAAGGGAGGCTTTGTGTTGCGCTTCGCTCTTCAATCGTCTTCGGAAACAAATCCCCCGATCGGCGGTGCGGGGAAAAGATAAGACATTTTAAAATCATTGTTTTCCATGCTTGGCTGAGTATAGGAAACATGGCAAGGCAAAATCGGTTTGGGATCGGTTTTGCCTTGCCATGTTTCAGATTTATTTACGAAATAACAGATTTATACAGAAGTAATAATATAATAATGAGGGTCATTTCCGGTCAGGCGAAAGGGATGTGCCTTCGCGTACCCAAAGGCGAGGTGAGACCTACGACGGATCGAGTGCGCGAAGCGTTGTTTTCCATTCTTGGCGAGCGTGTTGTTGGGGCTGTGGTGCTTGATTTGTTTTGTGGATCGGCATCATTGGCGTTGGAAGCCTTGAGCAGAGGGGCTCTCCGCGCCAGAATGGTTGACAGTTCCCGTGCTTCCTGTTTGGCGGCAGAAGAAAACATCAAACGCTGTGGCTTGCAAGGCGGCAATGTGGCTGTCTGTGATTGTTTGCAGTTTGTGAAACGCGATCGCGGGCAGTACGATCTCGTTTTTGCCGATCCTCCGTATTGTAAGGCATTGGGAAGTAGGGATTTTATCGCCGAATTGCTGGAAAGTCGCCTTCACGAAATGCTTTCACCTAACGGTATATTTATTGCAGAAGCACAGGCAGATTACGGTGCGGCTGAGCAAACGGACAGCTTGCCCGAACCGTGGCATCTGCTTGATCGTCGGCAATATGGTAAAAATGTTCTTCTTTTTTATACGGTAAAAGCATGAGCAGAGTTTTCTTCCTTCTCATTTACAATTTCTTTTTCCCGATATTTTTGTTGCTTGCATTGCCTTCGTATCTGATTAAGATGAAACGGCGCGGTGGGTTTGGAACGGGATTGCTGGAGCGGTTTGGCATTTATCGCGTCCCGATTGACGAAGAACCGAAGGGAGGGATCTACGTCCAAGCCGTCAGTGTGGGTGAAGTCATGCTGGCGTTGAAATTTATTCGCGAATGGCAAAAAAAACATCCGAATGAATCGGTCGTTTTGGCGACTTCTACCTCTACCGGACATGCTGTTGCCCGCAATGCACAGCTTTCCGACGTGCGCGTGCTGTACTCGCCACTCGATTTGCCTTTTTTGTCGGGACGTTGTTTGCGCCGTTTTTGTCCGCAATGCGTTGTCTTGGTGGAGGCTGAGCTGTGGCCGAATTTTTCTGCATACGCGCGTAGGGTGCATCTGCCCATCGTGATGATTAATGCGCGACTTTCCCCTCGTTCCGAAGGACGTTATGCGCGGTTTCCTCGTCTGGCGCGTCTGTTCTTTTCCGCTCTTTCTTCTGTCGGTGCGCAAAGCGAACGCGATGTGGAACGCTTTGTAGGAATTGGAGTGGATCGCAATGTGTTGCACCTGACCGGCAGTATCAAATTTGACGTCATGTCGGGCGAAAAGCCCGAGCCGAGAAAGGATTTCAAAGATATTCTTGAACGACTTTCTTTGCAACGCCCTGTGATTTTGGCTGCTAGCACGCACAAAGGTGAGGAGGTACTTATTGCCAAAGCCGCCCGCGAGGTCAATGCCTTCCCCTTGATCGTGCCTCGCCATGCAGAACGTCGCGATGAGGTGGTACGCGATTTGACAGCTGAAGGATTTTCTTGCGTTTTGCGCAGTCATGATGAGCTTCCTGATACGCCAACCGAAAATCTGTGTTATATAGCTGATACGACCGGCGAATTGCGAGATTGGACTGCCTTGGCTTCAGTGGCTGTGATCGGCAAAAGTTTTTTAGCAATCGGTGGGCAAAATCCCGCCGAAGCCGTTGTGGCGAGAGTTCCTGTCATTGTCGGACCTGATATGAGCAATTTTGATGATCTGGTGCGTCTTCTGCTGGAACAGAAGGGGATCGTTCGTTGTTCTGCGGAAGAATTGCCCGATTGCATTCGACGCGTGATTGACGATGCGGAAGAAACACGCTATCGCACTGAGCGGGCTTTCAAAGCTCTTGCCCCACATGCAGGAGCAACTGCTCGCAGTGTAGACTTGGTCGAATCCTCTTTGGGAAATCCTATCTATTGATTCTTGTTCACGAATGTAAATACTTTATAAAAATACAGGAAAACGCTTGACTTCAATTTATACATGCGTATAAATTGAACGCATGAAGGGCAATCTTTCGACACGGGAAAAGCTGATCGAAGTCGGTCTGGAGATCTTACAAGATGGTGGAGTCGGCTCGTTGACGGTGCGTGGTGTTGCTCAAAGAGCAGGGGTGAACCTCGGAACATTCGTGTACTATTTTCACACTCGGGATGAATATTTGCGCGAATTGCTGGAAACGTGGTACGCGCCGTTGCTGAAGGGGATATCAACGGGAAATTTTTCGGAGAGCGATCCGATGCTTCATTTAAAGCAAACAGTGATTCACGCCATCGATTTTATGCTGGAAAACGCCCGTTTGATCTCCCTTTTGATAAAAGATCTGTCAGCAGGTGAAAAATCCGTAAAAGATTTTGTACGGACAATACCGATGCGGCATCCTCTTATAATCATGAATGCGATTCGACAAGCACAGCAACGCGGGTACATCGTTGCGGGTGAAGAGGAAGCCATATTGGTGTACCTTGCCGGGGCAATCAGTTTACCGACGTTGTTTTGTTCGTTTTTATTGGGGTATTACACGCCTGAGTCATCTGTTTTCAAAGCTATTGTACGGAATTCGTTTTCGCGCGGTTCAGCATTGAAACGCATGGAATGGGCATTAAAGGGAATTTCTCTTCACTCTTGAGGAATCATGAAAAAAATCATTATCATTGTTCTGTTGTTTGCTATAATTGCTTTCGGTTTGTATTATTGGCAGACCTTTGACGAAGGATCTGAAAATTCATTGTTGCTCAACGGTAATGTGGATATTCGAGAGGTGGATCTTTCGTTCCGTGTGAGCGGAAGGTTGCAATCTCTGGCAGAGGACGAGGGCGCAGTTTTGCCTGTGGGGCAATCGGTCGGGAAAATCGATCCCGAACCGTATGAAATAGCCTTGCGTGAGGCAGTGTGCTGGCGGAGTCTCTCAAACGAATGGAGACCGGAAACCGTCGAGAAGAGATAGCCGCTGCCAAGGCGACCTTCGAAGCTCAAAAAGTTGTTTTGGCTAATGCGGAACGGACGTATAAACGATATCAGGATTTCATACGAACCAAGACGGTTTCGCAACAGGATCTCGACAATGCCGAAGCCGCATGTGAAAAAGCGCGAGCCGATGCGAAGACGAAAGACGAAGAATACAAGCTGATGCTGGCGGGTGCGCGTGAAGAAGATATTGCGCAAGTTCGTGCGCAGGTCGCGCAGGCTGAGACCCGTATAGAGAAGTGCAAGCTTGATTTGAAAGATACGGAGCTGATTTGTCCGTCGGACGGGGTGTTGCTGACGCGTTCTGTCGAACCGGGGACAATGCTTGCGGCGGGGACGCCCGTACTGACACTTTCTCTGACAAATCCCGTTTGGGTACGAGCTTATGTGGAAGAACCCGATTTGGGGAAAATCTCCACCGGACAGAGAGTGGTGATTGTCACGGATGACGGTCGCCGAATTTCCGGGACGATCGGATTTATTTCGCCTAAGGCCGAATTTACGCCCAAGACGGTTGAAAGCAAAAATCTGCGTATTTCGTTGGTTTATCGGTTGCGAGTCATTGCGGATGCATCCGCAACGGGGCTGAACCAAGGCATGCCGGTAACCGTGGAAGCGGAAGTGAACCGTTGATTCCGAATTGAGCGTCGTATGGCTGTTGAAGTTAAAGGGCTTTCCTACACCTATTCCGGGGCGCAAAAACCAGCCTTAGACAAGACCGATTTTTGCGCTCGCGATGGGGAAATTCTCGGTTTGGTCGGTCCGGACGGAGCCGGAAAAACAACACTTCTGCGCTTGCTGGTGGGGCTACTGAAACCATCGGAGGGGGAAATATCCGTCATAGGATTCGATCCCTTGAAAGATCATGCCGTCATGAGCGAACAAATCGGCTATATGCCTCAAAAGTTTGGGCTTTATGAGGAGTTGACCATTCGAGAAAATATGAATCTTTATGCGGCTTTGCACAATGTCCCTCAGACGGATATTGCCACGTTGTCCGCAGAGCTGTTGCGTATGACTGATCTCGAAAGGTTCCCCGATCGCTTGGCAGGTAAACTTTCCGGCGGAATGAAGCAAAAATTGGGTTTATCGTGTGCCATGTTCGGAGCTCCGTCTGTGCTTCTTCTTGATGAACCCGGCGTTGGTGTAGATCCTCTTTCACGGCGAGAGCTATGGAAGATGGTAATGAAAATGAAAGAACGCGGTCTGTGCATCGTGTGGGCAACCTCATATTTGGATGAAGCGGCGCGTTGCGATCGTGTTTGCCTGTTGCATGAAGGGCGTAAAACATTCGAGGGGAGACCGGGTGACTTGCTAGGACGTTTAGAAAGACGCGTGATTCGTTTTCTCCCTCAGACAGAAAACTGCTCAACGGCTCTGCGACGCGTGAAAATGCGCCCCGAAACGGAAGATGCCATCATCGAAGGGAAACGCTTGCGTTGCCTTTTGTATCAGTCGTATTCGCCCGATTAATGGAAAGAGTATAGAGATGTACAGGTTGTTCAAGCCACATTTGAAGAGGCTTATATCGATTTGTTGCGCGGAGGGCATCGCCATGCCGCACCACATGAAACAAAATGTGCCGGGGATTTGCCGCCTCGCGGCAGTACTGTCATCGTGACGGAGAATTTAACGAAAACCTTCGGCAAATTCACAGCTACAGATCGTCTCAACATATCCGTCCGCGCCGGAGAGATCTTCGGATTGCTCGGACCGAACGGTGCCGGCAAAACAACATCGTTTCGCATGATGTGCGGGCTACTCAAACCCTCATCGGGAAAAACGGAAATTATGGGGATCGATTTGACGCGGTATGCCCGCAAGGCTCGTGAACATATCGGCTATATGGCTCAAAAGTTTTCCTTGTACGGTACATTGAGTGTCCATCAAAATCTGGATTTCTTTGCGGGGATATACGGGCTTTCGGGACGTTTGAAAAAGGAACGCATCGCCGATGCTATCGAAGAATTTTCCCTTGCAGACTATTTGAAAAGCACGTCAGGCAGCTTGCCGATGGGAATCACAAACAGCGGCTTTCATTGGCTTGCGCTGTCATGCATCGCCCGTCTTTTCTTTTTTTGGACGAACCCACATCGGGTGTCGATCCAATTGCCAGACGCGAGTTTTGGGATCGTATCAATGCCATGGCAGATTGCGGCGTGACCGTCATTGTGACAACTCACTTTATGGATGAAGCGCAATATTTGCATCGCATGGTCATTATCAACCGTGGAAAATCCATAGCCATCGGATCGCCCGATGAAATTAAGGCGGCAGAAGCTACCCCGAAAAACCCTGCCCCCACCATGGAAGAGGCATTCATCAGCTTGATTGAGAAAGGAACTCCCTCATGAGAAAATCACGATTTTCGATGCGTCGGGCGTTGGCGTTGATTGTTAAAGAATTCAAGCAGATTTTGCGTGATCCGTCCAGCATTCTCCTATCGGTCGTTTTGCCCGTGATGATGATAATGCTCTTTGGGTACGGGATCAATCTGGATATGCCTGTCGTGCGTACGGGAATCGTGACGGAAGACAGCGGCGTACAGGGACACCGCATTATTGAGTGTCTGGCGGGATCTCCGTATTTCGAGTTGCAACGTCTCGGCAGCCGCAGTGAATTGGCTGATAAGCTTGAAAATTATGAACTGGAAGCCGCGCTTGTCATTCCGTCTGATTTCTCGCGCAACTTTCTTGCGAACAGAAATCCTCGCCTCTTGCTGATGACGGATGCGTCACAGCCAAACACCGCCACGTTTGTATCAAATTACGTGCAAAACATCGCTCGCTCATGGATAGCCGAAGAAGGGAAGGGGGCAAGTATCGCCGTGGAAGTTTTGCCTCAATACCGTTTCAATCCTGTCGTGGTTAGCCGTTATTATTTAGTACCCGGTTCAATGTGCATTGTTGTTTCCATGGTTGGATCTTTGCTCACCTCGCTGATAATCGCCTGCGAATGGGAACGTGGCACAATGGAAGCCCTACTGGCTTCAGCCGTGCGGAAAAGCGAATTTTTGATATCCAAAATAGTACCCTACTTTGTGTTGGCAATGATATCCATGACGCTTTGTACGATTATCGCCGTATGCTTTATGGGAGTCCCTCTCAGATCGCCGGTATGGTTGCTTTTCGTGATGACGTCTCTTTTTTTGATCAGTGCCTTGGGAATAGGTCTTCTGATTTCTGCCACGCTGAGGAATCAATTCAGCTCTGCTCAGTTGGCTCTTGAAACGACGGTCTTGCCAAATATGTTGCTTTCGGGCTTTTTGTTTGAGCTGACTGGCATGCCGATGATGATTCGTCTCATTTCGTATTTTCTTCCGGCGCGATACTTTGTCAGTGCATTGCAAACGCTTTTCCTATCAGGACCTGTATGGAGCATCATCCAGATCAATGTTGTTTTCTTGATTGCATCGGGTGTGTTTTGGTTGGGTCTCGTTTCCTTCAAGATGCGCTTGCGTCTCGACGGTTAAATCCGAATTTTATTCCGATACGATGTTCAGACGTATATTAAACCTTATCATCAAAGAGCTGCGCGATCTCTTTCGCAATCCGCGCAGTGCGGCGGTTTTGATTGCTCCCGTCATTATTCAGGGGGCAATCTATCCTTTTGTCGGCACCATGGAAGTCAAAAATTGCACGGTGGGCATTCTGAATGATGACAGCGGGAGAGAGGCGACAGAGCTGGTTCAGAGGATAGAGGCATCTCCCTACATTGAAACGGTGAACATTTATCGGAATTACGAAGAATGGTCCCATGCGCTTGATTCGCAAGACGTGTTGGCAAATATGCATATACCGAGCAACTTTTCTTCATCGCTACATCAAGACGGGTACGCAGTCGTGCAATGTGTAGCAGATGGACGCCGTTCCAACAGTTCGCAGATCGTCTGCGGGTATATGGGGAGAATCGCCTCTGACATGATGCGAGCCAAAGGTCGATACAATGATGAATTGGTAACGGTAAACCATCTCTACAATTCCGAATTGGAATACCAATGGATGATTCTTCCCAGCCTCGTTGGCTTGATTACGGCATTGTCTTGCGTGATGATTTCATCATTGTCTTTAGCGCGTGAAACGGAAGAAGGTACTTATGAACAGTTGCTAGTGACGCCTCTCACACATTTTGAATTGCTCATCGGGAAAATTGTTCCTTCGGTTCTCATTGCGTTGTTGCAGGGCAGCATCCTCATTGCAGGGGCTGTTTTTGTGTATGGCGTCCCGTTGAACGGCTCTCTTGCATTGCTCTATCTGGCTTTGATTCTTTTTGCCTTTTCTCTTGCCGGTGTGGGGCTGGCATTTTCTTCTCTTTGCAAAACACAACAACAGGCATTCATCGCAACGTTTTGTTTCCTCGTTCCTGCTATCATTTTGTCGGGATTTCTTTCGCCCGTGGAAAATATGCCGTTTGTACTTAGATGTATAGCAAGGCTTGATCCCGTGACATATCTCGTCGCTGTCCTGAAAGGTGTCTTTTTGAAGGGATACGGATTTCACAATGCATGGGGCGACCTTGCCGCATTAGTCATTATTTCCGCAGTGACATTGAGTGTTGCCTACGTCATTTTGAAAAAGAAGAGTGGGACGGCTTGAAATAAATATTCCAGTTGTTTCCTTGGGCAAATGCGGAAAAAGCTGTACGGGGGAAATTTATGCTATCGTTACTTCTTTTTGTGAAAGGAAGCTTTAACTTTGTTTATAAGATGAGATACATTTTCCGGGAGAAGAACCATGAAGAAGAGAAACAGAGCAAAAGTGATAAAGGCGGCGAACCCTCCGTATTGTTTTCCCATGTGAAGAACAATAGGCATACAGAAATATTTGAATACAAGAAAAATGGCTACCATAAACCCCAAGAGGTAAAGGAAACAGACCGTGCACCCTCTCGTTTCTTTATCGCGCTCTGTATCATATATAAACAAAACCAATAGAAATGCCACAACACCAATAGGCAAAAGGAAAGGATGAGGTATGACAAAGTTACCTATTTCGATATCCATTATATTTGCTTGTAAGTAGTTCATTTTAAAGTGAAATAGTTTTCAAACTTTTACACTGATTGTGTCAAGATGAAACTTCTCTCAGACAGAGGAAAATTCAACATCCCCCAGTTCGCTTTTGCAGAGGATTGCATTCTACCTTTCTTTTCTGGAAATTGCTTTGGACCGTTCATTTGGAACTCGCTGGCGATTTCGGGGGAGTTCATCGTCGGCAGTATTCACTGCTCCAAGTGAATGGCTGGGTGACATCACCGGTGGCGGTTGGTTGGGTCGGATCCCAGAATAAGAACCGGCGGAATACCCCGCTTACCGCATCAATCGCCGCGATTTTTGTAAGTAGCCCCTGTAAATATAGCGCAAGTAGTTGCTCACCGTGCCGTTGACAGTGACTTTGCGGGTGTGCCGTCTGCCCATGTAGTCGTAGGCGCATTCCACCATTGTCGTGCCGTCCGCACTTTTTCAAAACGCACCGGGCGGTTTCTCGCGTTGTAGGTGACATTCCAAATCCCCGTCGCGGTCTTGATGCGCGTTTGGTTCCCGTCCGCATCGTAGGTCGGGGTGAAGGTTTCTCCTTCTTCCCAGCTTCCCTGTTGAATGGCGGTGTATTGGTTGAGTGGGTTTGCCGTGTAGGCGGTGGCTTCTTCGGCGTCTTCCTGCGCCGTCTTGCGGTTCCCGATGTTGTCGTAACTGTAGCCGTAGACCTTTCCGTTCACCGTCGCTCCGATCAGTTCGCTTCGGCTGTTGTAGGTGAATGTATCGTTCACCGTACTGCCTTGGCGGGCGGTTTGTCGCGTGATGGGTCTCCCGAGCTTGTCATATGTGTAACATCGCTCCATACCTAGAAACTAAAAAATTGGCGAAATAGATACTAAGAATTCCTAACAGGTTCCCAAAAGAATAGGATTAACCAGTTGGTTAAACTTCTATATGTTATTAAACAAACATCCCCTTATATTGACATTATCAGGTATTAACAAAAAATAATCTAGAAATTCGTTTATTGTTACATCCGAATCTATAGAAAAGAATAATCCTATATTATTTGTTTTTAAAGAACAAATAATTTTACGGAACTCTTCCATATCATTTTCCTTCTCCCGAATCTTATCTATTTCCCAGTATATAAGACTGTATCTTCCTTGTTCTGTTTTTATTTCTCTAATAGAAGGAAACTTACTCTCTTTTTCCTTTGACAGATTTGGTAACTCCACAGGGATATCCCACTCCATACCATTAGAGGAAATATCTAATATTTTCCCTTTATAGTTGACGCTTATATTAAAAACACCTTTTTTATATAACCGCTGAAGCATATGAGAAAATTCTTTATATGAAACATCCTCTCTATCTATATTTATACAAAGATTCGATAATTTTATAGGAGATTTTTTTTCACATATCAAATTTTCTTCTTTTAATATAGATATTGGAATTCCTTTCTTTTCAAGAAAACTCACAGAAAAAACATTTTGAATTAAAAAAACGCCTAGAAATATAAATTTGTTGTTCATTTATATGATTAAATTTAACTACTGATTCACCGGTCCGGAAAAAATACAAAGCGTTTTACAGGGACAATCTTTGCTTTTCAATAATTTTCTAATTGATTGTATCAATTCTTCCATTGCAAAACATTGTAGAATAACACCTTTATTATCTCCAATGTTACATCCAAATCCCTTACAAACACAACCATTCTTATTAAGATCATTTATACAAATATGACCGTTTTTTAGTTTAACATAATCTTTACCATCTATTTTCTTTCCATGCCCTATGATGAATTTAATATCACATTCTTTATTCGTAGCCAAATCAACACTCGTTGCCCCTACAGCATGGATATAGATTTTATAACAATTTTTACCATGCTCTTTTTTCTTAATAAGTTCTGCAACAGCAAAATAAAAATTCTTAACTTGATTTTCAGTTACAAAACCAATATAACTCTTCTTTGTAGTTATTTCTACATAAGGATATAAGAAAATAGGTTCCTGAGGAACTGGTGGAGACCATTTCCCCAAAACATCAAAATTGATCATACCATTATTCCTCACAAACGCATATAAATTCCAACCACCTTCTTCTTCGATAGGATCGCGGTTGATCCATCTGCCGTCTGTGGGGTTGTAGTGACGGTAGTTGTAGTAGATCAGGGCGAGTTCGTCATCGGCGTATTCACTACTCCATGTGATGGGTTGGGTGACGTCGCCGGTGGCGGTGGCTTCTCCGTAGGGCGTGTAGGTGTACGTTGTCCGGATATATCCGGCCGGTCCAAAGACTTCTGTCACATTTTTGGTTAAATCCCAACCGTAGGCGTACCAAGTGCCGTCCTTGCGGATGGCAAGCGGGCGGGTGGCTGTCGGTTGTGTCGGATCCCACACCAAGAACCAGCGGAATACCCCGCTTACTGCCTCGATGGCCGCGATTTGTAAGTAGCCACGATAGATGTATCTCAAGTAGTTGCTCACCGTCCCGTTGACGGTGACTTTGCGGGTGTGCCGTCTGCCCATGTAGTCGTAGGTACAGTCGATGACCGTTGCTCCGTCCGCGCTTTCGAAGCGGGTCGGGCGGTTTTCCGCGTTGTAGGTCACATTCCAAATCCCCGTTGCGGTTTTGATGCGCGTTTGGTTCCCGTCCGCATCGTAGGTCGGAGTGAAGGTGTCTGCTTCGGATTCGGTTGATTCTCCTTCCTCTCCGCTTCCCTGTTGAATGGC
>CAYQNL010000008.1:0-83998 GCA_964418985.1 uncultured Akkermansia sp. | reverse complement strand
GGCTTCTTTGCTCCCGTATGCTCGATCGGAAAAATATTGCGACACAAGACGCCCCTTGACGGACGCCACTCTCGCATACAGTGGTTTCAATTTATGCCCCCGCGAGGGGGGCGACCCGTCGTTTTGCCGATCTGGCTCTTTCCGGCGATGTTTCAATTCACGCCCCCGCGAGGGGGGCGACCGCCAAAGTGCCATTTTCTTTTTTGGGGGTTAAGGTTTCAATTCACGCCCCCGCGAGGGGGGCGACAGGGTTATCCTAGCATTTTAACACTCAGTGTCAAGAATATCGTTCCCCGCGAACTTGGTCTCTACTCAATGTACCCACCCATTCACCGGTAGGCATCATTCTCTTTCAACATTCAATTTCAAGCACATTCTTTTTGCGCGGATCCTACGAACATTTTATGCTCGCTACCCTTCCGCGCAATGGGGTTCCCTTGCTTCTTTACAACACAAGGGGTCCCTCTACGTCAAAACCACGCTCTTTTCCGATGTGAATTATTTTTTCCCGTCCGTTTTTTCCCAAAGGATAAATACGCAAACTGTCTTCTTCAAGATCAATTAAAGAAGTTAATTGATTTTTAAGATTAAGATAGACAGCATAATCCATAGCGCATTCAAATACAGAGTTTTGCACACGAACACCATAATTTTCGCAAGCCTTAGCGACACGACGTAACCGAGCTCTACCGGGAGCCGTAACCGTCGAAACGTCATAACTAATCAAATAAAGCATAAAAATTATTTCCAAAGCATAGGGGGATAAGCATCAAGAGCGCCACGTACATATTGAGCCAACAGGCGAGCTTGAATATGCGGTATCATACCAATGGTGATGCGTTCCTGAAGCCACGGATGCAGAATGATGTCTTGTTTTCTTTCTTGCCATGCTGTTAGCACGGTACGCCTCGCATCGTCATTCAGGCGCATCCCCCCACCTGCATCTGCTAAAAAATCGTTTAGTTTAAGACGATGACGATTGATGAGAGCAAGCGTAAAACGGTCAGCTAACGGGGCTCGCAACTCCTCCATAAGATCAAGAGCCAACCCCGGTCTTCCAGGACGGTCTTTATGATAAAATCCTACAGCACTATCAAGACCTACAGCTTCAAGTGCCGATTTACAATCTGAGGCCAACAAAGATAAGCAAAAGAAAGAAGTGCATTGACCGGGTCTCGGGGAGGACGACGGTTACGATGAGAGAAAGAAAAGCCATCTGCCGTTATGAGTGACTCAAATACACCAAAATAGCTTTCGGCTGCATTCCCCTCCAATCCCAATAACTCACTTGCAGTGGTTGCCACTCGGACGTTACGCACAGCGGCTGCCATATTTCGAACTGCTTGAGATACATCCGGATTTTCAATTTCACGCTCTCTCAGTCCACGTTGAAGCACTTGACGCGAGTTTAATATTTTTGCCGCAATAATATTACGGGCAATTACAAGACTACCTTCCGGATGATCTGCCAAACGATATTGTTGTCTTCGAAGTAATACATTCCCGGGAGTAAAGCCACTGATTCTACAAAGAAGCCGCCCATTTGGAGAACAAAAGGCAATATGAACGCCAACTTCGGAACAATGAGCCATGAGTTGAGGTGTAGCTCCGATATTCCAGCCGAACGTTTGAATAGCCTCCAGATTATGCAACGGTACTCGGATAAGCCTTTGTCCATGTTGGCTTACGGTAACGGTTTCTCCATCCAATGACAGCCATGAATCTTCTCTTGTAACATATAAAGTATTAAGATGCTTCTTCATAGGGTATCGAGCATTTGATCAAAGATACGATTTGTATATACCGAGGCAGGCTCTTCTGATGAACGAGGGAGACAATAATCAAACAGTGAACAAGCGTTACAATGTTCTGATCTTATGGCAGGAGGAATAACTCCACTGAGCAATAATTTTCGAGTATCCCGGATAGTTTTTTCGGTTAATTCTCGCAATTCTTCATCCAGCTTTATCATGCATCGGTGTCTGATACTATGATAAAACAAGCACGCGTTTTCTATTTGGCAGTTATGCATTTCTTCCAAACAAAAAGCTTGGGCGCAAAGCTGCACTTCATCTGCACGGTGCTCTTTAGGACGGCCATGCTTGTATTCAATTGGAGTGATGGTTATACCATTGAATGACGTTTTATACTCAACTACGTCAGCCACACCACGAATTCCAAAACGATGACAAACAAGCTGTACCGAACGAGATGTGTGGATAGCTCCTCGAATTGTTTCTTCAGAGCTATCCACACGTTCATGTTCAATATGACCTAAGGTTGTGAGGCCATTTTCTGCCCATGCTTGTTCAGTGTTTATAAGTGCGCACTGACGAGGACAAAATACCATGTGCTGCAAAGCAGCCAGCGTGATATATTCTTCCTCTCGAAACATGGTCAAAGATTTGGAAACATCAGCAATCTCGATCATCCAAGGCAATCCCCTTGGGAATATCCCCTATCTTTACTTCATAATCGGAAAAGCTGCGCGGTACGTCGACGCCTACTTTGCGCGTCACTGTGACGGCTTCATACAGCTTGTGAGCAGGAGCGTTGCCGAGTTCAGAATCATGTTTGAAAAGGATCAACTTTCTCACGTTCATCGAACCTGCCGGTCTGGCTGCCGAAGCATCGAAATCAAATAAATGCGTTAGAGCTTCAATCAATACATCAAGATCTTCTTCCCCAAAGCCAGTTTGTTCTGCCAAAAAGGGATTAATCGTACCGTGAGCTCTGTACAGAGCATAGGGAACTGTATATTTGCGACCTATAGTACGTTCCTTATCCTTATCTTTTTCATCTGTTACAGCGCAGCGCGTTACAGCAAACTCACTGCTCACAACCGGATCAATGGATCGGGAAAAAGAAATCTGTACCGGACCGCGAACCTGACCACAGTTTACTTTCGTAGACATTACTGCGCCAAATGTGCGGACATCAAAGAAATTTGAACACATCCATTGACGGATATTTTCCGCTTGTTCCAAACTTTTAGGAAGCTTGTTTTTTTCCGGTGCAATATTATGGGCAATATAAGCTTTTTCATGTTGATCGTTTAATATGGCTTTTTCTTTTACGTAGATTTCATAAGGTGGCTCATTCTTACGTGTCAGTTGCACATAGTTACGAATCTTACGCTTGAGACATACGTCCGTCACCAAACCTTGCTGAGTTTCCACATCGATGCGGGGCAAATTACCGGCATCAGGATCACCGTTCGGATTGGCATCCAAGGCATCAAAAAGCAGGATAAAATCAATTTTATTCATAATGTTTTATATCGTTTTAATGTTTATAATAAATAATGTAGCGTTAATTAATTATTCTTCTTCAGAGTTTTCTGTTTCGGTATCTTTCTTTGTATAGAAATCTTGTTTTTGTTGATAATAGCCAAGAGCAAAGATTCCTTGTCCACTCAAGTCCAATCTCTTAGGAAACACTATTCCAATAGTATCCGAAATTTCTTGTACGAGGCGGTCTCTCTCAATGGCTCTCCCGGTCTCCAATTTTGCCAGATGATGGTTATAGAGACGCAAAAGACGAGGGAAAACCATCGCAGGAGTAGCCGATGCACTTGCATAATAGCTTTCCCGCACGGTTCGATTAAGTCCGGGAAGAGCATCTTGCTGTGTTTTTTCAAGCACGGCAAAAAGCCTTCCGAGCAAATAGGCGGGGTTTGTTTCTTCTTCGTTTAACATATATTGGATTTGTATGGGTGATTTTTTTCTAGAAAGCCACGCTTTCAAATAAGAACAACGAACATGATTAACCGGATCTCCTGCCCCGAAGCGATGAATAATAGCAATGGCTAATGTATCCGGGTAAGGGATTCCGCAAAGAATAGCCCGCATAAGAGCCCCACCCGTATAGGGGTTAATATCTTTAGCTTCTCGAACACTTGAACGGAGAATCTTAAATGGAGTTATAATGGATTCATTTTCTGTCTTATTGGAATCCGGCACCAAGCTCAACGCATCATAATGCATTCGCAATTTTTCAACAAAATCCCCGAAGGTTGATTCTTGCCAAAAACGGATTGAAAGCCTTGCCGCGTTAGGAGATATCCCCAAAATGAAGAATCGCGTATCGGGGGGAGTGACAAATGAGTTACTGACTTTTTTCCCTTGAGCAAGTTCTCGAAGGCTTTGTTTCAATTTTTCCGTTAAAACACTATCTTGAGCGCATTGTTCAGATTCATCTTTAAAATCCACTCCCATCATAGCAAACTGCTCGGATTCGGCAGATTCTTCGCGGGGGGATTCACTCCAAAAAACGATTGTATCCCCACCAAGGCGAATTCGGTTTTCATCGCTTCGGGTTAACCAATTCAGCGCATTACAATATTTAAATGCAACTTCCTCGGAAACAGGAGCGTTGAGCCCTTGAGAACTCTTCCTTTCGCCGTATGAACAAAATGACTCTTGGTTAAAGGAAACTAACATAGCCCCACTAGATTGAGCACCGTGTACTTTTTTGATAGCGGGCTGATGCAAAACAGCAATAGGCTTCACGGATCCGGATACTAGACACATCCTTTCTTCTTTTTTATCGATTTCATCTTGCCATTTACATTTTCCTTCTTCATCCCACCAATGTTGAATGGATTTTGTTGCATGAACGTATTCCCGAGTTCCTTCGATTTGAAAGACACCAAAACTCTTAAATAGACCTTCCTCGTCTGCTTTTCTTAAATCCTCCCTAAACTCCCTTTTCTTCTGGTGGGTAGAGCACCCTTCCTCGTCAGCCTTTCTAACATCCTCCTCAACCTCTTCTTTATTATCTTCTTTATAGGGATCCCATTTTTCTAAGAAACGACACACTGTACTGTATTCCGGAGATTCAATGAACTCCTCCATTTTCAAATGCTTATCTTTGGATATTTCAAACCTTTCTTTTTTCTTTTTCTTCTCATCATTTGTATATCCCAGCAAATATTCCGCAGTATCACAAAGGAAATACGGTTTATCTTCATTAGTGCGGGATTCATCTCCCAACACAACATGTTCCGGGATTGTTTTATCACTTCCCAGGGTACTCTCCAACCGAACCAATTCACCTTCTTTACTTAGAATAATACGAAAAGATATTTTTTGAATTTGACATCCAATCGGGGGCACCTTTTCTCCAGCAACAAGAAGGCGGTCGTATAATTTATATAATTCTTCAAGTATCATGATCTTGTGTCTTTCAATGCAGGAATTTCGACAATGCCATTTTTCATTTCAGCAAGAAAGAAATGCGGAGCGACGGACAGTTTTTTTCCTGTATGGGCGCAAATACATTTCCCTTTATTATCTTCAGTATAGACCATATCATGCAGCATCCATCCAAGGTTACGATTTTGTTGTTCTTGCGGAATTTCGCAGGGCGGAATTAGTTGATCCTCCTCTATCAATTCAAAATTGGCTAAAAACTCTCGCGTTCCCAAACACGGTTGGTGAAAACATTGGCCTTTTGACGCTCTTCGTTTGAATATTTCCAAATGCTTAGCAACGCTATTATTTTCATTTTCTGGTTCTGTAATATCAACATGAGCCTCGATCACATATCCGACATCACGCAAAACGGTAGCAGCCCGTTGTTGACGATCTTCTTCAATCAATTGCCCCAAGAATGCCGTTTTACCCCCATTCATCACATCTTTTGCCGGCGAAGTTATTTTTGATCCCAACTCGTTTCTCCGAATCTGCGCAAAACGAATTGGTTTCAGGATATGAATGCGATCAATCACCCAGTTAAACTGAGGCTTCCAATAAATGGCAGAGAGAATTCCCCTTGCCGCCGATGGAGTGATGATATCATAACTTACTCGCTCCGCTTTCATTTCCGGACGAGTAAAGCAGGCAAAATCACCCCAAATGTGTAACTTAATTCCATACATAATAACTTACCTTTAATTTAACACTTTAACAATTTTAGTCAACAAACCATGTTTTGAGGAATCTGTTCATGAAGTAACCCACATTCCTGATCATACATGTCAGGGTTACTCAACGCCCAAATATCATCATACAAGATTTCGCACTGATTTTTAAGGTTTTTCCATTCATTTTCATAGACAGAAACTGAGTATTGCTGAAGGACATGATAATCTTTCCGTGTCAAAAAATTGCGACAATCTTTACTGTTGATAATTTTACTTCTTAATAATTCTGCTTCCTTACCATAAGGTATCATCAACGAGATTTGTCTTTCCGGAATGAGTTTAAACTTATCGGCGATATCCGGAAAGTTCCAGATCGTACTTTTTCCCAGCTTTTCCATAATATATTGACTGTCCCAGTTTTTACTACCATCCCTACGCTTGTAATAAAACTCATCGAAATAATCATTGATGACTTCAGGAAAAAGAAGATTTTCCAAGGGATACTTGCTTTGAACAGAATTACGAGCATAAACGGCTTGTTGCAAATCAGCAGAAAAAGACAAATCGGCATACTCTTCCTCTTCAGCTTTGTAAGAATACACTTTCCCTAGTTTTTCTTCACCGTGGCGGTTGCAACGCCCGGCAGACTGAGCCAATGAATCCAATCCACAACGATCGCGATACACAACCGGGAATGAAATATCCACCCCAGCTTCCACCACGCGGGTCGACACCAACACTGTGGGCAATGCATCTTTCAATCGTGCGCACACCTCTTGCAACACGGCTTTCCGATGAGCGGGACACATACGCGCCGACAAATGATAAACCCCATCCCTACCACTTTCTTTTAAAAGGCGATACAAATTTTGAGCCTGCTTCGTCTTATTCACAATAAAAAGAGCCGATTTGATATCATTCGTACTCAAATGTCCCATCAATTGCCCCTCATTCAAAACACCCAAATCAATCATTTCCACGCGTTTCATTTCGCGAATTAGTTTGGCTTCCAAATCTTTTCCTATCAAACTATACAATTCGTCTTCCTGCCAGCCGATCTGAAATCCATCGCGGTTCACCAAATTGGGTTGCGTTGCGGTACAAAGCACAAGAGAACATCCGCAAAGTTTTTGCAACGCCTTCATTGCATTCAAACAAGAAGCCAAATAATCCGTAGGTAAGCTTTGCGCCTCATCAAAAATAATGACAGATTTAGCAATATTGTGCAATTTACGACACCGCTTATTTTTACACGCAAAGAGAGTTTCAAAAAACTGCACATTCGTCGTCACAATCAATGGAGCATCCCAATTTTCTACGGCAAAACGATTACCGGACGTGTCACACCCGTCTGCGATATTGCTTTGATGTTCTATTACATTACGATCACCAAGAACGCCTCGAAACACCTGAGCAGTTTGTTCAATAATACTTGTAAAAGGGATCACATAAATCACTCGATCCAATCCCTGAATTCGTGCATGTTCCAAAGCAAAACTCAACGAAGAAAGCGTTTTTCCTCCACCTGTTGGGACACTGAGTTGGAAAATACCCGGTTCTTTCGATGCCGCTTGAAAACACGCTTCATGAATTTCCTTACGTAAAGAATTAATCTTATATTCAGAATGGGCTTCAATAGAATCAAGGTGTTCTTCCAATTTTTTTGCCAAGCTTGCAATGGAATCTCTTTCGGCGCATATCTTGCTTCGCTCTTTGGCAATCTGAGGTTCCATAAATTCTTCTGTAGCAAGCCAATCAGCGTCCACCAGCGATGAATGCATCACACGAGTCAAAAAACTCAGAATAAAATTACACTCACCTTTATTGGAAAATTGTCCCCAATTTTTAAAATGAGGGCAAAATGAACCGGGAGACGGTTTTTCTTTCCACTCCGGAGGTAACGCATCCACCGCCTCATCAATGTTTGCCCTGTTAAAGGCATCGTCAAAAGCCTCTGCAAAATTCGGCAACCCGCTGTGATGTCCCAAAAAAGCATATCCCAACAAAGTTCCTATCAAATCCTTATCATCTTTCCGCCACCATCGAGCCGCCGCCGTCTTGTGATCGGCACTGCTTCGATTCCCCTGCAAATATTGTTGAAACTCCTTGCTTGCCTTTCCCATATCATGGTAACGACCCAAAATCGGTAACAACAAACTGTCTTTGGGGACAATGCTATCAACAAAGGGGTGAAACGTTTTCAAAATACGTTCTACCTTTTCAGCATGCCCATCAGAACCGTATAGAGGTTCCCAAGGACGATTTTCAGCTGTATGTGCGTATATTTCCATTACTGTAACCGTCTCTTCTTTCTTTTATTCTATAGAAAGAAGAGATTCTGTCAACAGAGATGCCCATTTTTCCAAAAAGAAAACGGCAGACGGAGTACGAGGCTCCGTTCTGCCGTTACGGTGTTTTCCTTTTTCCCACCCGGGAACGGGGAGAAAAGGTGTTTTCAGATTCTATCTTTTATCTTCTCTTTGCATTAATTGACATTTGTCCACGGGGCAAAAAATTCTGCCGCATGACCGCCCATCTGAATATGGCTGATGAGGGCTGTACCAATGACGGCGGCATCAGGATGCGCATCGCGCGGAAGGACATCCAGCTGATCGGGAGTGCGCAAGCCAAAACCCAATGCCAGAGGCACTTGGAAGGCTTTGCGGGCGCGGCGCATGGTATCAGCCACTTCTTCAAGGTGGCGGTTTAACCCGCCGGTTGTACCAAGAATCGAGACAATGTAGACAAAGCCCTTCGTATGCTCTGCGTATTCACGCATGCGTTCAAGGCTTGTATTCATTCCCACGAGCGGAATCAGCTCCAGTCCTTTCTCATTCAAAAGAGAGCGAAGGCGAGCGGATTCTTCAAGTGGCAAATCCGGAATGAGGATGCCTGAGACGCCCGCTTCAGCAGCAGTCTGTGCCAGTTTGTCATAACCGAACTGCAAGAAAGGATTGATATATCCCATCAGCAGAAGAGAGGCATTGTATTGTCCCCGACGGGCTTTCAAGCCATCCAGCAACCATGAGAGTGTTACCCCCTGTTCCAGAGCAATCCGACCGGCATTTTCAATAACAGGACCGTCCGCAACCGGATCGGAAAAGGGGATGCCGATTTCTATGAGATCCACACCTGCGGCATCCAGTTCAGCAAGATGCTGCCAAAAGAGTTCCTTATCCGGGAATCCTGCCGTAATGAAGGGGATGATTGCCATGCGCCCCTTTTCGCGGGCGCGTTCAAATGCTTGTGAAATATTCATTTGTTTATGTAAGTAATTGCGTTTATTCCGGGATGGGATATTGAGTAACAATGCCCATATCTTTATCGCCGCGCCCGGAAAGGTTCACGAGGGCACGACTGCCTGCGGGGATGTTTTTGGCGTTTTCCAACACCCACGCCAGAGCATGAGAGGATTCGAGGGCGGGCATAATGCCTTCCGTCTTCGTCAGGCGATGGAAGGCTTTTAACGCCTGCATGTCGTATATCAGTCCATAGTGAACACGCCCGATTTTTGCCAAGTAGGAATGTTCCGGGCCAACGCCGGGATAATCCAGCCCGGCAGAAATGGAAGACGAGGGGAGGACTTGCCCGTTAGCATCCTGCAACAGCATGGTCAATTCGCCGTGTAACACACCGGGAGAGCCGAGATTGATGGGAGCGGAGTTTTGGCAACCGGGTTCGCCCGTGCCACCGGCTTCCACTCCGATCAACTTCACATTTTTATCATTCACAAAAGGATGCAACATGCCGATTGCGTTCGATCCGCCACCTACAGCCGCCACCACATAATCGGGAAGACCGCCCGTTTTTTCGATAAATTGAGCGCGAGCTTCCCGTCCGATCACGCTTTGCAATTCGCGCACCAGTGTCGGGAAGGGATGCGGCCCTGCAGCCGTGCCAAAGCAATAGAGCGTATCGCTTTGGTGGGCAATCCAGAAACGCAAAGCTTCATTAATGGCGTCTTTCAGTGTGCGAGATCCGTTTTCCACCGGAACGACTTTCGCCCCAAGCATGCGCATACGCTGCACGTTGGGAGCCTGTCGCTTGACGTCTTCTGCGCCCATAAAGATGATGCATTCCAATCCGAAACGTGCACTGACGGTTGCTGTTGCCACGCCGTGCTGTCCTGCGCCGGTTTCGGCAATCAGGCGCGTTTTCCCCATCATTTTGGCAAGCAAGCCTTGACCAAGGGCATTGTTGATCTTGTGGGCCCCCGTGTGAAGGAGATCTTCTCGCTTGAGCCACAGCTCAAAGCCAAGTTGCGCCGAAATATTAGGGCAAAACGTAATAGGGGTTTCACGCCCCGCATAATTGATCAGCAAATCACGAAGCGTTTCTTGGTATTCTTTGCCGGGCATAATCGTGTGCATAGCTTCTTCGATTTCTCGAAGAGGGGGCACAAGCAGTTCCGGCACGTACATGCCGCCGAATTCCCCGAAATATCCGGGACGGTCAGAGGATAATGTTGTCATTTGATTATTGGTGAGAAGATTTATGGTTAAGAGTATTAAAAGCCGCACGCAGTTTGTCCGCGCACTTGAGACCGGGTGCCATTTCCACCCCCGAGTTCAGATCAATGCCATCCGGGTTGCAACATTTGAGCGTTTCGCTCAAGTTATCAGGGCTTAGTCCGCCGGCGAGAATCCACGGATGATGAAAACGCAATTGATCGGCATGGGCGGTATCCCATCGTTTGCCGGAACCGCCGCCTTCCTGGTCCGCATCGAGCAGATACATGGCGCAATCATCTGCCCAAGAGTCAATTTCGGCTTGCAGAGCATCTGAAGATTCATGCCGATCCGGCCAAATGACGCGAATCACGCGATCCGCACCTATTTCACGTGCGCAGGCATGATCTTGAAATCCATGCAATTGCGCGTAATCAAGATTTGCCGATTTCATGATAGAGTTGATTTTCCGAGCATCTTGTTCAACAAAGACGCCGACGCGCTTTAAGGCACCTGTTTCGAGCAATGCGGCACGACCGGGAGAAATAGAACGCGGACTTCGAGGGTGAAAAACAAACCCGCAATACCGCGCTCCCAAGGCAATGGAATCATCGATGGAAGAGAGGTGGGTTTGCCCGCACACTTTGACAAAGGGGATAGACTTCATGATTTTAAAAGGAGTTTTTTCAGAGCTTCACCGGGGTCGGGAGATTGCATCAGAGATGATCCAACAAGGGCGGCATGATAGCCGGCAGAGGCGGCATCTGCAAGGTGTTCCGGCTCACTTATGGCACTGGCGGCGATCCACGTTTCATTCGGTAGAATTTCTTCAGCAAAACGAAGGCAACGGGAACGGTCTGTCGAAAATGTTTCCAAATTACGGGCATTGACCTGCACGATTTCCGCGCCCGATTCACGCGCCAATTCCAAATCAGCCATGGAAATAATTTCGACAACGGCTTCCATGCCATACGATTCAGCCTGTTGCCTCAAATCTCTCAGGAGGGCAACATCCGGTGTCAATGCCGCAATCAGCAACAGAGCCGATGCGGGCGTAGCCGCCGTTTGCTCTATTTGCAAAGGATCAAACAAAAAGTCTTTTCGCAACAGGGGCAACCCAGCCGAAGCCGCCGCATGCAAATCTGCCGTATGCCCGTAAAACCAGATTTCCTCTGTCAATACTGACATGGCAGAAGCCCCGGCTGAGGCATAGGCGTGCGCCACGGCGGCAGGATCGGCATCCATGCGGATGGGACCGCGCGATGGCGATGCTTTTTTGAATTCGGCAATCACATGCAGGGGGAGACCCGTCTGCGGCGGGGTCATCAACGCCGCACGGAAACTGCAACGAACCGAGGGCGGAAGCGGGAGTGGCAACGTTCCCGCATCGGTCGCTCGCCTCAGCATTGCCAATTCGCTTTGCTTTGCCTCTATAAAGCGTTGTAGGTTCATGCCACACCTCCTTCGCGGTTTAGAACGTATTGCCCGACACCACTGTAAACGGCCTCTTTCGCCTTGGCAAGGCACAGGGCAAGCTCGCGTTGCGGTTCCAACAAAAAGATAGCAAGACCCACATTCAACGCAACCATATCCATCATGGCAGGGGATCCCTTGCCCGCCAAAATATTGCGGAGGGCATCTGCCGCTTCTTCTTTTGTTTCCACGCGGTATTCATCCTCGCTTGCCGGTGGATAATATCCGTAATCGGCAGGATCAAAATGCATTTCTTCAACACGACCCCGATCGATCAGGCGCAGGGTGGCAGGTCCCAGAGGCGTAATTTCATCGTAATTCCCTGCACCGCAAGCCACCAATGCACGGCGAACATGGGACGTACTGAGAACTTCGCTGAGCAACGGGACGAGTTCAGGCTTTGCCACGCCCATTAGTAAATGCGATGGGCGGGCAGGATTCAACATGGGACCCAACAGATTGAAAAGAGTACGAATACCCAGTTCGCGGCGAATAAGACCTACGTTTTTAAAGCTTGGATGGTATTTTTGCGCAAAGAGGAAGGTGAAATTGCAACGGTTTACCATTTCTTCCGCTTGGCGGGGAGACATATCCAGCGGAAACCCGAGGGCTTCCAGCACATCGGCACTGCCACTGGATGAAGAAACGGCACGGTTGCCATGTTTAACAACGCGATAACCCAAACCGGCCATCACGAGGGCAGATGCCGTTGAACAATTGAAAGAATTTTTCCCGTCACCGCCCGTCCCCACAATGTCGATACAATCTCCTTTGATACCGTCAATGCGCAAAGAACGAGCCAAGACAGATTTTACCGCCTGAGAAATTTCGAGCGGGGTTTCTCCTTTGGTGCGTAGTCCCATCAAGAATGCACCAGCCTGAGAAGCCTGCATGCGCCCATCCATCAACGCCGAAAATGCGGAGGCAGCCATGCTTTCGCTGAGATCTTCACCGCAAGCCAACGTTTCGAGAACCCCTGCGACAGAATAATGCGATGATCCACCTGTACGGATCGCCTGTGGGAAATTGGCAAGCAATTTGCGTCCCTGAGGTGTCAGTATCGATTCCGGGTGAAATTGTATCCCTACCCAAGGGCGATCTTTGTATTGCAATGCCATCACTTCTCCCGTTTCTGTACGAGCCGTGACATCAAACAAAGGGTTCGGCTGTCCTTCGGGAGATTCGATAACCAAAGAATGATAACGCCCCACGCTCATGGGTGAAGATATCCCGTCAAACACCCCTTTCCCGTTATGTTCTATATCCGAACATTTCCCGTGCATGACCGTTGGGGCTTTGACCACACGAGCACCGGCGAACGCTCCCAGACACTGATGTCCCAAGCAAACGCCCAGCACCGGTACCGTCTTCGGCAAACGCGCCAGAAACTCCATGCAACAACCCGCCGTTGACGGATTTCCCGGTCCGGGAGACAAACAGACACATTCCAACTCGGGCGATTCTGCCAGCTCCAAAACACGGGGATCATCGTTAGTAAGCACGAGAGGATTGCGCCCAAGCCCCCGAAATATCTGTACGATGTTGTATGTAAAGGAATCGTAATTATCGATAAAAAGAAACATAAGCAACAGCGATTAAAAATTTTCGGATAGCATCGAAAGGACGGTTTCCATGATTTTCCCTTTGTTACAGCATTCCTGCCATTCTTTTTCGGGATCAGAATCATACACCAGCCCGGCTCCGGACTGCCAAAAAACGCGTCCGTCGCGTTCCCACATACTGCGAATAGTAATCCCCATATCAAGGTGAACGGAATTGCTGTCGAGACCAAGCCAACCCACGCAACCGGCGTAGGGACCTCGGGGTACTTCTTCTATTTCGCGGATAATTTCCATAGCTCGCACTTTCGGCGCACCGCTGACCGTACCGGCAGGGAACGTTGCTGCGAGAATGTCTATGCCGTCACGCCCGTTTTCCAATGAAGCCGTGACGCGAGACGTCATGTGCATTACATGGGAAAACCGTTCAATTTCCATCAAGCGTTCCACCTTCACCGTATCTGCACGCGCCACACGCCCCAAATCATTACGCCCCAGATCGACCAGCATCACATGTTCTGCCCGCTCTTTCGGATCTTGCAACAACTCGGCCGCCAGTCGGGAATCTTCCACTTCATTCCCACCACGACGGCGCGTTCCCGCAATGGGCGAAAGCTGCAACAGCCCATCGGTACAGCGAACCATGACCTCCGGAGACGAACCAAACAGGCGAACATGGGGGAAGCCCATATAGAACATGTACGGTGAGGGATTCAGACTGCGCATCCGACGGTACAATTCAAACGAATCGCCTTCAAATGTGGCAGACGATTGCGTTGCGCCCACGATTTGAATGGCTTCCCCCTGTCGGAGCAGATCTCGCACCCGTCCCACTGCTTTTTCGTAATTTTCTCGATCAGGACGCCGTTGAATCACGCCCGCATGCACTTTCCCGCGCGGTTCGAACGTGGCATCCTTCACTTGTCGCACAGAGGAAAGACTCAACTGTGTCAAATGATTATAGAGATGATCAAACACGAAGACCGTTCCCGGCAAAACCAAAATTGCTTCGGCATCGCGTACATTAATCGTTTCGGCAAGCTTCGGTTGGAAAAGAGCGGCCGTTTCGTACCCGAAATATCCGTAAAGAGCGCGTGTAATCGGCGGTTGATCGGACGGTCCCTGTACTTTGAGACGCCGCACAGCCGCCCGAAGCCCTTCAAGAAACGGTTTCCCCTCCAGATCTTCCAACGGGGTCAGTCTGTCATCGCCAATATCCAAATGCAACTTGGCTTCGCGACAACTCAACGTCAACAGAAAATCGCAAGCAATCACGCTGTATCTCCCCCAACGACCGTCCACCTCTGCGCTCTCGAACAAAAGAGCGTGCGGTTGATCGCGCTTAATCTGCAAGAAGAGACTGATCGGAGTTTGCGTATCAAATTCCGGTCTGTTGCTGATTTGTTTGAGTTCTATTCTGTCGGACATGGCTGTGAAAGTTGCTGTAAAGAAAAACCGCTTTGATTCCGGTAGGGGAATCAAAGCGGTTTAAAAACTTTTTTCTCTCGAACACGCCTCATCGGCGCACGGAGGATTCCCCTGTGTGCTTCATACGATACCACCAAAACCGAGTTGAAATGCGGTTTTTCGGTACATAACTTCGCCATGAGGAATCTTGCATGTGGGCAATGTTTTATCGCTTTTCGAATCTTTCAACAAGAATTGCGTGTGTCATAACAAGGCAAAATTATCCCAAACGACAAATTTTACCCCCATAAAACAGTTTGCACTAACTTCTCGCCCAAAGCACATTATCTCTTATAATAACGCAATGACAACAAGTTACACCACCCAAACCATCCACGAAGGGCAATCTCGCTGTATATCATGCCACAAAACTTCCGGAGAGATTTGGCACACAGACATTCCCGTCGCCTTGGGCGGATTGGGTTTTTACGCGTCCCCTGCCGCAACGCTCGCCATGGCAGCAGCATCATGCATGATGAGCATGGTTTCCTTTTTGGCAACCCGAAAAGGAATCGATACAAGCGGCATGAAAATCGACGCCCGTGCCGATGAAGAAGACGGAGCTGTTCGTCGCCTTGTTTTTCACGTTTCCGTACCAACGGAAATATCCCCTTCTCTGCAAGCCGTTTTTGAATCTGCCGCAGAGAGTTGTCCTGTCCGCAAATCGCTCCGACCCGAAATTGAAATCATCACCGACTGGGAACGGCGATGAACGCCAATATTTCAAGCATTTTCCATTTTTCTCCGAACAAGAACTCACATTGCGTGAAATTGTAAGGCAATACGCTCTTCTTTCTTGACACGGCATGCCCCGCATGTCATCTTGGGAAATATATGAGCGAGACAGAAAAACGGACTCCGCTTCATGACAAACACGTGGAGCTTGGGGGCAGAATGGTGCCTTTCGCCGGCTGGAACATGCCGGTACAGTACGCAACAGGTATTATCGGCGAACACAAAATCGTCCGCACCGATTGCGGTGTTTTTGACATTTCCCACATGGGGCAATTTTTTGCCAAAGGGGCGCAAGTAACGGCATGGCTCAATTCCCTGCTGACCAACGATCCCACCAAGCTTGAAATAGGGCGCGGGCAATATACGCTGATGTTGAACGAACGCGGCGGTGTCATTGATGACATGATCATCTATCGCGATGGTGAAGACAGCTTTTTCATCGTGGTCAACGCCTCCAAGATCGATGAAGACTACGCTTGGATGAAAGCCCACTGTCCGCAAGGCATCACCTTAACCAACCGCTCCGAAGAATTTGCCGGCATGGCGGTACAGGGACCACACTGCGGGGATGTATTCTCTCGTGCCTTCCCCGGATTGGCGCTTCCGTCCCGCAACGGGATCTCCATGCACGAGATAGACGGCGATACCTGTTTCTTCTGTCGCACCGGGTACACCGGCGAAGACGGTTTTGAATTTTTCTGTCCGTCTGCATCCGGTATCAAATGGCTGGAACGCCTGCTTGAAGCGGGGGCAAAGCCCTGTGGCTTGGGTGCACGTGACAGCTTGCGACTGGAAATGTGCTTCCCTCTCAACGGCTCCGATCTTTCTCCCGAACGCACACCTATCGAAGCGGGATTGGGCTTTTTCTGCGCCCTTGATACGGATTTCATCGGCGTTGATATCTTGCGCAAACAAAAAGCGGACGGTCCCGCCGTACGATTGACCGCCATCGAATACACGGAAAAAGGCGCACCGCCCCGTCACGGGTACGAAGTGCAGAGTGCGGACGGCTTGCCGCTGGGCGAATTATGCAGCGGTATTTTATCCCCTTCGATAGGCAAAGGTATCGGCATGGCGTACATCCCTGCGGAATACGCCAAAGCAGGAACACAGCTTCAAATAGTTGTGCGAGGAAAAGCCATCCCGGCGGTCACCGTCAAGAAGCCATTTTATAAGAAAGAAGCTTAAAAAAATGCATTTTTTATAAAAAGATTCGTGACAAACGGCATCTTTTCGCGCAATCTACGTGAACACCGATTTTAAAACATAACAAAAAGACAGCGATAATATGAGCACACACATTCTCGACGATCGTTTTTACACCCGCGAACACGAATGGGTGTTGGATGAAGAAAACGGTATTGCCCTGATGGGCATTACGGATCACGCCCAATCGGAATTGGGCGATGTCGTCTTTGTCGAACTTCCCGAACCCGGCGCAGGTGTATCTGCCGGCGATCCCATCGCCACGGTCGAATCCGTCAAAGCAGCCAGCGAAGTATACAGCCCCGTATCGGGCGAAGTAATCGAAGTGAACGAAGAGCTTGGGAACGATCCCGGCATCGTGAACACCGATCCCTACGGCAATGGTTGGATCTGCAAAATTCGACTTTCCGACCAAGGGGAACTTGACAATCTTTTGTCTCCCTCGGATTATGAGGAATTCTGTTCCTAATATCCGCAATCAAAAGTTTTGCGCCTCCGCCGAGAATATTGCTCCTCGGCGGAGACTTTTCATTCTTGCCGAAAGGCATTTTTGTTTGAGCAATAGAAACGTATTACGCACATATTGATATGCACCACCACTCGTCAACCACTGATTTTGTCAATCGGCATATCGGCTCTGTCGGCGCAGACCAAAACGAACTGCTTGCCGAAGTAGGCTTCTCCTCTCTCGATGAATTGCTCGATGCCGTTGTTCCTTCCGAAATTCGCCTGCAAAAGCCGCTGGACCTTCCCTCTGCCGTCAGCGAAAACGAAGCTCTGACCCAGCTGAAAGCAGTCTTGTCAAAAAACCGCATTCTCAAAAGTTACATTGGGCAAGGTTATTTCGGCACAATCATGCCCCCGGTCATCCAACGCAACGTTCTTGAAAATCCGACATGGTACACGGCATACACACCCTATCAAGCAGAAATTGCGCAAGGACGTTTGGAAATGCTGATGAACTTCCAAACGATGATTGCATCAATCACCGGGTTACCCGTGGCAAACGCCTCAATGCTCGATGAAGGCACGGTCGCAGCCGAAGCCATGAATGTATGCCTTTCCGCAAAGCCGAAAACCAACGTCTTCTTCGTAGCGGATACTTGCTACCCGCAAACAATAGACGTGGTACGTACACGTTGCGAAAGCCGAGGTATTAAACTGATCGTGGGTGATTGGAAGAGTTTTGATCCCGCCTCAGTTCCCGGATTGGCAGGCGTCATGGTTCAATACCCGGATCAATTCGGCACGGTGGAAAACTACGAAGAATTTTTCAAAACCGTACATGCGGCAAAGGCATTGTGCGTTGTTGCCGCCGATTTGCTGGCATTGACGCTTTTGCGCGAGCCCTCATCTTTCGGTGCAGACCTGTGCATTGGTTCGACCCAACGGTTCGGCATTCCGATGGGCTTCGGTGGTCCCCATGCTGCGTACATGGCATGTACCGATGCACTGACACGCCGCCTTCCCGGGCGTTTCGTCGGCAAAAGTACCGATGCGCAGGGGCGTACGGCATACCGCCTTGCATTGCAAACGCGCGAACAGCACATCCGTCGCGAAAAAGCAACGTCAAACATCTGCACCGCCCAAGTCCTCATGGCAGTGTTGGCTACGTTCTATGCAATCTATCATGGAGCAGACGGCATCAAGGGCATTGCCCGCCGCACACACAAAAAAGCGGCTCGATTTGCCCAATCGCTCAAATCAGCAGGATTCACCGTACCAACAAAGAATTTCTTTGATACTGTCACCGTAAAATCCGCAGGATGCGCCGATGGGCTGATTACCAAAGCTCTCCAAGCAGGATACAATATCCGACGTTTGGACGCAGATACGGTATCCGTTTCATTTGACGAAACGACCACATGTGCCGATGTGCGAGCCTTGCTTCAGGCATTCGGTGTCGCAGACACATCCGAATCATGCTGTTGCCAACCGCTCGCTCTCGATGCCGATCTGCAACGCACCACGACTTTCTGCACCGAAAAAGTCTTCGACTCCTTCCACAACGAAACAGACATGATGCGCTACATTCATCGCCTCGAATCTCGCGACCTGGCGTTGAACGAAGCAATGATTCCCTTGGGTTCATGCACTATGAAGCTCAATGCAGCCGCAGAAATGATGCCGATCACATGGCAAGAAACGGCGGCATTGCATCCTTTTGTACCGGAAGACCAATCAATCGGCATTCGGGAAATGCTCGACACAATGGCGCAACGCCTTGCCGTAGTGACGGGATTGTCCGCCACTTCGTTGCAACCCAATTCCGGGGCTGCCGGCGAGTATACCGGGTTGTTGACAATTCGCCGTTATCAAAAAGCCTGTGGCGAGGGACACCGCGATGTCTGTCTGATTCCTGTTTCGGCACACGGCACCAACCCCGCTTCTTCCGCTATGGCAGGTTTGCGCGTTGTGGCAGTTCGTTGCGATGATGACGGCAACATCGATCTGGAAGACTTGCAAAAACAGGCAGAAGCACATCGCGATTCTTTGGCTGCCGTCATGGTAACCTACCCGTCCACACACGGCGTGTACGAAACAACCGTTCGCCGCATTTGCGAAATTATCCATGCTTGCGGCGGGCAAGTCTATATGGACGGTGCCAACATGAACGCGCAATGCGGGGTAACCAATCCCGGCACCATCGGCGCAGACGTTTGCCACCTCAACCTGCACAAAACATTTGCCCTGCCCCACGGAGGGGGCGGCCCTGGAGTAGGACCTATCTGCGTGGCAAAACACTTGGCACCGTATCTGCCGGGCAACGTTGTCACGCGTCCCGAAAGCGCAGGGGCTGTATCTTCTGCGCAATACGGGTCTGCTTCCATCAATGCCATCTGCCACATGTATTTGGCGATGATGGGTGCCGAAGGTCTGAAAACAGCCACTGCCATGGCGATCTTGAATGCCAACTACGTTGCCAAAAAGCTCCAAGGCTTGTACCCCATCCTCTACACCGGGGCGCAAGGGCTTGTGGCACACGAATGCATTTTGGACGTGCGCGAAATCACCCACGCTGCAGGCGTCAGCGTGGATGACATTGCCAAGCGACTGATGGATTACGGCTTCCACGCACCCACCATGTCGTTCCCCGTACCGGGAACTCTCATGGTTGAGCCAACAGAATCCGAACCAAAATCGGAACTTGATCGTTTCATCGAAGCCATGACCGCAATCCATCGCGAATTGACGGACATCATCGAAGGACGCGCAGACCAAAACGACAACGTGCTTAAAAACGCACCGCACACAGCCGAAATGGTATGCGCCGATGAATGGACACACCCATACACGCGAGCCGAAGCGGCATATCCCGTTCCCGGGCTTCGCATTCACAAGTTCTGGCCATACTCTGCCCGCATTGACAATACAGGAGGCGACCGCCAATTCTGCCCCGTTTGCGACACCTTGATCGCTCGCACGGAAACAAATTGACCTTCCGGAGCCACACATCGTAGCTTCAAAGCACCGCCGCGCGAAGTGAATTCGCGCGGCGTTTTTGCGACCCTGCTCAATGGCACTAAAGGGAACTCGGGAAAACACACAACATCTTATCATTTTCCCCCTCACCAAAACATGGAAAACAGCCCCCTCGCAACGCTTAAAAAACGGAACTAAGACGGCTACGGACGCAAAATCTCTGCCAACCTGCGCTTTTAGACTTGAAATAACTCCCTTTCGGGGCGATATTTCAAGGCAACACATGTCTGAACAACAGCATCGCAAAACTCTCGAAGAGCGCAACCAAGCCACCGATTTGGAACGTTTGCGGCATTCTTGCGCGCACGTTTTGGCAACCGCCGTTTGCCGTCTCTGGCCCGAAGCGCAACTGGCGGCAGGTCCTGCCATTGAAAACGGATTTTATTATGACGTTGAACTTGATCACAAAATCTCGACAGATGATTTTGAAAAGATCGAAGCGGAAATGAAAAAAATCGTCAAAGAAAACCAACCGTTTGAACGAACGGTTGTAACTCGGAGCGATGCGATTGCCATGGCAAAATCCGGAGCGTTGGGTTCTGTCGGCACACGTGCCGTACCGTCTGTTTTCAAACTCGACATCTTGGAGAACATCCCGGAGAACGAAGAAATATCTATCTACAGAAACGGCGATTTCACGGATCTTTGCGCAGGACCGCACGTCGGACGCACCGGCAACTGCAAAGCTTTCAAAATCATGAGCATTGCCTCCGCTTTCTACAAGGGTGACAAAAACCGCCCCATGCTCCAGCGCATCTACGGCACTTGCTTTCCCAATCGTACCCAGCTGGACGAACATCTTGCCCGTTTGGAAGAAGCCCGCAAACGCGATCACCGCCGCCTCGGCAGAGAAATGGGGTTGTTTGCCATCGATGAAATGGTCGGACAAGGGCTTATTCTCTGGAAGCCCAAAGGCGCACTCATTCGCCGCGAACTTCAAACATTCATTACCGAAGAGCTGGATCGCATCGGCTATTCTCAAGTCTACACCCCCAATATCGGCAAACTGGATCTCTACATGACGTCCGGTCACTGGGAACACTACAAAGAAAGCCAATTCCCGCCCATTCCCGATCCGGATGACTTCAAAAAACTGCGCGATGAAAAAGCATCGTGCGCCGATCTTTTCAATGCTCTTGATTCGCGCACAATAGCCGGCTTTATGCTCAAGCCGATGAATTGTCCGCATCACATTCGCATTTACGCCAACGATCCGCATTCGTACCGCGATCTGCCCGTCCGCCTTGCCGAATTCGGCACAGTTTATCGCTGGGAACAAAGTGGCGAGCTGGGTGGCATGACGCGCGTGCGTTGCTTCACGCAAGATGACGCACACATCTTCTGCCGTCCCGATCAAATCAAACAAGAAGTCCAGCAATGCATCGGCATCGTGAAACTGATCTTAGGAACATTACAGATGAACGATTTTCGCGTTCGTCTCTCCCTTCGCGACAAAGAATACACCGACCCGAAATACGTTGGTAGCCGCAAAGTATGGGAAGAAGCAGAAAAAGCCTTGCGTGAAGTGCTTAGCGAAAACGGATTCGATTACATCGAAGCAGAAAACGAAGCGGCATTCTACGGTCCCAAGATCGACTTCATCGTCAAAGACGTCATCGGTCGCGACTGGCAACTTGGCACCGTACAGGTGGACTACAACCTTCCGGAACGTTTTGATTTACACTATACCGGTTCTGACAACAAAGCACATCGTCCGGTCATGATCCACCGTGCGCCGTTCGGCTCGATGGAACGATTCACCGGCTTGCTGATCGAACACTTCGAAGGCAAGTTCCCCACATGGCTTGCACCGGAACAGGTTCGCGTGTTGCCCATCTCAGAAAAAACAGCAGATGCGGCAGAAGCATTTCGCGCTCAACTGGCGGCAGAACGCATTCGCGTTACGCTTGATGCAACCCCAGACAAGATTGGTGCAAAGATACGCAATGCACGCCTTGAAAAAGTGCCGTACATGATTGTGATCGGTCAACGGGAAGCGGAAGAAGGTAAGATCTCCGTTCGTCATCGTGATTTGGGTGACCTCGGCGTTTTCGACACGCAAGATTTTATTGACCGATTGAAGGAAGAAATCAAGAATCGCCTCATTTCCCCTCAATTTGAGATTGCCAACACAGAAGGAAACCGCTAGTATACACCGCAGTGCCAAAGCCACCTACGAACAACACGCAAGATAAGAATCGCCGCCGTACAAATACTCGCGGCGAACAGGTTCGAACCAACGAGCGCATTCGTGCTCCGAAAGTTCGTGTCATCACCGCAACGGGCGAACAACTCGGTATCATGTTGACGCGTGATGCCCTCGAAAAAGCGAAAGCAGTCGGTCTCGACCTCGTGGAGGTGGCACCCAACGCCGATCCCCCCGTTTGTCGTGTCATTGATTACGGCAAATACAAGTATCAGCAAGCCAAACTGCAAAAGAGCAGCAAGAGTCGCACTGTCAAGATGAAAGAGGTCAAACTCCGCATCGGCACGGACATAAACGATTACAATGTCAAAATGTCACATTCCGAAAGCTTCCTTGACCACGGTCACAAAGTGCGCTTTCAGCTTCGTTTTCGCGGGCGCGAAAATGCCCACCAAGAACTTGGTGTCGAGCTGTTGCAAAAAGTGGCAGAGGATCTCAAAACTATGGGACAGGTTGACCAACAAGCCCGTCTTGCCGGCAACACGGCAAGCATGGTGCTTTCTCCCCTGCCCGCCCAGCAGCGCGTAAAGAAATTTACAAAATACGATGATGACTTTGACGCCGAATCTGAAGAATTCGATGCCGTTGAAGAATAACATCAGCATTTTTCCCCATCGGCGTGATTCCTTCACGCCGATGTTTTTTCAAAATCCTCATGTTGAATCTGCCGAACACAATCACCTTATCCCGCATTGTACTCGTCATCGTCTTCACGGCGGCGTTATCGATCGATGTGGCGTCTTCACGGCTGATTGCGCTTTTCTCCTTTATCTTGGCGGCAGCCACTGATTGGTTGGACGGCTATTTGGCTAGACGCCTCAACCAAGTGACCTCTTTCGGAAAACTGATTGACCCCTTGGCAGACAAAATTCTTGTTGCATCTGCTTTCATCTACCTCACAGAATGTGGTTTTTGCCCCTTTTGGGTGACGGCTCTCATCATTTGCCGTGAGTTTCTTGTCACAGGCTTACGCCAAATAGCCCAAAGCAAGGGAATCATTATGGCAGCAGACCGTTCGGGAAAATGGAAAACAGGATTTCAGCTTGCCTATTGCATCGCATGTCTTTTAACGATGGCTTTTCCTGCGTCCTGCTGCTTTCTCATTAACGGAGAATTCAGCGTTTCCCTGCGCATGGGGCTTCTCGTCTGTGCCGTCCTGTTGACCGTTTGGTCAGGCATTCATTATTGTCTGTCGGCACGCTCTTTCCTTAAAGAGTAATTCTTTCACGCTCTTATCGCAAGAGCTATCTTAATCAAACAGATCGGGATAGGAACGCTTTGCCAATCCTTTGGAAAGCATTTTGACTGTACTGCTGTCTTTGGCTTGCAGAGCCTCGCGCACCATGTCGCGACATTCCCAATAATTCAAATTGCGCACGGCATAGCGAATAATCGGCAAATGGTGTACCCCTACAGAAAGCTCTGATGCACCCATTCCCACCAAAAGAGGCAACATTGCAATATCACCTGCCATCTCACCGCATACCGCAGTCGGAATTCCTTTTTCCGAACCTTCGGATATCGTCATATTGATCAGGCGAATGACACCGGGATGTGTTGACCGGAACATGTGCGCCACGCGGAAATTCACACGATCCACCGCGATAGTGTACTGCGTCAAATCATTGGTACCGATGGAGAAAAAGTCCACTTCATCAGCCAAAATGTCGGCAATGACAGCTGCCCCCGGCACTTCAATCATAACGCCCACGCGAATATCTTCATCAAAGAGCAAGCCCTCGCGACGCAATTCCGCTTTGCATTCTTCCAAAAGCTCCCGTGCCAAACGCACTTCTGTAACTCCCGAAACCATCGGAAACATGATACTGCATTTTCCCTCGGAAGAAGCGCGAAGAATAGCTCGCAATTGGGTCTTGAAAATTTCCGGACGACTCAACGAAACACGTATCCCGCGCCAGCCAAGGAAGGGGTTGTCTTCCGGTGCATCGGATTGTTCTATTGGCAGTTTATCGCCACCGGCATCAAGCGTCCGAAAAACGACCTCATTCGGTGCACAGGCTCTCGCCAAAGCCGCATAATGCTCTGCCTGCCTGTCTTCATCGGGAAGGTCATGATTCCCCAGCAAGAAAAATTCCGTGCGGTACAGCCCCACGCCTTCCGCGCCCGATGAAACGACATTAGCGTACTCGTGAGCAAATTCCACGTTGGCGGCCAAGCGCAAACGTCGACCATCCTTCGTCTCGGCAGGAAGTCCCCGCATCTCTTCGAGAGCTTTGTAAAACTTATCTTTTTCCGCGCGAAGCCGTTCGTAATACTCTTTTGTTTCCGAATCAGGATTCAGGATCAAAATGCCCTTGAATCCGTCCAAGATGGCATCTTGCTGTTCGTGCGTATCGAGCAGAAGTCTCGGCACACCCACCACAGCGGGAATACCCATCGACCTCGCCAAAATCGCCGTATGCGAATTAGTCGACCCCAGCTCTGTGGCAAAGCCCAACACGGTTTCGGCATCCATTGTTGCCGTATCGGAAGGAGTCAAATCCCGCGCCCCCACAATTCCTGCTCCGGTGTCACCGGCTTCAGCAAGAAAGCCGGCATCTTCCGCCGTCGGCGATGTACGGTGCAGATTCTCCAAAACGCGATGTAACACATCCTCAAAATCACCCGTTCGCGCCCTCAGGTACGGGTCATCCACACGGCGCATGGCTTCGATGTAGGTTTGCACCACAGCATACACCACTGCTTCCATATTTTGGCGACGTTTGTTCAGCTCTTTTCTTACAGCTTCGATGACCGATTTATCCTGCAAGAAGAGCAAATGAGCATCAAAAATTTCCGCTTCCTTTGCCCCGGTCATTTCCGTAACGCGCTTTTTAAGCGTTTCAAGCTGTTCGCGAGTCTGCACAAGAGCCGTTTCAAAGCGTTCCCATTCTCGCCCCAAATCTCCCTCCGCCACAGGATAAATATCCGGAGATGTCGATCCGCCGCAAACAAGGCGCATCGCCCCCATTGCTACACCGGGCGAGACAGGGATGCCAGTAAGTCTTCGTTCAGCTCTGATTTTTTGAGGACACGCCATTTTGTTATACTGCGCGTCGAACGCACGTTAATCTTCGTCAAATTTGCGGGCAACAAGGCTTTCAATAGCCTGCATTGCGTCGGCTTCATCCGCACCGTCTACGGTTACGGTAATTTCCATGCCACACCCCACAGCCAGCATCATCAACCCCATAATACTTTTACCATCAACGCGTTCTCCTTCTCGTTCCACGGTAACTTCCGAAGCAAACTTGCCGGCAGTACGCACAAATTGTGCGGCAGGACGAGCATGAATGCCAAGTTTGTTTTGCACACTGAAGGTTTTTGTAATCATGAAGCGATCAGTAATTTTGCCTTTTCTGCGGGCGGGTATGATACACGAAGAATGCAAATGATGCGAGCCTTTTTTCAATTAAGACAATTTTTTGCCTTCGGAATACCTTTGATGCAAGCGACGGTTGAACTCTCCCGCCATGTCAAATCCTTCTGTACGCATCGAATGTTCCATAGCCGCCACTTCGACCAAACGCGAGGTATCACGCCCGGGAGCAACAGGCAATTCCACATGAGGTATCTTGACCCCCATCAGATCAATCGGTTCTCGTTCAAGCCCCAAACGATCCATTTCCGAGCTGAGACCAGCTTTCAAAATGATCATCAAATCGACCTTTTTTTCCTTACGAAAGGCGTTCAAACCAAAAAGCGTCACAACATTCACCACCCCCAAACCGCGCACCTCAAGAAATCCGTAACTCATTTCGGGAGCAGAGGCAATCAAATCGCCCCCAATGTGGCGTAAGCGCACAATATCATCGGCAACCAGAGATGCCGCACCATGCTCTACCAAGCCCAATGCCGCTTCGCTTTTCCCTATGCCGCTTTCCCCAATCAGCAGAACGCCCATGCCGCGTATATCCACCATACAACCGTATACAGTTGTGCTTTCGGCAAATGCATTTTCCAAAATAATGGTTGCAGCATTCACGAATTTCATGGTCACCAACTCGGTTTGGAAGACGCAAACCGAGTATTTATCAGCTAATTCGAGAGCTTCGCGAGGCACATCAATGCCGCGAGCGTAGATGATGCACGGGGTATCGCCCTGCAAAAGCTCTTCCAAGCGAGTTCTCCGCACCTCTTCCGACAACGAGCGCATGTAGGCTTCTTCCGCCGCTCCGAAAACCTGGATGCGCCGATGCTCAAAATGTTCGTAAAACCCGGATAGAGCCAACCCGGGGCGATTGAGGAACGGTTCCGTAATCGGGCGAGAAAAACCTTTGGGACTGCTCACCAAACGAAGCCGAAGGGCTTCACGATTGCTGTTGTAAAAATTTTTAACGGAAACCTGATCAACGGTTCTGACATCGGAGAGCTTCAGCGAAGAAATCATAGGGGAAACCTTTCGGGTATGGCGTGAAAAATATTAAGAAGGATCGGCTACAAGTACGGTTTTGATGGGATTTTCGAGTGCTTTTTCTTCATCAGCAGAATCACTTACACTCAATCCCTTCGTAATAAGGATCGCCAAGACGACAGCGGCGACTATGCGATACCACCCAAACAACGCCAAACTATGCTTTTGCAAATAGCCTACCATCCATTTTACCGCAATCCACGCCGACGCCCAAGATACAAGAGTGCCGACAATCAACGCCGACCATCCCAACTCCGTCACCATGTCCGAACCGGCATCCCATGCATCAAAGAACGTCGCCGCACCCAATGTGACCAATCCCAGCAAGAAACTAAATTCGACAGCGGCTGAAACGCTCAAGCCCACAAACATGCCGCCCAGCATGGTCATGAGACTTCGACTTGTCCCCGGACACATCGCTATGCATTGCAACAAACCCACCGTGAGAGCGTCTTTCCACGTCATTTGATCCAGCGTCTTGCCGACATCACCGCTGTATGCACCGTCTTTCTTTCGACGATATCGCACATAGGCGAGAATCAGCAAACCGCCCAACACCCATGCCACAGCCACCGTTTCTGCCGTAAAAAGGTAGGCTTTAATCAATTTATGCAGAGCCAAACCCAACACCGCTGCAGGCAAAAAGCCAGCCATCAGATTGATCAGCAAATTGACACCTTCCTTGCTTTTACCCACCAAGCCCTTGAACACAGATGAGACCCGCCCGAAATAGATACTCAACACAGCGAGAATGGCACCGCTTTGGATACATACCTCAAATGCTTTCACCGCTTTGGTGGCAGGTAATCCCAACAAATATTGTGTGATGATTAAATGCCCTGTCGAGCTGACGGGCAAATACTCCGTCAACCCTTCGACAATCCCCATGATTACAGAATCCAAAACGCTCATATCTTACACATATTAAAATTGAACAACCTGCGTCTCGATGACGCTTATTCTGTTGCTCCGCTTTGCGAAAGGGCAGAACGGTGTTGTGCTTCCGCACGACGCAAACGATCCATCATCGGAACACCCAATCCGGTTTCGGGTAATTCTTCCGCGATGATTACATCTACCTCGGGCGTTTCGTCCATGCGCCGCATGACGGCAAATAAACGCACGGCGGCTTCTGCTAAACGCCCGCTACCGGGGCTTAAGGAGATAACGGATTTCCACCCGCCCTGTTCAGCCAGTGCGGAATTACCCTTGTAACTGATTAAACCGTATGCGACACCTTCCTTCCGATCGAACAATTCGTTCGGCGAAGCCAAAATGAGAGGCTTTGAAGGGGCATAATGCCCGGGCAACTGTCCCGGTGCGGCAGGTTGGATGACCTCTGTAGAATCCCCTTCTTTTTCTTTGGGGGCTTTGACAACGCGTACAAGCCCGCGCAAACGTTCGCGCGTAATCGGACCGTGACGCAAAATACGCACCGCAGGTTTGCCTTTATCGTCAAAAAGAGGCATGAGAATCGTACTTTCGAGTCCTTCCGAACAGGCACCCGCATCGAGAATGAGAGGGATACGACCGCCCAATTCTTTATGAACGGCTTCGGCACATGTCGGGCTGATATGCCCAAAACGATTTGCGCTCGGTGCCGCCACGGGATGACCCAAAGCTTTGCAAACGCCTCGCATGACAGGATGTGCACTCACACGCACCGCCACGGTTGGCAAGCCGCTTGTCACCAAATCGGGGACTATGCTTTTCTTGGGAAGCACCAGCGTCATCGGTCCCGGCCAAAATTCCGCAACCAGCGTATCGACTGTTTCCCGCAACTCATTCGGAATGTCAACCACTTCGTCAAGCTGGCGAGCACTTGCCAAATGAAGAATCAGAGGATCAAAAGACGGACGTTCTTTCACCGCAAACACGGAAGCCACAGCATTGGAGCAATATGCATCGGCACCCAGCCCGTACACCGTTTCGGTGGGGATGGCAACCGTTTTCCCTTCAGCCAAAAGAGCTGCCGCCTTTTGATAGAGGGGGCGGGCATTTTCCAAAGGATCAATTTCGATAATTTCGGTTTCCATGTCGCCCCACAAGATACTTCAAAAGATTAAAAAAGCAAAGTCAAAACTCATCAGCAAGGCAAGAGACGTTGCACACGATCCAGCCGAGGCAAAGCAATAGTGACTGTCGTCCCCAAACCAGGGCGGCTGGCAATCCCCAGCGACCCTCCATGATCTTTCACAATGCGCCTGACGATCAAAAGCCCCAACCCATGTCCATTTTTCTTACCTGAATGGAACGGTTCGTAAATGGCTCCCATCATCTCATGCGAAATCCCCGTCCCCGTATCGCTGATCACAATCCGCACCTCCGCATCGCCGTAATCCGTCTGCAAAAAAATCCCCCCTTCGGAATTCGGTATAGATTGATACGCATTGCGTATCAAGTTATAAAACACTTGAGACAACTGGATGGGGTCAGCATCGATCGAGGGCAATTCCTCGTTGAAATTCAGGCGGACAGAGATACCCCGTGCAGCAATTTCGGGAGTCAGCAAATCAATGGTTTGCCCAATTAATGTGTTGACATTCACCTTCTCGCGACAAGGCTTCGATGGGCGGATCGCTTGAAGAAACTGCTTTAAAATGGAATCGAGACGCTTGGCTTCATGGTGAGCCGTCTGCAAAAGCGGAGAGATCGCTTTACGCTCCTCTTCCGTCAAAACGGAAAGTTTACGTTCAATCAATTGAAGATGCAGCCCCAAAGAATTAAGCGGATTCCCAATTTCATGTGCCACACCGGCAGCCAAAAGAGCCAATGCATTGAACCTTTCCGCTTCCATGTCGGCTTCGCTCATCGCGATGGATTCCGTATCGTCCCGAATCAGCAAGAGATACCCTTCTTTCCCCTCTGCCACGGGTGTCATAGTAAAATTGTAATGCCGCTTTTCCGGATAATTGATTTGCACGTCGCGCGTAAGTGCCGCTCCGCTCTCTTGCAATTCCCGCCATGTACATGTTTTGGCAACAAGAGTTTCGAAAGGAATATTCAGCAATTCCCGCAAGGGGCGTCCGTATATACGCTCTGCTTCGAGGTTTGCCAAGATAGCTTCGCCCGTTGAATTGAATAAGATCAACCCATCGTGCAATGAATCGAACACGTCGCGGAACAAGCCCTTGTCAGCAGCCAAGCGCATGATCAGCCCCTGCACATCGTCCCGATTCATTCGGTCGATACGCTCCATTATTTTATCGAGAGTTTCCCTTTTCACGGCAAATGCGCGGCAAAACCGCTGTGCGGATCCTTTATCGGGATGTTGGCGCAGAAAGGTCGATCATATCTTTTAAAATATGAAGTCCTTCGCGAAGCTCAGGATCAAGCTTTGACGGGTAATCCGGAGATGCCGCCAACTTTTCATCTGGATCTTCTGCCATGTTCATGAATGAATCCTCGTCTTCCGGGGTTGCCAACGGCAATTTGCCTGCCGTCACGTCATTCAATGAAAGACGATAAATCGTCAATTTGCGTTTATCTTCTTTTTCCATGGCGGCGTAGCGTTTCTTGCGCTCGCTGTCGGCATTTTTCTTACGTTGCAACAATTCGCTGTTTTCCTTTTGACGGACTTTCCGATTCAAAGAAATGCTGTTCTTTGCAAGACGCTCGCGGAAACGAAGGATATCTTCCTGCATATATTGCATATCCTTATCTTTTTCCACACGGGCACGGCTTCTCTTTCGCAATTCAGGGATCATCTCTTTCCACTGAGAGAGTTGCGTGTAGCGATACGAGGGGGAAATCTCATCATACGGCAATGCGTTATCGAGTATGTTTTCTCCTATTTCAAAGCAAGCTGTGGACGTAGGCAACACAATATCGCTCTCCACGCCCTTAAATTGGGTGGATTTCCCCGAAACGCGATAAAATTTCTGCGTTGTGACTTTCAACATGCCCGCCTTATCTTTCGGGCAACTGTAAGGCAGATAATCGCCGATATCCACCGGCATCTGTACCGTTCCTTTGCCGAATGTTGTGGCATCGCCCACAATGACGGCTCTGCCGTAATCTGCCATGGCTCCGGCGAAAATTTCAGATGCAGACGCGCTCAATTTATTGCACATCACCACGAGGGGGCCCGTAAAGAGAGGCTTCCCGCCCACGCGCAATGCCTCTACATTCCCGCGAAAATCCCGCACTTGCACCACTGGTCCCGCCCCCGTAAAAAAGCCCACCATGCGGCGCACTTCTTCCAACGAGCCACCACCGTTACCGCGCAAATCGACGATCAGCCCATCAACCTTTTCCAAGATCATGCGTTGCAATATCTTTTTCACATCGGCGGCGCAACGGACATCGTCACCGCCGTCCAAATCGACGTAAAACGAAGGAAGTGTCAACACGCCCAGACGATATGTTTTTTTCTCGTCCGTTTGCATATCAATAATTTTCGCCGAGGCGAATTCGTCTTTCATTTCAACCTTTTGACGAAGGATCTTAACTATTTTCACTTCACTCGGATTAGCTTCGGGAACGACACGCAAGCCGACGGTCACACCTTCTTTTCCGCGTACGAGATCCACCACCTTATCTATTCCCATAAAGAGGATATCGACAAAATGACCGGAATTGTCCGTATCAACGGCGATAATTTTATCTCCAAGCTTCAGTTCGCCACCCTTTTCGGCAGGTCCGCCTTTGACAATACCGTTGATTTTTGTCGTCCCGTCATCTTGGGCTTCCAGCAGTGCGCCGATCCCGATCAGCGAATTGACCATCATATTCTTAAAGCGTTCTTCTTCACGCTCGCCCATGTAGTCCGTATGCGGATCGTACACTTTAGCAACCGCACTGAGCAGACGCGTCACCATATCCTGCAAATCGACTTCCATAATGGAATGTTTCATCCGCTTGTAGCGAGCCGCCAATTTCGCAACCGGCGACAAATCATTTGCCATGGGATTCGGTTTACCCTGTTCTTTCGCCAAATTGGAAAGGTTTTCCCGCCGCAATTCTTCCGAAAGCAGGTACTCCTTGCTCAGGCAATCCCACACTCGATCCAACGCGGCATCGTCTTTTTCCCATGCGACTTTGCGACGAGAGCGGGGCATCGTCTCATCCGAATCAAAATCAAGCGTCTTTGTTTTAGCCTCTTTCACCTTCCCCAAATCGTCTGTTTCTTGATATGCGGCGATGACCTTTTCTGCCCGTGCAATGCGAGCCAAGGCTTTTTGACTGAAATAATCGTACAATTTTTGAGCCAGCGTCGTCGTCCTCCCGGTCAAGAGGGCTTCCCCTATCAACGGTCCGTATGCGTTCCGCAATTCATTCACATCCTTTTGCGTCAGATACAAATGAGCAGGGTCCACTTCTTTCAGATAGCTGTCGAGAAAGCGATCCGATTCTTCTTTGGTGAACGGCTTGTGCGAAAAATGCGCGTTTTGTATCAAAAGGGAAAACTGCCGCCCAACTTGGTTGTAAAAATGCGCTCCGCCGTCGCTGAATGAATCCGTATACGATTGCGCCGTACACGTACACGAAACGGCTGACATAGCGACAGCCAACGAAGCAGACCATTTTCTCAGCGCAGGGAAAAGATGTGTTTTCATGCCGAAATTATATGAAACAAACGATAATTTGCCTCAGATATCATTACGCCAATTGCCCGTCTTGTCTATCTAAATCTTGCGACATCATTTCATTAGGACACAAATTTTGCATTATTCGCTCCTCTTATCCCCTCTCACGATGTAAGAAACGCGCTTCCCGGCAATAAGCAACGGAACTATTCCCATCAGACACAGATAAATCCCGTTGCGCCACGTTGTGGCAACAGAACCTTCATCTGTGCGGTGATCTTGCTCCGAAAACGGCTTGGGCTGTCGCGGAGCCAAAAAGAAACCTCGACTTTCGGTCAAGCGGTCGTCTTTTCGCGCACTTTTGATTCCTTCCCGCACGGCTGTCAACTTTTTATTGGTAAAAATAAACTCCATCGAAGGCAATTTCTTCCTATCGTCGGCATCAATCTGATTCATAGCATGAGACAGTCGAACGGGGTCTTCCTCCAAAGCGGCTCTGCGGACAGAACGCAAGCGACGGCGAGCCTCATTGGCATCGGCAGCACTACCGTTCAAAGCCAAAACGCAATCTTGAATAAAACGTAATTGTTCCGCTGTGCCGTGATCCTTCAATTCTTCGCGGCGATTATCGATTCGCTGAGCTTCAATCTCCCACAGGTTTCCTGAGGTCTGTTCGACAAACATCATTTCAAACGAATACCTCAGCGGGCAAAACTCGGCAATTGCAGGAACGGCTTTACTCTTGATATCATGCGTTTTTTCGTCCTGATAAGGCACCTGATGGCGAAGTCGGGAAAGCCCGTTTTCAATCCAATCGGGAACGATACGGGCTATGGGTTGAGGGATCGGGTCATTCATTTCCTCAAAACGAATCAACGCACCCGCCAGCAAAATTTGAGGCACGAGCAACAATGGTACAATATTTAACGCCACTCGCTCCGTACGAACTATCGAAGAAACCATCAGCGACAGAGAAATCCCCACAAACGCTGTCAACGCCATCACCAGCAGGTAATTCCAAAACATGTAATGAATTTCCAAGACGGCATTGCCCACCAACAGGTACAGCGCACATTGCAACGTGGCTATCCCAGTCAGTACAAATGCCTTTGCCAGCACATACCCGGTGACAAACGGTTTGTAGTTGCTTTCTCGCTTCAACAAGGGGCGGTCTTTTAGGATTTCGCTGGCAGAATCGGTCAAGCCGAAGAACATCGCCAACACAACGGAAAGAAACATATACTCATTGATATGCAGAGCTTTGTAAAATGTATACGGAGCATCGGATGCCGCCCTCAACGTCCCCGAAATAAGGAATGCCAGCACCGGTCCTTCCAGCAACATGGTGTAAAGCCCCATACGACTGCGTACTCGCCCGAGGAATGTACGCACCACCCACAGAGCAAACAACCTCCACAATTCACGCGGCGAATACGGAGACACTTCCGCAACGGGCATCATTTCCATCGACATCATAGTCGGAGAGGATTCCCCGCCCATCGTCTTTTCCGTTTGACGATGGTAGAGGAACGATTCGTAACGCTCTTGCCAAAAACGGGGATTTTGCCGACGGCGCAAGTCATGCCACTGCAACGGGGCTTCCAGCACTTCAAACACGTAGTCTGCTCCACCCGCATGACGAGAATTTTCCGAAACAGTCAGTTTCAAATCACGCGCTGCGTGTTCGAAATACGCCATCATATCCGATGGCGACCCCCAATATGCCATACATCCGGAATGATCCAGCACGATAATTTTGCTGAAGCGTTTTAACAAAGCAGCACTGGGACGATGCATTGTAACAATCACCACCTTGTCCTGCATCATGTTTTCCAACGTATCGATCACGCGTTCTGCATCGCCGGACGAAAGCCCACTGATCGGCTCATCCACCAAAAAAACGTCTGCCGTACCCGTCAAATCCAAACCAAGGTTGAGGCGCGTTCGCTCGCCGTCAGAAATAATGCGTTCTCCCGCCCGTCCAACGTGCCGCGAAGCCAAATGTCCCAGTCCAATATAATTCAAAATAGCCTGAACGCGACGGCGACGATCTGCCCGCCCCAGCCCGGGACGCCTCACAATCGATGCCTGATGGATGTGTTCCGCAACCGTCATCGCCTCGTCCAATATATCCTCTCGCGGGATGTAGGCAATGTGTCGCCGCAATTCCTCATTGTGTCGCGAAAGTTGCAATCCATTGTAACGGACGCGCCCTCGCGTCGGTTGCAAATGACCGGCCAACAGTGCCAACAATGTGCTTTTGCCTGAGCCGCTCGGTCCCAAAATGCATGTCATTTCACCACGTCCCGCTGTAAAGTCGATATTGTCCAACACGCTCCCCGAACGAAGGAAACTTTTGGAAAGACCCTCGACGCGCAGGCTGACAACAGAGCCTGATTCTTCATCAAGCACACCTGCAGAAAAGCGACATCGCAACGCCTGATGCTCGCTCAAACGGATCAAATCTCCCTCCCTCAGGCGCACTTTTTCTTTTACGGGTTCGCCACGCACGGTCAGCGTTTCGCTTCCCTCAAGGACACGCAACAGCCCCGTGCGTTCACCCCGTGTAAACTGGACCTCGAAAACACAGCCCGGTGCTTTCCCTGCTGCCAGCAGCAAATCTCGAGGACGGGCTTTGTCCGGCAAGTTCGTAACGCGAATCTTTCGCATACCGGGATCAAGCGCAAAACTGTGTCCACCGTCTCCGATGGCATGCCTAATATCTGCAATCAAAAACGGTCCTTCATCCTGCAAAGAAAAAGAGTCGAACAGCGCAAACTTGTACACCCTGCCTTGGATCAGCTTCTGTCCGTCAGCCATGCATTCCGTATCATGCCTCAAGACTTCCAGCTCGCATGCCAGCCCAAGCTTTATTTTCAACTGGCTGCCGGGAAGGCGCATGCGCGATATTTGCAAAGCTCCGTGTTCGGGATGCAAATACAACAACACTTTCACCCCTGATTTTTTTACACGCAGATAAAAATCGATCAGCTCAAAACCTATTGTTCCCGCCACAGATGACACCGTCTGCCCCGTTGCCAGCGGAATGATATCTCCCTTGCCCAAGCGACGCCCGCGCACCTCGATCGGTTCATCGTCATCATTGAGAACAAGCACCTGTTTTTCGCAACGCAACACACGAAAGCGCACCCGCTGAGCGCTCTCTTCGAGATCCACATCAGCTTCTCCGCGCACAGATGAAAAACTGACGCTTTCCACTGGGGGGTCTGCCGCCATTTCCGGAGTTTCGATCAATCGACGAAGCGTCACCCCAGCACCGGGAAGCAACAAGCCCAACGTCACCTCTTCAAACAATCCGGGTTCAAAAAACCATGTCCCCGTTTGATGCAAAAGTGCCAAAGTCTGCAATGCCACGGAAAACCTCTCGCCTTCGGTTCGTCCGGATGCCGCCACTGCCAGCGTATCAGCCAAACGGTAATGCGCTTGGAGGGCGCGGTCGAAGCGCGACGCCAACCAACTGTGTTCCACATTCGGAAAACTGTACCGTAACAAGTCAAAAGCAACATCAACTTCTTTTTCGTCAACCGATCCACGCCGAGTAATAATCGACGCAAACAAATTAACCAGTGTGGAAGCCTGTGCATGGCGGGAATGCTCTCTCCGCTCACGGCGGGCAGATTGCGAGCCAAACAACCGCACTGCCAACGATTGCACCGCCAAAAGGCGGCGGCGAATCACAGGCATGATATGCCGTATATTCACGCCCCCTCCTTTCTGCCAGATCCGGGGCATACTTTTTCCCAATCAGGGAAACGCCATTCCTGCGGGAAAGTCGCGCACTGCCACGGTTTGACGGCTTGAATGCGGCACAAATTATCATCCTGCAACATAATGCACGAACCGTCTTCATGTTCGCATAATGATAAACCTTGCCTGTTGGCTCTCAATCGGCAATATTTCTCAATAAACTCCACTTCTTCCATACCAAGATACGCCGCAATGATCCCCACTTCGTTTTCCGTCAAACACACATCCCCCGCCCAGCGGCAACACGCACCGCACTTTTGGCAGGTATGGACGATTTTCTGCATCGCGCGTATGGTATCACGCTCGGGCCTTGGCTTCAAGCCCTCAGCCACAGTCGCAATCCCCTGCCGAAACAAAAAATATGAGGTCCAAACGGCAAAATCTGCATTTACGGCTTGAAAAAGCATCGGAAAACGGCTTCAATAAAAAGCGATCATGGACTCCGAAGCTTACAGGAAGACCGCACCGGACGTGTTTCATTGGGACACGGTTCGTTTAGCGCTCCAAGCGGCTGAAGAGGGGGTTTATTGTTGGGAAATAGCCACAGGCAATATCCATTATACGGAAAGATGTCTGCAAATGATGGGCTTACCGAAAAATAAACTGGCACCCAACATTTTTACGCAACCCGAACAAACTATACACGAAGAAGATCTCTCTTTCTTCAAGCACGGAGTACAAAGCTACCTAGAAGGGCATACACAAATACCCATGCGCTTGGAAATCCGCCTGCTCAACCAGAGATCCAAAGCATGGAAGTGGATTCGCGTCAATGGCTTGCTCAAATATGACGAAAACTTCAAACCAACCATGCTCGTTGGCGTCTGGGTAGACATTACGCGCCGCAAAACGGCTGATTTAAAAGCTCAGGGAGAAAAAGAGCTCTTTCGCACACTGATTGAACACATCCCAAACAACATCTATTTTAAAAACAGAGAATCGCGTTTCGTTTTGGCGAATACCGCCACGGCAAAAAAACTGGGCGTTGCCACACCTGCAGACTTAATCGGCAAGACGGACGCCCACTTTTTCGACGAGAACATGAGCGATCTTTCGCGAGCGGAAGAAATCGACATCATGAAAACGGGCAAAACCCTCACCTCTCGCATTCACCACGAAACATGGAAAGACCGTCCCGACACATGGACACAAATTACCAAATTCCCATGGTATGACGGCGCGGGGTTGCTGAAAGGCACGGTGGGCATTTCCTCTGACGTCACCCCGCTGATTGAGGCCGAAATGAAAGTCCGCAAGGCAGCAGATATTCTGGACAAACGCAACCAAGCCTTGGAAAAAGAGATTGATCTTGCCCGCGAAATCCAGCTTTCCCTATTGCCTTATTCCATTCCATCCCGCTCATGGACAGATGCTAACGGTGCAACGCACACGGCGAACTTTCACCACATATTCACCCCATCGGAAGGCGTGGCGGGCGACTGTTTCGAAGTCTTTCGCGTTGGCGATTCGGGGATCGGTGTTCTTATATGCGACGTCATGGGACACGGTGTCCGCGCCGCGCTGATCGCCTCGATGCTCAGAGGCTTGATGGAGCAACTTTCTGTACAGGCAAACGCGCCCTCGCTTTTCCTTTCCTCTCTCAACCGACAACTGACGCGCATTCTTTTACGAGCCAATGTCACCATGTTTGCTTCGGCTCTCTACATCTATCTGGATCTCAAATCCGGGGTGCTTACTATGTCCAATGCCGGACATCCTCTCCCGATCATTCTACATCCGGACGGGAAAGCGGAACGCCCGACGTTCCCCCGTTCGACTGCACTTGGTCTTTTGGAAAACGCAGCCTATGCAGATATCGAGTTTGCATTGTCTTCGGGAGGGAAAGTTTTACTCTATACAGACGGTCTCACCGAAGCAGCCAACGATGAAGGTGAAGAACTGGGCGTTTCCCGCGTTTGCTCCTTTTTGGAGGGAAAACGCCCAAAATCGGTGAAAGAGATGGTTATGTCTCTCTTCCGATACACGGGCAAATTCACCGGCTGTCGGGACTTGGCAGATGATATTTGTCTGCTGGGCTTGGAATACGTTATCTCGGAACCATAAAAAAGGCGGAACAACGTTCCGCCTTTTTTATGCATGGGAAGAAGGTGCTATTGCCCGATTGGCTCAATCACCGCGCTTTCCCCTTTCTTGAGCTTCAATTCGCGCACAAGGAAGAAATCATTTGTCATCACGCCCACGTCCTTCATCAAGATGCCTTCCGATTTCTCGGGCGTCTTCAAGACGGCATTTTCGGCAACCTTCTTCAGACGTTTGGGGAAGAAATATGCCACGCGCCCCGAAGCATCGGTATTCGCGGTCACGGTGGCGCGATTGCCATCAAACTCAATATGCCACGGCGAGGGTGCATATTGTTCGCTGATCCGTGCGGACCACTTCGGATCGCCGTAAAAAGCAAACACATCGCGGTCATGAACCAGCCCGATCACATCTTTGTTCATCGGATAACCGGCTCGATACACGCTCTGCAAGAAGCGTTGGTCGTTGCTTGGATTCCTGCCCATTTCAGGTTCATCGAAACAAACATTCATCAAGCGTGGATATTCACGCAACGTGCGTTCCAAGATGAACTGGTTGTTGAAATAACAAGCTTCGGCAAAATCGGAAGCATCGTGGTTGCCCATCAGCATCTGCATAGCACCCCAGCCTGCCGCTCCATACCACGAGGGCACAGTATACCCGGCCAACTGGCGGCAACCGTATTCGCTCAACGCCGTTACTGCCATTGAATTGACAGAATTATGCGCATCGCCAAACAAGCAATTCCCGGCGGCAAGCCAAATGCGTGTTTCTCCGTCGGGGCGAATGATGGGGTATTTTTTCCCGGCAATCAAATCCAGAATCGGTTTTTCGCCCTCTCGTTCTTCCCGAATCAGCGCACTCACATATTCCGGTTTATCCGCAATGGTCAACACATGAAAACGCCCGTTCCCTGATATAATTAGCCCTTTTTCAAACGGCATTTCCAAATTGTACGTTGTCGCATGAGATGAAGTGACCAGCAATTGCAAACGATCCTTTTCCAGCATCTTCGCAAACTTTCGCACCGTGCCGTCTTTCACATAAAGCTTTGCCGCCTCGTTATTGGCAACCTGATCGTATTTAACATCGATCGGTTCGCTGCCTTTCACCGTTTCTTTCACATGAAACGGTGCCCAGTCTGTAATGCACACGCATTTTTTGAACCGATCCGGCGCGACGTTGGTCGTTCCCCCTGCCCGCTTCACGATCAGAGGAGGACATTCCTTCGCTTGCTTCCATGCGGCGGCAGGATTTCGCCCCGTGATGATTCCCCAGATGCAGTCACCGTAGGGATCGTCATCAAAACGGCGGGTAACCCGATGCAAGAAATTGACCAATACTCGGTCGATTTCTGCCGCTTCGCCAACCACGGCAAGATACCGGGGAGCTTTTTTTATGAGAAGCTCTTCACTGTCGACAAGCTTGCCGGGTGACACCAGAACGGTGCCGTTATAGCGAGCTGCCAACTTCTTTGCGACCCCGAGCCATGCTTTTTTGTGCGCCGTTTCGGCACTGATCAAAACCGCATACTCGGGGTTGATTACTCCCCCACTTTCGCATGGACGGAGAATCCTTCTTCCGCAGAAGAAGCAGGATCATTCAGCGGCTTTCCGTCTTCCCCCTTGATCTCATGTCCCGGGACTGAATCCGGCAAGACGTAAAACACGGCGGCATTGTCATTGCCGAACACGGATCGCGCCAAGGCATTGATTTCGTCGAGTGTCACCGATGCCAAATCGGCTTCGATATTGCGGATCATCTCCAGCTCGTTCGGGTCTGCCTGAGATTTCATCAGCGAATTGATCCAGTAGTCATTGTTCCGCTTCATCTTTCCCACACTTGCCAACTGAGGCTTCAAAACGCGATCCAGCTCGTCCTGCGTAATTGTTCCCCGGGACAACCGCGTTGCAATGATATTCATGGCAGCATTAACCTTGTAGCGATTACGCAATACGCCCGAACTGGCTATCGTCATCAGCGCAAAATCTTTGTACGAATCATTCGTTTGGAGGCTGACGGACGGACCGTATGATTCTCCCAATTCCGCACGGATTGCATCAAAGGCACGTTCCTTGTATATTTTTGCAAGCAACATCAAGCGACGATTGCGTATTTTGTCGCGCCCGTTTCCACAGGGGCGTGTTTGTGCCACAATCGTCTTATCGACAGACGATTCGCATGTAAGCGTGCGCACTTCCTGCCAACCTTTTGTCTGCACGACTCGCGCTTCATCCTTCACTTGGACATTTTGCGCTGCACGTTGAGGCAACGTCCCCAAGGTCGCTTCGAGCAATCCGCCTATCGTATTCGGATCAAAATCGCCCACGATGGTCACTTCCATGGCACCTTCTTTCAGCCACGGAGAAAGCCACTCTTGCACCTCTGTCGCCGTCCGTTTTTCCGCTTCGCTCTGTTCGGGATAAACAAATCGCTCGTCATGACCTGTCAAAATGTCAAGAAGATTTGAAGCGAACACTCCGGATGGCTCGTGCTTGAGGCGCGCATACATTGCCGGCAACATGCGGCGAAATTGGATTTCGCCTTCGGGGCGATACCCGGGATGCATAATGCGGGCGATCCACAGTTTCAGTGCCGCCTCCAAGTCTCGGGGCGTCGTATCCCCTCGCAGCAAAAACCTTTCATCATCAACAGAGAACTGAGAACCAACCGTTTTACCGGCAAAAAGGCGTTGCAATTCAATTTCACTGTGAGCCTCAAGCCCCCCTCTGTTCATCACCGCCCCGGCCAAGGATTGCAAAGCAGGCTTCCCTTGAGGCATGCTCATCTTTCCGCCGTCCACGGCGATCATCACCCCAATTTCGCCTTGAGAAAACGATGTTTGCTTCAAATTAACTCGCACACCGTTGTTCAAAGTAATCTGTTTCACACCAAGATCGCTCAATTCCGTCACCCGTACAGTTTTCCCGGGTGTGCCAAGCTGTTCGTAAGCAAACGGTTTTTCTTCCACAATTGTCGGCATGGCGGGCGTTTGTTGCAAAGCCTCGCGGTAAGCGGCAGCCAACCGTTCCTCCGTCATATCTGCAGGCAAATTGCCCGTAGCGGCAAGAGCGGGCGGGAGCGTCTGCGTCTTCCCCTCTTGCGAATCGGCAACACCCCATACGTTACACAATGCCTTGCGGCAAGTTTCGGGCGTCATCGTTTCCAAGGCCTTGCGGAAAAGGCGTATTTCTTCATCAGGCGCGGTAAACACCGTTTCTTCGCTGATCGCTTCAATCAACATCTTTGCGATCGATTCGGCGGGTACCGTTTTCCACGCATTCGACATATTGATCAACGAGTTTTCCAGAATTCGGCAAGCTTCCTTGAACTCCGTATCGCTGAACCCATTGACGCAAGCACCGCGTACTTCGCGTTCGGCTGTCATCAGAGCATCCCGCCACTGCGAAGGATTACACCGAATGCTCAAGTCGGAAATCTCGGCTGTTTTGAAAAGAGCCGATTTATTCACCGATGCCGCAAGGAACGGAGCATCCCCTTGTTGCACCATTTTGGCAAAGCGGAGATCCAGCATCATTTGCGCCAAGGAAAAAGGCATTTCTTTCAAACGATTTTCTTCCGTATCTTTCTCATTGCGGGCAGGCGTCACTTTCGACACGGAAAGTGAAACAGCCCCCGCTTCCGGATTGGGGAAAAGGCGGACTCGCATTTCCTTCGGCAAATCAAGCTTGCCAATTTCGCGCGGAGCGGGTTTCGCCTTGCGCGGCATAGAGCCAAAATACTTCTCAGCCCATTGTTTCCCTTGCTCCGGCGTAATATCCCCCACCATGATCAGGGTCATATTTTCGGACACATAATGCGAACCGTAATACTCATCCACCTGTTTCTTGGTGTACGCCATAATGACCTCTTCTTTGCCGATGGGCAGGAATTGAGCCACCCGAGTTCCGGGCAACTGAAAATCGATCATACCGACCATGGCGCGATACGCCAGAGAATCCCTCGTTTTCAGCTCGCTCACTACAATGCCGCGTTCTTTTTCGATGGCCTCCGCGTCCATCGTAGCTCCATCGCCGAAATCGCGTATGATCTTCATAGCAAAATCCACCGTTTCTTCATTCAAATTGGGCAAATCAAGCATGTAGACCGTTTGTTCAAAGGACGTGTACGCGTTGGCATCGCCTCCGAAGCCCAAGCCCAGCCGTTGCATGGCGGGAATCAGCTCCCCTCGCTTAAAGGTACGGCTTCCGTTGAAGACAAGGTGTTCGATGAAGTGGGAAATCCCCGTGTTTTTTTCATCTTCGTTAAGAGACCCGGCGTCAACATACAAACGGACGCTCATTCGTCCTTTCGGCTCAGCCGTGGGACGAATCATATAGGTTATTCCGTTTTCCAGCTTCCCGACTGTTAATTCCGGATCTTGTCGCAATCCGACGGCTTTCTCTTCCTCTGTCAATCTTGTCGAGTTCGAAACATCCGCCATCGGTGCAACACCCAAAGCATAGGTTAGAAATACCAAGCTCAGAACAGCCGCCGCACGAATCATGAGGAGCAAACGTATTTTCATCTTATTGGGGTATATATATAGGAATTCTTTTGGATTGCGTCAAGACGCAATCCAGACATTCCCGTTTTGAGGTAATACGCAGCGGGCAGTTGTTTTCTTGCCAACGCCTGATTAAGAACGCACTCTACTGACATTTGAAATTTCATATTGATACACCCTAACGCATTGATCATTATGTAATTCCTCATCGCGTAAGGTGTCCATTATCAAAAAAATATACACCAAGTAATCATCGCGATGATATTTACATAATCAAAAGGACCAAATATATTCATGAACACACTCAAACGGACATTGATCGGTGTGGGCGGGATTCGCCTAATCGCACATCCGGGTGTCATCTATCCCCAAGAAATACTCCGCAGTCGCCCGGGGATGAAAAGAAAAACAGGGGTGGCATACGCCAACGCTCCCGCATGGGGCATTACCACGCGCGAAGCCGCACGGTTGCTGAAGTGCAGTCCCACGGCGGCGCGGCAACGGCTTCATCGGAGAAAAATTCTCTACCATCTCGTCAAACGCTCCGACGGACCGCCCGCCATTTACTGGAAAGCCGGACAAGTAGAAAAACTGGCAAATGAATTGCACCCGCTACTCCGCAGACCGCCGTGCAAAATGCTCGCTTCCGATGAAGCGGCAAAATTGCTGGGCATGGCGCGAAGCGCGTTGTACCGTTATGCGCGAAAAGGTACGCTTCACGTTTTTAATGTCAGAGTCATGACACCGAAAGGACCGCGAAACAGATGCTTCTACAAGCGAAATGAAATCTTGCGCCTCAGTACCATCTTGCGCGAAAAATGGGTCAAGAGACTGAACCGTATCCCATTGTCTGAATCCGAACAGAACGGAAAACGGTAAGCGCTCTCAACAGGTTCATCTCGGAATCACAAAACACAAAGCATGCAATGAAAAGCCTTATCCGCCCGCCCCCGTACCGTCTTTATCCGTTTCAGCAACCGGTTTTACACCACAACCGCGCACCATACCGGGTGCCACCGCCCGCAAACCGGCAATCAAACCGCCTATAGCGTAGAGCGTATACAGGCCAGCAACGTAAAAATCCGCATGCGGACTGCTCATCCATAAATTACCCGCCCACGCCAACAGACCGCCCGCCATAAAACCCAATCCCTGCGACATCCCTGACAAGGCAACAACCGTTGCTTCATCTTCTGCCCGTTCCACCATCAACCCCATACCCAGCGTAAAGATCGCCCCGATGCACAGCCCGAACAAAGCGGAAAATACAGTCCATATCTCCATCGAGCCAAACAGCAACCCCCAACATGAAGCAATAGAAAGAGGCATGGCAACCATCAACAAACGTGCCTCGCTCCCAAGCAAGCGCACAATCTGTCCAAACAAAAGCGATGCGGGGATCTGGCACACCGTTGCCCACGCCAACACCAAACCCGATTCATCGGCTTCCATCCCGCGTTTCCTCATCAGCGATGCCAGCCATATCGTCAGCAAATACCCTCCTGCCACACGAAAAAGATAAAACACAGCCACACTCCACGCCTTTTTCTGTCGCAACAGAGGGCGAATCCGCGCATGAACGGGACGATGCGTCATCCCACCCGCGTTTTTCAGCTTCTTCATCAGTCCTGCCCACAAAATCACAGCCAGCAACAGCGGAATTCCCCAAAAAGCCAGCCCTGCCTGCCAGCCGCCCAACGCCGATGCCAACGGTAACGACGCCCCGGACCCCACCGCCGTCCCCAAACACACAAAAGCCGTATACCCACTCATAATCTCTCCCGACCGTGTAGGAAACACCTCCTTCAAAATTCCCAAAATCACCGATCCCACAATACCCAGCCCCACACCAATCAATACCATCCCCCCGAACAAGCCTATCATCCCCCCGTAACTGCGCCAAATCACACCCACTATCGCCACAGACAGAAAAATCAACACCACCAAACGCGGACGCATAATCCCAATCAGCCTTGCCGCCCACGTCGATGACACCCCCAACACCATCACAGGCAACACGGCAAACAGCCCGCTGTCTGCCAAATTCAACTTCAAATCACGCTCCAAATACATCAACAAAGGATCTGCCGCCGCAAACGACATCCGCAAATTGAAACAAATCAACAAAAAGACCGGCAAAAACTGAACGCGGTACATTGTCTGCAGAGCTTTGGGTGATGATAGAGACATTTCCCGTCTCTTATACCCCTTTACCCACACTTCTTCAAACCTAACAACTAACAGTTTTTCAGCATCCTCTCAACACAACCAGAACTCATCCCCCCGCTCGGAACGAACAAATAATAATGCTTTAAGACACCTATTATTGTTGGGTTTTCATCATGATTTTCCGTGCGTTTATCAGAGCTTATCGGCATCTCGGCGCAAGGTGCGGATGGCTTTGCGCAAAAAGTCGGCGTATTCTTTTTGCCCGACTTTTTGCAGTTTGGCTTCTGACTTTTGCGCGCGGTTGACCAATTCTTCCGCTTTTTTCTGCATGTGTGCGTTGCGCCGTTCTATGCCGAGCTCCAACTCTTGGATCTTGCGCCGCGCCCCGGCAGATTTGGAAGATTTTGTCACCCACGAACCGAGACCCTCAAGTTGCTTTTTGTCTGCGGCGTTTTGCTTGCGAATCAAGGCAATGTCATTCTCGATGTTGATAAAGGCATCCGCGATGTCCGCAGTCTCGTCAAGCAAACTCCTCTTCGACCCTTCTGCCTTTTGCATTGCTTCCCGAATATCTTTTTTCGCATTTTTGAAATCTCGTATTTCCAACGGCTTGAACGGTTGTTTCTTGGGGCGCGGCTTGGGCGTCTCCTCTTCCCCATCATAACCAAAGGGGTCAATTTCATCTTTCTTTTGGCGTTTGCCCTTGCCTTCGGTTTCCTGCAGGAAATTGACGATGTCTGTATGTCCCAAAAAGGCAGCGATATCGAGAGCCGTCCATCCGACCTTATCCTTCGCATTGACATCAGCTCCGGCATCCAGCAATGCTTTGACACAGTCCGATCCCATCTTGGCGGCAAACATGAGGGTCCGTCATTCCGTGCACGTTCTTTGCATTGACGTCGGATCCCGCTTTGATATACTTCTGGACTCTTTTTTATCGTTTGCCTCTGCAACTCTCATGAGAGGCGTGATTCCGTCCTCATCTACAGAGTTTACTTCGATACGGGATTGTTCTTCTCTCCCATATGTTACCCCGCCTGCCAGAAGCAAACCGATGATGAGAAACAGGTATATTGTGTGTGTTTCTTTTCCCCACAGGGGAAGTCTGCAGGGGAGGAGGCAGAGGGGGCGGTATTGTCAAAACCCATTGCCGGATATTGACCCAGTCGCGAATCTCCTCATCCCAAATCATCGAATCTTCCAGAATGTTCCCCCGCCCGGTATCGGGCAAATAGAGCCTCTTTGCAGTAGGGACTTTCCTGTGTTTGATCCGGCAGAGCAACGTAGTATTGTTGGTTTTTCATAACGGTTTATAAACATCCCGGCAAGATTTATAACGGAAAAGAGATACAATATCTAAAACAAGAACGTATCAGATTAAAATTGCGGTTACGATCGCTACAGCATTCGGAATGCTGTAGAAAGCTGTTTCAGCGAGAGGTAGGGCGGGTATATTTTTATTGTTCGAAAGGGTGTGATGGGGATGCAGGATTCGCTTTGGTGTAGCTTTACAATCTTGTTCTTTTTTCACATTTGCCTTGCTCCGAACAGTTTTTTTCTCTACTATAAAGCCGCTTCTTCTCGCGCTCATGGAAAAACTTATCGTTCACGGAGGATGCCGCCTGCGCGGATCCGTCAAAATCAGCGGTTCCAAAAATGCATCTCTCCCCATATTGGCGGCTTCTTTGCTTACGGCCGATCCCGTTAAAATCCGCCATGTACCTGATGTTTCGGATACAAATTACATGTTGCAAATACTCAGTAAGCTGGGCGTTTCTGTCGAGCGTTCCAGCGGCACGGTCAACATGAATTCCGTAGACGGGATCAGCTCTTCGGCGTCCTATGAGCAAGTGAGAAAAATGCGCGCATCCATCTGCCTGATGGGACCGTTACTCGCGCGTACACACAGTTGCACTCTGCCCCTGCCCGGCGGATGCGTCATTGGCGATCGTCCTGTAGATTTGCATATACGCGCCATGCAAGCACTTGGCGCACATGTACAAAGTTCCGGTGGAAATTTGTACCTTGAAGCCCCGGATGGTCTTGTCGGCACGACGGTTGACATGCGGGGAGAAAACGGTCCGACCGTGCTGGGTACAGATAATCTGATGATGGCTGCCGTTTTGGCAAAGGGGGTTACAGTCATCGAATCGGCTGCAAGAGAACCCGAAGTTGTTGATTTGGCAAACTTTCTCAATAAGATGGGGGCACAAATCGAAGGAGCCGGCTCGCGTCGCATTACTGTTACGGGCGTAGAAAAGTTGTCAGGTTGCGATCACACCGTGATTCCGGATCGCATTGAAGCCGGGACATTCATGGTGGCAGCCGCCATGATGGGTGACGGTGTCACGTTACGATGCATTTGCCGAGAACATCTTGAAAGTGTTGTCGCCCTGCTGACGGAATGCGGGCATCATCTCGAATTCAACGAACAGGGAGACGTTGTCACCATCCTTCCGTCAAAATCTCCCCAAAGTGGCAAGATCGTTACCGCGCCGTACCCCGGTTTCCCGACAGATATGCAAGCACAAATGAGTGCGCTCTTTTCCGTTACACCCGGGATCAGCGTAGTGAAAGACACCATTTTCCCCCAGCGTTTTATGCATTGTTCCGAGCTGAAACGCATGGGTGCGAACATCAAGGTGGACAACGGAGCAGCCGTCATTACCGGCGTCAAAAAACTTTCGGGGGCACCGGTCATGGCCTCGGATCTCCGGGCTTCGGCAGCTCTCGTCTTGGCTGCGCTGGCAGCAGAAGGCACCACAGAAATCCATCGTCTTTACCATATAGACCGAGGCTACGAACGCATTGAAGAAAAATTGCAGGATCTCGGCGCCGCCGTCACGCGAGTCATCGATCCCGATGGAGACTGATCAAGCATCTGCCGCGACATCACATACCTCTCTCCGTCACGGTAAAAGCGCGTTTCCTCTCACCCCCTGCATTTGGGCGGGTGCTTCCGTTGCTGTTGCCGTTGTTTCCGTATTTTGTCTTTCCGAATCGGAGTGGTTTCCGCGGGCTTTCAGCACCGCCGTCCTAACCTTTTTTACAGGGGGGCTAATCCCTCTGTTGCTGGCTCGTGCCAAGTCACCTCGGCGCACCGAAAGCATTTTTCAAAACATCTGCGTTGTTGGATACGCTGCTTGTATCCTCACGGCACAAGAGGACGGATTCCCGCAGTTTGTATGGCTGCTTGTACTGTGTGCCCTTTTCGCCGTACAGATGTTGAGACCTCCGTACCTATGGGGAGCATACGTTGTGGCAGGAATCATCATGGGGGGGATTCTCGTTTTCTCCGGTCTGAATATGCGTAGCTCATTGTCACGAGGCGAGCGCGTTTTTCAGGCATACGGCTGTTATCTGTGCCACGGCTCTGCGCAAAACGCGGCTTCGTCATTCAGGCGGATTGCCCCTACCTCTCCGTTGACACGAGAACGACTTTATCTTCACTTTTACGCGCCGGAACTCACACCATACGCCGCGTGTCCGCCTACGCCGTCACTATTCGTTCGTCAAACCGGGCAACCCGGTGAATTTTCTCCTTGGGCGTTACCCGTTAAAATTTCTGCCGATGAAGAGTTTATCCCAACTGCCTCGGCACGCGCCCTAGCCGATTTTTTGCTGAGCCATCGCCCGCCGAATTCGGCAGGGGAGAACCATGACGATATGATTTCTCGTGGCGAATCGCTTTTTTATGCCAAATGCGCGGCATGCCACGGAAGAAACGGATTGGGGGATGGCATTAATTATCCTCCGTTGACGGATATTGCAAAGTACAGGGATACCCCTGAAGAATTGTACTGTATTATTCTGAACGGCAAAAGCGGTGTCATCACTGTTCAAGACCGAGAATGGAACAGCGTAATGCTCCCCCCGGGAATTACGGGAGAGCGTGATGCCAAAGCGGTATTGCTTTATCTGCAACGGCGTTTCATGCCGTAATGACAACGTTCAAGCCCTATTGGATCGGAGCCATCAAGCGGGCAAAGCTGGAAGCAATTTTGAAAAGCAAGCCGTGTTTTTCCCAGTCGGAGGCGAGAAAAAGCGTTGAATGGGAAAAATCCTGCGCCAACATGTCACCCACATTTTTCGCCATAGCGCGATCGCACATGAGAGCCGTCAATTCAAAATTGAGGCTCAACGAGCGGTTGTCCAGATTCGCCGTCCCGATCATACACAAATCGTCATCAGCCAAAGCCGCCTTTTCATGCAAAAATCCCTTGTCGTAAGAATAAACTTTGATTCCGTAAGGCAACAGCTCCGGCAGATAGGTGAGGGAAGAGAGCTGAACCAAACGATGGTCACATTTACGCGGCACCAAGATACGCACCTCTACCCCCCGCAGAGCAGCCATCTGCAAGGCGGCGATCACTGTTTCACTCGGCACAAAGTACGGAGTTGTTAACCACAAGCGTTTGCGGGACAATTCTGCCAACAGCACAATGGCAGACTGCCAAGCGTTAACCGCATCAACAGGTCCGGAGGGTACCAGCATCATTGGCACATTTTCCGGTTGAGCTTTGGGCGTTTCCCAATTAAGTGGGGGCAACTCGCCGTATGTTGCCCAATGCCAATCTTCCGCAAATGAAAGCTGGGCTTCGAGAACGGCGGGGCCGCGCAAGCGCAAGAACGTATCACGCCAATACCCCATGCGTCCCTGCCCCAAATAATCCACCCCGATATTCAAGCCACCCACAAAGGCTTCTTGCCCATCGATCAGAACCAATTTTCGGTGATTGCGGAAATTCAAGCGGACAATGTTGGTCAAGAAAAAGCGTTTGCCGTTAAAAGAGACGATACGTACCCCTGCTTTTTTCATTTGGCGAATAAAGCCGGGTTGCAGTTTGTGAGATCCTATTTCATCGTAAATGACGTAAACGTCTATACCGGCACGTGCTCTCTCTATCAGGAGATTTTTAATCATGCTGCCCGCCCAGTCATTTTTGATAATATAAAATTCAAACAGGATGTACTTTTTGGCAGTGCGCACCGCCGCAATCATTTCTTCATACGTTTTCCGTCCATCCACCAAAAGACGCGCGGCATTCCCCTTGCAAACGGGCAGTTTTACCAAATTTTGCAAGCCCTTCAATCTTTCATAACGCGGAGATTGCAAAGGCCACGAAACATCGGCAAGCTTTCTTTGCACGTCAGCCGTAACTGCCGCCAATTGCGAATCGCATCGGGATGAACGGCGTCTCGCTTCGACATATCCGCTAAAGCGACGAGACCCCAACGCAAAATAAAGAGGTATACTGATGTACGGCACGACAACCAAGGCAAACATCCATGCCAAAGCCCCCTGCGGTGTGCGGGTACCTGTCATTGCCCGAAGAGCCAACAAAAAGCCCATCGCGTGTACGACAAAAATCGCCAACGCACCCCATGTCAATGTATCTTCTGCCCCCATTGCGTCAAATAATCGCTCCGCGAATAAGATAAATGCATTGTATGCTTCTTTCTTCCGAACGTCAATCCGGGAAACTTACTTCTTGCCACAAAACAGGCACTCTCCTATCCGTGCCACCCACCAAAACAAGCGCACAAGCACATAGCAGAATACGCCCAACGCGACACAACTGACCGCCATTCCCAACAGCAATTCGAACACCAGCCATCCCAGTTGAACCGTACGCATCGGCTCAAGCAGCACCGTCCAACTTCCTTGTTCCAATGAAACGGGGATATTTTTGGCACATTGCACAATCATTTGCAAATCAGCCCCGGAATCGCCGAATGCCGACAAGAGCTTTGAACCGATCCACCATTGAATCGGCCACACAAACACTTGGTACCCGGGAAAGGAAAGCCAGCACATCAAGACCCCGATTGGAATATTTCCTTTCTTCCACACACAGCTTGCGACAGCAAAAAGCGTTTGCAACGGAACAGGCGCGATCGCCCAAGCCGCGCCCCATGCCGCGCCTACGGCAATGCCACGTTCTTCCCACGTCCACAGGTGCTTATCAAAAACATGATCGGAAAGGACCCGTCCCGCAAAGCTTTTTTTTCTCTTTTCGGAAATCAGGTAATAACGCACTTGGCGCATCAAGCTGTGATAATTCCACGCCATGAGGTCTTACTTTTCGGAAAGACGTTCTTTCAAAAAGCCGTACAAATACGAAGGCGTCAGCAACTCTGCCGTAATCATCGGTTCTTTGCCGGGCATGTACAGCACATTCACCGGAATCGAGCTGCGATTCAGCTTTCGCATGGCGGCATCAATAGCGGGGTCGGGACGCGTTTTATCTGCTCGCAAAAGCAATACATCCTTTTCCGTCAACAACGCTTTAACATCATCCGTATAGGCAATTTTCTTGTTGGAAAGACAGGTCATGCACCATTTTGCCGTAAAATCCACATAAACGGGACGTCCCTCACTCAAGGCTTCCTGCACCGCCTCTTCGCTCCACGGTTCCCACGTCAATTCATTGCTTGGCTCTGCCGTCAAATCGATTTCATCTTCAACGAAAGAAGACGGTTGAGACCCCCAGACACCCAATGCGGCGATAGCTAGAGCAACGCACAGCCCAACCCAACGCGTCCGTTTTGTCCGATAAATCGGGCACCAACGTCCATACACCCAACAAGCCGCCGAACAAAGAACCAAAGACATGAGAATCCATGTAATATCAAAACTTTGTTCTTCCGGAACAAAGGAAAGATACACGGATAACAGCCACGCAACCGCCGCAAAAAGAAGGAAACCCAAGCCCTGTTTCAGGGATTCCATCCACGCTCCCGGCTTGGGCAAAAAGCGTACTAACCCCGGAAAGATTCCCAAAATGATATACGGAAACGCCAGACCGAGAGCCATACACGTCATTGCCGCAAAAAGCATTACAGGCGGCAACTGCATGGCAAAAACCATCACCGAACCCAAAAACGGTGCGCTGCATGGTGTTGCGACCACCGTTGCCAGCAGTCCGGAAAAGAAAGACCCGACAAGCCCGCTTTTACTTTGCAAACTTCCGCCCGCTCCGGTCGCGCTGACACCTATTTCAAACACACCGCACATGCTCATAGCCATAACCAGCATGACCAGCATCAAAATATAGACAACCCATACATTTTGCATCCATTCTGCCCAAGCATGCGTTACTCCGGGCGTCAGCGATGACAAATAAACCAAAATCCCCGTCAAAACCCAAAATGAAATCAAGATCCCCGCCGCAAATGCCGCCGAATGTTCCAACACCTTTCGTCTTTCCCCTCCGCCCAAGCGGACAAAGCCCATAATTTTCAAGCCAATGACAGGAAACACGCAAGGCATCAGATTCAGCACCATTCCACCCAAGAAAAGCATCGCCAAAATGTACAAAAATGCAGGATCTTCCTCTGTTGCAATGGGATTTCCCGACTGTTGCTGTGGCAAAGTCGATACAGACGCAACAGGCGCATCGATCGAAACGCCTCGCCCGTTCACAACGAGCAACCCGCCCAATTTTTTCAAGGGCGCTTTGAGCAATTCTTCTTCAACGGGGTACATCGTATCTTTCCCCGTGTTTTTTTTCATCGTCAAGACATAAGATCCTTCCCCGCAATTCGTCAAAATTTGCTCTGCAGTAGGAAGAATCACATTGTTTGACGAGAAAAAGTATACATCCTTTGCTTCGGAGGCATCCTTCGGAAGACGGAACGAAAGCGTTATTTTATCCCCCTTCTCTTCTGCTGCAGGATTGTCTGCAAGAGGCAACACCTCAACGGCAGAAGCCACCTCTTTGTCCTTGACCGATGGCACAGCCTCTCCACGTCGCAGGGTGAGAGAAACATTTTTTTCTTCAGGCATTAGACACTGACCGTCACGGCATAACTGCCACGAAAACGAAATTTGAAACGTTGCCTCATCGGGGACTTGATCGCGAGCTTTCACTTCCCAGACAATAACAGGCTTTTTGCGAACATACGCCACACCGATCTCGCTTTCTTCGCGCACGGGCGGCGACCATCTTTCGGAAACGATGTCAAAGCCCTCAGGCGTGTGGAGCGTTGCCGTCATCGGCATTCCAACAGCACCCGGATTTTCGAAATAAGCATGCCAAGGCGATTCAATATCTGCTTTTGCGGAAATAAAAAACGATGTACCCGCCTTGTACGATTCTGAAGAAGAAGCCGTCGTTATTCCGACTGTCGGCTTGTCCGGCATACCAAAATCGAACTGTGCTACAGCAAACGGATTTGCAACGTACAGAAGAATACCAATGAAAGAAAAAATACGATGAGGCAAACTCATGCCGTCATTGAGCCAGAATGCAACATGAACTTCAAGACAAAAGCGGGTCAGCCAAACAGACTCCTCACAAGAAAAACGGCATGATACCCAGTATCATGCCGTCCCGATCTAAATCAATTTCCCGACTTCGGCTTGCCGGCTTGTTTCATCCGCTCCGCTTTTGCGGATTTTTCCCTTTGCGCAAGCTTTTCCGCCAGCTCATCCACACTCGAACGAGGGGGCGGATTCTGCAACAGCTCCACACTGCGCGAATGAGATTTTGAACGCGCTTTCTCATATATGGGAGAGTAAAAACTCGCCCCTCTTCCCTCGCTGGCGGCATACGATTTTTGCGACGCCGTTGCCAGATCAAGAGCTGTTTCTCCCTTGGCATTCTTCAACGAAGCATCAGCTCCCAATTGAAGCAGCAGAGACACGGCACGGTCGTTACCTCGCAGAGCACCAAGCATCAAAGGCGTGTACCCGTTTTTCTCGGGTTTATTGATATCAAGACCGCAACGGAAAAGTTCCAAAATGCAACCGTCCATCCCGCTCCATGCCGCCCAATGCATCGCCGTAAACCCATCATTATCTTCCGCTTGCACATCGATACCCGGCTGAGCGAGCAACTCGCGCAAGTAGTAGAGACGTTTCATATCTTCCACAGCGGTCGATTCGGGATTGTTAAAATTCACATAGCACGTCCACATCAGCACATTGCGTCCTGTATTGTCCACCGCATTAATCACCTGAGGATCTTTTTGGCGCAGATCTTTCAACGTATCGAGAAAAGAAGGGTCTTTCCCCGTTTGGTCATTCAAACCGCCTTTTCTGACAACGGACGAAATAACGTCCACGGAGGTCGTCTCCGTAAAGCAATCTTTGACCAAATTGAAGGAATAGCCCAGAACACACACAATCACCATCAAAACGGCAAGATCCAACACGATATCGCGCCCTGTTACGCGAGGCTCATTGTTTTGAGTATTGTCAGACATATTGATCAATCGGTTAAATATTAAACGGCAGGTGAGGCTTCCTCTTGAGATTCCGTTTCGGAAGCATGCGCCTTGGCAGGGGCGTGTTCTTCCGAAACAAACATGTTTTTAGTGAAAATGATCGCCAAAGGAGAGATCACAGCAACGCTCAAATAAATCAACCACATGAATTCAGGCGAATGCCAGAAATCGATATGCCCGGTATCCATCTTGGCGGCAATGCCGTCATAGCAAAGATAGGTCACCAAAATACCGCCGATGACTCCATTAAACGGCTTGGCAATAAACATGGGCAAGGCAGACAACGACATGTACGATGCCACCTTGTCCTTGGGCGCAACACGCGCCACGTATTCCGAGAATCGAGGCGAGAAGAGCAGTTCGCCGAAAGCAAATATCAAAATCTGCACCACGATAGCAACATAATAGGCTTGGCTGAGGGTCTCAATTCCCGGAACGACCAGATACCATTCTGCCGGTATTGCCATGAATACCAAAGAAAATGCCGAAATCGACATCCCGTAGATCATGAGATTGACCGTAGAGTATCGATTCAAGATCGGAATAATGGCGATCAAACCCACTACAATAATAATCGGATTGATAGCATTGATTATGCCGATACTGAAATCATCCCCCACCATGCGCGTATAGTATTGCGGCATGACCAAAAATTGGAGAGTAAAAACGAGGCGGACACCCAATGTCAGCACAAGAAAAACGATGAGCTTTTGGAAGGGACGCTCCTTGGCAACCTCACAAATCAGCTTGAGAGGGCGTCGCGATGCAGCGGTTTTCTTGGAAACTTTTTCCTCGGGAACAGCATAGTAATCTTCATTGACAAAACGAGTGAAAATAAAGCCCAGAGCACAGCTTAATGTGCCGATATTGACAATCCAGTACAAACCGTGATCCGACCCGAAAAAGTCGCGCAACAAATCAACCAGCAGAATATTGGCAAGAATTGCACCAATATTCATAAACAGGTAATAAAAATTAAACCCTGTCGCACGGGAGCGCAGAGTCGTAAATCGGCGTATCGATGTGGAGATGCATGGACTCATGAATGCAGAGCCAAACGACATCACGGCGATACCGCCCATCACGATATAACGGGAATCTTCCTGACTCAACCCAAACAGGTTAATACCTATATCCGTCCCAAATCCCATAATCAAACGCCCTGCAATCAGCACTGAGAAGCCAATAGCATACGTCTTTTTCAACCCGATAATATCGCAAACAGCTCCCACAGCCAACACGAACATGGACAGGAACAGCGTGTACATGCCCACCCAGTAGGAGGCATCTGCATCTTTGAAGCCGCAATAGTTTTTCAGGAAAAGAACAAAGACGGTGATCAGACTGAAATATGCCATCCCGTCAAAGAACTGAATGAAATTGGTCAGCCAAAAATCCTTTTTACAATCACGGAGAATTCCGAATTCGGAAAAGTAGCGGACAACAGGGTTCTTAGAAGTCGTATTCATCTTTTTTTCTGAAAATTATTCCAAAACGGCACCCTTACTGGCGTTCGAAGCAAGTTTACGATAGCGTTTCAACCACTTTCCGGGGGCTTCTTTCATGGTCGGTTTCCAACCCGCACGACGTTTCTCTATTTCTTCAGCACTCAGCAATGCGTTGATGGTGCGATTGGGAATTGAATACTCTATCATGTCTCCATCTCGCAACAAGCCGATCAAGCCGCCTTCTGCCGCTTCGGGGGAGATGTGACCGATGCATGCCCCATGCGTTGCACCGGAAAAGCGACCGTCCGTTATCAAAGCAACCGATGCGCCAAGCCCCTGTCCCATAATGTACGAAGTGGGAGCCAGCATCTCTTGCATACCAGGCCCCCCCTTGGGACCTTCGTTACGAATGACAACCACGTCACCGGCCTTTACCCGTCCCGCCAGAATGCCTTCGCCGGCCTCTTCCTGCGATTCAAAAATCACAGCAGGACCACAATGTTCCATCATTTCCGGAAGTACACCCGCCTTTTTCACGATAGCACCCTCTTCCGCCAAATTACCGAAAAGCACGGCAAGTCCGCCGTCAGCCGAATAGGCATTGTTGATCGTACGGATCACATCAGGATTTTTCGTATGGCAATCGGCAGTCAGCTCACCGAGTGTTTTCCCGCTGACGGTCAAAGCATCGAGATGAAGCGCACCGGGTTTCTTGCTCAATTCGCAAATGATCGCGCTAATCCCGCCTGCCGCCTGTGCGTCTTCCATGTGATATTTTGCCAGCGATGGTGCCAGCTTGCAAATATTGGGGGTGCGGCGCGAAATGGCATCGATGCGTTTCAGATCATAATCCAACCCCGCTTCGCGAGCGATAGCCAAAGAATGAAGCACTGTATTTGTACTGCCCCCCATGGCCATATCCAAAGCAAAAGCATTATCAATCGCATCGAGCGTCACCAAATCGAGCGGTAGCGGACTCCCCTGCTTCGCCATTTCGACGGCACGGCGAGCCGTTGCCCGCCAAAACCCCTTACGTTCTTCCGAAAGAGCCGGCAACGTCCCGTTCCCCGGCAAAGAAAGACCGATCACCTCCGTCAGGCAATTCATCGAATTGGCTGTAAACATGCCCGAACATGAACCGGCACCCGGGCAAGCAGAACATTCTATGGCATGCAATTCCTCTTCGCCGATTTTGCCGACTTTGAAAGCAGCAACCGCTTCAAAAACGCTATTCAAATCCAGTGGAGATCCGTTCGGGCGACGCCCTGCCATCATCGGACCGCCCGAAGCAAAAATTGTGGGGATATTGCAACGCAAAGCACCCATAATCATACCGGGAACTATCTTGTCGCAATTCGGGATGCAAATGACCGCATCAAACGCATGCGCCGACAACATCGTTTCAACACTGTCGGCAATCAATTCACGGCTGGCAAGAGAATATTTCATGCTGGACGCCCCCCCCATGGCGATTCCATCGCACACCCCCGGCAAATTAAACTCAATGGGCGTACCGCCGGCACGGCGTACTTCCTCTTTGATGATCGCCGCCACCTTATTCAAATGGACATGTCCCGGAATAACTTCATTAAACGAATTGCATATGGCAATAAAAGGACGTGCTATATCCTCGTCCGACATTCCCGTGGCTCGCATCAGGCTGCGATGGGGCGCGTGTTCGAAACCGGCTTTTGTGCGATCGCTCAGCATAACGCGTGGCAGTGTAACATAATCCGAACGCTTCGGAAAGCACAAAAACACAAAAAGCGTAGACAACTCCATAGAAATAAAAGGATTCAAACGCAATTCACCATTTCTCCGCGAACATACAAACCGACACGTCCGTTCAAAAACAGAGCAATTCCGCACCAACAACAGTATCGCCTACCCTGTTTTTTTAGAAAAAAGATTGCTGCCACGCGGCATTTATGGTAGCGTAATTCTTGGAATCTCAGCATTCCGATTGTTCCGCACATGAAGAAAACAGACGCTGCATCCTATAAAGGGTTTACTCTCATTGAAATCCTCGTAGTCATAGCCATTATATCCATCCTGATGACCATGGCAGCCGGAGTACTGAAGGACTCCGGCAACAATCGCGGTATGCAGGGTGCGGTCGACCAGCTCGAATCCATGATCCGGGAAGCACAAACGACCGCCATCGGCAATGACACCTATACCCGCCTCGTTATCACCGATGCTCCCGAAGACTCGCGGCATCTCCGTTTCATGACAGTGCTGATGTTAAAACGCGGCGAACGCACCGCTAAATACGATGGTTCGGACTTGGTCGGCAACAACAGCCGCTGGGTTGCCACATCGAACGGTACCCTTTTCCCGCAGGGCGTTTATTTCAGTCCCTACTATAGCCGCCCTCTTGAATGGAGCGAAAACAAAGAGAGCGAAACAATCGGGCGAGACGTCACGAAACTTTCCGGGAAAGGCAACTCGCGCATATACTACATAGAGTTTGACGAAAAGGGACGTTTTGTCGCTCCGATGGCGGACCCCACCCACACGACAAAACCGACCCGTCTCGTATTAATCAACGGGAAACCTTCAAAGGGGCGTTACGCTCACAACGGCATAGAACCCGTTAAATTGGACGAAGCCCGTCGCCCCGTGGGTGCCGGCGGCGTGGTTCTCTACCCCAACGGCAGCATAATCCGCATCCGCACGCTTGATCAAATCGAATCAAACGGGGCAAAAGAGACAGCAACGCAAAAAAGGGGCAAACGCAAGAAGTAATCCATTTCCAACATGAAGCGTATTCATTCTATAAAAGCTCCCGGCGGTTTTACGCTGACGGAAACCGTTGTAGCCATCGGCATTGTGGGTATATTGCTCACGATTTTCATCTCATTTCTCATTCCTGCCAAACAAATGGTTAAATCGGCGTTGACGCGCCAAGAATCGGATCGCATCGAAAACGCATTGCGTACAGAGCTTTCCCGTCTGCACCCCAACGAACAGGCTACCAAAGGCACTCAAAAATCCTCCGGTTCACAATTCATCAGCGCATTTGACAAGGCGTATCGCTGGATGCAACACACCGCCAAACCGTCTTCTACCATCGTCCTCTACACGTACCGTGCCGATTTGTCCAAAAAGCCGAGAAAAGACGGCTCGTACCCTCCCATGGTTGCTGCCAAAAGCGTTCCCGGGCAAAACTCCGTCATTACGGCAGCCGCCTGTCTGATGGACGACCCCGTGCGAAAAAACGACTTCAAACATGCCATCGGTCCGGTTTTCGCAGTACGAATGACGCAATTGTTGCCGCAAGCCGATGGTTCTTTCAAAATCGCAAAAGAACCCGGTGCGGTCTATTCGCCAAAGGGCAAAAAAATCAGCGATCCGGCCCTGTACTTTGGCAATGAAGGCGCAGACAATCAATGGGGCGGTTGCGTCATGTATCGCGCAGATTTCTTCCTGATGAACCCGCCGAACCCGGAACGCTACAAAAAGCGCACATGGGCAAAGATGGGGCAACCCGTCTTTTCCAGAAACCTGTCATTCCGCCGATAAAAAAGACGCAGCTCACTTCCTCTCTTCATGAAAACGTATTCCACAACACACAAACGCGGTTTTACATTGGTGGAATTGATGGTCGCCATGGCGATCACCAGCATCCTCGTCTTTATTATTGTCGGGTTGACCTATCAGGGCTTAGACGTCTGGAAAAGCATCTCCGAAGACATCTCCACCTCGGCGCGAGCCCGCGTTGCCATGCAGACAATCAGCCAAGACCTCGAAGCCATTCAATGGCAACGCGGAAATGATTTCCAATGGTTCTATGCAGGCAGTGAGAAACCCTCAACTATAGCGAACAAAGACATAACAGATTTCGGTCCCAAAGGGTTGCAATTTTCCAACGCCAGTCGTCTCATTTTCTTTACGTCGGCGGCAGACCGCTCGGCAGCAGTCAGCAGCTCTGAAGATCTGCGCAGTAACTACCGATCCGCTCTTTCTCACGATCTCAACAGCCAAGGCGACATTAACGCAGTTGGGTACAAACTGTCTTTCCGCGATCAAATTTTAAACCTTCCCGGAAGCAAAAGCCCTCGCATTTTCCCGCTGTACACCCTGTGCAGACAGCTAATTTCCCCGCGAGATGCCTATGATTATCTCATGGGTCAAAACGATCTGAAAAAGGCGTATGCACGCTTCGCCCTCAAAGACGATGAACACTTCCTCGTCGAAAACATCATTGAGATGACACTGAGCTTTGACATCGAATACACAGCAGACAAAAAAGAAGGAGCTCTTCCCAAGCATGTGGAAATCCCCATCATATCGGCGACATCCGGTGTTCGCCACGCTTCAAATGAAATTGAGCTATTCGGCGATCATCTCAATGTGAAGGGCGGGTCTGTAGGCGATATTTCCAATGGACGCATCATCTCAGCAAACCTTTCGATCACGGTTGTCACGGAAGACGGAATGGCATATGCAAACCTCGTCCGCATGGGCAAGAGACGCCCCCCGCGCAGTCTTCAGGATTTCTTTGCCAAGTATACCCGCTCATTTGCCCGCGAAATCATGATTAGACAAGCGCAGTAGAGCATTGACCGTTGGCTTCCCAACAATTTTACACCGCCTTTTTCGCCATGCCTGAAGGGATCTCCGCAAACGAAACCGAACCGCTTTTGCCATCTCTCACCCTGTGGAAAGACACACGTTCCCGTTGCGGAGAGGACAACATGGCTGCCGATGAACTTCTTCTCTCCCTTCCCGGCTCATGGTTACGCATTTACCATTGGAGCGAACCGACTGTCACATACGGTGTTTTTGACACGCGGAAAGAGGCGCAACGGATTTTTCCCGCGTCCGACATCCGCTTTGTACGTCGATGGACGGGCGGCGGCATTGTCGACCACCGGAACGACACACCGTTTACCCTCTCTCTCTCTCGGGAAAACTTCCCTGTTCCGCCGCTGAGTGCCGCCCTCTACGCATGGATTCACGGCGAACTGGCATCGGTATTCCGCGCAATAGGCATCGAATGCCATTTGCTTTCAAGCGATGCCCCCGACGGGGGGCGCGCCTGCTGGGCAAGCCCTGTCACAAGCGATATTACCGATGAGCAAGGGCGCAAACTTGCCGGAGGCGGACAAAGGCGTACCCCTCACGGGATCTTGCATCAGGGAAGCATACAAGGTTGTACCCCCGCCAAGGATTGGGACGAACTGTTTGCTGCCCGGTTGTCTGCCCATGTGCATATCATTTCCGGAGCCGAACCTGTACCGGGCTTTGAAGAAAAAATTGCCGTCTTGTCACGCGAAAAATACGCTTCGGCACAATGGAACGACGAATCAAAAGGAAGGAGGCGTTGACCATGGCATCTTCTCTTCCCTATCTCTGGAGAAAAAACACGGCGGCTCTCATTTTGGATTCCGAAGGGAACCTACTTCTTTGCAAAGGGAACGCCCGCAGTGCATACTGGCATTGTCCCCAAGGAGGCGTGGAAACAGACGAAACGTGCGAAGCCGCCGTTCAAAGGGAAGTATGGGAAGAAGTGGGGTTACCGAAAACAACGTACACAATCGTGACCCATTACGGCGGCTTTCGTTATTCCTACCCTTCGGATAATCAAAAAAGCTCGCAATGGCTCGGGCAAGAGCAAACCTACTTTTTGCTCGTTTGCCATAAACCAAAGCCGAAAACGAACCTTTCCCGCAGTCGCGAATTCGGCATTGCCCGCTGGCTTCCTCTCAGCCAAATCAAGCCGGGCATGTTCGCACCGTTCAAGCGCGATGTTCTCACGCGCGTTTTTGAAAGTTTTTTTGCCCCCTGCTTCAATCAGTCTCGACAGAAAAAAAACATTAAGGCATCAGTCCGTTCAAGCATTTTTAACCACATCGAACAAAACCTCACCATGAACCGTTATCTTGTTGTTCCCGGTAAAAAATTGAAACTGCGCGATTATTCCCCCGATGACAAATCCCTTTTTGCCGGAGGGAAAGAAGAATCTCTCACCGCCTTTGAAGAGCTTAAAAGCGAGTTCCAAGTTTTGCAAAAAAAGCTTTTGGCGGAATCAAAACATCGTATTCTCATCGTCATTCAGGGTATGGATGCCAGCGGAAAAGACGGTTGCGTGCGCAACGTATTCTCCGGGCTTGATCCTCAAGGCGTCCGCGTGGTCGCCTTCAAACGACCAACTCCCGATGAACTGGCACATGATTTTCTCTGGCGCATCCATCGTGAAGTTCCGGGAAACGGGCAAATCACCATCTTTAACCGTTCGCATTACGAGGATGTTGTTGCCGTCCGTGTGCGCAAGCTCTTCCCCGATTCAGTCTGGAAAAAAAGAGTACGTCACATTGCGGATTTTGAAACCATGCTGGCAGAAGAAGGAACGGTTGTCATTAAACTGTTTCTCAACATTTCAAAAGAAGAGCAAAAACGGCGGCTCATTTCCCGTCTAGAAGAACCTGAAAAAGTTTGGAAGCTCGAAGCTTCCGACTTTACAGACCGCGTCTTATGGGACACATATCAGACATCTTATCAGGATGTTATTGAAAAAACATCTTCCGAAAGCGCCCCTTGGTACATCATCCCGGGAGATCGCAAGTGGTATCGCAACCTTGTCGTCATGCGTTTGATGGTAGAAAAACTTCGGGCATTGGCTCCTCAATTCCCCGCACCCAAAATCAACCCGGCAGAAATCACTCTGGACGACTGATTTTTTTACCTATTGCATCAACAGCACAACGCCCACGCAACGAAAGCTCGGGCGTTTTCTCGAAAACTCTTGCAATGCGATGCAGGAGAGCGTATATTTACGCGCGTTATGACAGAATTGCCCAAGGCCTACGACCCGCATTACGTAGAAGAAAAATGGCAAACCCGCTGGAAAAACGAACAGAGTTTCCATGCCGAGCCAACGTCTGCCAAGCCTGCGTATTCCATTGTCATTCCGCCGCCGAATGTGACCGGCGTCTTGCATCTTGGGCACGTCTTGAACAATACGATTCAAGACATTCTGGCACGGCGTGCCCGTCTGAAAGGCAAAGAAGTACTCTGGCTTCCAGGCACTGACCACGCCGGCATTGCCACACAGGTGCGCGTAGAAAAAGAGCTTCGCAAAACAACGGGGCAGACGCGCCACGACCTCGGGCGTGACCACTTTTTGGAAAAAGTGTGGGAATGGAAAGCCAAACACGGCGGCATTATCATCAATCAGCTCAAAAAGCTTGGCTGTTCTTGCGACTGGCAGCGCGAACGTTTTACAATGGACGAATCGTTTTCGCGCCAAGTGGCACAAGCCTTTACCGATTTATTCAATCAGGGGTTGATCTACAGAGGTCTTCGCATGGTCAACTGGTGTCCAGTCTCCCTCACAGCCCTCTCCGATGAAGAGGTGATCATGAAATCACAAAAGAGCAAGCTATATACCATCCGTTATCGTTTGGAAAACGGATCGGGTGAGCTTCTCGTTGCCACAACGCGCCCCGAAACCATCATGGCAGACGTTGCCGTGGCGGTAAACCCGAAAGACCCCCGCTTTGGGCATCTAGTCGGACAAAACGTTATCCGTCCTCTCTGCCAAAAAACCATCCCGATTATCGCCGATGACCATGTAGAAATTGATTTCGGGACGGGAGCGCTCAAAATCACACCCGCGCACGATCGTACTGACTTTGAAGTCGGCAAAAAGTTCAATCTCGAAATCATCGACATTCTTACACCCGACGGGCATATCAACTGCCCCGACTGTCCAGAATTACACGGGCTTGATCGCTTTGTTGCCCGCGACAAAGCAGCGCAAATACTCGATGAAGCAGGCATGCTCGTCAAAGCGGAAGACTACGAAAACAACGTCGGTTTCTCGGAACGCGCCGATGTACCGATAGAACCCCGCCTCTCAATGCAGTGGTTCTTGAAATACCCCTGCGTGAAAGAGGCTGCCGATGCCGTGGCAAACGGAGACATCACATTCCGCCCTGCCAGATGGGCAAAAACATATGCGCACTGGCTGGAAAACATTCAGGATTGGTGCATTTCCCGCCAGCTTTGGTGGGGACACCGCATCCCCGTCTGGTATCGCAAAGACAAGGTCGAAACTTTGCAGAATGCCCCATCCCTCGACATTTCGAATGCTGAAGCCGGTGACATATACGTGGGTGACACCCCGCCGCAAGATCCCGATAATTGGGTGCAAGACAGCGATGTCCTCGACACATGGTTCTCATCATGGCTGTGGCCTTTCGGCACGATGAGCGATGACGTCAAAGCCCGTTTTTATCCCACGGAGGATCTTGTCACCGGTCCAGACATCATCTTTTTCTGGGTGGCGCGCATGATTATGGCGGGTTACCGCTTCGAAGGACGCAAGCCTTTCTCCAACGTCTTCTTCACTTCGATCATTCGCGACAAACTGGGTCGCAAAATGAGCAAATCGCTCGGTAATTCTCCCGATCCGCTCGATATGATCGCGCAATACGGAGCAGACGGATTGCGTTTCGGCTTAATGCGCATTGCCCCGACCGGGACGGATGTTCGCTTTGACGAAGCGCAAATCGAAGAAGGACGCAACTTTGCCAATAAATTGTACAATGCCGTTCGTTTCCGCATGATGCAAGGCGAACCGATTGCGGAAGAAAAACCCCAATTCCGCTCCGTTCACCTCGACATTCTTGCTAAACTGCGCAACCTGCATAAGGAAACCGAACGCACCCTTTCCGCCTATGAATTCAATGCGTACACACAGGCACTTTACCAATTCTTCTGGACGGAGTACTGTTCTCTATTCCTCGAAGCAATCAAAGAAGATTTGCGCGACACGGCATCACCCGGTGTGCGTAATGCGACCTTACTGACCATCGATACGGTACTGCGCCACTATTTGGCACTCTTGCATCCCATTATGCCGCACATCTCCGAAGAGTTGTGGGAATCTCTGGGCTTTGCTTGCGATGGAAAGTCTCTTTCCCTTTCGCTGTTGCCCGAAGCGGATTCCATCCCCGGGCTTGGCGATGCTTCTGCCGTTCAAGAAGCTCAAAAACAAGCTGCCGCGCTCTACGAAACAGCCAATCGCGCCCGCAACCTCAAAGCAGAATACAATCTTGCAAACAACCGCAAAGTTTCCTTTATCCTCAAGCCGAACCGCCCAGTCAATACCGACACAGTTGCGCGTCTTACCTTACTGGCAGGAGCTGCAAAAATCGAAACAGATGCAGCATACGATGCACAGCGCGGTACTCCGGCTGCGTTAACTCCGTTGGGCGAACTCTTCCTTCCTCTCTCCGGTCTCGTCAATCTTGAAGCGGAACGCACACGAATCGGAGGCGAAATGAAAAAAATCGATGCGGAAATTGCCCGTTGCCAAGCGAAATTGAACAATCCCGGTTTCGTTGATCGCGCTCCATCGCAGGTTGTCGAACAAGAGCGCACCCGTCTCGCCGACTGGCAAGATAAACGGGAACAACTTGCCAAAATGCTTTCTGCTCTTCAATCTTAAAGTATATCATGCCGTCATGAATTGGGAGGATCTCTCGGCTCGTCAAAAAGAAGCACTGCTCCTCATCGGAATTTCCGATTCCGAACAGCTCCGAAACATTGAGCTCTCTCACCTTCACAGAGATCTCAATGCCGCTTTCGCTTCTTTTCCTTCGGTAAAAGAAGCTCTTTCGGAACAAGAACTCAGCCAACTCATGTCTCTTGATTTGGCTCAGCCGAACAATGCCGAAGAAGATAGGTCGAATGAACCCTCGCCATTTAATCTGAAGCATAAAGGGAAAATTTTACCACTTCCGGAATACGACTTACCTAATTTGGAAGTGGACGATCAGTTTTACATTCTCAACGCTATCTCCAAAGGCACCGTTTTGGCGGCTTTTACAGTCTTGCTGGCCTTTTTCTGTACCATAGCCTTTTTCGTCTTGGTCTACATCAAAATCTCAGCACCATTTCCGCCAACGATGAAGGATCTCTCCCCGGCTGGTGCTTGCATTTTGGGCATTTTACCGTATTTCATTTTTGCCTTTCGCAGTAAATGCTGTACATGCGGGCTGTCCATTTTTTCCATGCGGTCATACTCTCGCAGTAAAGCTCGGCATCACTTCCCCTTGCTGGGATACCAAATTCCCACAGCATTGCATATTTTGCTCTTTCGCAAATTTCGCTGTCCGTCCTGTGGCACACCACAAAGATTGAAACGAAAATGAAATTATTATCTGCCTCTCTTCCCTTGCTTCTCATCGGTCTGCCCATTGTTGCCGCAGTTACCAAAGAGACGGTTTCTCCTCATTATGCTGTTGCCCGTGAATTGATGGAAGTTCTCTCGCAAACAGAATTGGCTCTGAACGCTTGCCAAGATGAAAAAAGCGTCGAGACCGCACTTCCCAAACTGAAAGAGCTTTCTCGGCAAATAGAGGACATTTTGGCAAAACAAAACGCATTGCCCGATCCCAACGAAGAAGATACCCGACAAATCAATACGCTTGTCAACCAATTTGCCGAGCTTTCCAAAGCCATTCAAGATCACGTTCAACGCTTGTATCATGCAAAGCTTTATTCTTCCGAACTGGAAGAAATACTTTTGATCCGTTTGGATTAAAAATCCGCTCAATGCGCACGTCGAATCACCGGGCGAAAGAAGCGCAACACACGGGAAGCGATCGCCAGTATTCCGAAGAACGCACACCACGGCGCAATCGGCATCCATATGCCCGCCGATGCAGTCGAACCGAGCCAGAAACACCCTATCACAACCAATGCCACGTCAAGCAAAATATGATGCAACGGTCGTATGGACGGAATAAAAAACAAATACAAAAAACCCAAAGCACACAAGACATACAGCAGAATACCATCCACATCTTCCCCGCGACGCAACCAAACAAGCTTTTCGGGAGTTTTTTCCGATTGCGGCACTAGCGTCTGCGTGGGTGTCAGCAACCGCGACAATGTGCGTCCCATTTTTAACATGGCTGCTTCGGGATGAGACTCTGTCCGTTGCGGCTCGCAAAGCAATACCGCTTCGCCATTCCATTGATTTTTTCCATCCACCAATTCAGCAGTAGCGACAAACTCGCATCGTTCTCCGCCGCACAACAACGTTCTACCCCGCGAATCGAGCGGTAATTTCACACCTCTCCAAGAAAGGCTTTCCCCGGGCTTCAACGTTACTTCTTCCGCACGAACGCCCAGTATCAACCATGCTAGCTTCATCGGCATGGTAGGATACACCCCTCCGTGCCAACGAATAAACAAAGGAACGGAACATCCGTCTTCCGCCGTTTCGTTCATCAAGGCATCATCTTCTATTCGATCTATCGCCCATATCTCTTTTCCCCCGCCCGAAAATGACGTTTTTCCGGGCATCACGGCATTAGCAGCCGGGAACAACGATACATCGCCAATAATTCTCGAGCCGGGGATCGCTTCATTTTCCAATTCCATCGGCAAAAATTCCGGGCGCGAAACCATACGGGCGCGCAAACCAAGTACGGCATAGGGCAAATCGGCTATTTGTTCGCCCAGCGTACTCAACGCGAGCGGCTCTGTTTTTTTCTCCCATGAAAAGGGCAATGAAATCCCCACTGCTCCCGCCCCTGCATCTTTCACGCAACGAAGTAAGACAGCCAAATCGAGAGGGGAAATGGGGCTGCTTGCAAAACAATTCTCTACCTGAGAGGCAGACAAAGAAACCAAATGCACGACGGGAGATTCTGTCGGCTTTGCTTTTTCCTTCTGTACATGGCATACTCTTTCAGGAAAAATAGATTGTCCAGCGGGCAAAAAACCGTATCGTCCTTCTGCGGGGGGAGAAGCAAAAAGCGTATAGAATAATCGTACCCCGCTGTTCGGGCAGGAATACAGTACCCAATGTGCGCTCCAACATGCCAATGCCAACCAGCACGCACAGCCGAACAGTCTCTTCAACTTTAAATAATGTGTGCGGCGCGAAGACATAAGATCACTGCATGTGCCGTATTGCCGGATTGGGGCAAATCGGCTATTTGTTCCAGCGAGCGCAAGCCCGGTTCCAGCCATTGGCGATACCACGTCTTGCCTTCCCGATACCACAGTTTGGCATATGCACCGAGTGCCTGCATAATGCGTTGGAGAGCACACAACGCAAATGTTTCACTGTCAAACATTCCTCCTAATGAACGCCATATATCGATCAATTCCAGCCTTTGTTCACGGGAAAGCTCCATATACGGATCATAAATGAGCGATGCCGCATCATATTCAGGCAATCCCGAACGCATACCCTGAAAATCTATCAGCCAAGCTTTGCCACCGTGCATCATGATATTCTGCGACTGAAAATCACGATGGATCACGCAACGGGGCAACGCCGCCAATTTTCTTGCCATACAGCCGAACGCAGCGTGATCGAGCACTCCGATTCCACAACACGATCTGTGTAATGCCATATACTGCTCGACAAAATATTCTTGCTCCCACCGATACAATGTTTCGTCAAAAGGAGGTAACAATTGCGGATCAGTCGCACGTCTGTGCAACATGATCACTTCGGCGATCGCTTGTTCGTATGCCTTGCGAAGCGTCTTCCACGATGCAGATTTCAAATCCAGCAAGCAGGTACTGCCCAAATCTTGCACAATGCATGCACCGCTTCCATCCGCTTCCGTCTTTGACACCAGCAGAGATGGCACATTAACACCGACTTCGGTAAGAATAGAGACAGCCGGAAGATAAGCTACATTGTCCGCGCGGGCTGTTGTCCAAGCGATCCCGATATACGTTTCCCCTTCGATGGCAATTCTCTCAATCACGCGCCCGGATGCCCCCACGGCAATGGGGGTTAACTCCGCAGAATCCACCTTTGCAAACGGAGAAAAATACTCCCAGACAAGACGATGCAAGGCGAGTTCGGGATCAAAGGGCTTTAACGCCATTATTTTTTCGTAATTTCGATATGTCCCCAAGAATCAAGCCAATGACCGTTTCCTTTCACCTCCATGCGAAGCTCTACACGATCTTTGGGATCCATTGTCTTCAGCGTCAGTTCAAAATCTTTGCTTGGCTTGTCTTTGCGATCGGCAGGCAATTCGGCAACGGTTTTGTTGTTGATCGTTAGGCAGACATTTTTGACGGCTATATCGCAACCGCCACCATCGCGAACAAACTTGATTGAATAAATACCAGGTGTTTTGATCTTTTTTGATACGTCCGCTTTCCAAATCACAAACTCTCTTCTCATGTGCGCCGACGCATAGTCAAGCCCGTAGAGAGTAATTTCTTTGGTAAAATAATCGATGCAACCCTGCGCACCTTTTCCAAGTTCGCTCTTCGGATTAATTTTTGCCGCTTCTTTGTAGTACTTCAACATCTTCTTGTTGGAAGCATTTGCCGGAGCTTCGTTGCGGGCAACATAAGCCAACGCCACAAGCAATTGTTGCTTTTGATGAGAATCCATCACCGGCAATTCCAGTTTCTCTTTCAAAAACTTCGTTGCCGCCTCAAAGTTGCGATCGTTCCCTTTCTTTTTGCCGTTTTCGCTCATCAAATTATCGAGCTTTTTGTACAAATTTTCCATCGCTCCGGGAGTGCGTGGCATTGCCCCCAATTCATACTTGAATACATATCCCGTTTTATCATCGGGATCTGCTTTCTTCATGTCGTTGATCAAATCATTGCGATTCACAGCATCCGTCACAGCCATCTTATCGAGAGCCTTGCCAATGAATTGTGCCTTTTGCTCGCCCTGCGCGGTTTTTGCCTGTTCCAAAAATGAAGCATGTTCCGTATAAGCTTTCAGTTTCTTATTAACCGTCTCTTTCAACGATTCCGTCCCTTTTCGTACAGATGCGGCAGGAATGCGGGCAAACAATCTCCCCTGCGGATCTGCCAGAATTACTTCGGGCAAATTATAATTTTCTACGGGAAGGTGAGCTTCTTTCACCTCAGAGTTTTCCATCATCGCCGTTTCGACAAAAATAGCCCAAACCGCCTTATCTGTCAGAACTTTTTCCACATCGTCCCAGCTCTTTTTGACTTCCTGTGCTTTGGGCAACCATTCTGATCCGGTCACCAGCAAGGCTACGGGTTTGTTCTGTTTTTTTGCTTGTTCCCGTGCTTGCGCCCACGGCAACACCTCGGCAGTCACGTGGAATGCCATTGTTAAAAAGGCGGCGAATAAAATTTTTCTCATCATGTTGTTTGTTAAAATATTATCGTTTATAGACCAAGAAATTGGAAATGTGGGCAAACTCACCGTTGCCTTCATTGTGGAAAGATACTTTCACATAGCCGGCTTGGGTGCGTTTTTGGGGTTGAACAACCCAGACTTTCGGCATGTTATCAGTTTCGGCTATCGGGAACCATGTTGCCCCATCCGTGGAAACGGAAACCGTTGCCTTCTTCATGCGCCATTCATTACTGTCAATTTTGCGAATGATGACGCCGGATAAATCAACGGGAGACTCCAACGTAACAATCGCTTCCACATTCTTTTCCCGCTCGGAATGGCTTGACCCGCCCCGACGGGTCAATATCTCACCGTGCGTTTCAGGATTACCCCAATTCCCCGAGTTGGAGGAAAATCGGATATATCCTTTGTCCGACACAAGTGTTCCGGGAAGCTTCTCCGTCAAATTTTCACCGCGCTTATCCAAGCCCAATTTCTTCGAAGCCGCAGTGGTCAAGGCGCGGAAAGCCGTCAGCGAACGGGCGTCTTCCGCTGCTACGATCGCTTTTCCGTATGCCTTTTTCATACTTTCGGCACGAGATTTTTCATCCTTGGAAGACCCCGACTTTGATGAAGCGGTGTCAGTAGCTTTTACAAAGGCCTCGGCGAATATTTTTTCTTTCCCCTTCTGCACGTACTCCTTCACAGCCCATTCAAAAACCTGTCCCAGATTCGCGCCGGCACCTTCCGACATGTGAATGCTGAGTACATTCCCCAAAAAAGCGGTCTTCGCCTCATCTGATTGCAACTTCGATATTTGATTTTGGAGAATCGGCTCCATCTTTAGTTTCCAAGAGCCGGGTGTCGTCGCAAACGTATGATGGATAGAGGAAAACCACTCCTGCTTTTCAGAATCCGACATAGATTTGACTGCCGTTTCCTCAACGTTTTTCAAAACATCCGATGCCGCAAAACCGTGACCTTCATATGCTTTCAACATTTCTGTCTCATACGCAAGCCAGCTTTGGGTATTCAGTCCGTCTGCCAACAAATGTTTTTGGTATTCTTGGCGAAAATCCGGATGCAACGGAGATAAATCCACCGCTTTTTTCCATGCGTCTTTTGCTTTGGGCGATTTCACCGCATCACAGGCACGGGCAATAAACGACTGTCTGTAGGCTTTATCAATTGCAGAATTATTCCCGAACACTGCCTCCATCAAGCGGAACGATGTGGGAGCTACCCCTTGGGAAAAGATAAAATTGTGCATTCCCCCATCAGGACCACCAAACCCGCCCAGCCATTCACCGCGACGTAAGCGAATCGCATAGGCGCAGTGACCCGGTTGCCCGACCGTGTATGCAGGAATACCGTGCGCCATCGCGGCTACGGCTCCCAAGTGAGAAAGGCTCCCGCATACGCCACCGTTAAGCTGGGTACTTTGCGCAGAGCTTTCATTCGGCCAAGGCATAGAATATTCGGGCGTTTGTACGTTGTACCCGAAAGCGTTTGTCCCGGTGTACGGTGCCGCCCAACAAGCTCCTGTATATCGAGACCAAGGCAAATTGATATTTTCAGCAGCCCACGCATACGATTGGTCGTCCCAGTCCTGCCCGGGGATACCAACGACGAATCGCAACTCCCACGGGCGCAATGAGGCAAACCCGGGATAGAGAAGCCCATTTTTGTGGCGTTTCTTAAAAAACTTGTATCGCCAGTACGGATTATGCGTTGTACGGGATTTCTTTTGCAAAGCGGGATTTTGCCATGCTTCACCGCCGCCCCAAACCGATGCCAACGCGCAAGCCAACGGCTTGTATCGGTCAAAATCAGCAGACTTTCCGTCTTTTTTCCAAATTTCAGCCAGAATGCCCAAGCCTACATCATTATGCCACGGCACCAACCCGGCACCCAAATACAGCTCCATCCACTGTTGATCATTCAAAAAAGCATCCAGAAACTTTCCCTTTCCCTCCGTTGCCATCTTGGTCATGATGTCGGCTCCCGTCGTGCGGATTACTTCCAACACTTCTGCCATTTGCAAAACCTCAGGATTTTCAACGCTCAGATCGGCTTCTTTTAATTTTCCGAGTATTGATGATTCAACAAGGGAAAAATCTCCCTTGCGGATCAGCTTTTTCACCTCATCGGGAAGTTTCGATATCTGAGAAGCGCTTTTTACTGGCCGAATAGTCTTATCCGTTTTAACGCGTTCCCCTTTAACACTCTTTATTTGATCCCCCCCGGCAGCGAATGCTAAAGGCAACGCCCCGACCATCAAAAAACAACAAAACTTTCGCATCGCCCACACCCTACACTATAGCCCTGCACCTGTCAAGAAGGAAGCACTGTCAATTCACCAATCAACGGGTATGGTGGGGCAAAAAATAATGTTCCTGTTTTTCGCTGATCGGAAGGCCCAAGAGCTCCATCACCGCCAGCATATCTTCCCATACTGCCCGCTTGGCAGACAACGTGTCATTTCTCAACAAATAGCTCGGATGATACGTCACTCTCATCGGAACACCTTGCACATCATAAAAGTTCCCGCGAAGAGAGCGAACCGATTTTTCTTCACCTAGTAGTCCTTTGGCTGCTGATCCACCCAAACAAACGATGCATTTGGGGCGAATGGCGCGAATCTCGGCCATGATCAGCGGGCGACAGGCTGCTATTTCTTCATCGGACGGAGCGCGGTTTGCCGTTCCTTGATCCTCCATCGCCGGGCGAAATTTACAGACATTGGAAATATATATTTCTTCGCGCTTGATACCCATGGCAACAAGTATTTGGTTGAGTTTTTGCCCCGCTTTGCCGACAAAAGGCTCTTGCATGCGTTCCTCATCGTAACCGGGAGCCTCGCCTACCAACATCAATTCCGCATATGGATTTCCCACGGCAAACACCATGGTTTCACGCAATGTACCCAGCCGCCGAGCCGCTGCCCAATTCTCAGCCTTGCGGCGCAGGAAATCCAATTTTTCTTCCACCGTTTGAGGCGTTTTCCCCTGAATATTTTTGAGAAGAGCCTCCTCATGCTTCGCGGATTTTCCGATCGCAACGGTGCGAACAGACATCATCTGCTCGCGCAACAATTCGCGGGCAGAATCATCAATCGCCATGCGCTCTTCCCCGGCAGCGCGAAAGTTGTTCAGCACCTCGCAAACGAGATTCGGGAGCGTCCGTTCCATGGCTTGTAGAACTTTACCGCATGTCGATCATCGGTACAAACATCGGCTCCGAGGGACCTGTATATTTCGTCAAAGGTCGATACAATGTATTGTCTTCCAGTTGCTCAAGAATTTGAGCAACCCACCCCGAGCTGCGAGCAATGGCAAAAACGGCAGTGAAAAGTTTTGTCGGAATTCCCAAGCTGTAATAGACCGACGCGGAATAGAAATCCACATTGGCATTCAGTTTTTTACGTTCGCGCACAATCTTTGCGATTTTATCGGACATGCGAATCCATTTCGGTTCGCCGATGTTCTGGCAATTCCGAATGGCAATGCGACGCAAATGAGGTGCGCGGGGATCCAACGTGCGATAGACGCGATGTCCCATACCGAAGATGCGTTCCTTACGTTCCAGCTTGGCGGAAATATATGCCTCCACATTTTCCTCATCACCTATCTCTTTCAACATCTCAATGACTGCTTCATTGGCACCGCCGTGCAACGGTCCTTTGAGCGTACCGATTGCCGATGTGATGGCAGAATACATGTCCGTCAGGGTCGAAATGGTCACCCGCGCCGCAAAGGTTGAAGCATTCATGCCGTGATCCGCATGCAACATATAGGCTGTATCCAAAATTTTAGCTTCATTCGGATCGGGTTCTTTGCCCTTCAAAAGCCATAAGAAGTGGGAGGCTTCATCCAAGTCCGTGCGAATAGGGGGCAAATCCAGTCCTTGACAAATGCGATAATAATATGCCACCATTACCGGGATCTTGGCAATGAGCGTCAACCCGATTTCCTTCATCTGCGAAGGATCTTTCGTTCGGTCATCGTACATACCCAGCATGGATACCGCTGTACGTAACGCAGACATGGGACGCGCTGATTTCGTAGCCGTTTTGAAGAAATCCAAGATAGGCATAGGCAATTCACGGTCATTGCGCAAACGCTGTTGCAAGCCCGTCAATTCGTCACGCTTCGGCAGCCGCTTGTTCAGCAACAAATAGATAATTTCTTCATACGAACAAAGATCCACCAAATCTTCAATTTCATATCCCACATACAGCAACCGACCTTCCTCACCGCGCACATCGCTCAAAGCAGACTCATTGGCAATTACTCCCTTGAGACCTTTGGTAAATATTGGTTTAGTCGCTTCTTCGTTGCTCATGATAATTTCCGGGATAAGTGTACGGCGAAGCATATTCCGAAAACACCCGCATGTCAATTCTATTTGCTTTTCAGAATCGTTTCTGTATTGACCTTTTCTTCAACGTCCGCCCGTCCACCTCTTTCTCTCTCTGTTTTGTTAAAAAATGCAGCGATTCTCCGCAGAAAAAAGCCACAGCGTTAACTGTGGCTTTTGAGTCGTCTATTGATACCAAGTGGTTAATCTTTCTTCACGAGAGCATCGCGAATTTCCCGAAGGAGAACGATATCTTCCGACGGCACTGCAGGCTCGGCGGGAGCTTCATCCTTCTTGGGCGTATGCAATTTCCCGAGCAGTCTCACGGCAAAGAAGATGCTCAAGGCAATGATCAGGAAATCGACTATACTTTGAATAAAGAGACCGTATGTAATTTTCGCTTCTCCTATTTCCGTAACGAGTCCCGAAAAATCAATGCCACCGGTTAATGCACCGATGAGAGGCATTATAATATCGCTGACAAGCGATGAAACAATCTTGTTAAACGCACCGCCCACAACGACGGCAACGGCAAGATCAATGACGTTTCCCTTGATGGCGAAAGCCTTAAAGTCTTCTACCCATTTGGGAGTAATTTTGGCTATTTTTTTATTGATGTCTGACATAATAATAAACTGAGGATTAATGATTCAGAAGATATCTTTCGGCTTCTAAAGCCGCGCTGCATCCCATACCGGCAGAGGTGATCGCCTGACGATAGTGAGGGTCTGCCACGTCACCGGCGGCGAAGAGACCGGGAGTTTTTGTTACACCGCCCTTTTCGGTCACGATGTAGCCGGCAGCATCGCGCTCAACCAAATCCCCCAAAAAAGCACTGTTGGGTGTATGCCCGATGGCCATGAATACGCACTTCACGTCCAGTGTTTTTTTCTCACCCGTCTTCAAATCTTTCAGAATGACGCCGCCCAGCTCTCCTTCAGTATCAACGCAGTAGCTTTCTATCGCGCTATTCCAAATCGGCTCAATTTTTTCAGTAGCCAGTGTGCGCTCTGCCATAATTTTGGAAGCTCTCAATGTATCCCGCCTATGAATCAGGTATACCTTGGAAGCAAAGCGCGTCAAAAATGAGGCTTCTTCGCATGCGCTGTCGCCGCCACCGACAACACAAACAGGCACATCTCGGTAAAATGAACCGTCACAGGTGGCACAGGCCGTTAAACCATGCCCTACCAACGCTTTTTCTCCTTCCAAATCGAGATAGCGGGCAGACGCCCCCGTGGCAACCACCACCGCTTCTGCCGTATATTCACTTCCCGATGTCTTTACGGAAAAATGCCCCGTCGTTTCATCGCGCTTCACGGAAAGCACGTCTTCGTAAGCAAAACGCGTCCCAAATTTCTCTGCCTGCTGTTGCATTTGGAACATCAAATCCGGTCCCATTACCCCTTCGGGGAAGCCGGGGAAGTTTTCCACTTCCGTGGTGGTCGTCAATTGTCCGCCGATTTGCGATCCGGTAAACAAAAGCGGTTTTAATTCTGCTCTTGCAGCATAAACGGCGGCAGTATACCCGGCGGGTCCGGCTCCGATGATGATCAATTTTTCGGTCATATCAAGAAATTTCGCCCTTGTTTTAATATTTTCTTCCCTCACATGCGAGACAAAAAGCCGATACTGTCTTAAAATTCATCCGAAGCTGCGTTCTTCCGCTTTCTCTCTCCTTTTTTATCGACATGGCGTCCCTCAACCCATTCTTGATCTTCTAAGCTCAATCGATTCAATCGCACACGCCGAACGCGCCCGGTGAATTCCTTTAAATACACGATGTTCTTTTTCGGATCAAAGCGCATGAAACAAGCAAACAGCTCATCGCCGCTTCGCTTCCCGTGCCACGTTCTGTAGCCTTTTGTTTCCAGACGTTGTTTCACCCCGTCAAAGTGGTTTTGCGCCTCTTTAACATATTCTTTGATATCCGATTCGACCGAAAGAAAATCATCGCCATTATAGCCGTCAACGCGACCGGCGATATACCCGTCCGGAGCAATGACCGCCAGCGCAGGCTTTCTGCGAAGTCCGTATTGCGAAGCAAGACCGTTCACAAACGATGCACTGTAACTTTTGATATTGGTGTTTCCCGAAGATTTTCCCATACGAAGCCCTGCATCAAGGCGAACGCGCACCGCATTTTCGCTTGCCCAATCTTCAAATTCGGTTGTTTCCAACAGAGCTGTACCTAACTTTCGGCTCTTGGGACTCAACACTGAATCGTGGAACCAAATCAACAGAGGCTTACATTCCGACACTGCTAATCGGCGGGCATTTCTGTAATTGGTCAGCCACCTATTCACTGACATTTGCCGAGAGAATGCCTCGTTAATCCCCTCTATCTCTTTATCGGGATTGTCAGGATCAGTAAAATAGATCGGACCGTCTGCCCCGTTATCGATCTTCAGCAGTTCTTCTTCCGTAGAAACGTTATAGTTTGTGCCGACACCGCGATCGGGGCGAAGGGGATTTTCCGTGGGTTTGCCCTGCTTCAACATAGACGCACCTGCCGCATCATCCTGCTTTTGTTGCTCCAGTTTCGTTTCCTCTTTTTCAATGATTCGTTGAGAAATCAACGAACAAGACGAGAGAGAAAATGCCAAAAGAAACGTTGCGAGGCAAAGGTATCTCATGCCTGTTTTTCCGCGTGTTTAGCTGTCTGCCAAGCCTTTTCCATTTCATCAATCGTTGCCTCTTGCAGATTGATTCCGTCTATCTTGAGCAAACGTTCCGTTTCACCAAAACGCGTTTCAAATTTTGAATTGGCGCGCATTAGAGCCATCTCGGGATCAATCCCCCGCTTACGACAAAGATTCACAACAGAAAATAGGAGATCCCCCAACTCTTCTTCCACATGCGGAGAGGCATTTGGCTCTCCCATCGTCTCGTTGCATTCTTCCAATTCCTCGCGTACTTTATCGGCTGCACCCTGCGCATCTTTCCAATCGAACCCAACCTTCGCTGCTTTCTTCTGCAATTTCCACGCCCGCATCAGCGAAGGAAGCCCCTTGCCCGTCCCTTCAAGATAGGGTTTGTCTTCTATGCTGTGTTCTTTCCGTTTTATGGCATCCCACTGCATAAGAACAGCTTCCGTGTCGATTTTTTGCGCCGTTTTAAATACATGTGGATGACGACGAATCATTTTTTCGCAAAGCTCATCCGCCACCTCGTCAATGCCGAACCCGGCATGTTCCGAAGCAATTTCCGCATGAAACAACACCTGCAACAACACGTCCCCCAATTCTTCACGCATGTGGTTCCAATCCTGCTCTCGAATGGTATCAATCAACTCATACGTCTCCTCCAGCAGATTGGATACCAAAGACGCATGCGTTTGTTCTGCATCCCACGGACACCCGCCCGGCATACGCAAGCGATGCATCACGGCAACGGCACGTTCCATTTGACGCTCCGATTCATGACAGCACATCATTTCTTCATCGTTCATCATTAGTCAGGATTTAAAATTTTATCAATTCTTTCAATCATTTCCCACGGACATCTCTTTCGCTGATACTTTCTCCACAGCAATTCGCGCAACGCCCGCCATGTTTCTTCCGTAAACTCCGTCGTTTCCCATTCTACCTCGTCACGCAAGCTTCGCGCCACTTTGGGACAACTCTCCAACTTCCACTTTGTACCGTGATAGCAGGCACGGTACATCACAATCCCCTTCTCTTCCCGTTCTTTCCACGTATAGTATTCCATAATTTTCAGCGGGGTCTGCGTTGCGGTGATTTGGCAAACGGATCACCATCTTGCATCGTAGGGCGAATGGTATCACGAGCGTCAATAACCTGAGAATTTGTATTGAGCGTAATAATGATCGGCTTGTTGCGGTTGCCCGCCGCATCATATGTGTATATAACGCGTTGCACCAGTTTTTTATCCCCGGCGCGATACATACGCTCTTCAATCAGACGGCTTCGGCGATCGTATCCGTATGATACTTGATAGATCAGTTCGCGCTTGTAATCATAGATATTGCATCCGACAAGCTGACCGTATTTCCCCTCCAAATAATCATTGATCGCCACCAGCCTCCCTTGAAAATAAGTAGCGCAACGCATCCCGGGCTTATTTTTTTCGCGTTTATAAATCGAACGCGCTCCATCCGGATGCCGCGTAACGCGCACAAGATCCCTGTCTTCCGTATTCAAATCCGGGCTTTGCGCCATTCCCTGGTCTCCAAGCAGCAACATTGTTACCCATCCGCACAAAAGAAACGATAGCATGCGTGTCCTCATAAGGTGAATATAAAAGATTACCCCATTCTCTTCAAGGCGTTTTTCCGTACAAATCGCCTCTTCGTTACTCCTCTTGTGGCTTTTTCCGAACCCGAACATACATCTCGACATTTGAAATTTCAATATCCTCCGGTAATTGCAAGAGCGATTCCAAACAAACTCCGTCTTGAAAGAAAACATCTGTAACCTCTCCCGTTTCTTCATCCATCAAATGGACGTGATCCACCAGATTCGGACAATAACGCGACGGCCCCCGATCAAATGTCACCTGATTCACCAATTTCTTTTCTGCAAGTGCATCCAAACAATTATACACGGTAGCGGGAGAAACGGATGGTAGCCGCTTGCGGACTCGCTCGTACACAAGAGCCGCCGTCGGGTGATCCCGTGTTTCGAGAAGAACGCGGTACACCTCACAACGTTGTTTGGTCAATCTCAGCCCCGGGGTACGGCGCAACGTTTCGCGCCATGCAGACTGTTTTCTGCGAGGAGAAGACATAATATGAATGCTCTGCGGAGAGAATAAAAAAGAGGATAAAGGCCACGGGATGCGGCTAAACGACACCGCACAACCGCTCAGAACCCTCTATCCCCTCCTTCGTTATGATGAGATCTTACATCCCCATAATTTCGTAACCGCCATCAACGAAAAGCGTTTGCCCGGTAATGCTGGCAGAACCGTCAGAGGCAAGGAAAACACCCATTGCACCCAATTCTTCACCGGTGCAAGAACGCCCCAACGGAGCTTTTTCGCCGTAAATCTTGATCATTTCGCCGAATCCGGAAACGCCACGTGCGGCAAGCGTTTGCATAGGACCGGCACTGATACAATTGACGCGAATGTTAGACGTTTTACCCAGATCTGCGGCGAGATAGCGGGCGCACGCTTCAAGAGCAGCTTTGGATACCCCCATCAGGTTATAGTTGGGAACAACCTTCTGTGCACCGTAATACGACATTGCCACAATACTGCCGCCTTCCGTCATCAACGGAGCAACCGCGTGGGACAAAGCCACAAGAGAATAAGCAGAAATATCCAACGAAACACGGAACGATTCGCGCAGAGTTTCAGAGAAATGTCCGCCCAGCGAACCGCCGTCTTTCGGGGCAAACGCAATGGCGTGCAACAGGCAATCAACGCGATCGGTATGGTTGCGCACCTGTTCGAAAAACGCGGCAATCGATACATCACTGCTGACATCAAGTTCAAACACGGGCGTATCTTCGCCGAATGTTCCATGCACCAACTTGATGACGCCATCTTTCAGACGTTCTCCTTGGTAGCTGAAAATCAGCTTTGCACCGGCTTCATGCCATGCCTTGGCAATGTGAAAAGCAATACTGCGGTGATTGGCAACGCCCGTCACAATACCGATTTTACCTTCGAGTGGTTTCTGTTGAGACATATTCGTATAATTTATTCTTTTTGTATGATCAGAGAGAATGAAAATTATCAGTCAGCCAGCGAGCAAACACCTTGGTCATGCGCCTACCGGTTTCTTCCATATTAATGACAGCTTGGGTTATTTGGGCATCCGTCAACTCGACTCCTTCCGCCATCAGCGTTTGACGGTAATACACATACCCCGCATCCACATCAAGCATAAACGCGCCCTCGCGCTGATTCGTATTGAGCTCTTGTAACATAATACCCACTTCCAAATAATCCTCATGGCGAATGTGCGTGGCAAAAAGCACGTCCAACGTCAAACTGGATGGCGTCTTCACCTCGGTAAACATAAAACTGCATAGAGTATCAAGTTCCAACGGCACATACGCCAATCCGATCTTCTCGTCCGAGCGATCGGGTATGGGTATCCATTCGATTTCTTCTCCGCGAGCCCTCAGCATTTTGGTCACGATTGACAAAAGATTTTTCTGCGTTTCCATAACGATTTTCATGATCGTAGGGGAATATCCGCACGGAGTTCCCCCTATTTCGACTTCAACTGTATAGGATTCTTGTGTTCAAGTCAAGCGAGTGTCGCGTTTTAGGCGCGGAAATGGCAAATTATACCCGATATTGGGCAATTTTTGCGGCAAACTCGCGTGGCAAAATAGCCGTCACCAGCGCATCGTTCCCTTCGTATTCCGTAGACAGAATTTTCCCGTCACGATGCATCACGGCAATAATGCGACTTTCGGACAACGGAATGCGATATTGCGCCGTTTCAACGCGCTCGACAAGCATTAAAGAACAAGCGCGAAGGAACACATCTTTTCCATTGCCTTCCGTCACGGACAAAGCTACGGACGGATACTCCACACGGTCCTCCAACTGAACCAACCGCGCTTTGCGTTCCCCGCTCGGGATGAGATCCACCTTATTCCACAGTACAAACATGGGTTTCCCCTCTGCTCCCAGCTCCTTTAACACTTCAAGCGTCGTAGCGTAATGCCGCATCGCTTCCGGATCGGACGCATCCACCACTTGGATCAAAAAATCGGCAAGCACCGCTTCTTCCAACGTTGATTTGAATGCCTCGATCAGCCGATGCGGCAAATTTCGAATAAAACCTACCGTGTCTGTCAACAACAGCGGTTGTCCGTCCGGCAATTCTATTTTACGCGTTGTCGTATCCAGCGTGGCAAATAAAATATTCTGCGTCACAACGTCCGCATCGGCAACCCATCGCAACAAAGACGACTTCCCCGCATTCGTATACCCCACAATGGCTGCCGTAGGAATCCCTTGTCGAATCCGCTCTTTACGCTGGGTACAGCGTTGCTCCCTCACCTCTTCCAAATCGCGGCGAATCGCCTCAATGCGCTTATGTGCCAATCGGCGATCTACCTCAATTTGTTTTTCGCCCTCGCCTCGGGCTGCGGAACCGCCCCCCTTCCCGCCTCCGGAACCGCCGCGTTGCCTATCCAAATGCTTCCACATACCGCTCATGCGTGGTAAGGCATACTGCATGCGAGCCAAATCTACCTGCATTACGGCTTCGCGAGTACGCGCCCGCTTCGCAAAAATATCAAGAATAACCTCTTCGCGATCAATAACGGTCACGTTGGTCAACTTTTCCCATTCCCGTTGCTGGGACGGTGCCAGCATGTTATCAAAAATCACGCAATCCGCACCTATGCGAATGGCATGGTCTGCCACTTCTTGCGCTTTCCCCACACCGCACAAATACTTTGCCTGCATTTCGCGCGTGCGCACAAGCAACGTATCGGCTATCCCTATGCCGAGATTGGAAACCAAATCTTCCAATTCACGCAACATCGCTTCTTTTTCGGCAGGCGATTCGCCCGGCAAACAAAGCGATACAAGCAAAGCGTGTTCCACCTGCTGCGACTGTTCCCGAATCTCAAACATGAATCCGTTCAGAATGATTTCCCGCTCGTCGGAGTTATATCGTACAACAAATCTCTGTTATAGCTGTTGCAAGAACACGATCCGCACGATTCCAGCACCAACGAGACAGCACCTGCACAAAGCAACAACGCGATTCTCATGCCCTCATCATAAAAATTCATCCTCCAAAACGCAAGGAAAAAGACACTGTCTTCACCGAACTTTTAAATCTTCCTAACACTAAAAAAACAGAACCTCTGCGGAAGTATTCAAAAAGGAATATAAAATCAGAGAAAAAGCTGAAAAAGAAATATTATTTTATTTCCTTTTCGCTCTTTGAAATTCCGAACACGAAATCTCTGCCGGTTATAAAAATTTATCATACTTGCCAATAAAATAGACCGTTACCGAAAAATATTTTTCTTCCGGCGGAGTGCCTACTCATTAATTGAATAAAATCAAAAATATTAGATTTTATTCAATTTGTTCCATATCCTGTTTATACCACAAGCTATCTTGCCATTCAGAAATTAGTTTTTGCAATTTTTCTCTGTCTGTATAGGAGAAATCAGTATCATAATCATAAAGAATTATTACGGTCAGAGTACATTCTTATCCACAGTATGTAGAATAAATATGATGATCGGGGAACTGATCAGCGAGTGTTTGGTTAAGTTTAAACAGTTCCTCAATCTTTACATTTCCCATTATTAAAGGAGGGTCATAGCAAAAGAAATATGTATTATTTATCACCCCCAGAAGAGGAGATCTCTTATAAGATTTATCAAAAAACAGAAAAGAAGCATATACTGAAACAACAACAATACTACAGTATATAATATATTTTTCATTGTGGTTATTTTAAATTTTATAAGAGAACAAATAATCAGTTTTAAGAGATTCTTCTGGAAAAGACATAGTTGCCTTCACTGGCTTTTTCCCATCTAAACATCTTTTATAAAATTCTACTTATGATTTATTATGATTTTTAATATCAGTTTTCAATTTCTCTCTTTCTTCTTCATATTGTTTACGCATTTTACACCATTCACGTTCCAAATAATTAATTTCTGTGACAAGCATATTCCAATATTTTAAATTGATACGCGCATGATATAATTCATGCTTAGTATCTTTATCCATAGTTTCGCTATTTACAACCTTGATCGTCATTTTCAAATCCCCCTGTACAGAAACAACCACATTCCAAAAATCTAAAAATTTATCAGGAAGTTTAACTTCAACAGCAAATGTGTACTTCGCTTCTCCATTGTTATCCCCAGAAATAAAAGGAACTTTTTGTACGTGATACTCTCTTATATTATATTTTTTTCAATTTAAATCCGAGTTCATCGAACAAATTTGTAGCGCTATTCCTCTCAAACGCATACAAGTTCACGCCACCTTGTTCGGCGATAGGATCGCGGTATTCCTCATAGCCCCATGCCAAGCTCATCGAGTTGGGCATGCTCATCACAAACGGAAAGCCACATTCTTCCCGAATGAGATTTTCACTACTGTTTTGCTCCCGTTTCATACATTGGGGGTACACACAAATCAAATCACCACTCCAATGCCATGTATCGCTTAGATTTTATGACCCGCCTAATATAGCTAACATGCTGAAAGCCACAAAAAACACAATGAAAAAGCAACTAAGCAGAAAAAGTAAGGTCCATTTAATTTTGTTGGGATTTTTCGTAAAGCCCGCACTCCATTTAATGCTACAGAAAAGTAGCAAAAGCGCATGGCAGATTCCGTATGCAAAAAATAGCGTAAAAAACACTACCTGATATATCAACACTACCTCATACATCGTAGCCCCCAATGCTTCACCGACATAGCATAATAAGAGGTAAAATGGAATGTACAGAATAACGCTGATTACCCATGAAACCAGTAATGCTTTTGCAATCTTTTCACTGTTTACAAGATTCCAAAATTTCTTTAATTTTTTCATAATTTACCTTATACTGCTCAAGGTTTTCTCCGGGGCTTGGTTCGTATGATGAAATCTTGGATCATGTCGCAATATCTTTTTTTACCTACTCGTGTACTTAATTCTTCTGCAATAGCCATTGCCGTTGCAATAATTTAAACGGACTCCATTTTATTGCACTGCGCCAAAGGTTAATAAAACATCTACAATTTCTTTTAATGAAGTCTTTTGCTTCATCTGTAAAATTATCAGAAATCAAACCATACAAATCAATAAATTGAAAAGCATAGTTTTTCACAAACGCATACAAGGTCCAGCCTCCCTTTTCTTCGAGAGGGTCGCGGCAAATCCACCTACCGTCGTTGGGGGGTGTAGTAGCGGTAGTCGTAGTAGATCAGGGCGAGTTCTTCATCGGCGTATTCACTGCTCCATGTGATGGGTTGGATGACGTTGCCGGTGGCGGTGGCTTCTCCGTAGGGTGTGTAGGTGTAGGCGGTGCG
>CAYQNL010000007.1:0-85644 GCA_964418985.1 uncultured Akkermansia sp. | reverse complement strand
GGAACCGCAAGACGGCGCAGGAAGACGCCGAAGAAGCCACCGCCTACACGGCAAATCCACTCAACCAATACACCGACATTCAACAGGGAAGCGGAGAGGAAGGAGAATCAACAGAATCCGAAGCGGATACCTTCACTCCGACCTACGATGCGGACGGGAACCAAACGCGCATCAAGATCGCAACGGGGATATGGAATGTCACCTACAACGCGGAAAACCGCCCGGTGCGTTTTGAAAGTGCGGACGGAGCAACGGTCATCGACTGTACCTACGACTACATGGGCAGACGGCATACCCGCAAAGTCACCGTCAACGGGACGGTGAGCAACTATTTGAGATACATCTATCGTGGCTACTTACAAATCGCGGCGATTGATGCGGTAAGCGGGGTATTCCGCTGGTTCTTATTCTGGGATCCGACCCAACCGACAGCCACGCGTCCGCTCGCCATCCGCAAAGACAGCACCTGGTACGCCTACGGTTGGGACTTGACAAAAAACGTCACAGAAATCTTCGGCAAAGCGGGCTACCTGCGCACCGCCTACACCTACACACCCTACGGAGAAGCCACCGCCACGGGAGACGTCACCCAACCCATCACATGGAGCAGCGAATACGCCGATGAAGAACTCGCCCTGATCTACTACAACTACCGCCACTACAACCTCACCGACGGCAGATGGATCAACCGCGATCCCATCGGAGAACAAGGCGGCGTTAACTTGTATGCGTTTGTAGAGAATAATGCATTGACCTTTTACGATTTATTTGGGTATGTAAAAGCGTTCGATAAAGAAAATGAGAAAGCAGTTATGTCTTGCTATAAGGTAGATGTTCTTTTCCAAAGAGGTAGAAGCCATACCGAAAAATGGGAACCGGGCAAAAAAGACATCAAAAGAGCCAAAGTCGGTGAGCGAATATTTTCCATCATTATATCCGTGTTTCCTGTATATGAAAGGAAAAGCTTAAACGGATGCCCTTGCAAAGATATTGTAAAAACGTATAGAAAAGATCTTCCCTTCAGTATCTACTTGAAAGCATACATCAGTACAGATACAGGCGAAGAACCTTTTTATTTTTACCCCAGCGGACTATCTGAAAAGACATTAATAGGAAAGAGACATGAGCAAGAAACAACGTTAGGAACAATTTTGTATGGAGGTTGTCAATACGTGATTATCGGAAGACAAAGTATTCGTCTTGAGCCAAAGAGGAAGAATAAACCCACAAGTCTTCGAATTGTTGTTGGTTCTCCGTCCATTAACATATACAACAAACGTCATTACTTTGATTATGAAAGAACCCCCAAATTCCATAAAAAATAAAAATGGTGGGAAAATCTTTTTTCCCTTTTAATTTTAATCTCATTCTTTGCATGTACGGAGCAGGCGAAAGATAAAGCTCTTTTGAAGGAAATGCGGATGTTATATGAAGAGGTATGCATTTCCCAACGTCCGGGTTCATTTTACCCCGCCTATGCAAATTCCGTCCCCACAGACGAATTGGCAACGGAATATGTAAGAGCCATGGGGGATTTGTGGCAATATGTGAGAGAGGCTATAGAAGTTGATACTCTCACGGTTTCGCCGATTTGCAAGGATGCGTACATGTGTCGAGCCGAGAAATACAGTATATGGTGGTATGTGCAGGGAGCAAAAAGAGATGACATACGTTGCATAATTGGTCTTTATTCTATTTATTTGAGAACTTTGTTTGATGATATAGCTGACGATCGGAAAGTTGATGAATACGGGGCGAAATTGATAAAAAAATGGGAACAGGACGGATATTTGAGAGAACATCCTGCAGGATCAGACTGTGAACAACAGATCTTGTTGTATGTGGGCGATCTGTCTATTGTGAGAGATTGTTACGAATATGGTCATGGTGTTGACGCCAACCCCGAAAAAGCGAGAGAATTGAGCAAAAAAATTATTGAATTGGACAAACAACATTCGATTTTAAAGAAAAAGAAGTGGGAATCAAAGGATGTGCAACGGCAAGAGACAAAAGAAAAGCAACGCGAAGGAATAGATGCTACAGATGACAATGAATAAAAGGTAAATGGGTAACGCTCCAAAGGAAAAATTAATGGATGCTCCATGCTACTATGCAATCTATAATATGATAACTTGCGGCAATTCATGTCTTGATTCTGAGTAGACAGAAAGTGATTTCATAATAAAATTATGAATAAGCATGTTTTAAAGCTGAGAAGGATCAGTTAGCATGATATCATCTCGCTTTTATCTTTAGATCCAAACACAGTATATTAGACAATGATGCATAATTTTATAGATGTTCTTAAAAATCTGTTATTCAATATTTTGTGTCGGGGGGATCTTTGAATTAGCTGCTTTGCCCGGATGCTCAACGGGCGTTACGCTAGTTGCTGATTTAACAAAAAGAGGCTATAAATTAAGATGTAAAGAATGTAATCCACCTGTGGGAGAGCGAAGGCAACAATGTCACAAAACCCATGCTCACAACGGAGGGAATCCTCCTTATCATATTTTTACCGTTAATCAATCTCCTGTATTGTCCGGTTGGCGGTGTTTCGATAAGCGGATTACAGTTCCGAACAACCCCAATTATCCCGAGTTTATGGAGGAGAAATAACAAAAATTATGGCAAATTATTTTTCAGGAGAAGAAATTAAAATTGGAGATTTCATTACTACAGATAATGGATATGACAAAAATAAAGTAATGAAATTAATAGATAACGCAGATTTAATGCAATCTTATGGTTTAGATTGTTTTGGAGCATTATTATCTAGCAGTAATAGTAAAGGAATGATTTTTGTGTCGTTTAAAGAACTTTCATCTCCAGATACAAAATTTATAAGGAGAAAAACAACTTAATTGAAGATATTGAAAATGAATTAATTGTTTTGGCCGGCTTTGTTTTTCTGTCAGGGAGTATCAAATGAAATGTAAAGTTAAGTAACTGAAAACTGTATGAATAACAGAACAAATTTCATTAACCCTGTGAAGTATTTTGCGGTGATTATTGATTGCTCCGCAGATGGTAGGTGGATTAGTCGATACCCTATTGAAGAAGAGGCTGGGTGGAATCTTTATGCGTTTAGCCGTCACAGAAAGAGACAAAGCCTCCTTAACAGAACGCTCTCACTCCTTAGCAAACAATAGAGCCGTCTGCTTACGATGGGTCGGCGAATGATCAGCATCTCCGGCAACGGAAACCACGGTAGCCTTTTGTTGTGTCTTACCGTTCCATTTCATCTAATCGTGTTGAATTAAAATAAAAACAGCAAAACCGAGTGCTGAACTATTCTGCCCGGAAAGCAGTCCGTAATTACAACAATTCACCCCTGCCAATCAACGCAAAACATTCAAACCACAATGCATCACCAAAGGAACAACAATAAAAATGGAGGTGGAGGTGGGATTTGAACCCACGAATGACGGTTTTGCAAACCGTTGCCTTAGGCCACTTGGCTACTCCACCACGAATGCCGTGCGGGGCAGAGTCTAGCGGAGACATTCCAGCCCGTCAAGAGAAAAGTGCATGATCGGTGCGGAAAATTCTTCTTTTTGCAAAATCTGGTGCGAAATGCAAAAGTTTGTTCAGTTGATGTATCTTGGTTGATTCTTGGACGGAACGGCGATGGGTAATCTGTTTGTTCGAAGATGGCGAGCTCTGCGCTTGACGTTGGGAGAAAATAGAGCATAATGAACCCCTCTCTATTTTCCCGCAATTATGTCATTCGCATTTCTAAACGATCTCATTTCCGGCTTTTTCGGCAATCCGGTATACATTTTCCTGACGGGTATTGTTCTTTTGATTCTTTTCTTTTGGTATTTGTCGGCAGAGAAAGATCGTGTTAAACGTTCGGCGGGTACATTCTTTATTTTGGGGATATCGGTGTTTTCTCTGGCATCGTTGTTTCATCAGGGGATTAATTACGGTATCGATATCAAGGGCGGTGTTGAATTGACGCTGGAAGTGCAACCCAAAATGGATGGTGCCCGCGCAATTCCTCCCACAGAAGATGATATGAACCAAGCGTGTGCTATTTTGAACGAACGCTTGGACTCTACGGGTACGAGTGAAGTTCAGATTATCCACACAAAGAACAAAATTCTTATCCAGATCCCCGAAACGGATCAGGAAAAGATCGATCGCCTTGTTAAGACGGTGACGAAGATGGCAAAGCTGGAACTGTTGCCCGTTCACCCGGAAACGTATCGTTTGGAAGCGGAAGGTCGCAAGGTGGTTCCCGGTTACATGCGCGCTCCGTACACGCAGTTGGATGAAGACGGGAATCCGCTGAAAGACAAGAAAGGCAATCCTATTGTCGAATACCTCTGGTTGCAAACTCCCTTGAGCGCACAGCAGCAGGGGACATACATTACCGGTAAGGATGTGCAGTCTGCCCAGCCTTACTATGGGATGAAGGGTGTTGTGGGGGTTTCTCTGCGTAATGAAGGCGCAGCCAAAATGCAACAAATTACCGCCAAGATGCAACTGGGACGCGACCGTTTGGCTGTAGTGCTGAACGGGAAAGTGAAAAGTGCACCGACGGTGAATGACGTGTTGCGCAAAGATTTCCAGATTTCTGGTCTTGACGGCAAAGGTGAGGCCGAAGATCTTGCCAAAGCTCTTGCCAATCCGCTGACAAGCGACTTGAAAATTGATGGGTTGAAACAGGTCTCTGCGCAGTTGGGGCAGGCTGCTCTCGAACAGGGGGCTTTTTCGGGTATCGTGGGCATGGTGTTGATCTTCCTGTTTGTGTTCGTGTATTACCGTTCGGCGGGCTTGGTTGCCATGGTGGGGTTGACGATCAACGCTCTCATCCTGTTGGGTTTGATGTCGTTGTTTGGGTTTGTGCTGACCTTGCCCGGCATTGCCGGTATCGTGCTGACGTTGGGTGTGGCAGTTGACGCCAACGTGTTGATATATGAGCGTATGCGCGAAGAAAAAGAAATGGGGAGGACGTTTGCCATGGCGTTGCGTAATGCGTATGAAAAAGCTTTTTCCGCCATTTTCGACTCGAATATCACATCGTTGATCACGGCTGTGATCTTGTTTTGGCTGGCCAGCGGTTCCATCAAAGGGTTTGCCGTGACAACGTCTGTGGGTATTCTCACTTCGATGATCGGTGCTTTGGTGGTAACGCGCGTATTGTTCTTCTGGGGCGATAAAATCGGCTTGATGAACCATCCGAATTTTTTGAATTTATTCAAAAACGTCAAGACGGTGAACTTTATGAAACAACGCCGCCTTGCCGGATGGGGATCGGTGATTGTGATTGCCTTTTGCATTGTCTATGCCGGTATTCGTGGCGACAAATGCTTGGGTATTGACTTTGTGGGCGGTTCGACCGTGACCTATGTGATCCCTGTAGGCGATGAGGATTATGTACAGTTCAAAGATGTGGAGCGCGTGGTGAATGCACTGCCCCTGACTAAGACACCGACTGTGCAGGAGTTCAAAAACGACCAGACTGCCAACAACTTCAAGATCAGATGTGCCGATGAAGCTGATTCGAAACGCGTGATCGCTGCTTTGAATCAAGAAATACCGGGTATGAGTAAACTGGCGCAGCCTTCCATCGAAAGTGTCAGCTCATCGTTGGGCAGTACGTTTTTCCAAACAGCTATTTGGGCATTGATAGCAGGCATGTTGGGGATTATGTTCTACTTGGCGTTGCGCTATGAATGGTCTTTTGCTTTCGGGGCACTTGTGTCAACGTTGCATGACATGCTTGCCGTAATCGGTTTGGTGATTTTGATGGGCAGTGAATTGAGTGTGATTCACATCGGGGCATTCCTGACGGTAGCCGGGTATTCCATCAACGATACGATCATTATTTACGACCGCATTCGTGAACGCTTGCGCATGGCTCTGCCATCCCAATCTGTTGAGGATATCATGAACGAAGCAATTAATGCCACGCTTTCGCGAACATTGCTGACGTCCACGTCAACCTTAGCGGTGCTTGCCTGTTTGTTCATGTTTGGAGGACCTTCGATGCGCGATTTCTCGGTTACTATGCTGATAGGGGTGTTGGTGGGTACGTATTCTTCCATCTATATCGCGTCTCCCGTGGTGCTGTTCTGTTCCCGCAAGCATGGTCTGCGCAAAGAACTTCGTCAGGCAGATCAAGCGGCAGGAAATATTTAAGGGTTGGTGCATGATCTTCGTATCTGCTGACCTGCTCCCGATTGCCCGGTTCATCTCATCGACGATGGATTTCTTTCTAGAGTTGTCCCGTTTGAGAAATAGGAGGTTGGGCTGTGTTATGGCGGCTCTGACGGTATCTGTGATGCTCAGCTCATGCTTTGCACCGGCGGTGGGGTATGCCTATTCTCAGTCGGTGATGGGCAAGCGGGCAGATTTGGCGGAAAAATTGAAAGATTTCCTGCCAGAAAATGAAAAAGCAGATCAAGAGGCGCAAGAGGAAGCCCGTTGGTTGGCTGATACGGCATACATAGCATCTGCCGAAATAGCTCGTCTTGATGAGCCAATTTTGCCAAATTGGTTTAATAACGGACTGGTAAATATGGGGTTCCGCGAGCGCGGGTTGTGCTGGCATTATCAGCATGACTTGTATCGCGAATTGAGGCGTCGCCCATTGAAATATTTTCGTATCGGTGCATGCGTGCGCGATCAAGCGAAATTGTCCGAACACAATTGTGTTTTCGTGACGGGAAGGGATAACAAATGGCCCGATTGTATCATTTTGGACGCGTGGTTGTGGAACGGGAGGCTTGCTATTAAGGAAAAAGACGGAATTACCGAAAATTGGGCAGAATTTCCTGTGTGGACACATTGCCTGAATAAGGTCTATCCAGAAGGACATCATCGCCCAAAGGCTCATTGGTATATGTTGCGGGGTAAAGATAAAAAATATTACGGGTGGTATACGGCAGAGGGACAGGCGACTCCGCAGTATGACCTCATGATTGAAAATATCCGCAAGGAGAAACTCTATGCAAATCAGCAAACGTTGCGGCAGTAACCGTTGAGTGCATAGCCGGTTAAAATCTCTTTTCTGCTTGACCTCCCTGAGCTGTTTGTTAAGATAACAGCGTTATGGAACAGACGTCCTGTGTGCCTTCTTCTCAAGAGGTTTCCGCTCCGCTTGTACCCAAAGAGTACAAGTCTTCTTTCTATTTGCTGGTTACATGCTTTGCTCTGTGGGGCGCGGTCAATTCGATGGCCGAAGTGTTGGTCAAAGCCTTTGAAAGTGTGTTCCCCGAATTGAGTAATATGGGAACAGTCATGACGGTGACATCTCACTACGGTGCGTATGCCGTGTTGGCGATTCCTACGTCGATTTTCATTAAGAAATATTCATACAAAGCGGGTGTTTTGCTGGGTTTGGGCGTGTTCTTCACCGGTGTGTTGGGGTATGTTCCTGCAGCCTGTCTGTACAATTATGATATCTGCTTGGCTTCCATTTTCGTCTATGCTTCCGGGTGTTCGATTTTGGAAACAACCTGCAATCCTTTTGTGCTGGCTCTCGGACCTGCGGAGACATCCGTGCGTCGATTGAATTTTGCGCAACAGTTTAATCCCGTCGGCTGTTTGATCGGCTTGTGCGTGGCGCGTTTCGCTATCTTTGAAAATATGAAGCAGGGGACGCCAGAAAACCCGCTGACGATGGCAGAGCAACAAGCCAACCTGATCAGTCTTGTAACACCCTACATGGTGCTTGCCGTTATTGTGTTGCTTCTCTGGATTGCCTTCAAGTTTAAGCATATCCCGAATGTCTCCGTGCAGGGTGAAGAAGAGGAAACTGAACGTACATTTGGCGCATCTTTGGGGCGTTTGTTGCGTCTTCCGCGCTATCGCTGGGGGGTGGCAACACAATTTTTCTATGTCGGCTTGCAGACAATGGCGTGGATTTACGTCTTGCATTATGCCGGTAAAATCTGCGGGTATGACGACAAGGATTCTATGTGGTTTTACATTGCCGCCATGGGGTGCTTTATCGTCTTCCGTTTTATTTGTACGGCGTTGATGAAGAAATACAACCCAGCCGATATGATGTCGATTGCCGCAGTCATCGGTATAGCCTTGTGCTTGGGAGCTGTGTATCTGCCGAACATGGCGGGGTTGCTCTGCGTGGTGGCTATTTCGGCCTGTTTGTCTCTGATGTTCCCGACGATATACGGAATTGCCTTGCGTGGGTTGGGAGGCGACTCTAAACTGGGAGCGGCCGGTCTGGTGATGTCCATTTTGGGCGGCGCGGCAGTTCCCCCTGTATTTGCCTATTGCTTGGATCACGGGACACTGTCATTTTTAACGTTCGATATGTTCTCTGCCGAGGATGCGGCTCTTCGATCGGGATATTTCGTTCTGCTCGTTTGCTTGGTGATTGTTTTGGCATACAGCTTGCGTTTCCGCGATACGTCCGAACAGGCTTATGAAAAATCTTCCAAAAATTAATTCTGTATGAAATACGATACATTACCAACAATAGGAATTCGTCCAACGATTGACGGTCGTCGCCTTGGCGTTCGCGAATCATTGGAAGAACAGACCATGAATATGGCCAAGGCTGCTGCCGCGCTCATTGAAGCGAACGTGAAGCACGCTAACGGTCAGCCGGTGAAGTGCGTGATTGCCGATACCTGCATTGGCGGTCCCGCAGAGGCGGCTGCAGCCAATCAGAAATTCCGCGAAAATAATGTGGGCGCATCGCTGACAGTGACACCTTGCTGGTGCTACATCACCGAAACGTTTGAAACCGATGCCACAATTCCCAAAGCGATTTGGGGCTTTAATGGGACAGAACGACCCGGTGCCGTTTATCTTGCGGCAGCGTTGGCAGGGTATGCCCAAAAAGGAGTCCCTGCATTCTCCATTTATGGACACGATGTGCAGGATAAGGATGATACGAGTATTCCGGAAGATGTGGCGGAAAAAATTCTTCGCTTTGCCCGTGCCGGTATCGCCGTTTCTTTCCTGCGTGGCAAGGGCTATCTTTCCATTGGCGGTTGTGCCATGGGGATTGCCGGCTCAATTCTGGATCATTCGTTCTGGGAAAGCTACCTCGGCATGCGCGTTCAGCCCGTTGATATGACGGAAGTGCGTCGCCGCATGGAACTGGGTATTTACGACAAGAAAGAATTCGACCTCGCCATGGAATGGGCGAAGAAATATGTGAAGATTGGACCGGATCGCAACCGCCCCGATCTTGTTCTTTCTTCCGAAGAAAAAGAACGCACGTTGCGCGAATCCATTTTGATGACGATCATCTTCCGCGATATGATGCACGGCAACGCGCATCTTAAGACGATCGATCGCGAGGAAGAAGGTCTGGGCTTTAACGCTATTGCCGGTGGATTCCAAGGACAACGCCACTGGACGGATTTTTACCCCAATGGCGATATGGCGGAATCTCTGCTTAACAGCACTTTTGACTGGAACGGTCCGCGTGAGGCCATTCCCTTTGCTACGGAAAACGATGCCATGAACGGCGTATGCCAATTGCTTCTTCATCAGTTGACGGGGCAAGCAGCTTGTTTCTCCGATATCCGTACATATTGGTCTCCCGAATCAGTGAAGCGCGTGACGGGTTACACGATGGAAGGATATGCCAAAAACGGCATCATGCATTTGATCAATTCCGGTTCAACGGCTCTGGACGGCAATATGCATGCAACCTGCAAATGCGGTAAGCCCTGCATGAAGAAAACAGGTGAAACCACCCAAGAAGATATAGAAGCAATGATGGGCGCGTCCGAATGGTGTCCCGCCAATCGCGAATATTTCCGAGGGGGCGGCTACTCGTTGCACTTTGTATCGAAGGGCGACGTCCCCGTGACGATGATTCGCATGAATCTCGTGAAAGGACAAGGTCCGGTGCTTGTAATCGCTGAAGGTTATACGTGTTCGTTGCCGGAAGAAGTGAATAAGGTGCTTGATGAACGAACCGATCCGGGATGGCCGACCACATGGTTTGCACCGATTTTGACGGGTAAAGGCGCATTTACGGATGTCTATTCCGTGATGGCTAACATGGGAGCAAACCATGGTGCATGGACGTACGGTCATATCGGTGCGGACATCATTACGCTGGCTTCCATGTTGCGTATCCCCGTATACGCTCACAATGTCCCCGAAGAAAAGGTCTATCGTCCTGCGGCGTGGAATCTTTTTGGGACAGCGGATCCCGAAGGTGCCGATTTCCGCGCATGTGCGAACTTTGGCCCGATTTACGGCAAGTATTGATTTGGAAATTATCCCGCCATTCTGTCACCTTGCGGGGCAGAATGGCGCTTTTGTCGGCATGAGTTCGGAAGCTAAAGAAGAGGGAGAGACGCAGGAGATTTTCTATGCGGCGTGGAACAAGGATACGGACGTCCTTCGGCGCAGCTCCTCCGGTGGGATATTCTACCCTTTGGCTTTTCAAATCCTCTCTGAAGGAGGTATCGTCTACGGGGCGGCATGGACGCCCGATGGAGTGAAGCATATCGGTGCGGAAACAGTAAGTGAACTGGAGAGCCTGATGGGTTCGAAATACGTTCGCAGTGACTTGGGGAATGTATTTTCGGAAATAAAAGACCATTTGCATAAGGGACGTCCCGTGATGTTTTCCGGAGTTCCTTGTCAGGTTTCTGCATTAAAAAAGAGGTTGGGAAGGGATGATGAAAACCTCATTTGCGTTCAGGTGGTATGCCACGGGATGCCGGATAAGAACCTTTTGGCTCTGTTTATGCAGGACATGGAAAAGTTGCAAGGGAGCAAGGTTTCGCATATCTATTTTCGAGATAAAAGCACGGGGTGGCGCAATTATTCGATGAGGATCTGTTTTGAAGACGGTTCCGAAATCGTAAAAAAAGCATTTGATCTTCCGTTTATGCCCGGTTTTATTTCCGATATGGCGTTGGAAAGTGCGTGTTACCGCTGTCCGTTCAGTTTGGGGACGTATGCCGGGGATATTACCCTTGGCGATTGCTGGGGAGCATCGAAGAAACAATATCCTTTCTGGAACCATCGATGGGGTATTTCCGTTGCGGTGACGCATACGCCGAAGGGAAAATTGTTTTTCGACCGTTCCAATGTTGTTCGTAAGGAAGTGAGTCGTGAGGTCGGGATTCGTTTGAACAGCAATCTGAAGAAACACCCTATACCCGTTCCCGTACACAGAAAAGAATATTGCGATGCGTTAAAACGGCGCGAGGTGTCTCTTGCAGAGCTGAACAAAAAGTATCTGAGCGGAAGTTCCCCCAAGACGGAGGTTGTAATATTGAGCAAATGGCGTTCTGATGAGTGCGGAGCGACATTTGCTGCGTACGCATTGTATCAAGTCGTGCGGGAGTTGGGCTTTGAAGTGAAATTGACGGATCATTATGCGGTGGGATCAGCCAACGGCAAAGTGGGCGAAAAGTTTCTGCGTGTGCAAGGTGTCAGATTTTATTTGGCAGACAGTTTCAGAAAAAGGTTTCATTTGGCGGTCGAAGTTCCCATTCTTTTGGAGGGGGGGGGGAGACTGTGGGTGCGAACGGACCGTCACAGCGGATTTTTCTTTATGGATTGGGCGCGGGCCTCCAATAGAAAGATTGCCTATGCTGTTTCGGCCGGCGGTCTCAAAGAAGAACCGTGCGATAAATTTTCGGAACTCACGAAACAGTATTTGAACCGTTTTGACGCAGTTTCCCTTTGCGATGCGGACAGTGTTTTGACGGTGAAAAAAGCATTAGGCATCCGTGCGGATCAAACATGCGATCCTGTTTTCCTGCTTAAAGAACAAGAATGGGCAGAGATTGCGGAAAAGGCACAAATCGAATTGCCGGAGGGATATGTGTTGGCATGCGTTTCGGAGCTGACGGAAGAAATCTGTGCAAAATTGCGACGGACGGCGCAACAAAGAAATCTGTCGCAAGTTCTCTGTATAAAAAGTGCCGTCGGAATGGTCGGCGAAGATGTTTTCCCAACGGATGATATCAAGATAAAAATCATCGATGTTTCTGATTTTTTCGTGTGGTTGAAACTGTTTGCTTGTGCAGATTACGTGCTGACGGATTCTTGGTACGGGTGCTGTTTTTCTCTCATTTTCAAAAAACAATTTATTGCGCTTGAAACGCTCCAAGGGAAAGAGGCTGTAAACGTTTTCCCGATGGAACAGTTTCGAGTGACGGATCGTTTGCAAACCGTAGCAGATGCGGAATGCCCGCAAACGGAGATGAATCCGGAAGAAATAAGCGCACGTTTGGCTGAAATGAGGGAGGTTTCTCTTTGTTGGTTGAAAGAAAAACTTTCTTCGCAGGAACGCTCTCCCGAGCTATCACTGAGGAATAAAGCCGTTGCCGAGAATCTGGGGCCGGCGCATCCGTTCTTTTCGGACGTGTGCAATAAGCTGAAACGGGAAATCGGCAGAAAAATCAAACGAATCACAAAACGCTTTTAATAACCTTAAATAAAATGTCATACGTACTGTGTTTGGATTGCGGTGCAACAAATGTTCGCGCCATGGTTGTGGATCCTAAAGGAACGATTGTCGGCAAGGCATCTCAGCCCAATGCAACGGTTTCGGGGGAAGAGTCTCATGACTACCATGTGTGGGATGTCGCCAAGATTATGAATCAGCTGGAAGAATGTTCCCGCGAAGCTCTGCACGGATTGGATGCCACACAAGTGAAAGCCATCACCGTGACCACATTTGGTGTGGATGGAACATTGGTCGACGCCGATGGGAATTTGCTCTACCCTGTCATTTCTTGGAAATGTCCGCGCACGGCGGAAATCATAAAGAGAATAGACCGCTATATCCCTAAAGAACGCTTGAATGTCGTATCGGGTGTGGGGAACTTCGCGTTCAATACGATTAACAAGCTGGTGTGGCTGAAAGAAAACCGCCCCGAGTTGTTTGAAAAGGCGCATGCTTGGCTGTTTATTTCAAACTTACTGATATACCGCATGACTGGTGTGATGGCAACGGATCGCACGATGGCGGGTACTTCCCAATTGACGGATTTGTGCACAGGAGAATTCTCCGATGAAATTCTGAATGCTCTCGGGATTTCCGCCGATCTTTTCCCTCCGATAGCGAATGCCGGTTCCGTGATTGGTGAAATTACCGCAGATGCGGCGCAACGGCTCGGGCTTCCTGCAGGTGGTGTACCCGTTGTCTCGAGCGGTCACGATACCCAATTTGCCGTATTTGGCTCCGGAGCGGAAGAAAATCAACCGGTGCTTTCCTCGGGAACTTGGGAAATTTTGATGGTACGCACCAAAAAAGCAACACTTTCCCCCGATGATTTTGCCGATGGTGCCACAGCAGAATTGGATGCTTCTGCCGATTTGCGCAATCCCGGTTTGCAGTGGATTGCTTCCGGGATTGTTGAATGGGTGAAATCGACTTGTTATCAAGGAGAAAGTTACGACGCAATGGTTGAGGAAGCGGCGGCGATCCCGCCCGGTTGCGATGGGGTAAAGCTCGTCCCGAATTTTTTGCCTACAGATCCGATCCCCGGATCGATTGAAGGGCTGGTTCTTGGACGGACGCGCGGGCATATTTATCGGGCAACGTTGGAAGCTCTCACGTTCCGCTTGCGCGATCGACTGGTGCGGCTCGAATCGGTGAGCGGATTCAAAGCCGAAAGCTTGTTGTTGGTGGGGGGGGGAGCACGCAATAAACTGTGGACGCAAATGCGTGCCGATGTGCTTGGCATTCCCGTACTCGTTTCGAAAGTTTCCGAAAGTACGGTTCTGGGTGCGGCGATGTTTGCCTTCTCAGGATGCGGGATATACGTTTCCCCCGAAGAGGCGCGGAAAGCATTTTGCATTGAATACGAAACATATATGCCAGGAGAGGATCGAGAAGCCTATACGCAAAAATTGTAAGACTTTTCACAAAACTCTTGCCGAATGCGGCGGGAGGATTATACTTATTTACACCGCAAAACATCATTATGTCTGAAGATTGGTCTATCAAACCGCCGTTACCAAACTATGTGTTCCCATGGGAACAGCATGATCCGCAGTCTCGGGAAGAAGTCGAAGCGTTCTTTAACTCGCCGGAAATTACCGTGCTGAAAGAACGCATGGTTGATATCGGGCAACGCATGTGGAAGCGTGAGTACGTTGATGGGAACGGAGGGAATATCTCCATCCGCGTTTCGAAAAATCTCGTTCTCTGCTCACCCACGCTTTGTTCGAAAGGCTTCATGAAAGTAGAAGATATTTGCCTTGTCGACATGGAAGGACGCCAAAAGGCAGGTATGCGCCCCTCGACAAGCGAAGTGAAAACTCACATTGCTATGATGAAGGAAGTGGGTGTCAATTCCTGCATCCATGCGCATCCTCCGTGCTGTAATGCTTTTCTCTTTGCCGGGATTGTTCCGCCCTCGGGAATCAACCCCGAAGCGGATATCTTTTTGGGGCATGTTGCTTTGGCACCCTACGGGACACCCGGATCTCCCGAAACGGCTGCTGCTGTGGCAAAAGCCGCGCATCAATCAACGGTCGTGTTTATGGAAAACCATGGCGTGATTACCGGTGCGCGTCACGTGGAAGAAGCGTTCTGGTTCATGGAAAATGCCGATGCTTATTGCCGCATGGTTTTGTTGGCCGGTCTTCACAAGGCTCCTCTCAACCAAGTGCCGGAAGCGGGGGTGCAAGATTTCCTAGCCATTCGCAAATCTATCGGATACGCAGTGCCGGAAGGTCAGCCCCTTTACAATACGTCCGAATATGCCGGATACGTGTTGGGACGTGCCGGTAAGAAGTAATCGCATTGCATTCTTCGAATCGATGTAATTTAAAAGCCCGCTCTGATGAGCGGGCTTTTTGTGCGGGATGTTTCTGATGATTTTTAGTGTTGTGCCATTGCCACCGTGATTTTTTCGATGTATTTCGCCATCATATCAACTTCGATGTTGATGCGTTTGCCGGTGAAAGCATCGTGAAGGTTTGTTTCGGCATATGTGTGCGGGATCAGCCAAAATTCAAGCGTATTGTCTTCGATTTTTGCAATAGTCAGCGAGATGCCGTCAAGGGCGATAGATCCTTTGTCGATGCAATATTTGGCGTATTCGTTGGGGATACGGACGATGAGTTTGTGGTCTTGTCCGATCGGTTCTATGGAAACAATTTCGCCACAGGTATCTACATGCCCCGTGACAAAGTGACCGCCAAAACGCGCAGAGCCGTTCATAGCGCGTTCGAGGTTGACGCAATCGCCCTCTTTTAGATCACGAAACATAGTGACGCGCATGGTTTGAGTGAGGATGTCGAATGAAAGCAAATTGCCGTTGATCGCATTTACCGTAAGGCAACATCCGTTTACGGCAACGGAATCGCCCAAATGGACTTCGTCGGCAAAGGGAACGGCAATGGTAAATTGCGCACCTTCGGCTATGGGGGTGATGTTTTCGACAGAACCTGTTTTTTCTACGAGCCCGGTAAACATATCAGCTTATATTGTTGTGAAAAAGAGAAAGAAGCAGAAAACGATTCCCGTGGGTAACAATGCCCATAGGAACAAAGCAAGAGGGTTGATGCCCTGAAAGTATTTGCCCAAAATGGCTTGCCCTGCGGGATTGGGTGCATTTGCAATGATGGTGAGCCCGCCACCGGTAATGGCTCCCGCGACGATGGAATATTGGATGGCTTCGGGGAGATTGGGTACTGTGGATGCCAGATAGGTAACGGCGGCATTGTCATTGAAAGCTGTTAGAAATGTAGCTACGGTCATGGTAATTTCTGCGCCCAGCTCGTGAAGAGATTGTAAGACGGGTTCCATCCACCATCCCTGTACGCCGCCGAGTATGATCAGCCCGGCCAAGAAGAAGGCAACCAGCATGGGAACTCTGATGGAAATTTCATTTTGATATTGCGGGGTTGCCATGGTAAAGCCCAAGAAGAACATAAAACCGCCGATGAAGATAGCAGGGCTGTGTGAAAAGCAGACCGTCCAAATTAAGAAGAAAAGACTAATAGCGTAAACCCAAACGGGGATGACGTCTTGCCTGTCTTCCCATGAGACGGGGACGCCGTCATCATAGATGCTGTTGGCTTTTTGAACTTCGTGCAAATGTTTGAATTCTTTGCGGAAGATCATGAAGTAAATGACGTTGGAAAGGATAACAGCGATCATGGCTTTCCATCCGAAGTGCATGAACATGTAGCTCATGTCCCAATTCCATTTTCCAGCAACCATTACGATGGGCGGCGCGGCAAAGTTGCTTAATGATCCGCCGACGGATATATTGACGAACAGTAACGCAATCGTAGCGTATTTTAAAGGGACGCTTGGTTTGAGCCGATAAAACTTTTTGCTGAGTAGGATGGCGGCCAGTGTAATGGCGGCGGGTTCCGTGATGAAAGAACCGAGCAGGGGAGCGATGGTGAGCACGGAAAGCCACCACGCCGCAGGAGAGCCTTTGCCGAGAGATGCTCCGAATTGGAGCGCGTTTTCTGCCAATCGGTATATCGGACGCGAAGAGGCGATAATCATGATAACTGCCACGAACAGGGGTTCCGTAAAATGGCAGTCATGGTCGATGTAGAGTTTGAAATCATCCAATGAATAATATTTTTGGCATACCAGCGCAAACGGGATGATCCAGATCCCGAATACGACCTCGACTTCCCCCAAAAAATGGAAAATCGTTGACCCGAAAGAAACGGGTATACGTTCTTCCGGGTGTTGAAGACGAAATTTTTCCCGAGCGAGCTTTTGCTTATGCTTGTGCGCAAGATGGTGAGCTATGCGCTGGAATTTCGGCGCAATAAAGGTGTGCAACACGGCCGCGAAAAAGATCAACGTGGTAACCAGATTGAACGGATCTCGCGCAATGCGCCCGATTAATTTCTGTAACAAGGGCGCACCCTGATCCCTGTATACGTGCAACGGCAGAGGAAATGCGCTGAATTGATCCTCTTTGCCCGTGATTTCGTGCGGGTATTTCGGTACGATGATTTTTGAAGAGGACGATTCTCTACCGGCATGGAGCTTTTCGGGTGTTGCCGCTGTTTGCGTCGGAGACGCGAAAACAGCCGCTTCTGTAGGGGAAACGGCTACGAACAAAAACAGAAAAGCAATGATCGGGGAAAGAAGGGAGGAACGCATGGCGATGGAGGTTTCGACTGGGACGGAACGCCTGTAGGCGGTGATGCGCATGCACAGAGTACCGTTTCTTGTCATAAAAGACAAGTCGGAAGCGTGTTGCTTTCCCCTTTTCGTGGGAGCCTTAACCCATTTTTACCGTCATATGCGTTACCGTTGTTGCGCCGAATTCTCGTTGAAGTGCGCCGATCAATGGCTTTTTCATACGCTCCAGTTCATAACGGATAGAGGGTTGTGTCGTGCAGACAACGGCTGTCCCGCCGGACAAGGAAATGAGTTCGGAATGTGATGCAATGAAATCCCCCACGGCGCGCGTCCAGCCTTCTTTCAGCACGGCAGGAGCAGCCGATTCACGGGCTGTCGGCAAAGAATTGAGAAAATCGCTCAGCAAAGCATCCAGTGAGCAGATATTGGCACGGTCGTTCAGTTCCGGTAAGATGCCGTACCAGTCATCGTGTGCTTGTGCTTGCAATTGTTCGCGGAGGGTGAGAATTCTCTCGGCGCGGACAAAATCTCCGTGTGAGGAGACCATGCGAAAACGCGCACGGTTTTTTTTGCCTGTGCGTTTTCCGGGTGCGCCCTTTCTGTTCGGAGTTGACATGGCGGCAAAAGATTGAACCGCCGAATTTTGGATCACTCTGTCCCTTCTCCGTCATCGCCGATGGCTTCGATAGGGCAACTTTCCATTGCTTCGATGCAAAGAGAAAAGGCTTCTTCCGTTTTAGGTTGTTGGTAAACGTAAGAAAGCCCTGTTTCTTCATCGCGCGTAAAAAAATTCGGCGCGGTTTCGCGGCAAATGTTGCAGTCGATACAGGTGGTATCTACATAAAATTTCCCCGAAACGTTCCGCTCATTTATATCATTATAATCAGCCATGTGTCAAATCGATGGTGTGTGTGCAGACTCTTTTTCCTTATTTTTTGATAGGATGCAATCCTTTTTTATTGCAAGTAATACTTGTTCGCGTAAAAATGAGCGCGTGAGCGGAAACGAAAATCAGGAACGAACGGGTGTCGATAAGGTTTCGAAAAGTGCGTTGTGTGAGGCGTGCAGATGTTTTGTTGTCGGTGTATGCCGAAAAGCCGTTGCCCGGTGGGCGGGGTTGCGCCCCATAGAAAAATGGACGTTGCCATCGGTTGCGACAATTCTTTTGGTGGGGCTTTGTGTGTATCTCTTTTCCTTTTCGGAATGGGCGGTTACGAGCGGACGCGTTCTGGATGCCAAGTTGCCTTGGGTTGGCAATGGCGTTACGATCAGCGAAGCTTCGGGTGAATGGCGCCCCTCGTCGGAAGATGTCCGCATGGCGTTGAGGTCGGCATATTATCCTCGGGTGAAAATTGTTGCAAAAGCGGGGAATGGTGCCCTGCTTGTTCGGTTTAAAAACAGCCAAGGTCATTATGTGGGAGATCCTGTTTCTTTAAAAATCAAGGGAGGGAAATTTGTACCGTCATCTGATATCAATGCGGTGATCGAAGGAAATTCTGCTACCGTGCGATGCGAAGTCGGGTTTCCCACACAAAACGATTATCGCGTCCATTCATTTATGGGGAATGAAGTGTTGTGGTCTGCCGTTGTTTATGAAAAAAATGCAGAGGGAAAAATAACGGAAAAGCCTCTCGGTGTATTCAGCATACAACCGTAATTGAAAGCAATGATCGAGGAACGAACCGATCTCCAAGCGATTGGGAACGCGTTGGAAACGACAAAAGCCATGTCGCGATGGGCGGCGTTGCTTCTTGCTTCGTTGGGTGGGACGCTGACGGCATTTTCTTTTATTCCGTTTGATTGGAGCTTTTTTGTTTGGGTGTCGCTGATCCCTTTGTTGGCTGTTTTGTGGGAGGCTCGTCGAGGTTTTTGGGGGTGCTTCGGTTACGGATGGATATTCGGTCTGTTTTATTTCGGCATTACTTTTTGGTGGGTCAACAGTGTGGGCGAACTTTTTGAAGTGCCGCCGCTGATGTTTTTCGGCGGTGCATATTTGCCCTTTATGGCATATTTGGCTCTTTATCCGGCACTGTGGGCAGGGATTGTCGGTACATGTTTGCGCCCGCAATATGTACCTTGTCCTGCGTCGGTGGCAGGAAAGACCGGTAAAGAGACATGGAAAGCTTGGTGCGGGCAGGATGCACGGAACAGCGTTGTGCCGGTGATTGGTGCGGCATCGCTTTGGGGTGTGACGGAATGGTTGCGCGGCTGGGTGATGACCGGGTTCGGGTGGAATGGTTTGGGGGTGGCTTTGTATCCCGGTCTTTCGTTAGCGCAGTGGGCTGAATGGGTTGGCGTTGTTGCGTTGTCATTTTTGCCGGTATTAACCAACGGGGTGTTTATGTGTGTCGGGAGGCGCATTCTTACAGTTGCGCTGCATACGGGGAAAGCGGGGCGCCCGTGGGATTTTTACGCGTTGGCGTTGTTCTTGTTTGCCCTCGTCATGGGAGGCGTGTGTCTTTCGCAACGATATGCATTCAACTCCGTGATGGAGCGCAATGAGGTGCAAAAGCTTCCTGTTATGGCAGTGCAGGGTAATATCCCTCAAAAGGAACGGTTTGTTATGTCGCCGACAGCTGTTTGCGAGTATATGCTGAAGCTGACGGAGAACGGGCTGGAAGAGGCTCAACGAAAAGCTTTTGCCGAAGCGATGAGAACGGGTCGGGATACGGAACGCGTGTTGCCGGTGTGGGTACTTTGGCCGGAATCGTCATTGGCTCGTCCCATATGCGCTGATTCTAGAACGGCAGAGCCTTTGCCTGATTTATTCAATCAGCAGTTTTTGTTCGGCAAAAAGGGTATCCCCGATGTGCGGCGTGAGTTTCGGAAAATGGGGGGAGAAAACTTTGTATTGCTGACAGGGGGAGATGTCCTTGAGTTGGAAGAAACGACGAATGGTCGGGAAGTGGAAAATTTCAGAAACTCGTTGGTTGTGTTTGAAAAAGATTTGGAATCAGCGCGGTATGCCAACAAGCAACACTTGGTGCCGTTCGGTGAATATGTGCCGTTGAGTGATGTTTGTCCGATCCTCATGGATATTTACGCCTCTTTTTCCGGAGCTCCCATCGCTTTGGGAATGACCCCCGGAGAAGGGTGCGAACCAATGGAGATTGCCGTTCCCGGAAGCGATAAACGGGTGAATGTGATACCTGCCGTATGCTACGAAGATACGTTGGGGCGTTTGTTGCGCCGTTTTGCCCGTCCCGGTGCGCAGGTGATTGTGAACGTTACCAATGATGGTTGGTTTTTGCAATCTTGCGCGGGAAGACAACACGCGCGCAACGCTGCATTTCGGGCAATTGAACTCCGCCGATCACTCATTCATGCTGCCAATACGGGGCTGACGGTTGCTTACGCGCCCAACGGTGCTGTAATCGATGAATTGAAGGGAGAAGACGGGTCTCAGTTTGAGGCGGGAACGCTCACTGTTGAATTGCCGATTGATCGCAATGCGCCTATGACGTTATATGCCATGGCGGGAGATTGGGCTGTGTGCGTTTGCCTAATTGTTGGAGGAGTGTGTTGTTTTGCGAATCGTCGCAAACGGCACGAGGTCGCGGGCTGATTGTAAAGAAACAACGGCTCTGATATTGCTCTGTCGGGAATTCGCCTTGTCGCCAATCGGTGTCTGTGGCATTCTCTTTCTCATGCAATCCGAAACGAAAATTCACACATGTAGCAATGGGTTGACCGTGCTTGTTCAGCCAGATCATGCCCATCCGGTCGTTTCCGTTCAATTTTGGGTGCAGACGGGATCTGAGCTTGAGGGCAAGTGGTTGGGTGCAGGGCTTTCTCATTTGGTAGAACACATGGTGTTTAAGGGAACGCAAAAATTATCGTGTGTGGAGCTTGCAGAAGCTGTGCAAAGCGTAGGAGGTCATTGGAATGCATATACGTCAGAAACCCGCACGGTTTTTTACATAAACGGACCGTCCGATTCGTGGCGTTCGTTTGTGGATATTTTGACGCAACTTGTTTTTTATCCGACATTCCCCGAAGAAGAATTCGAACGAGAGAAAGAAGTTATTCGCCGTGAGATGGCGATGTATCGAGATGATCCCCAAGATGCGGCATGGAAAGCTCTCATCGGAACATTGTATTACAGAAGCCCGAGGCGTTTGCCGGTGTTGGGTGAGCCTGCCCAATTTGATAGGTTGCGGTTGTGCGATTTGAAGCAATACCATGCGTTGCGCTATGTTCCCAATAATGTGTTTGTAACAGTTGCGGGTGACGTTGATCCCGATGAGATGTTTTCATTTGTTGAAGAAAAAATTTCCGATTTGTCCCCCGGCGACGTGGCGTTGCCCTCATTGCCCAAAGAAGCGAAACAGTGGGGAACGCGTCTGTTCCGTACAGAGTTTGCGCAACCGACCAGTACATTAATGCTGGCGTGGCGCATCCCCGATGCCAACCATCCCGATGCCCCTGCGCTGACCGTGTTGGCACATATACTGGGGACAGGGCGCACGGCGTGGCTGTATGAGTATTTCCATGATGAAGAGGGGATTGTTCATGATATTTCTGCTTCTCTGATTCCGTCTCAGGGGGAAGAAGGTGCATTTGTTATTGAAGCCGATGTCGAGCGTGAGAAGCGGGATCAATACCGTGATTCTTTGCTGAATTATATGGAAAAGCTTCCCGCCGATCGATGGGTGGCGGCATTGAAGAGAACTTGCAGACAATTGGAAGTGGCGCGATTGAGCCGTCTGCGTACCGCTGAAGGAAGAGCGCAGGCGTTGGGCGTAGCGTGGTTCGTTTCGGGGAATGTGCATGCATCGGAAGAATGGAGAGAGGCTTTGGAGAGACTTACTCCCGAGGATATGATGCGAGTGTCGGCAACATATTTGCGCCGAGATTGTTTGTGTGAAGTGAGTGTTGATCCGTTGGGAAGTAACCCGCAACAGGAAAAAATGATTTCTGCGGAGACATCAGATGCCATGAGGACATTGAGGCTTGAGAATGGGTTGCGCGTTGTGCTACGCCCGAATAAAAGGCTTCCCGAAGTGTGTGCCTGCGTGGCTTTTGAGGCAGGTGCTCCGTCCGAAACAGCGGAGACTGCAGGCATTAATGCTTTGATGTCAGAATGCTTGATGAAGGGAACGACCACGCGCACTGCCGCCGAATTGGCTTCGGTATTGGAAGATTTAGGCGGGAGTATTCATGCCGAAGTTGGAAATAATACGCTGACAGTCAGGACGCATTGTCTTTCTCCCGATCTTGCTGTCGCTTTGGATGTTTTGGCTGATGTGTGCATTAACCCGACATTTCCAGAAGAACTGGTGAAGCGTGAACGCGATGCCATGCTGGCGGATGTTCTCGACAGTCTTGAAGATCCTTCGGAACTGGCATTCCGCGAACTCAAAAGACAGTGTTACGGTGAAGTCAGCTATGGGAACCCGACAGACGGAAGCCCAGAGAGTATCCCTAATCTGACAAGAGAACTTTTGGCAGAACAGAAAAAACGCATTCTTTGTGCGGAGAATGCTGCATTATGCTTGGTAGGCGATTTTGATTGCGATGAAGCAGAGAGCCATATTCGCCACACTCTGGGCGCAATGAAACGAGGAAGACGGATATGTTCTGTTGCCACACCGCCCCAGCGTAGCTCTGATCGTGTATTGGTTCGCAATAAAGAACAAACTGTTATTGTGGCGGCTTTACCGGGAGTGAATGTCCTTTCATCGGAATATCGAGCAGTTTTGTTGTTGAATCAATGGTGTCGCGATATGGCGGGACCGATTTTCTCTGAAATTCGCGAAAAACGGGGATTGGCTTATTATGCTGCATCTACCGTTCTTTTTGGTGTCGATGCCGGTAATTTTTGCATCTATTTGGGAACGTCTTCAGAACAATGTGATGCCGCACGTCGTGCTGTTGAAGAAACAATGCAACTATTGTACGAAACGGGAATGCCCGAAGAGACACTCGAACGGGTGCGGGCAGGGGCTCTTTCGGCTCAAGCAATGGCTATGCAGTCTCCCGGGCGTTTGTGTTCGGCGATTGCTGTAGATGCCGTGCTGGGGCTTCCTGTCGACAGTGTCGATCGTGCATCCGAGCAAATCCGAGGCGTTTCGGTGAAAGAGGTGAATCAGGTGATGAAGCGCATCTTTTCACCTCAAGCCGTGCGTACATGGGTTACTGTGAAGAGTAATTCTTAATGATGTGCTACTTCCGCAGAAAACGGTGCATTCAGGTTTTCGCTCAGGAATTGCAATCCGCGGGCGCGTTCTGTATCGCGGATGCTGTTGACGCTATCCCAATCAATTGGTCGAAGAAGCGTTTTTCGGACATCATTCAACGAAGTACATACGCGATTTTTTAATCGAAATGTTTCGAAGAGTGCGTCAAATCGGGTTGAGCCGCGACTTTTGTTCCCCAAGCAAACAAAGGGTTTGTTGAAGATGATGGCGAAAACGCAACCGTGGAATGAATCGGTAATCAGGTATTCGCAATCTCTGATAGAGCGTAACCATTGTGCGAGACTGCACGGGATACGTCCGCTGTATTTTGCTGCTGTTGCCCGCGGCATTATGTGATGAATGGACAGATGCGTTTTTTCTGATAAAAATTGCAGGGTGTCGTCAATGGGTTCTGAATAATCCAGAACGTAAGCCGCTACATATTTTGGAGATGGACGGTACGTTTCTTCACTTGCGATAACGTGTTCGTAGTCATTATTGAAAAGTAATAAAGTAGGATCCGGCATTTGAACGGCTTCCGCATGGAATAGTTCTTTGCAGAGGTTAATGCCGGAAGCCTCCCGAACGGATATCGCCTGGTATTGGTTCAGCAACTTGGCGCAGGCTTCGGTTTCTTCGGGGGTGCCTTCCCATTTGTCTGTTCCGAATGAGGCGGCGTATACAAAACTTTCGGCGCGAGTTTCCGAAGAAACGAAATTACCGAAGAAAAATGGTACATTGACCAGATCTCGCGCATAGATACACCTCCATACTTGGTCGCTGCCTATGAGTAAACGATATTCATCCCAATTTTTAACGGAAGCAAAATCAAGAGAAGAGATGTGTTTTTTTGCGAAACCACGCGCTATGGATGAAAAAAGATTGGGCGGAGGCTGTTTGTACGAAAGAGGAATACCGAGCCGCCACATGCAACTGAATAAGGAATGTTTCAGGGCACGAGCATAATTGATCGGTTTCGTCATGTCTCGTTTTTTGGTTATGTAGTTGAGAACGAATGGACTGTGTTCATGGCGAGAGACAGCCAGTTGAAGAGCATATGCCTGAAGCATGCCTCCGTAGTTTCCGAGTAACGGATGTGTCAGTATAGCGAATTTCATATAGAAGGATGCTGAATGCGGGATGAACCCAATCTTTGGAAATGATACGCAGAAAAGGACAAACGAAACAAAAGAACCGCGTGTTTCGGATGACCCCATCTTAATGATTCAAAAGATGATGTAAAGCAAATCTTGCTATTTCTTGTTCGAATGCGCTTTTTTGCTTCCCAAACGGATGAAAAAAGTGCATTCTGTGTGGGCAGTCTGCAAGGATTCGGGCCGTTGGAACAGACGGCATCACGCTTTACCTTTCTTCACCGATGATCCGCTTTTACACCCAAAACGAAAATGGAATCAGCCGTCGGGTGGGGGTGGACTCTCTCGAATCTTCCGCTGATGAGATTGTTTGGGTTGATTTGTTGACGCCCGATGTGTCGGAGCTTCAATATGCTGAGGAATTGTGCGGAATAGAGATGCCGACGCAGGATGAAATGCGTGAGATTGAGGCGACAAGTCGACTGTATACCGAAGACGGGGCGAGGTTTATGACGACAACGGTGCTGGTTCGCGTTGATACGGACGAACCTTCCATGTCCGAGATTACCTTCATTTTGAAGGGAAAGCGCATTGTTACCATTCGCCATTCGGATTCGTACTCATTCCGCGTCTTTTCTCATCAGCTTTTACGGACGAAGCAAATCACCCGCGATCAAGTGTTTGTGGGATTGCTTGAAACGATTGTTGACCGTCAGGCTGATGTTTTGGAACGTTTCGGTACGGATTTGGATGCGCTCTCCAAAAAAGTCTTTTCACATCGTCACACACCCAAAGAAAAGAAGGAACGGAAAGAGCCTGCTACGCAAAATTTGCGTTTGATGCTTGAAGAACTCGGCAGTATTGGTGATTTGATTACCCGTCAGCGCGATTGTTTGGTGAACTTGCTCCGATTGCTGACATACGCCAGTAACGAAGAAACGATCGAGGTAAACCAAAAAACGCTCTACAGCCGTTTGCGACCTATCAGTCGAGACGTCAATTCTCTTTCCGAATACGCATCGTTCCTTTCAAACAAAATCAATTTCATGCTTGATGCCGTGCTGGGGTTGATCAATATCGAGCAAAACGAAATTGTAAAAATATTTACAGTGGCATCCGTAATTTTCATGCCTGCGACACTGATCGCCAGCATATACGGTATGAACTTCGAATTCATGCCGGAGATTCACAGCCCTTACGGGTATTTTGGAGCACTAGTTGCTATGATTGTTTCGATTGTGCTGCCCCTCGCCTTTTTCCGCATGAAACGTTTCATTTAACTATTGATCATTCCTATGCATACGCGAATTATTCCCGATCTGAAACAACTGGTTACACAAGCATCTGTATTAGTGGACGCTCTGCCGTATATGCAGGCATATCGCGATAAAACGGTGCTGATTAAGTTCGGAGGAAGTGCCATGGATGATCCCGAGCTGGTACGCAATGCCATGCGCGATGTGGTTGTGATGGAAGCCATGGGGCTGAACCCTGTTGTGGTGCATGGTGGCGGTAAAGCCATTTCAAAAGCGATGGCAAATGCAGGGTTGGAAGCTCATTTTGTCAACGGGTTGCGGGTTACCAGCAAAGAGGCGGTGAGAATTGTCGAACAAACATTGAGCAATACAATCAATCCCGGTCTTGTTGAGATGATGCGCAAGGCGGGGGGCAAGGCTGTCGGTATTCCCGGTACGGAAGTTTTTGTCGGAGAACGCATTTGCGAGTATGATGCAGAGGGAAACCCCATTGATATCGGGGAAGTGGGGCGAGTGATCGGTTGCCTGTTGCCACGAATAGAAGAAGCTCTCAGTTTGGAAATTACGCCGGTTATTTCTCCCCTTGCCAAGGAGCTTGGTACACACAATCCTCTTAATGTCAATGCAGATTTGGCTGCGGCTGCGTTGGCGTGCGAGCTGAAGCCCGTCAAATTGGTCTACATTTCCGATGTACCCGGGCTTTTGCGTGATCCCCAAGATCCTTCGACGATCATCAAATCGATCGATCGCAAGCAAGCGCAGCAATTGATTGAAGAAGGCATCATCAGCGGTGGCATGATTCCCAAGGTTCGTTCTGCCATCGATGCTTTGCATGCGGGGGTGCGCAAGGTACACTTCATTGACGGAAGATTGCCTCATTCTCTGTTGCTGGAGATCTTTACGACAGAGGGGATCGGTACGGAAATTATTCGCGAACAGCGTTGACGGCGGTGAATGCACCTTTGAATAGAATCGGCGTATGCCTCTCCGACAAAGAGGGTGTGGCGAAGGTGTATGAAACTCTTGCCGAGAATTGCCGACAGGCGGGCATCGATGTGTGCCCGCTTGATGTTACGGCAGAGGATGACCCAGCGTGGAAACAAATCGAGGCATTGATTTGTTTGGGCGGCGATGGGACGATGCTTTCCGCCGCCGCCAAAGCTGCTCGCCATGGCGTTATTCTGGGCGGAATTAATTCCGGACGCTTGGGCTTTTTGACAACGTGTTCGGGAGAAGAAACTTCTGCGTTGATCGGCAATTTGGCGATCGGATCGTATGAAGTGCGCGAACGAACGATGTTAAAGGCGCATGTCCGGCGAGAATCAAGCGGAGAAACGGGTGATGAGTTTTTGGCTCTCAATGAGCTCTCGCTGATGCGAGCGCAAATGGGCAAAATGGTTGATCTGGACGTTGAGGTCAACGGACGCTTGCTCAATCGTTATCATGCTGATGGTGTTTTGGTAGCAACGCCTTCCGGTTCAACCGCATATTCTCTTTCGGCGGGCGGTCCTCTCATTTGGCCCAAGGCAAGAGTTTTTTGCGTGACGCCCGTATGCCCGCACAGCTTGACGAATCGCTCGGTTATTTTGCCTGATGATGTGCGATTGTCGCTTCGACCGCGTGAGCGTCGTGGGCGACGTGACGATATGATTTTTTCTTTGGACGGGCGCAATACATATCGCCTGAAATTGGATGAAACATTGATGGTGGAACGTGCTGCGACCCGATTGAAACTTCTCTTGATGCCCGGTACTAATTTTGCGGCACTTTTGCGTGCCAAAATGCGCTGGCAGGGGTATGAGGTGCCCTAAAATGCGCTGTTTTTTGCTTTTGACGTATATATATAAATACCGTCTCCCCCGTTAAGGAGAGACGGTGAAAATACGGTTATTCTCCGATTAATAATCAGATCTTGCCGCAAAGGGTTTTGCCTTCCGAAAGGAGGTTCTGAGCGGCTACGACGAGACGTTGGGCAATGCCCTTTTCTCCGAGCTTGAGGTAAGCGCGAGGATCGTAGCATTTCTTGTCACCCACTTCGCCATCAACCTTGAGCATCCCTTCGATATGTTCACAAATGAAGAGAGTGATCGGTTTCGAGAAGGCGTATTGCGTATCGGTGTCGATGTTCATCTTGACAACACCGTAAGAAATGGCTTCACGGATGTCGCACAGTTCCGAACCGGAACCGCCGTGGAACACCAAAGCCATCTTGGCGGCATCGCCGTATTTGTCCGTCACGGCTTTCTGTCCGTCACGAAGAATCTTGGGTTCAAGCTTCACAGCGCCGGGTTTGTACACGCCGTGTACGTTGCCGAAGGTAGCCGCCAGCATGAAACGCCCGATTCCGTTGAGCGTTTCGTAGGTGAGCAACATGTCTTCGGGAGATGTGTAGAGCTTGGAAGCGTGTGCACCGGAGTTGTCAACACCGTCTTCTTCACCGCCCACAACGCCAATTTCCAGTTCGAGGACGATGCCCAGTTCGGCACATTCCTTGAGGAGTTCCTTGGAAAGAGCCAAGTTTTCCTTCATCGGAAGGGAGGAGGCATCAAGCATGTGCGAGTTGAACAGAGGTTCTTGACCTGCTTCAACGCGACGACGGGATTCCGCAAGCAACGGACGCAGGAAATCGTCTACGTGTTCGGGTTGGCAGTGGTCTGTGTGCAGAGCTACAAGCACGTTGTATTCTTTGGCAAGGCGATGGACTGCTTCGGCGATAACGATTGCGCCGATGGCAGAGCTACCCACAGAAGTACCCGATGCAAATTTGCCGCCACCGAGGGAAACTTGGATAATCCCATCGGATTTGGCATCGGCGAATGCCTTGAGTGCGCCGTTAATTACTTCGAGCGTGGTCACGTTGACGGCGGGATAGGCATAGCCTTCCTTTTTCGCCGTGTCGAGCATCTTGTAGTATTGTTCGCGAGTTGCTACTGGCATGGTTTTATTTGGTTGGTTGAATGTTAATAATTATTCGGGAAGGATTTCTCCGCGCACGAGGTCTTCGAGCGTTTGTCGGGTGCGGATGGTTGACCATACATTGCCGTCAACAAGCACTTCTGCCGCCATGGGGCGCGAATTGTAATTGGAACTCATCGAGAAACCGTAGGCACCGGCTGAGAGAATAGCTAAGTATTCACCGGCTTGGATATCGTGCATGGTTCGGTTTTGGGCTTGAAAGTCACCGGATTCGCAGATTGGTCCCACAACATCGGCTGTGATAAAATCGTCCCCGTGTTGCACAAGCGGCACAATTTCATGATGCCCTTGGTAAAGAGCAGGGCGAATCAGATCGTTCATGCCGGCATCGATTATTTTGAAGGTTTTAGCTTCTCCTTTCTTTTCGTATAGGCATTTAGTTAACATGGCACCCGCATTGCCCACGATCATACGCCCTGGTTCTACAATGATGCGTAACCCCAGCGGTTTGAGCAGAGGAACAAGACACTCGGCGTATGTTTCGATATGAAGAACGGCTTCGTGTTCTTTCCACCATTCGGGCGAGCCTGCGGGCAGGGGACTGTCGTACACGATGCCGATGCCACCGCCGATTGAGAAAAACTCAATACCGTATTTTGCTTTCAACCGGGCGGCGAGCGGTGCCACTTTGCCAACGGCTTCCGCGAAAGGTTTAATGCTTGTCAGTTGTGAGCCGATGTGCATTTGCAACCCTTTGACGTAAAGATGCGGCATTTCTTCATGAATGAGGGCGTAGAGCTCTTCGGCACGGTCAAAATCAATACCGAATTTGTTCTCTTTTTTCCCTGTGGTGATATATTTGTGTGTGCCGGCATCCACATTGGGGTTGACGCGCACTGCGACGGGTGCCTTTACTCCCATCGATGAGGCAATGTCGTTGATGGTACGCAATTCCGCTTCGGACTCGGCGTTGAAACAATAGATGCCTTGCTCCAAGGCATAACGAATTTCGGTGTCTGTTTTACCTACACCGGCATAGGTACAGAGAGCAGGGTTGCCACCGGCTTTGATGACGCGCCACAGCTCGCCACCCGATACAATGTCAAATCCGGCTCCTTCTTTTGCCATCAATTGCAGAATGGCAAGGTTCGAACAGGCCTTTACGGCAAAAGCAACTTCAACGTCCAGGGGAGACAAAGCCTTTTTCAGACGGCGGAAATGGTCGAGAATAGTCTGTTTGCTGTAGACGTACGTCGGCGTTCCTGCCGATTCGGCAATTTGGAGCAGACGAACACCTTCGCAACAGAGATAACCGTCTTGGTAATGGAATGCGTGCATAGAAGAAAAATTAATGTGATTCGTTGTTGATGTCGGTGCGGAGTGGAAGTTTTTTTGCCAATGCCAGCGTTGTGGGCGGGTTATCCAGCAACATGGCAATCCACTTCAAATCGCGAGAGTTTTCCAACGCCAATTTGATTAAGACGGATATGGGTACGGCCAAAAGCATGCCGATCGGCCCCCAAATCCACCCCCATAAGAGAACAGACAGCAGGATGACGCTCATGGCTATGCCGAATTGCTTGCCCATGAGGATTGGTTCAATACCGTTGCCCAACGACATATTAATAACCAGATATCCGGTTGCGGTAATCAGTGCATCAATCGTGCCACCCAAAAGCAACGACAGGATGATAGGCGGGATGGCTGCCACGATCGAGCCGAACGTAGGAATAAAATTGAGCGTGAACGCCACGATCCCCCACAGCAGGGCAAATCCTATATCCATATAAAGGCAGAGCAACCAGCACAATATGCCGGTGATCAGACTGATGAGCGTTTTGATCAGCAGATAACGCTGAATCCCTTGCAATGCATTGGTAAATAACCGAAGATTAAGCCCTTCTTCCCCGGATATTTTATTGACGTTGCGCTCAAAACGCGGTGCCTCCGCCAAGAAAAACGTCATCAAAATCAGCACGAGGGTAATCACTGTTACAAAGGTGAGAGCTTTGTTCATGATCAGCGTAGAGATGTCCAATATCATCTTGCCACTCAGAAAATCTTGAGGCGAACCGATGAGGTTAGATATATACTGATCCCAACCCATGGTCTTAGTGAAATCCATGAAGGCGGCATATTTCTCAACGAAAAGAGGCATATATACCGTTTGAATATCCGACGAAAGACTCCCGGCAAGAAGGTTCATCAGCCCGCCGATGCCGAAAAGGAAACTGAAATCGACCAGGACGGTACACAAGACGGAAAGCCAGTGCGGAAAATGTAATTTCTTTTGGAGAAAAGAGGTTATCGGGTAGCTGACAATGGCCAAGAAACACGCCATGATGACCGGAACGATAATATCACGAGCCGCCTGAAGCCCTGCCAAAACCACAACGGCGGCAGCTCCTGTCAGCAAAACGCGCATTCCGTCTCCCAGAGGCGAAAAACGGTAAATAGTACCGGATGTTCTCATGAATGAAGCCAACGCCAGTATGTGCCGAGAATGAATGAAAAGCAAGCATAAACCACGAATGTTTCATGTTGTTTCCGTGATGTATGTCTGTTGCAAGGGGCGAAATGAAGGTAAAAAATGAAAACGGCAGTCTCGCATGGTCGTTTCGAACGATTTACCGCGCAGGAAGGGTCTGTCAGTTCCCGGCGTTTTTCTTCCAGGTTTGGTTGCTGAGGTAGTCGAGGAGTTCTTCCCGCAGTTTATCGGCGGAAGAATGAAGATTCGTCCATTCTTTGTGCAAGCGGATTAGCTCCAGCATGCCGTCCAAGCGATTTGTGAGCTTTTTGATTCTGGCGGCAAGCTCTTCGTCCGATGCTTCTCCCTGATTGACGAGAATGAGAGTACCGAGGATGTGCGGGACGATGAATCCGCACGAATCGACAATTTGTTTCAGTGCTTTTCTTTTTTGAATTCCGTAGGATGCGCGGGAATTGTAATGCTTTTGGACGCCTTCGCTCAATTCGGATATGCGTTGAAAGAGCGGTTCATGCATGGCGTTGTAGGCGATTTCTGCGTCTTTCGTTGAAAGGAAATCAAGGATGTTGGCTTGCCTGTCGCAGACATCGGTCTTGAAAGGATATGCGCCTTCGTCGGCTTCGGCCAATGCGGCAAGGAAATCAGCCCATTCCAGAGCATAGGCAATGTTGGCTTTGCGATTGGAATCGTTGGCATATTTTTCTTGGACGGTATGAAAAATAGCCGCCGTGGCTTCGGCTTTGAGCAGTTTTTTGTCCCACTCGCTTTCCTGAAATCCCATTTCTGCCGATGCTCGCGACGCGATGTATCGGTTGATCAGTTGACGGGTGTATTGACGGAAGGTATCTCGGTTGATCAGGCGTTGTGCCATATCATCCCACGGGGTGCGGGAATGTGTGAAATTTTCCACTGTTAGTTCCATGAAGGGGGATTCGATGATGAATCTTTCACCACTGAGGTCAAAAAATTCCAACGAAAGGATGTTGCACAACATGTGCCGTGCATTCCTTTCCGGTTGCCTTACAGAGGCAGTCATGTCCCCCAAGCGAAAGAAATCGCGCCGCGATTTCAATGTCGCATATAATTTTTCTTCAGCTACGCCAAACGGTTCAGGCGACACCGTCGGTTTAAAGCAAAGCCGTACACCGGCAATATCCCGTAGGCAATTCCCTTCCATCTCGATTTCCAACGGTTCATCTTTCTCTGGGAAAGAAAGGCTCAGCACCACGGTGTTTTCCTTGGTGTTGTCAACGTATCCGTTGGAGATCAGAGGTGTAAGATTTATCGCCATAGGGAAGAAATAAATATTATTGTGCTCGCAACACAGGCAGTTTTGCGGAGAGGGTTGCAACCGTTTCAACGGCGTTCAGCAGCTCGGAAACCGCATCCCAGCGTCCTTGCATGAGGGCTTCTCGCGGTTCGTCGGGCATGTCGATGGGGAAAGAAGCCATATCACTGTGCAATTGCATAGTTGTCAAATCGATGGTCCAGACGAGAGAGGGCTGTTCCTCTGTCAACCGCATGGCTGTTTCAAGGTTTTCATGAGAGAGCGTGACGCAGGGCAAGCCGATGCCGGTGCTGTTGCCGAAGAATATTTCGGCAAACGATTCTGCCACAATACCGCGTATTCCTGAGCGTTTAATGGCTTGAGGAGCGTGTTCTCGGGAAGAACCGCATCCGAAATTTTTCCCGCCGAAGATGATGGCTGCATCGGTATGGCGCGGATTGTCGATCGGGTGACCGACGGAATGCCCGTCTTGGTCGAAGCGTTCGTCCCAAAACATTTTTCCCGCCAGTTCGTCAAAGGTGATGCATTTCAGAAAACGGGCAGGAATGATGCGATCCGTATCCATATCGGGACCGGGTACGGGAACAGCCTTTCCGAAAATTTGTGTGATGTGGTTGAGCGGCATAATGAGATCAGGCGTTGAGAGTGAATACTTCCCGAGGATCTGCAACGCGACCCGTGATGGCTGCGGCAGCAACGGATTCCGGACTCATCAAAAGGGTGCGTCCGGTTGGACTCCCTTGGCGTCCTTTAAAGTTACGGTTTGAAGAGCTGGCGCAAATTTGATCGCCGATAAGTCGGTCGGGGTTCATGGCGAGGCACATCGAGCATCCCGCTTTGCGCCATTCGAAGCCGGCTTGGCGGAAAATGTCCGCAATCCCCTCTTCCTCGCATTGGCATGCCGTCATTTGCGAGCCGGGGACTGCCAGAGCTTTTATCCCCGGAGCAACATGCCGCCCTGCGATCAGGCGAGCCACCTTGCGGAAGTCCGATATGCGACCGTTAGTGCAAGAGCCGATGAAACACACTTGCACGCGCGTCCCTTTGATGGGCGTACCCGGGATGAATTGCATATATTCCAAAGCTTCTTTGATGGCTTTGCGCTCTTCTTCGTTTTTTGCATCATTCGGCGATGGGATGACGCCATCGATGCTGATGCTTTGATCGGGAGTGATGCCCCATGTGACGGTCGGTTCAATGTCTTCTGCGCGAAACGTTACCACGTCGTCATAGCGTGCATCGGGATCGGAAGCAAAGCTTTTCCATCGCGTTACGGCTTCATCCCATGCCGCGCCTGTGGGGGAGAAAAGCCGTCCCTTAAGGTATTCGAATGTCGTTTCGTCCGGGTTGATGTAGCCGCAACGTGCCGCGCCTTCAATGGCCAGATTACAAAGGGTCATGCGTTCATCCATGCTCATGGCGGTGATGGCAGAACCTCCAAACTCATAAGCGTATCCGAGACCGCCTTTTACGCCGAGTTGTTGAATAATGTACAAAGCTACGTCCTTAGCGGTAACGCCAACGCGCAAAGTCCCTTCCACGCGGACATTCCTGACTTTGAGCGGAGTTTGAGCCAACGTTTGCGTTGCCAACACATCGCGTACTTGGGTGGTGCCGATCCCCATGGCGATACTACCCATTGCTCCGTGCGTGGCGGTGTGAGAATCGCCGCAGACAATGGTCATGCCCGGTTGGGTCAGCCCAAGTTCGGGACCGACCATGTGGACAATGCCTTGCCTCCCTGAAGGAAGATCAAACATGCGAATACCGTTTTCCGAACAGTTTTTGCGCAATTCGCGCAGCATTGCAGTAGCTCGCGGGTCGGTAAACGGTTCTCTCTGGTCATCGGTGGGTATAATATGGTCTACCGTGGCGAAAGTGCGTTCCGGGTGCAAAACGGGCAAACCAAGGTCGCGCAACATACCGAAAGCTTGAGGGGAAGTTACCTCATGCAGGTAATGTGTTGCTACAAAAAGTTGCGTACGCCCGTCAGGTAAGAGACCGATGGTGTGCGCATCCCATATTTTTTCGTATAAAGTTTTGCCCATATGCGACGCATAGAATGCAACGGAAGAGAGAATCCGTCAAGGGGGAAAGACGAACTTTCCTCCTTTTATTTATGACATGCGGATAAAGAGCTTTACAGACGTTTCCAAGCCTGTTGCTCGAGCAGATCGTCAAAACCAAGTCCCGTCCCGGACGGAAGTTTCAATTCCGGTTCGATTCTCAATCCGAGAGCTTCCGAGAAGGCATTCGGCTGGTAGACATGCTGTGTGACGAGACCGCAGAGAGGGATGTTTTCCGGGGAAGTGTCTTTGTAGTAGAAGGCCGCACGGTTTGCCGCCCAGAGTTGCCCGATGGGGTGATCCATGTAAGAGGTGAAAACGGGCATGCCGTCTGTACTGCGGTCGCGTGCCGGTTTGACAACACGCATCATCGGTGTGCGTGTGCAGGCGGGAATCCCCGGGTCGTTATGCAAGGGGATGTCGTAAGCAAGCGGGATGCCTGCATCCTGTAAGGATTGCCAGTTCTCAACGGTGTAAGGGCAGGGGTCTTCGATGAAATCAATGCGTTCGCGCAATGCTTCGGGCAACATATTCCAAAAATCCAGCGTTGTTTCGCGTGTCAGTGTGGCGTTAAAATCCAGCCGCCATGACCAATCGGGTACCATCGCTGCCAAATTCAAAAGGCGTTCAACGGCAGCTTTCGGGTTCGGCAATAGTTTGAGCTTCCCGGTTCTGAATCCGCGTTGGCTGAGCGTATAGACCATGGAAGGACTGGCACTGACGGGAAGTGTGGCATGGCTTTTGGGAACAGTAAGCCCCTCAAAGAGGTTTTTGCCCGCATGGCGGGCTTCGGCGTCCACTTCAATGCAACGCAATGCTCTTGCCCCCAGTTTCAGCGGCTTGCCTTCGCGCAATGCTTCCAATTCGTATTCCAGCGGTACATCGCCGAGTTCCGGCCACGGTTGCAGACAGGCAAAACCGCCCGATTCACTGCGCAAGAGTACTCCGCGACGCGGTTGTGCCGCCGCGCGTGCACTCAGCGGTCCTACAGGGTTCAATGTGTAAGGGGCATAAAACATCTGCGTTACTTATAGCTCAGATCAGAGCATCCGTCACGAAGTTTTTTCGGCAGAGGTATTGTTTTTATGAAAGGGAAGTCTGCTCAGGCAAAATGTCGCGGTAGATTCCGGGGGTTGAGTTTTCAATCGGCACGGCACCGACACATTTGCTGTAGAATTCTGCCGGACCCACGCCGCCGATTACAGCATAGGCGTAACCTTGCGCGAAGAGGCATTCCAAGGCGGTAACCAGCAGGGCTCGCCCGATGCCGCTTTCCCTGCACGAGGGGTCAACCCCCATGGGACCCAAAAAACCGCGAGCGGTCACATCGTAGCAAGCAAAACCGATGATGTGTCGTTCCTTTGTGGCGATGATGCATGCGGCTGGTTGTCTGCCCATTGCGATTTTGAATTCGCTGATCCATTTTGGGCTGAATGTTTCGCCGATCCACTGTGCCGCAATGTGGCGTTCGTAAGCACCGCAACGGCGAATTTCAATGCCGTTTGCGCGGAGCGTTTCTTTCTGCTCGGAGATATTCGGCAGGTCGTACAGGCGTACTAGCATGTCATGCATGTTCGTAAATGAAAATGAAAGGGTTAAAAACAGAAACGCAAATGATCCGCAGAGACCATTTGCGTTTCATGGAGGAATTTTTAGTTATTTATTGGGAGCTTCGGCAGGTTTTTCGGCAGGTTTTTCCGATGCTTGCGGTTGCGCTTTTTTGACTGTGGGCTGAACACGGAATGAAGCCAGCTCCGTCAAGACCGGGTTTTGCTCTTTGGGGTTCATGAGGTTCAGATGAACATATGCCATCGCCGCCGCTTCTTTCAATTGCATAGGCAATTTTTTCAACGAATAGCTGTCGCGTTTGCGCCCCTGAGCTTCCATGGCAGCTTTGACACCGGGCATGGCAGACAGAAGGATTGCTGCACGGGCAGATGCATCTGCCGCCAGCTCGGTTTTGCCGCCGTACGTGCATGCCATAGCTATCGCATAGGCATCAATTGCTTGGTTTGCCGTTTCAACCGATCCTTCGGAAAGAATGCCGTCAGCGATTTCTTTGGAGGGAAGTTTAGCTTCGTAAGCACGCCCCAAGGCATAATTGACCCAGCCGAATTGTTCGAGGTGCAAGGCTTTACCCTTGTTTTCTGTAAGAGCCGTCGCTTGTTCGATCACGGCGTTGGGGAACGTGTTTGTACTCAAAAGTCCCAAGACCTTGGCGGCATCGATTTTTCCGGAGATCCATTCGCCCAAATCGCCTTTGCCGCGAAAATGTTCGGCAAGGTTTTTGACGCTTGCCCAGTCCATCAGTCGGACGGCACAGTCCAGCTCCAGTTCAGCCGCTTTGGCGGCAGGATTGCCAGGGATGCCGACAAATCCGGCGTATTTTGTTTTGACCTGAGCCAACTTGTTGCGGGCAGAATCAAGACGGTTGCCGTAGTAATCGGGTAAGGCGTTGACCAATTCTTTCGGGCTGATCAACAGGAACATGTCACAGTCTTTGACGTTGAGCTGTTCGGGCTGTGCAGCAGGTGTGTTGGCAGGGACGTAAGAAAAGACGTTCTTCGATTGAACCGATTGCACAATCAGTCTTGCAGGTCTCCGCCCTTGCTTCAATTTTACATAGGCATTGAGGGATGCTGCAGGTTGCGCTTCACTGCTTTCCTGCGCCGAAAGTGGCAGAGAAAGAGCGGCAAATGCCAAAACGGTGCTTACAAATGCTTTCATATGTTTTCGAGAATAAATCGGGGTTATTTGTTCTTTTGAAGTTGTGCACGACGTTCCACGCGGGCTTTTTGTTCTGCTGCAACTGCTTGGTCGGATTGGTATTGAGCGGTCAGTGCGCGAACTGCGCTCCATTTGTCGCGCTCGTCCGGAGAGAACTTCGGCTCATTAGCTTTGGTCATTTCCAAATATTTTACGCCCATGTTCCAAGCCATCCATCGGTCTGATGCCATTTTGTCTGTTTTCGGATTATTGCGTTGCCAGTACAGTTTCATGACGGCTTCGCAGGCCGGGGCAGAATATTGAATGCGACCGATGTTCTGATTATAGAGGTTCATGTAGGTCAACAGGGCGTTTTTGATGTCACCGCTACCGGCGTAGGCTTCGCCCAGCAACATAAGCATGGGAAGACGATCGCGCACGTTCCTCTTATTGGAAATGTAGGAGCTTGCGGTTTCGACAGCCTTGGCGTAATTCTTCTGCTTCATGTAGATGCGTGTCATTTCCACCATGGCGTTTTGTGATACATCGGCGTTCGGGCTTTCAAGCAGTTTTTGCAAAATATCGATACTCTTTTGCAAATCGGCGTCATCAGCGCTCAATCCGAGAGCCTTGGCCTTACCGAAAGTCGCCTCGTCGTTGAACTGACCGTGCTTCTTGATAGCTTCATCGTAATATGTAATGGCTTCGCGACGTTCTTCTTCTTTTGAAGCGGTGTCTTCAAAGCGTTGTACATATTCGGTAAGGTAGTTGCCTACCTGAACGTTGATGAATTCTGTCAGATCCTTGGGAGCGAAAGAGTTGACCATTTCGCGGAACACCTGTTCCACATTGCCGGCAAGCTCGGCACGCTTTTTGTTCGCGGCAGCAAGTTCTTCGGGATCTTTCGATGTGCGCGGCAGGGCACGCATGGCATTGGTCAGATGATTGATCATGGCCATGCGCAAAATGGCGTTGGTGTACTTGTCGTTTTGATTGATGCCCGGGAAATTGTAGAAATGCTTGCGAATGGCGTCCAGTGTCAATTCGTTGCCGTATTTCTTTGCTCCGTCGATATAGCCTTGCGTATAGCTGTTGACGGCGGCTTCCAATTCGGGGTTGATCTTGTTCTTTTCGAATGAGTAATTGGCTTCGCGGACGATCAAGTCTTGCAAACGCTTCAGAATCTTATCGAAAGAGGTTTTATCCAGTGTTTTGTCGTCCAAAGCTCGATTCATTTCGAGAGTTGCCATTTGCAGACTGTACGGGTTGCCTTCGTAGTCCGCCGAATCCCAATAGGATTTAATATACGCGTTCGCTTCTGCAAGGCGAGATGCTTCGTCTGTATCAGGGACTTCGATGTCGGGGGTGTACGAGGCAAGACAGTAGAGAGCGTTTGCCTTGATTTGCTTCAGCTTGGGTTTGTCTTTTGTCAGCTCGTAGGCCTTCTTAAATGCGTCGAGTGCCTGAATTTGCTCTTCCGGCGTCTCGCCGACAATCAAAATGCTGGCTTTTTGCAGATAGACGACAGGGCAAAGCTCATGATCTGGGAAAAGCTCAATCACTTTGTCGATGTTTGTCATGGCTTTTTCGCGATCGCCTTCCGCCCCGTGATTCATCAGGTTTGTGATGAGCGTATAGTACACATGCGGAAGCGGCATGTTGCGTTCGGAATCAACATCGGGATATTTTTTGAGGTACAATTCGCATGAATTGATGCAGTTTTGTACTTGTTTCAATTCGTTTTGAGCGTTGATCAGGTAAAAGAGTACCTGAGAAGAATATTTATCGTTGTCTGGTTGCTTGGAAAGGAAGTTTTCCGCAGAGGGGAGCAATTCTTCCCAATTGTTCAACTTAAAGAGGGCAGCCGCTTCAACGTATGCCGCCGTTATGTAGGTTTCTCCGGCGGTGTCTTCCGCATTGGCGGCAAGCACTTCTCGCGCCTGTTGCAATGCCTCGTCGTAACGACCTTCTTTGACCAGCTGAGCAAGGTAATTGACAGCAAGAGAGCTAAAGTATTTGGAATCGGGGTAGAGACTGCGGTGTTTCACTTCGACTTTCTGTGCGCCTTCGATATCACCGCTTGCCCGCATGGTCATAGCCAGCTGGTACAAATTGTCTTCGCGTAATGAGACGTATTGATCATTGCCCGCGCTGCGCTGAAAGTTGTGATAGCGGTCTTCCAATAGTTGATAAGCGGCTTTCGCACTGCGGTTCGAGCCGAGGTTGATCATCATGTTGGCGTTGGCAAGAATGGCGTTTGCTTCAAGATTGAGGTGGTTTTTGGCAACGTTGTCGTAATATTCTTGAAGCTTGTTGAGCTTTTGCCCCGTGAATACCATGGTGCCATCGGAAAGGTTGACGGTAGTGACGGAGCCGAGTCTCTTTCGCAGATCGTTCAGCTCTTCGCGGAGAAGGTCTGTTTCGGGCAGAAGTCCCAGCAGTGTTTCAGCCAAGCGGAAGTAATCCATACCGAGCGATTGTTGACCGTCTGCCAAGGCTTCGCGCCCTTTGTTATAGCAATTAAAGCCCAAGTTTAAAAATTCTCCGGCTTGTGCGGCAATGCGAAGATCGCCCAAATTAAAGCTTTCGCGGGAAGAGTTAATGGTGTCGTATGCCAAAGATGGTTGATTGACGTCGGGGCTGATGGCAACTTTCACTAAGTTCATCGCCGTGTCGAGCAAGAGCTTATCCGTCACAGTGGAACGGAATGCTGTCGCTTTTTTCAAGTTGGCAATTGTTGCTTTGAAGTCGTGTTCGGGCTTCATCAGGTTGCACTGAGCCAAGCGAATATAGAGATTCCCCGTCAATGCTTGGTCAGCTTCAAACTTCGTCAAATGAGATTTGTTTGAGTAATAGTTTAGGAACTTCGTATAATGCTCAATGGCTTTTTCGTAGTGCGTGGGATCTTGTGCCGCCATTTTGAGTTCGCATTCCGCCATCTGGAAGAGGGAAAGGTTGCGGAATTGATTGACATTGCGGTCGGCATATTCCTTTTTCGTGTGGCAGATGTTGAAGGCCTCTTTGGCTGCTTCGTAGTTCGGTGTGCCGTTTTCACCCGGGATTTTCAACAGGCACATGCCTTTTTGGTAGTAGAAAACACCCAGTTGTTTGCCAAATTGCTCTGCAACACGGCTCTTCGGATTGGCATAAGCATTGATGGCTTTGTCGAGGATTTTCAGGGCATCCGGGTAGTTTCTTTGTTTCATGGCTGCGGATGCCTGCTTGTACAATGTGGCGGGATCTTGCGCTTGGCTGATGTAGGGTGCCGAAACGGCCGCCAACGCAAACAGGGCGGCGACAGATGCTGTGCGGTGCGACGTCATGATCTTATGTTTGGTTAAAGGCTTTTTGTGGTGAGTCTGAGAGAGGCTGAGGTAGAGAAGGGGAGTGACGGAATTTTCCCGCTCACTCCCCCTTTGCTTCCGTTATAAGATGAGAGTTATTCTTTGGGAAGAACGTTCATGGCAACGGTGTGAATATCGGCTTCTGCCAATGCTGCCATGACGTCCATGATACGCTGATGAGGTGTGGCCGGTTCTGCCAGCATCATCACGATGGGGGTTGTGCCGGTTCCGTCTGCCTGTTCCTTGAGCTGCCGGAGGACGTCGACCAGCTGAGCGAGGCGACGTTCATCGCGATAGGAAGGCGAACGAGAGTCGAGAGTGGGATCGTAGGGACCGCCTACGTTTTGGTCGCCGGCCCAAAATACGGAGCCGTCTTCGCGGACAGTGATGCGCCCGGGCTCGAGGGGGGCTTTGGTGCTACTGGCACTTGCGTTGCCCGGAACGCTGATGTCGAGCTTCGTTTCGCGGATAAGCGTTGTTGCAACGAGGAAATAGATCAGCAGAAGGAAACAGCAGTCGATCAAGGATGAAATATCCATTGAGCAATCAGCTTCTTCTTGCGGTTCGATTTGTTTGTGTCTTGCCATGACAGAAAAATCGGTTTTGTGTTATTTGGTGGGAAGAACGCCGAATACGACGTTGCTGACGCCCGCACTTGCCCCGCATTGGATGGCGGCAGCCGTGCGTTCGAAAGGCGCATTCTTGTCCCCGCGAATGTAGAGGCGTATTTCTTCTTCCTTGTATTTTCCGGTAAAGGCTTCTTTCTTCTTAGCGATATAATCAGTCAACGCTTGCTTGTCATCAGCTGTATATCCCGTTTCGGCGTCCGAACTCCAATAGGTGTTGGGCTTGGGATAGGCTTTTTCGAATTTTGTGCGCACACGGGAATCCATCTTGTCGGGGTCAGAGAAGACGTTGATGACGATACAGCCGTTGGCATCTTTCATTTCGCTGGATGAGAGTGCTGCAGGCATGCCGACATTCGGGTCTTTCTTCACCGTAATGGCTGTGGCGTTGACCACGAAGAAGATAATGAGCAGGAAACAGCAGTCGATCATGGGCGACATGTCGATATTGGCATCAACATCATCGCCGCCGCCTTTGTATTTCTTTCCCATAATTGAGGTGTTCCTGTGATGGTTGAGAGTCTCTCCTTGATGGTAAGGAGAGACTCACGACAAAAGTTAAGCTTCCGTGTATTCTTCTTCAACACCTTCAGCGGCGTAGCCTTCGGGGATTTTTGCCAAGAGGGCTTCGGCGTTGATGACGTTGATGGAGGTGTTGAGCATTTCTTGTACGGTGTTAACACATTCGGCTTCGCGGGCTGCGGCAATCCCCTTCTGGAAGAAGAAGGTCGGGATGGCGATAATGGCATCAATCAGCCCCCAGAATGTTGTCAACAAAGCCACGGAGATAGAACCGGCGAGGTCTTTCGGGTCTGCTTGACCGGAAGTAGCCAACTGACCGAAGGCTCCGACCATGCCTTGCACCGTGCCGAACAGACCGAGCATCGGAGCGATTTGACCGCAGAGTGCCAGCATGTTGATGAACTTGAGCGTTGAGCTCCGCTCGTTTGAGGTAAAGTCCGCAATGGCGTCTTCAACGGCATCTTTGCCCAAATCTTCGGGTTTAGTGGCATCAACATTCGGCAGGGCGTAAGCGACCAAGCGTCCCAAGTATGTGGGGCTTTGCGATGCAAGCTGAATGGCAGATTGAATGCGGCATTCGCCCATCAGACCCATCAATTGCGCTTTAAGTTCCGGTGGGCAGAACTTGTTGATGTTGAGGTTCAGGATATTGAATATGAGAAGGAAAATAACAACCGCGAGAATGAGTACAAGGGGAATCATTGTCCACCCACCGGCGATGATCCATTGGTCAAGGAAGTTTTGCTCTGTTTGTTGAGTGCTTCCGGATTCTTGTGCAACGGCAAGCATGGGAAGCATGATTGCAACGGCGGGGACGAGAGAGACGGCGCGAAGACTAAAACGACGGAACATGTTTTTCATGGTGTGAATATGCTTTAATGCAAAATTGACGTTAGAAATCTACACCAAATTTCATGCTGTGGCAAGCTTGTTTTCCGTGTCGGTGAAATTTTTGTCGATCTTGTGACGTATGTGATGTTTTTTATGTGTCGAAAGAGGTTAAAAGACTGCAGATCGGACAATGATCGCCACATCCGCGAGCGGGGCAATATGCACGCCCGTAGAGAACGATTTGCAGATGTCTTTTTCCCCATTCCGAACGGGGGAATCTTTTTTTGAGGTCGTGTTCGACTTTTTCGACCGTGTTGCCTTTGCTGAGTTTCCATCGCCTCGCCAGTCGAAAAATATGGGTATCTACCGGAAAGGCAGGTACGCCAAATGCTTGATTCATGACGACGGAGGCTGTTTTGTGGCCGACACCGGGCAGGGCTTCCAGTTCGTCAAAGGTTGACGGGACAATCCCGTTGTGGTTTTCGAGGATCCGGCGGGATGTTTCGACAATGTTATGTGCTTTGCGTTCGCTTAATCCGCAGGTTTCTATGTAGGCACGGACGGTTGTGGGCGACAGCTTTGCCATTTCTGCCGGCGTGGAAGCGAGATTGAACAAAGCCGGTGTGACTTTGTTGACGCGGGCATCGGTACATTGAGCCGATAAGATGACGGCGATCAGCAGAGTGAACGGATCTTTGTGGTTGAGCGGAACTTGCGGGTTCGGGAAAAGTCGGTTCAATTCCTCGCGCACGATTTGCGTTCTTTGCGCAAGCGTCATATGCAGAGGGGTGGATTGCCCGTGTTTTGCGGATTAACGTCTGTTACTCATGCCGGAAAGCGGTCCCAATTTGGCATCGGCTTCTTTTTGGGTAATGTTGTTCCACGGTTTTTCTCTCTCGCTGGATCCTTTCGGACCAACGACAACGCGCCCATTGTCCGGTACCGGCGGGACGGGGGGGGTGCAGGCTGTCAACATGAGCGGGGAAAGAAGGATGAAACAGATTTTTTTCATGTGAGGCTGAGATGTTTGGATGTGTGATTGTGTTGAACGTTTCCGCAAAAAAGCCGACATGGCAAGATACCATGTCGGCTTGGAAGGAGAAAAGTGATTAATCGCCGAATGGCTTGACGCGGATAGCTTTGTCGCCGACTTCGATGCGTTGCCCGTATTTGAGTTGTTCGGGGTCAAAGTCCGCAACGGCTTGCCCGCCGTCTATGCTGACAACGCGCAGGCGTGCGATGGAGTTGCCGTCCCGTTTGATGAGGAGCTGGTTGTTGTCGCCCACACCGAGGCTGCTGTGCGAACCGAGGTTGATGATGACAAAGTTCCAAGTAGTGTCAACGGCGGCGATGGTGTATTCGTCTTTGTTTTCGCTGATGTAGCTGCGGTTTTCAGCCAAGCGTTTCAAGAGGTCTGCCAATTCCACTTTTTCGCGTGCTACTTTGTCCCGGTTTGTCGACAACAGGATGGTAAGCTCTTCCTTCTTGGTGTCGAGGTCTTTTTGCTCTGCGATCAGACGATCCACTTCTTCTTTAATGATCGAAACGAGATCGGAAAGCGTAGCTTCCGGATCAACTCCCTGCAAAAAGCTCTGCGCGGAAGCTTCTTCTGCGGCGGCGGCAATAGCTTCAGTGATCTTCTTTAATTCTACCTGAACTTTCGTGAGAGCTCTCTTTGCTGCTTCCAATTTCTTGTTGGCTTCTGCCAATTGGCGGGTCAGTTCGTTGCAACTGGCCTGCTTGTCGAGCATCAGTCCTTTCATGGAAACGGCGGCTTTGATAGCGTCACTGCGCTCTTTTGTTTGGATGTCTTTGGTGGCGGTTAGTGCGATTTCTTCCTTGTGAAGACCCTGCGCGTTGGCATCGTCTACTTGACTGCCACCGCCGTGCATTTGAACGACAATTTCGTATTGCTTCTGCTGCTCCAAGGTGTAGTAAAGCCCGGCCGCGCTAAGTCCAAGAGTCGCAAGGACGATTGCAAGATGAGTAATTTTCATGGTAGAGATCAATCGGAGTTATTTGGCGGGACGGATGGAGATGATGCGGTCACCGATGTGAACGCTTTCGCCAGCCATTAGTGTGCTGAGAATAATGTCTGCGCCGGCACGGTTGGCTTCCACTGTGGTGACGTTCAGCTCGGCGATCTTCTTGTCGCCACGCATGACGCCCAAACGTGAGCCGATGCTGACGTCTTGCTGAGTGCCGGCGTCAATGATGACATAGTTCCAATTCGGTTGTGTGTTGATCACGGAAGCGACCAATGCGGGAGGTGCTAAGCGAGCCGATCTGTCTGCGGCGCGTTTCTTCTCGATGTCGATTTCTCTGTTCAGCTCTGCGCTTTGGACAATCAACGCATCGATTTGAGCCTGCGTTTGGGCGTTTTCCTGTGCGGTGGTTTGGTTGTGCTGGTAAAGTGCTTTGACGCCGTTCAGGATGGCTTTCATTCTGGCATCGGTGTCGTTGGGGTCGCTGTTGCTGTCTTCTTGAATTTCAACGAGAGATTCGAGTTCTTGCATGGCTTTGTTCAGCTCGGCTCTCTTTTCGTTGAGCTCCGCTTCCAACTTAGCTGTTTCCTGATTGGCTTTTTCCGTTTCGGCGGTGACGGCGTTCAGTTCGTCGGTCAGGTCGCTTTCTTTTTGAGTGTAACGTTCCAGCTCTGATGCGAAGAATACTTTACGCATTTCGGCGTATTTCTTTTCGTATTGCGTGCGGGCGATGTCCTTAGAAAGCGTTTCCACGTTTTCCATCATATTTCTGGCTTGCGGGAATTCTTCAGATACAAGATCGGTATGATTCATGTAAAAAAGAATAGCAGATCCGATGAGAACAGCGGCTGTCCCGATGATGATTTTGCTCCACATAGTGTAAGGTGTGTGTGAATTTGTGGCAGTGCGTTTCTATTTCTAGCGAAGAAACTGCCTGTTTGCAATCTTAAAAGTGAAAATGAGTGATTTTTTTTGATTTTTGGCTTTTTTGATCCGCAAAATCCGAAAAGTTTCGTTGCCGGAGGAATGAAAAATTCTTTTTCGAATAAATGCGTTTTGAACGATTTGCCGGCGGAATGTCGCTATGGATTAAAAAGGACGCCGCTTTTGCGGGGAAAGCGGCGTCCGATGAGAATGGTGAAACCCAATGATTAGTCTTCGATGCCTTTTTCGGCTGCCTCTTTCGCTTTGGCGTCGCGCTGGGCGGCACGGATGGACATCTTGACGCGCCCTTTGTCATCGATTCCGATACATTTTGCGGTGACGACATCACCCACCTTCACCACGTCTTCAGTCTTCGCCGTACGACCTTCGGCCAATTCGGAAATGTGGATGAGACCGTCTTTGCCGGGCAATACTTCCATGAATGCGCCGAATGCCGTGGTCGAGACAACTTTACCGGTGTAGAGCTCGCCGACTTCGATTTCCTTGAACATGCGTTCGATGAGGAAAAGAGCGCGGTCAAGCCCTTCTTGACGACCTGCGTAGATGCGCACGGTGCCGTCTTCGTCGATGTTGATGTCGGTTCCCGTTTCGGCTTGGATGGCTTTGATGTTCTTTCCGCCGGGACCGATCAATTCACCGATGCGGTCTTGCGGGATGGTTGTGGTTTCGATGCGCGGAGCATTCGGACTCATCGCTGCGGGTGCGCTGATGGCTCCTGCCATGGTTTCGAGTACTTGTGTGCGTCCTTGTTTGGCGAGGGCAATGGCTTCTTCGAGGATGGAGAGGGGGATGCCGGGCAATTTCAGGTCGAGCTGGTAACCCGTTACACCTTCAGAAGAACCGCAAAGTTTGAAGTCCATGTCACCGTAGAAATCTTCCGAGCCAATGATGTCGAGTATCACTTTGTGTGCGGTTAACTCATGCGCATCGTTGAATTCGGTGACGAGACCGACGGAGATACCTGCGACCGGTCGCTTCAGCGGTACACCAGCTGCCAGCAGAGACATTGTACCGGCGCATACGGTTGCCATTGAGGTAGATCCGTTCGATTCCATGATTTCCGATGAGACGCGGATGGCGTAGGGGAAGTCTTCTTCTGTGGGAATGACGGGGGCGATGGAGCGTTCGGCAAGTGCGCCGTGTCCGATTTCGCGACGGTTTTGACCTCCGAAACGCCCGGTATCCCCCACGGAGAAGGGTGGGAAATTATAGTGGAGAATAAAGCGTTTTTCGTCTACGCTACCGGTGTAGTTGTCCATGTATTGCTTTTCTTCGACAGGGGCGAGAGTGGCCAAGCAGAGAGACATGGTTTCGCCACGGGCGAATAGGGCAGAGCCGTGAACGACGGATGGCAGGGAGTTGATTTCTGCCGTGAGGGGGCGCAACTGATCCAGGGCGCGTCCGTCTGCGCGTTTGTTTTTCTCCATGATGGAGATGCGGAAGGCTTTCTTCTGGATGTATTCGAATACCTGTTCTACGTCAAAGTCTGTTGCTTCGGGGTGACGTTCTTTGATGGCGACTTCCACTTCGTCGCGCAGGGCGCCGACTTTCTTTTGGCGTTCGATTTTTGAAGGGGCGTAGATGGCTTCTTCGATGCGCGATCCGGCAATTTCGTAGCCGATTTCGAGCAGTTCGGGCTTGGCGAGTGTCAGTTCGTATTCGCGGGTGGGTTTGCCGCAAACGGCACGCAGTTCTTCCTGTTTTTCGCAGATGATGCGTACGTTGTCCTGTGCCACATGCAGGGCTCTGATGAATTCTGCTTCGGGAAGTTCTTTGGCAGATCCTTCGATCATGATTACCTGATCTTTCGTGCCGGCAAAGACGAGGTCGAGCGTGCTTTCAAGGCGCTGGGCGTTTGTCGGGTTTACGATAAATTCGCCGTTGATGCAACCGATGCGCACCGCGCCGACGGGTTCCGCAAAGGGAACATCGGAAACGACGCATGCGGCAGAAGCACCGTTGATGCTTAAAATGTCGGGTTCGTGTTCGCCGTCTGCAGAAAGAAGAAGGGAAATTACTTGGGTATCATAGAGATAACCTTTTGGGAACATGGGGCGCAGAGGGCGATCCGTCATGCGGCATGTCAGGATTTCCTTTTCTGTGGGACGCCCTTCGCGTTTGAAGTAACCGCCCGGGAACATGCCTGCAGCAGCGGCTTTTTCTTTATATTCAACGGAGAGAGGGAAGAAAGTTTGCCCTTCCTTAACTTTTGTTGCGCTGACAACGGTTACAAGTACGATTGTGTCACCGCTGCGAACAGTAACGGCACCATCGGCCAAGCGAGCCATTTTGCCGGTTTCAATGATAATGGGGGATGCGCCTACGGCACATTCAACTGAATTAATACTCATTTCTTTTATCTTCCAAGCAGGAACAGAGCTGCCTCTCTTGTTTGCCGTTCCTGCGGGTAACAAACGAGAAAGTTCGTTGAATGGCGGCATACCTTTGGGAAGGGGTGGGAGAGCATTGCCCTCTCGAAAGGAATGTGCGAGGAAATCCTCGCAAGGCAAGCCGCGTCAACAATTCAGATTCCGATGTAGAACCTGCGGCAGCAGTATAGCAAACTTTTGCCGTAAAGCAAGCTTTATTCTTGCGTCGGAAAGGATTGAGAGCTATACTGCCCGCATGATTCGTTTGGCTGTTTGTTTCGTCTTGATGTGGGGGTGTGCCTCTTTCTCTGCAGGTGATGAAGTTGCCATGAAAAAGACGCTGGCGCAATGGGATCAGCAATTGAAGGAATGGCGGGCAGCCGAAGAACAGGCGGTGACGCCGCAGGAAAAGGATAAGGTGATGCGGGAGTATCCCGACGGCTCAGATATTGCGTCAGCGTTGTGGGAGGCTGTCGATGCCAAATCATTCAAAGAAGAGTGGGCGTGTCCTGCCATTGTTTGGTGGCTGAATCACATTGCTCTTTTCAGACAGACGGTCCCTCCGAATGAATTGAAAAAAACCGTATCGGCACTCTGGAAATCGGTGGATGAAGTCCATTATCAAAACCCGTTGATTGCCGGGGCTTGCGCCGTTTTTTCGCGATCAAGTGATGTGCGGGTGTATCGTATGCTGGAAAAAATTTATACGGCGAACCCGAGTGAAAAAACGAAGGGATGTGCCGCGTTGGCTTTGGCTCTTTTTCTTGATCAGACCAACGTTCTGAGCGAAGCAGAGTGGGGCGGGCGCGACATGAAACGCGCGAAACGCGTTTTCTATGTGCGCGAGGCATTGTTGAAAGCTTCGAATGAGCCTTTCGGTGCGGGGTGCGTGGGCGATGTTGCCACAGAAGAAGTGTATCGGTTGCGTTATTTGACGGAGAATGCGTTGCCGCCTCTTGTCAGGGTGAAAGATCGCGCGGGGCGGGCGGTCATGTTGCCCGTTCGAGATAAAAATACGATTCTTTTTTTCTGTACACCGGATGATGAAGAGAGTATTTCCGTCCTGAGCAGGAACGCCGTATTCCAAACGCAGTATCCCGAGTTTTCATTTTGTCCCGTATTGTCGGGAATGTCGCGCGATGAGGTGACACAGCGTTTGGCGCAACATGAAATTGCCTGCGATTTTTATTTGGACGATACAGGTGATGTCGCTCATGCATGGCGTGTTTCACATAGTCGCTGTTCTGTTGGGCAACAAGGCGAATTGGGAGACATTGCACATTGGTGGCGCGTTCGTCAATTGCCTGCCGTTGCCTTGATTTCGGATAAGGGAAGATTGCTTTATTGGGGGGCAGCAGATATGAATTTCCAAGCGAAATTGGATGAATGCAAACAAAAGATTTCTGAAAAAGAAGGACAAAGCAAACAGTTGCCGTCCGGTTCGGGAAGATCATCCGAGCTGTTGCCCAAAGCTTCCCAAACGCCCGAATTGCGCCGTTGCCCAACTTTGAATCGTGATGGGGTGTAACGGGCGCGGATAAAAGCCGTGGGATCAATCTCTTCCTCTGGTTGCCGCCATGATGCGCATGGCATAGTACAGCAACAGAGCAAGAGAGGACAAAGCACCGACCACATAGGTCATGGCCGCCCAAAAGAGGGCATTACGCGCCTTGTTGTATTCCAGCGTTTGGCTTAAACCTGCGCTTTGAATCCACGCCAGCGCACGGCGCGATGCGTCAAATTCTACCGGCAGGGTAACAAAGGCAAACAGGGTGGTCATGCCAAACAATCCCAATCCGATCCACGCAACAGTGGGGGAATTGCCTGCTGCCAAAAGAACGATGCCGATAAACAGGACGATTTGTGCTAATCGAGATGAGATGTTGACCATGGGAACCAAGGCAGAACGCAAGCTCAGCCAATGGTATGCTTCGGCATGTTGCACGGCATGTCCACATTCATGTGCCGCTACGGCAGCGGCGGCAACGGTGTGCTCGTGGTAGACGTTTTCGCTGAGGTTTACCGTTTTGTCCGTTGGGTTGTAATGATCGGTCAGTTGCCCGGGGGTAGAGCAAATCTGCACATCGTAGATGCCGTTTTCATGTAGCATGCGTTCGGCGATGTCTCGTCCGGAAAGCGGTGTGGGCAATTCGGAATATTGCTGCATGCGATTTTTCATGATGCTGCTGACCAGCATGCTGAGGAGCATAGATGCGCCGATGATTATCCAGCCCCACGGCAAACCGGCTTCCGCGCCGACGGACGAAGAAGTAAAATGATTCTGGTCTGTTTGAAAATAAAGTTGTGAAAAGAAAAAAACGGATGCAATCATCGTCTGTTAGTCGTTTTTCATGTCAGAGATGTTCAAAATTTATTTGAACGAAATGCGAATTTTGGGAAAAACAGTGTTGATCCGATATTGACAGAAATACGGAATAGAGTATATTGCGCGCGTGCAAAAGAAAAACATACCGTCTGTGACTCTGCCCGTCAGCGATTACGATCGTATGCAACAGATGAGCAATTCATCGCTCGTAAGCGTGTTGCGGGAACATGTTCTTTCGTTGCATCGTGCTCGGCAAATTCATCCTCGCCCACCGGAAAACCACGATGCTTATATCGTTCGCCGTTCTCCTGAGCAGATTGAGGTTTTGCTGAAAAACGAAGGGGAGACGGTGTATTGTTGTGCCTTTGTGCCTCCGATGGAATATTGATGGAGCCATGTCCGTTTCTCTCTCTCGATTGTTGCTTTTTATTTCGTTTGTGTTGTTGATTTCTTGCCGTTCGTCGGAAATAGTTACACAGATTGCATATTCGACAGTGCCTGCAGCAGATGTTGCACCGTATGAGGTGGAGGTGCTTCCGTATCTTCCCCCGGGACATTTGTGTTCTGTAGGGGCGGTCAAGCTTGCTCCGGGTTCTTCGTTTCATTGGGATGATGAACAATTATTGAATGAAATAAAGGAAAAAGCCGCCTCGATAGGGGGGAATACGGTCGTTGTCTCGGATGATTCGCCGAACAATATTCGCGTTTTTTACATTCCGGAAGATCGTGGGTCGCACGGTGGCGATGAAGAGAATTGAGACAAACATAAAAAAAGGCTTGCGCTCGGTAAAAAATATGTGTACCATGCCCGCGCCTTCACGGTACATCAGCAAAAAGCACGGTTAGCTCAGTGGTAGAGCAACACCTTGACATGGTGGAGGTCGTAGGTTCAAATCCTATACCGTGTACCATTTTCCATTAAAAACCTCTCGGACAATTCGTCTGAGAGGTTTTTTCGTTAAAAAAGTGAGGGTGATGGCTTAAAGTGTAATTCCCAGCAGTTCTTTTTGCCAAGACATAAGGTGAGGGACAGTGGCTTCTTCATCGCGGGCGAGTGATTCCATGAGCGATCTGGGTGCAAGAAAAGAAGCTTCGATGTCCAGCCGTTCGGCGGCGGCATCGCGTCGTTCCATCCAATTTTTTAAACGGCGGTCAAAATCGCTGTCTTCCGTTTTGCGCCGCGTTTGTATGCGGGTGGGGTAATCGTCTTCATCGATTGCTTGAAATTGCGCCACTGCGTTACGGAAACGGGCGGCGCGATTGCGCGTGAAACGGGGCAGAGGCTCAACCGGATGAAATTCTTGCAAATCGTTGCTCCACTGAATGAGCTGTTCGTTGGAGCAGACGATGAATGAAGGTTTATCAATCAAAGCCGCTTCATTGTCTCGCCATGTCCAAAGGGAATGCAACGCGGCAAGTCCTCTGCGGTGGAGACGCCCGCTCCCTTTGATGCGCCATGCGTCGTGTTGGGCGGATTCCACCCTTTCGGCTGTACGCGTCATGTTTTGAGCGCAGGTTTCGAGAAACCAATCATATCGCCCTTCGGCGTGCAATTTGTCTGACAATTTGTCTGCCATTTCCAGCATGTATGTTACGTCCCCCTCGGCGTAATTCGTCAGGGCGGGGGAAAGCGGGCGGCGCCCCCAATCTGCTTTTTGATTGCCTTTCTTCAATTCGATGCCGAAGAAATGCAGGACGAGGGCTGCAAGCCCGAATTGGCGAAATCCCAAAAAGCGGGCAGCTGTTTGCGTATCGTAAATAAAATGCGGCAAATGCCCGAATGTGTGCAGAAAGAGCGTCATGTCGTAATCCGCGCCGTGCATCCAGACGTCACTTTCTGCCAGCCAATCTGAAAACAGACGAATGTCTTCGATTGAAAGGGGATCAATGACGCAGACGCCATCTGCATCGGCGTATTGGATGAGGCAAAGGCGTTCTTTGTGGCGGTGCAAACTGTCCGCTTCAAGATCCAACACGGTTCGCCCCTTGGGTTGGACTGCGGCTCGTTGCCTCCATTGAGCCAGATGCTCTGTATCTTCAATCATGCGTTGCCCGTCCAGCGTAACACATTTCGGTGTGAGCTTCAATCACGAATACTGTTTGGGTACAAATAGGTGTTCCCGTTGAAATTGACCAGCCGAACTTGCTTTTCATCTCGGGAGAGGATATATTCGGGATTCAGCGGTACTTTGCCGCCACCGCCGGGGGCGTCGACAACGTATTGAGGAATGGCGTACCCGGAGGTGAAGCCGCGCAGCTGTTGCATGATGTCAAGCCCTGTGTCGATGGTGGTGCGAAAATGGCGCGATCCCTGAATGAGATCGCATTGATAGAGGTAATAAGGACGCACGCGGCAGCGCAAAAGGCGATGGTAAAGAGTCCGTTGAATCTCAAGCGTATCGTTGATACCGCGCAATAGGACGCTTTGACTTCCGATGGGAATGCCGTGATCGATCAGGCGGGCAAGTGCCGTTTCAGCTTCTTCCGTAAGCTCTCGCGGGTGGTTGACGTGGATTGAAAGGAAAAGGGGCGCATGCCGCCGAAGCATGGCACAGAGAGAATCTGTAATGCGCTGTGGGAGGAATATCGGCGTCCGCGTTCCGATGCGCAGGAACTCAACGTGGGAGATGGTTGCCAGCTCTGAAAGGATTGCATCAAGTCGGGAATCGGGCAGAAGAAAGGGGTCGCCGCCCGAAAGTAAAACATCGCGCACTTCTTTGTGTTCGCGGATGTATTGAAATGCTCGTTTCCAATCGGTTCGGAGATGCCTACCGGACGCGCCCGAAACAACGCGTGAGCGCGTACAGTAGCGGCAATAACCCGCACAGTGGTCAGTGCAAAGCAACAACACGCGATCCGGATAACGATGGACGAGTCCGGGGACAACCATGTCACGGTCTTCTCCGCAGGGGTCTTCCATTTCTTCCTCGCCGATGACGGTTTCGCCAATGCGGGGGATGACTTGCAAGCGAAGAGGATCCCTGAGGTCGTGAGGGTTGATCAGGCTTAAGAAATACGGCGTTATTTGCAGAGAAAGTTTGTGGCTTACAAGGGAAAGAGCACGGCGTTCGTCTTCGCTGAAATCGAGTACGCTTTCAAGTTGTTCCGGTGTTGTAAAACTGTGGCTCAATTGCCATGCGTAGTCATTCCATTGCTCTGCCGTGGCGTTTTGACGAATGGCAGAAGGAAGACGATCCAATGTTAAGGAGACATCCATGTTCGTGGAAATGAATACAGGGAAGCTAGCGTTTGTTTCGTGGTTTGTCAAACTTGCTTTGCGTATTCACGCCAACATATAGCTTAGTGTGGTGCGAGAAAAAAGAAATGCCTTGTTTTCGAAAGAAAACAAGGCATTTTCGATGGGGGATAAATACGTCAGTGAGCTTTGCAGAATTCTTCAAGGCGGTCAAGCCCTTCCTTGAGAACGTCCAGCGTAGTGCAGTAACTGATGCGGATACAATGGTCATTGCCGAAAGCAATGCCGGGAATGGCTGCCACTTTGTAGCGATCCAGCAATTTATCGCACATGTTGGATGAACTCATGCCCAATTTTGAAATGTCAACAAAGAAGTAAAACGCGCCCTTCGGTTCCGTGACCGAGATTTTCGGCATGGCGCAAAGGCGGGAATAGACGTATTGACGGCGCATATCGTATTCTTCTCGCATATCGGAAATGAAGGTTTGGTCGCCGGTCAAAGCTTCGATGGCTCCGTATTGGGCAAACGAACACACGTTGGAACACATGTGGTCTTGGATCATCTTGATGGCTTTGGCGATCGGTGCGGGAGAGGCTGAATAGCCCAAACGCCAGCCCGTCATGGAATAGCCCTTCGAAAAGCCGTTTATGGTGATCGTCAGATTGTAGATTTCTTCGCTCAACGAAGCGGTGCTGGTGTGAACTGTATCGCCGTAAACGAGGTGTTCGTATATTTCATCGGAAAGAATGAGGATGTCTTCCTCAACCGCCACTTCGCCGATGGCTGTCAGCTCGTCTTTGGTGTAGACGGCACCGGTAGGGTTGTTCGGCGTGGTGAGGATGATCATCTTGGTGCGGGGCGTCATGGCGCCCTCAAATTGTTCGGCAGTGATCTTCCATTCGTTTTCCGGAGATGTTTCCACGAAGACAGGGGTGCCGCCCGCCATGCGGACCATTTCCGGGTAGCTGACCCAGTACGGGGAGGGGATGATTACTTCGTCACCTTCACTGACGGTGGCGAGGATCGCTTCAAAACAGGCTTGCTTGGCTCCGCCGGAAACGATGATCTGATCGGGTTTGTAAGAAATGCCGTTGTCTTTCTTCAGTTTGTTGCAGATGGCTTCGCGCAAGGCGGGCAAGCCGGCCGATGCCGTGTATTTTGTGGCACCGTCTTGCAGGGCTTTAATGGCTGCCTGCTTGATGTTTTCGGGCGTGTCCATTTCGGGTTCGCCGCCGGCGAGACCGTAGACTTGCTCTCCGGCCGCTTTCATTTCCTTGGCGCGATTGGTGACGGCGAGTGTCAAAGATGGGGTCAGCGATGCAATATTGGGAGAAATGATGTCCATACGAAAAAAACTTGTTGCGATGTTTTGCCCCGAAATGCGCCACCCGTGCGTGCGCATCCGCAAGCAGAGTCAGTATACAGTCCGCATGAGCGAAAGGCAAGTCAAAAAGGCGTAATGAGAGCTTGTTTTGAAAATGGTTGCCACAAATGTTTGGCGACTGCCCGTTTTGTAAAACGTTTACAGGCTACTTTCTTTGTTTTCTTACGTTTTTACAGAGACTCTCTGCCATGTGTTTTGCCCAATTCTCCATGTATTTTTCGGAATGTCCGAAGCGTTTGTAGTCATTGAATGAGAATAAAAAGGTGCGGTCTCTGTTGGTGTCTTTGAACTCGTAGAGGTGTTCGCCTGTTTTGCCGTCGGCGATGCACCCTTCAATGCCGATCGATCCTTTTGTGAACGATGAGATGACGGTACTTGTCCCGGGAATGGGAGAAATCAAGCTGCCGATAAACGACAGTATATTTGCGGCAGTCTTTGTTGGTTTCAATTTCACGATTTGCATGTCGATGCGGATGGTGGCATCGGCGGGGGAATCCGTCAACCGCCATTGCAGGTTCAGCTCGCGGTTTGTGTCCGTGATGGCTTGCCCGATGTATTTGACGATATGACCGTGCATTTGATGGCGCAATTGAACGGCTTCTTCTGGGTACTCTTTGTCGATGAGGCTTGTATCAAGCGGGCTGAAGTAGAGTGCGCCCTTCTTCAAATTTTTGTACATCCCCGTTTTGGAGGTGCGCCATTGACCGTCTGTTTTCGCTCCCGGTTCATGAACCAGCGTGTGCGTGATGAGATGCCCTGTCGGTTTCAAATCGACCGCACAGGATGTCAGCAGTGCCATCGATACGACAATCGCAAAGGAGAGAACGCACTTGATGCTCATAGGGATATATTGCTGCTTGGATGATGCCCCGTCAAGTATGAAGTTGACTCTTTTGGCGAAAAATTGTTTGATGTCTGCATGAACATGCTTGTCCTTGCCGCCGGGCGTCCAGCCATTGGGTATGCGCGTGAGGGCGTTGATTTTTTTATGAAACGTTTGAAAGCGTTTCGTTCGGTTGAGCTTCAATATGTGAAAGCGGGGACGTCCGAAGAGTCGTCCGCTCGTTTGTTGCGAGCAGCCGAAGGTTGCTTGTGCATTGCGCTGGATGAACGGGGCGAAACGTGGTCGACGCGGGAGTTTGAAAGGCATGTGCGCGATTGGCAGTTGCATGCTGTGAAGCGTGTAGCGTTTTTAATCGGTGCGGCAGACGGGCATACGGACACCCTTCGCAAAGCATGTTCTCATATGCTTTCGTTGAGTAAGCTGACGATGCAACACGAGCTGGCTCTTGTGGTCCTGCTGGAGCAGATTTACCGTGTTCACACGCTGTTGCATAGGATGCCCTACCATCGGGATTGACTAAGCCTCGTTTACCCGAAATCAATCGCCGAGGCTGACGGAGCTCATGGTGATTCTGCCGTTATTGTCTCTGACAAAGAGGTTTATTTGGGAAATGTCTTGTGAGACAATGAATTGAGATGAGCGGATTCTCTGCTCCTTCCCGTTCGCGCCCATTGTTGTAATGCTGAAATGGTAGATTTTGGTGGATTCCCTCAGGGAGGGGGCAAAGTTCCAAGAGTTCTTTTTGGTGATGCCGTCCTCACTGCGGAAGGGACTCAAGATAAAATGTTTGCCGTCCTTTTTGTAATCTCCGGTTTCGGAAATGCTGATCTTGATGGGCGAAGATGTCAGGTTGACGGCGTGGATGCCGCCCTTCTTGAAGATGCTTTCGTCCATGTAAAAGACACGGTTGTTTCTAGGATCTTTCGTTAAGACGATCATGCCCAGCACCTTGTTGCTCATATCATCGGGAATTTGTGCCGTTAAAAACGGATCGGGCAATTTCTCTTTGTCCAATTTTCCTGATGCGTCGAGAATCGGTTCGTCTTTATACAGAGAGACTTGACGCTCGGTGTTCCATGCGAGGCGCATGCTCGGCTGGCGGGAACCGAGTCGGACGTTCACAACGGGGGTGTTCTTGTCGCCCGTCAGGGCGTACAGTTGCGAAACGGTCTCCGAAGAAAGATTCCGAATGATAAAGCGAATCCCGCGCGATTGCTTTTTTTGCGTGCTTTTCGAATTAATTGCGGAGGATTCCGAGCGTGAGGACGATTCTCTTGTCCCGGATTGAGCAAAGACAGAGGCGGTTGCCGTCATGGCAATGACAGAGAGTGTAAGAAGCTTGTTCACGGCTTTGAAAGATATGGAGGGTGCAGAATGTATACCGCTACGGATTCAACGGAGTTTAACGCATGCTTGAGGGAGAGCGCAAGCCCAAAATTCGCGAGGCGGTCATTTTGACGTTTCGAACCGTTCATCTTCAGGGAAGACGGCGATGTCACATTCGAACGTGTAGGGGACATCGGGAGCCGTTTTTCTTTTTTCGCAGGGTGCAACGGCGGCTTCCAGACAAAGGAAATGCCGTTCATTGCCGATGCCTACATCGCCCATGGTGCTTGCTTGTTTCTCACCGGGATTCCAGACCACGACAGATCGCGCCCCCTTGCGATGTATGACGATGCGGCGATTCAGGACGGGGTCTCGCAGGATAACATCGCCGTCGATGGGATGATAGATGCGGTCAATTGAGCCTTTCGGAGCAAGGGGGGATTCATCATGCATGGTACCGTCTGTAGCGTATTCATCGAAGGGGACATCGGCCAACCCTTCGATAAGGCAGCGTTCGTAATCGCCAACGTTGAAATAGCTGTGGAACGCTGCCGAAAACGGAGTGGTTTCCCGAACGTTCGTTTCCAATTTGAGATGCAAACTTTTTCCCATGCAAACCGACAAACGGGCAGTGGGTGAAGAGGGAAGATGCGGTGCGTGGAAAAGCTCGATTTCGGCGGTTTCGTCCGCATGTTCTTTTAAGCGCTCGATGGACCAGACGGAAATTCTCGCCGTGCCGTGCGAGGGTGCATCGGCTTGCCATGTGTTCTTGCCAAACCAAGGCCAGCAAATCGGTATCCCACCGCGGATGGCTTTCCCCCGTCGGAAGGTGCATTGAGGACTTAACCATAAGACTGGGTCTGCATCGCAAGGGGTCCAGTTCAGGATCTGTGCGCCGTACAGGGAAATAAGACCCGTGCAGGTTTTTGTCTGTACATGCAACATGGGAAAATTGTTTCCGTATGGAGAAATCAGTTCGATCATGCGCGTTCATGATAGGCATGTCGCGTCGGAGCGACAAGAATAAAAATGCGCCGTTTGATTCCCTTTTTCGAAAACGAGCCTCCGTATGGGTGAGAAGTCCCGCAGGTGGGTTGCGTGGTAATGACAAAAAACAGTCCCGACCGGGGAGGGTCGGGACTGCACGGGAAAGATGAGATAATTCTCTTCAGCTTAAGCTTCAGTTGGGTGAAGAATTATCATCTTCACCTTGGAGATCAGCGTATTTGGGCTTGCGCACGGCTTCCCGCATCCTTTGGAAAAGCGAGTAGAGAGCCGGCACGAAGAAAATGCCGATGCAGGTGGCCAGCAGCATCCCGTAGAATGTCGTGATGCCGATGGCTTTGCGACTGGCAGCTCCTGCTCCGGAAGCGATGACCATCGGGAAAACGCCGAATATGAAAGAAATGGCGGTCATCATGACGGCGCGGAATCGTTGCGATGCGCCGCGCAAGGCCGCCGTGCGGATAGGAACGCCCCGTTCGCGTTCGATTTTTGAGAATTCTACCATCAAAATGGCGTTTTTACTGGCCAGCCCGATGAGCATAATCAAACCAAGCTGGGCATAGATGCTCAGCGGCATATCCATAATCGAAAGCCCGATCAGCGCACCAAGTATTGCCACCGCTACGGAAAGCAGAACCGAGAGGGGGGTCGTCCAGCTTTCGTATTGCGCGACAAGGAAAAGGTAACCAAAGATGACCGCCAGAGCCAACAAGCCGACAATTTGACCTTGGTTTTCGCGTTCCTGATAGCTGAGATCCTTCCACGCGACTTCATAATTGCGGGGCAAATCCAAAGATTCGATCAACTGCATTATTTCACCCGAGCTGTGCCCCGGTTGCGCTTGTACGGTGATGTTGGCAGACATGAGCTGGTTGAATCGCTGGTACTGTTGCGGCGCCAGCATGTAGGAGAGCGTGCAGAGTGAACTCATGGGTACCATTTCGCCGTCTTCGTTCATCACGTTGACGTTCATGATGTCCTGTGGCGTGCGGCGGTCTTCCGCTTCGGCTTGGATCTTCACTTTGAACGTAAAGCCGTCTATGGTGAAATCATTGACGTAGAGCGATGCCAGCTTGCTCTGCAAGGTGGAGAAAATGCGGTCCACGGGTACTTTCATGCTTTCTGCCTTGTCGCGGTTGATTTGCATCGAAATTTGCGGCGTACCGGCTTCGTAGGTACTGCGGGCAGACATGACGACATCCGAATGGCTTTGCAATTCTTTGCAGACCTTGCGTACCATTTCTCCCAGCTCGGCGGGGGTTACTTCGTTTTTCACGGAATCGCTTGATGCCTGCAGCACCATGGAAACACCGCCCGTGATTCCCAAGCCCATGATGGCGGGCGGGTTGAAGACCATCACTTCCGCTCCGGGAAGCGTTGAGCCAATGGCTTGAATTTTCTTTTGAATAGAAATAACGGAAAGGTCAGGGCTTTTTCGTTTATCCCATGGGGTGAGGGTGATAGTACATTGCCCGTAATTTTCACCCGATCCGTTCATGAAGCTGAAGCCGACCGAGGAGCTGACAGCTTGTACCCCGGGGATTTTTATCAGCTCCTTTTCCAGTGCGCGAACGGTTTCGTCAGTTCTTTGTTTGGCGGTGGCACCGGGCGGCATCTGCACCATGACAAAGAGCGAGCCTCTGTCTTCATCGGGTAAAAACGAGCTGTGAATCTTGTTGAAGAGATCGTAGTTCAGGAAAAGAATACCGCCGAAAAGCAACAGGGTAAGCCAGACGCGGCGCACCAAGATGCCCGACCCGCCCACATAGATCTTCTTAAAGGAGTTCAAGCCCCAGTTGAAGGGTTTGAATACTTTCTCGCTGAAGGAATTCTCCTTCTTCGGTCGCAAGATCAGGGCGCACAGCGCGGGACTGAGCGTCAGCGCGTTGATGGCAGAAAAGATTAGAGCCACGCACATGGTGACAGAAAATTGCGTGTAGATCGTGCCGACCATGCCGCCGTAAAAGGCGATCGGTACATACACGGCGATGGTGACCAGCGTTGTGGCGATGATAGCTCCTGTGATCTGCTTCATGCTTTTCACTGCGGCTTCACGGGGGGAGAGACCTTCTGTTTCGATCAGGCGCATGGTGTTTTCTACCACGATGATTGCATCGTCCACCAGAGAGCCGATCACCAAAATCAGCCCGAACATGGAAAGTACGTTGACGGAAAAGCCCAAGGGTTGCAATACGATGAACGTTCCCATCAGCGATACGGGAATGGCGATGGCGGGGATAATGGTGGCTCGCCAGTCTTGCAAGAAAATGTAGGTAACCAGCACAACAAGTACAAGAGCAATCAACAGCGTGTCTTCAATTTCCGTCATCGTGGCAGAGATGAACAGCGTGGGGTCATAGCTGATGGTCCAGCTCATCCCCTCCGGGAACTTCTTCGAAAGCTCGTTCAAACACTCTTTGGCGCGATTGACTGCATCGAGAGCGTTGGCATCGCTGTTGCGGTAAACGGCGAGCGCAACGGAATCTTCGCCGTTCAGGCGGTTGTAGCCCGTCATTCTTTCCGCTCCAAGCTCAATACGCGCAATGTCTTTCAGCTTGGTGATTTGTCCATCATCACCCCGTTTGACGACAATGTTTTCAAACTGTTCGACAGTTTTGAGGCGTCCGGTGACGTTGATCTTGTATTGAACTAAGCTCTTTTCGTCTTCCGCGCCGATAGAGCCTGCCGCTGCCTGTTGGTTTTGGGATTTGATGGCAGAGGAAACGTCTTCCGGCGAAATGTGCATGGCTGACATGCGGAGAGTATCCAGCCAGATGCGCATGCTGTAATCCTTTGACGCGATGATGTCCGATCCCGAAATGCCTTCAAGCTGGGCAATGCGGTCGCGCACGTGCATGCGGACGTAGTTGTTCAGCTCAAGGATGCTCATCTTGTCCGAATTGGTACGGAAGGAGAAAAAGCAGAGCATGTCGCCGGAGCGTTTGCGTACATCTACCCCGGTGGCGGTCACGATGTCGGGTAATTTGGGTTCTACCCGTTTGATGGCATTATTTGTGTTGACGAATGCCATGTCGGGGTTCGTCCCGGGAGCAAACACCAGCGTTAGTTTGTATGATCCGTCATTCCCCGAGGTAGATGAAAAGTATTGCAGATCGTCCAGACCGACAATTTGCTCTTCAATGGGTGAGGCAATTACTTCGGCTATTTCCTGCGCTCCCGCACCGGAATAAGTTGCCGATACGGAAATCGTGGGAGGCGATACCTCCGGATATTCCTCTACGGGCATTCCGAGATAACAAATCGTGCCTGCCAGCATCATCAATATGGCGATGACAAAGGCAAACTTCGGGCGCGAAATAAAAAATTGCGAGAACATGGAAAAATGAGGTCAATTTTTCTGTTCAGGGAATACGGGAGAGACCGTTTCGCCGGGGCGAACCTTGTGCGTCCCGTCAATAATTACCGTTTCGCCGACGGAAAGCCCATTGTAGATGCTTTGCTTTTTGTCATTCACGCTGCCTGTGATAACATTGCGGCGAGAGGCGGTATTGTTGCCGTCCACCACATAGACAAATGCACCGTCACTGTCGTGAAGTACGGCAGAGACGGTGACGGCAGGTGTTTGCACAGTTTCTTTCTTGTTGACCAAGACGGTGGCAATGCCGCCCGGTTGCAAAGTCTGTTCCGGGTTGTCAAATTGTGCCCAGACAGTCAGGGTGTCCGTGTCGGATTGCACTTCGTTGTTCGCCAGAGCGATGAATCCTGCCGTACCGTATTTGTGCGAAGCAGCGGTGATGAGATGTACGGTGGCATCTTTTTTTAACTGATCCGTATTGCCGAACAGGGAGAGAACATCGCGTTCGCTCATGGGGAAACGCACATATATCGGGTCGATTTGCGCAATGGTGGCAAGCGGTTGGCTTGTCGGCGTGATGTAATTGCCGACAGAATAGGTCACTCTGCCGATGCGTCCCGTAATCGGTGCGGGGATAACGGTATAGCTGAGGTCTTCTTTCGAAAGGATCAGGTTGGCTTCGGCTTCGGCTTTTTGCGCTTCGTATTCTTTCAGTAAGCTCAAGGCACTGTCCACTTGGTCTTTGGAGACCGCGCTTGTCTTCAGAAGGTTTCGCTGACGTTCGTAATTCTTTTTTGCGTAATCGATTTTGACGTTCAGTTGTTCGACTTTGGCTTCGCCTGCTTGAACGGCGGCTTTGTAACGCGTGTCTTCAATGCGAAAAAGCACATCGCCTTTTCGGACAATATCTCCTTCGTGAAACGGTGCTTCAACGAGAATTCCCGATACGCGGGGTTGCAGGCTCACTTTGTTGACGGCTTCGATGCGACCGATGTATTTCCCGTTGATTTTATCGTGTGCCAACGTTACTTTTTCAGCGAGGACGGCAGGAGGTTCGGCGGCCGGTTTTTGTGCCAAGGCGGGCAGGATCGCCAGCAACGGGATGAATAAGATTACTTTCATGTGATGAATGATCGGAGAATTGTCGTTGATAAAGTTTTCGCACTGTTTCCGAGAAGGAAGCCCGTTCCGCTGCCGAGATTCCCTCAAACAGTTGGTCGAACCGTTTGATGAATCCGCGATTGATTCGTTCAAAATTTTCGCGCCCCTTTTGCGACAGCTTGATGCGAATGGATCGTCGGTCGTTCGGGTTGACGGAACGGTCAAAAAATCCTTTTACTACCATGCTTTCCACCAGCAGTGAGGTGGCGGGTACCGTCATTCCCATGCGTTCCGCCAAATGTTTCAACGGCACGCCTTCCGGCTTTTCAATTGTGAGATTGCTGATGATGCGCAACGCTTTTCCTTGGCGAAGCGTCATGCTCATAAACTTTTTCTGATGATCGGGCGTTTGCTCTCTGAAACACTGTTCGTGCATGTGTTCGATAAGTTCCATCAGATGCTGAATGACGGGTGGAGGTGTAACTGTGTGCTCAGTCGCCATACGGGCATATATTGGCGGTATGTGAATTGTTGTCAAGCATTAATTGTTAAAAAACTGAAATAGTTATAGACGGAGTCTTCTTGTTTCTTTCTTTGTTTTTGTTTTTAGTTTCTTTAACAAGAAATGGTTGTAATGTTTTACGGGCTTTGTGCTTGAGTTCGGCGTGAAAATGTCTATAATGTTGCGGAATGTTTTCTCGCGGCTTTTTTCTCTCTTTTATCCCGATGACCTTACTGTTCTTTTTGCCGTCGTGTCAACAAGTGCAGCAACAGTCCGGTGCGCAGTGTATGACCCCCACCTATGTGTATCATGCGGGGACGTCGGTGGCATTGTACAAAAACGGGAAGGCGGCGGCACCGAAGAATGCTCCGGCGCGTATTCGCAAGGCGGTGCAGGCTGCCAATAAAATTGTGGGGAAGCCGTACCGCTCCGGTGGCGGTCACAGAAGACACCACGATCACGCCTATGACTGTTCGGGAAGCGTTTCTTTTGTTTTGCGCGAAGCCGGGTTGTTGCGTTCGAATCGTTATCTCACCTCGGGGCAATTTTTGAAGTGGGGACGACCGGGCTTTGGAAAGTGGCTGACTGTGTACGCTAAAAGGGGACACGTTTTTATGCTGATCGGCGGTTTGCGTTTTGATACAACGGGGTCGGGGCGCGGGGTGGGACCGCGCTGGTATACGAAGGCTCGCTCCTGTCGCGGGTTTTACGTGCGCCACATTCCCGGTCTGTAAAGCAACGGAGAGCGTTTTGGATACAATACCATGCCCCGTTTGTGTCGGGCATTCATGCGGGGGGCATTGGCGTGTTTTTTCTCCTCCCCTAGGCAATGACAAATTTGGCGATGGTGCGGGGATTCTTCGCAAGGTATACTCTCCGTCATGGCGATCGAAACATTTGAAGGGCGTGTGCCGTCGTATGATAAAGCCGCCTTTGTTGCCCCGAGCGCCGATGTGATCGGGCAGGTTTTTCTGGGGGAAAATGCAAGCGTGTGGTATAACGCAACGCTTCGCGGTGATTTGGCCTCCATCGAAGTGGGCGAAGCTTCCAACGTACAGGATAACTCATGCATACACACGGAAGAAGGACATCCTTGCCACATTGGAAAGTATGTGACAGTGGGTCATTGTGTGACACTTCATGCCTGTATAGTGGAAGACAACTGTTTGATCGGCATGGGTGCCACCATTTTGGACGGGGCGGTGATCGGGCAGGGATCTATTGTGGGAGCCAACGCTCTGGTGACCAAAAATACCGTTGTACCACCGCATTCTCTGGTGCTGGGCTGTCCTGCCAAAATCGTCAAGACGCTCGATGAAAGCAGTGAACAGGCTAATCGCGATCACGCCGATGCGTATATTGTGCTGGCACGGCGTTACCGAAAGGACGATGCTTTGTGCGAATGCTCTCTGCGAACGGCTACAACATGCTCTGCCTGAAAGATTCGGCAGTTTAGGCTTGATTGTGACCGCCGATGTGGGAAAATGATGTATCGCTGTTATCCATGGAACACGATATCTCACAGATCAAAGAGCCGACAGCTCGGGAGTGGCACGGGTTTTGGACGCTTGTTGCTGTACAGGCTCAAAATGCATTTAACGAAAAAGCCGTTCAATTTCTGCTGATCCCGTTGGGAGTGTGGTTGTGGGGTACGGGCAGTACGCTTGAATACTCTCTGGGGGCTATTTTCGTCTTGCCTTATATTCTTTTTTCCCCGTTTGTCGGCTGGTTGAGCGATTGCTTTTGCAAGGCGCGTATTATCCAGTTCATGGCATTTCTGCAAATCATCGTCTTAGGATGCATGCTGATTTGTTTTTATCAGCATGATATTCATTGGAGCATCGTTTGGTTTTCTATTTTTGCCATTCAGGCTACGATCCTGAGTCCGGCCAAAAAGGGCATTGTCAAAGACATGCTGGGGTCGAAATACATCGGCTTTGGTTCGACCATCATTGAAACCTCGATGGTGATCGTGTTGCTGGCGGCGCAGATCGGCGTGTTTATGTGGTACAGCAGTTTATTGGAAGATTCCCGATGTGCGGAATTTCCCGATGGTGACGGCTGGCATGCCGCCATCGTACCGACGATTGTCTTTTTGGGGGTTGCTGTGCCTGTGGCGTTGGCTTCCCTGCTTTTGCCCCGTTACGAAATCAACCAGACGAGGGCATTCGGTTGGAGCCTTTTTTACGAACATTTCATGCAGATCAAATATTTGTGGAAGGATCGTCTGTTGCGCCTCAGTGAATTGGGTATTTCTTACTTTTGGGGCTTAGCGGGCTCGCTTTTCCTGATCATTATTCAGATTGCCAAATTGTCGACGGTGCAGGAAGAAGATTTCAGTCAGCTCTGCGGCGTCTTGATGGCATGGTTGGGCGGGGGGGTCGTTGTGGGTGGTGGGGCGGCTTCGTTGCTCTGCCGCCGAAAGAATGAACTGGGCTTGATCCCCCTCGGCGCGTTGGGGGTAACGATTTCTTGCGGGGTGCTTTCTTTGTGCGAGCCGAATACATGGGCAAGCTGTATTGCTTTGGGATGCGCCGGGGCATTCGGCGCGGCTTATCTGGCTCCTCTCAATGCCTTTTTGCAGGATCATTGTGATCCTGCCCACAGGGGTAATATCATCGCCGCAGGCAATCTCATTGACAATTTGATGGGGCTGGTGGCGGTGGGTGTGATGCTCTTCCTGACGCAAATGGGTGTGTCGCCTCAGGGGCAATTCTTTGTTCTCTTCCTGCTTTCCGTTCTTATTACTGTCATTTCCCTGCGTCTGATCCCGCAAGAGTTCATTCGCATGATCGGGGTTTGGTTCATGAAATGTCTCTATCGCGCTCGCATTTTGAATGAAGAAAACTTGCCGGAAGTGGGTGGTGCGTTGCTGGTGGTCAACCATGTTACCTATGTCGATGCCCTGATTCTTTCGATGATTTCCCGTCGCCCGATTCGCTTTATTGTTGCGGAAGAGTTTGTAGCCGTGCGCTTTGTCGGATGGATCCTCGAAATTTTCAATTCATTGCCCATCTCAAGCAAAAAACCGCGCGAAGCGATTTTGCGGGCGGTACACGGCTTGCGCGAAGGTGATTTGATTTGCCTGTTCCCGGAAGGTCAGTTGACCCGTACCGGATGCTTGACCCCCGTGCGTCGAGGTTTGGAAGTGATTGCCCACCGAGCCAAAGTGCCGATCATCCCCATCTACATGGACGGGCTTTGGGGAAGCATTTTTTCTTATTTCCGCAATCGCTTTTTCACTAAAATCCCCCAATCGCTCCCTTATCGGTTCAGTGTGGCGGTCGGTCGTCCCATTTCTTCCGCCACAGCAACGGGCAGTGTCATCTTGCAGGAATTTCGCCGCCTCTCTTGTTTGTGTCTGAAAAATTCGACAATTGGCGGAAAAGAAGCCATTCTGCTCCGCTTGGAACGCTTCGGAGAATCTCCGCTGGTCTTTGCTGAGGGAAAGACACTCAACGGTGTCCAAATTGCCGCCACGCTCATCAGCCGAAAGGTGCGGGAGGAGTATTCTGGCGCATTAAAATTGTGGCTGGAAACCTTGCTGGAAACCTGCCGTGATCTTGTTGCTTTGAGCAGGTTTTGCATGAATGCCGAGCAATTGACCCGCGTCAATGCTCTCGAACCGGGTGTCCCCTTGCTGACGACGGTCGGTTTCAATGAACCGCAGGAAAGCGTGGTGAGCGTCTTGTGGCCCATCCTGACATTGACGCCCGTTCATTTGATTGCGAGCGAAGACGACGCTCTTAATTCCGGTATCGCTCAAATTGCGGGTGGTCTGCGCATGCGAAAATTGCTCCTTTCCGTCATTCCCCCACGCCAAGTTCCCTTTTATGATTTCAGTGGCGGGGCAGATATCAGCACGCCCAATACGCGGTGGAGACCCTGCTTTATTACGCCGCAAGGTATTGTGTTGGCTATGTCGATGGCGCGGAGTGTGTATAAATTGAGTGACGGTACGGTTCAATTGGGAATGCGGGCTCGCACGCGCGGAATGCTCTTGCCGGGCTTTCGCGTTTCTCGTCTTTCTCCTGCTTGTATCAAAGGTCCCGCGCTCAATACGCCTTATTCACTTCCCTCGCACATGTACTTGGACGAAAGTGGCTTTTTTGCTGAGCTTTCACGAAACAGCTAAATTAATTGGAAATCGCATCTGATTTGCTCGCCTTTTTTGCGAAAAGCAAAGGAAGAAATACAGAAAAAGCAGACAGATTGCTTTAATTAAAAGAAAGTAAAACCGCGTCAATTCTTCTCTCAATCGACAGCTCCGGCAAGAGAGTGTGTCTCTTTTTTTAGGGACAGTCGTGCATTTCCCCCAATATTTTGCAACACAGACAAAGAGATACAGCTTTGTGCGCCGTGCAATAAAAGCGCAGAACCGGTGAAAGCTCTGCGCTTTAGAAAAAGATTTCTTTACGGATTTATGCGCGAAGACGACGGAGAGCCAATGCCCCCAATTCCATCAGAGAAAGTGTTGCCGTGGTGGGTTCGGGCACTGCGCCGACCGCTGTCTTAAATTCATTAACAGTCCAATCGGTTCCTTTGACAGCAGAAACGCCTTTTAAGGCAATGTGTCCCTTTCCTCCGTTTGTCCATGTCGTGAATTTTCTGTCAGTGCGACATCGCTGCTCAGATCTAAGGAAGCATAGTTACTCTTCGTCAAATCGATAAGGTACAACTCGTCGTTGAATCCGTCAAATGCTATACGATAAACGGAATCAGACGAATATGTCAGAGATGCATCACTGTACGTTGAGTTAGCTTCGTATCGCTCCCCAATAACCAGCAATTCCCCATTTATATTAAACGTTCTGCCGGCTGAGCCGTAACCGTCACGATCCGTACTTACAACAACGGCTCCTTTCGTACTGCTTGTCGACACCAAGGAAAAATCAAGATACCAGCTGGTGATATTCGTTTCGGAAACAGAGAGTTTAGAATTGGAAGCCGTCAAAACGCCATCGACAACATTGGTTGTATCTGCATATGACCAAGTAAGGGATTCACCAGAAAGCTCTGCCATGACCGTAGGCAATATGGATGCCATTGTCACGCAAAAAATAATCGTCTTTTTCATATGTGAATAAATTGAATCACAAGCAATCTCTTATCAAATTAAGACAAGAGTGGTACTCATGGCAGGGAGAGAATTATACAGTATTTCAAATGCTGTAGGAGGATATGTTCTGTTTGGCATGGGATACGAATGGTTGAAAATGTCAGAGAGCGGAGAGATGTTTGTTAAGATTGTGAAAGGTACGAAGGTTGTCTTCTGTTTTTTGGGGACGGCAGTTTATCGTTTTTTGTCATAATTAACACATATTGCATTATTTCTTTGACAGTGGGGTTGTAATGTGTTATCGGAAAGGTGAGGTTGTACATGGAGTGCAATCGATTATAGATAAAGCAATGAAAAAGTTCTCTTTAATTTTAGGAATGGCGCTTTCGCTGTCTCCGACAGCTATGGCGGGGAATGAAATATCGGCAGCAGACGTCATTGGGCGTCTGGCGGCAGAAAAGTCGATAGGATCGGCAAGCGTTGCAGATCGTGCGCCTGTGTTGTCAGCATTGTCATTGTTGCCTGCCGATGTGGAAGCGTATGTATCGCTGGTGAATTTTTCTCAAACTGTCCGCGAGGTGATGGCGTTGTCTCCGGATGCATCGTTTGATGATGACGATATTCAACAGGCAATCCTTTGCGGGATTCGCGATATTACGATAGCCACAGGGAAAGGAACAACCGCATGGATGAAACCGTTTACTAAGATTGCCTCCGATGCTATATTGACTGCTTCCCCTTCGCCCGACGCTTTGGATGAAGAATTTCATGTGAATTGGAAGGAGATTGGTGCGCAGTTGCCCGCACCCGGCGAAGGGTTTAATATGGTGATAGGGGTAACCATCAGTGATGAATTAATGGCACTGTGGAAAGATAATGAAAAGCAAATGAAGCACATGCTTGGGATGATGCCGCCCGAAGCTTCCGGTGTGTCGGGATGGAGTGGTGACATTGCGGGTCTTCCGTTTTGGGGCGTCAAAATCAACATTGCCGAGGCGTTGAATGAGGCTGTCGCTTCAATGTCTGCAGAGGACGCTGCCGAATTCAAAAAAGTATGGCGGGGCAGGAATCTTTACGCTGCTTTGGCGACAACGGGGAATCGCGTGATCCTCGTCCTTTCGGAAGATCCCACGCGACAGAGTTTGCTGGCGAAATCTCCGTCCGCTTCTGTGTTGTCGACCAAGGATATGGACTTGCTTGATCCGCGCTTGAAAAACGATATTCGCTTTGTGTATCATGCCAATGCGGATGCTCTCTCGTTGGGTAAAGAGACGAAGGGTCAATATTTTGACCTTATGAATAAGGCGATCGGTAGCGAGCTTGCCGTTGCTCCGAGTGCAGTGGATAAGTTGTTGTGGAAATGGGTGTCCATCATGACGAGCCAACCCGTATCGACTGTTTCGAACGAACCTCTCAATATAGTGGCATGGAAGGATAACGGGGTGCGGATATCCTTTTCAAAGGGAGTGACGTCTGCCGATGGGGCGAATGCTCCGCTGACGCTTCTTCCGTTGGCTTCGGCGGACAGCAATGTGTTTTTCTACGCCGAGGGAGCGTTGTCACCTCAAGGGAAAAATCTTCTTTCGGAAGCAACGGAAGGCGTTCTGAGCGAATTGCCGGATATGTTGCAAAAACCCGAATTTTTTAAGGAACTGCTGAATCTTTCGGAAAAAGAAGCCCAAGAGGGGGCAGCCTTTGGCAAAACGCACCAAGGAGAGTTGAATACGCTGTGCGGGGATATGCAGACGTTTCTTTCGAATATGGGAAATCGTCGTGCCGTGATTGCTGATGTGAATTCTTCAGAAAGCCAATGGGTTGTGTTCAGTGATTGTGCTGGTCGCACAAAGGCTGAAGCGGAATGGAAGAAGATCAGCACCACGCTGGATAAATTGGGCGTGAAAGCGGACGGGGCAATCTCGTTTGCCGGGAAGGCGATGGCCGTCGGTGACTCTGATATCCAAAACACGAAGAATGTAGAGGTGTTTTCTGCCGGGAAAGCTCCGCTGAAAGGCAGTGCGTGCTATTTCCGTCCCGAGCAGTTGAAAAATGATCAGTCATTACGTTCGCTCTTTGCCGATGATGATTGCATTGAGTGTGTGCAGTGGCTGGGCAACGTGCTGGACGGCATCTATATGTACACATCGAATGACGGTAAGACCGTTCGCGGTGAAGTTTATGTGAAAGCGAAGTAAGACGATTCCTGACGCAGGAAGGAGAACTTTGCACTCAAGGTTCTCCTTCCTCGTTGCTTTGCGAAAGTTTTTCTTGCAGTTTGGTCGGGAATAGGTATTCTAAAAACCCACAGCGGGTGCTCGTACGCGCTGTGGGAAAATTTATCAATTCAATTCAATTGTATGGCAGCTAATTTGAACAAAGTATTGCTCATGGGCAATCTCGTGGCAGACCCCGAAGTCCGCACCACGCCCAAGGGGACGCAGGTGTGCGAACTTCGTTTGGCGATCAATCGGTTTATCGGCGGGGATGGCGAACGCCGCGAAGAAACGACGTTTCTTGACGTGACGTGCTGGGGCAGAACGGCGGAAGTTGCCGGACAGTATTTGGGCAAAGGACGTTCCGTTTTTGTGGAAGGGCGCATCCAGATGGATGTGTGGGATGACAAGGCAACCGGTCAAAAACGTTCTCGCTTGCGTGTGGTAGCGGAAAATCTTCAAATGCTCGGGTCTCCGCGCGATGCGGCGGCACCTGCGGGCAGAAGTGCGGCACCCCAAGGCGGCAATTACGGCGGGAATTCATATGCGTCTCGCCCGATAACCCCATCGCCGTCCGCTCCCCCCGTTGAAGATTATGATGACGATATTCCTTTTTAAGAGAAAGGGAAAAAGAAATTTTACCGGCGCAGTTTTCGGACTGCGCTTTTTTTTATGCTGTGGGTGTTGTTTAGACTTGCTCTCGCGGAGTTGAATCCCTAGAATCAGAGCAAGGAAGGGTTCCTTAAAATTTATGAAAACGCAACTTAAATTGCATGGTCTTGTAGCCGCCGCTCATACCCCGATGACGGCAAACGGTAATGTTAATCCTGATGCGGTGGATGCGCAGGCGCAGTTTCTGGCAAATCAAGGGATTAAACTGGCATTTATTACGGGGTCAACGGGCGAATCGGCGCACATGCAACTTTCCGAACGCAAGGAAATCATCGCCGCATGGGGCGATGCTGTGCGGAAATACCCCATCAACTATATTACCCATACGGGCGGCAACAGCGTTTGGGATGCTCAAGAATTGGCTGCATATTCTGCTGAACACGGAGCCGTGGCAACCAGCAATAATTCTCCCTGTTATTTCAAACCGGGAAGTTTGGAATTGCTGGTAGACTGCTGTAAGCACGCTGCCGACGGTGCGCCTGATTTGCCGTACTACTATTATGATATCCCCGTGCTGACGGGGGTGGCGTACAATCCCATCAAATTTATGGAGCTGGCATCCGCGAAAATTAAAAACTTCTGCGGGATCAAGTTTACCAACCCCGATTTGGCTCTCTACATGGATGCTCTTAATTACAAACAAGGTGCATATGATTTGCCATGGGGCGTGGATGAGTGGTTTCTTGGGGCGTTGGCAACAGGAGCGAAAGGTGCGGTGGGGTCATCGTTCAACTTTGCGCCAAAGTTGTATTTTGATTTGATCGATGCCTTCAATACGGGCGATATCGAGAGAGCCCGCCACTTGCAACTTCTTTCTGTCAAGATGATCAACATCTTGGCATCAAAGGGCTATATGAGTGCCGCCAAGACGGTGATGGGATGGCATGGCGTGGATCTCGGTCCTGCGCGACTTCCCATGGGCAATGTTTCGGAAGCCGGGAAGAAAGAGCTGAAAGAAGAATTGAAAGCTATCGGATTCTTCGATTGGGCTCTTGCCAAGTAAGCCTTTTTAACGTTTGTTTGAATATGGATCTTCAAAAACTGGGGGCATTTTATAAAGATAAACTGCTCAACGAAGTTGTGCCGTTTTGGTTTCCGCGTGCTTACGATGCGGAACACGGCGGTTTGTACCATTGTTTTGATGCGGACGGCAGTTTGGTGGATTCCGACAAATCCGTTTGGGCGCAAGGACGCATGGCGTGGATGCTTTTGACGTTATATAATACGGTAGAGCAGAAACCGGAATGGCTGACCTATGCGGAAAGCGCATTGAGCTTTCTCACGGAAAAGTGCGTGGATCCGACAGACGGCAGGATGTATTTTCATGTGGCGGCAGACGGTACGCCTATCCGCAAACGTCGCTACGCATTCAGCGAATGCTTTGCAGCGATTGCTTTTGCCGCACACAGCAAGGCAACGGGCTCGCTTCATTCTGCCACGCAGGCGAAGCACTGGTTTGACGTATTTGCCGATGTATTTTTTACCCCCGGGCGCATGACGCCGAAGTTTACGGGCAATCGCCCCGCAGAGGGGTTGGGTCCGCGCATGATCATGCTGGTGACAGCTCAGGAAATGCGAAAATATTTGGGCGACGGGGACGGTTTTTATACCGGGTGGATAGACCGTTGCATTGATGATTTGAAGCGGTTGTTCCTGAAGCCAGAGCTTGAGGCGGTGATGGAAACCGTGGCACCGAACGGCGATATTATCGACCATTTCGATGAACGGACGCAAAATCCCGGGCATGCCATCGAAGGGGGATGGTTCATTTTGGAAGAAGCCCGCTATCGTGGCAATGATCCCGAGTTGATCGACATCGGTTGCAAAATGATCGATTGGTCGCTTGCCCGAGGGTGGGATCCGAAATTTGGCGGCTTGCTTTACTACACGGATGTGTATCACTTGCCCGTTCAGGAATATTGGCACAATATGAAATTCTGGTGGCCGCATGATGAAGCACTCATCGGTACCTGTCTGGCTTATATTTTGACGGGTAACGAAAAATATGCCGAATGGCATCAGAAGGTGAAAGATTGGGCGTTTGCACACCTGCAAGACCCCGTCAACGGAGAATGGTTTGGCTATTGCGAACGTGACGGTTCGCCCGCCAATACCTTGAAGGGAAGCCTGTGGAAATCGTTCTTCCACCACCCTCGTGCTCTGTGGACGTGTGCCCATTATTGCGGACAATTCTGATCCGCTTCGGGTTTGTTTTTTTCGGTGCGTTGGTTTCAAGATCAACGCACCGAATTTTTATTGATGTGCGGAGCGATTGAGAATAAGCTTTCCAAATCGGAAGTTTCTTCGTAAAATACTCCCCGTACAGGACAATGAATATATTCCGCGCTATGATCGCCGCCGTTTTTCTTTTGGCGGCAGCTGTCCCTTCATCGGCAGCACAAAAATCGGCAGATCGCCCCAGTTATCTCGTGTTCGAAGCGAACTCGGGGCGCATTCTCTTTTCAGACAATGCCGAGGCTTCTCGGGGGATTTCTTGTTTGAACCAAGTCGCCACCGCCATGGTTGCCATCGACTGGATCAATGCCCGCAGTGTCAGCCTTGATCAATTGGTCACCGTGCCGTCTGCCGTGCAGACGTTCCCGGTACAGACGAACCCGCTTCGCTTGAACCCCGGCGATCGCCTGACCCTGCGCGATGCGATCTTTTCCACCGTGTTTAGCGCAGACAGTGCATCGGCATATGCCGTGGCATACCATGTGGGCAGTGATTTGTATCGCCGAGGCGGTGGGAATGATCCTGTAGCATTGTTCGTGGAAAACATGAACATCTTGGCGCGTGATTTGGGGATGGTCAAAACACGATTTGTCGCTCCCTACGGGCAACCGTACAACGGGCGGCTTTCTTCATCCTGCGCGGTTGATTTGGCTTTGCTGGGGATGTACGCTATGCAGAACAATGCCTTTGCTTTTATCGCCAGTCAGAAAGTGCGCAACGTGGTCATTCAGCGCATGGGGGGTGCAGAGGGCAGGCAAATTGTCAATACCAACAAGATGTTGGGTTGGACGGGCGGAGACGGTATCAAGTCTGCCCGTTCGAAGGCGGCGGGCGAATGCCTGATGTTTTCCGTGACGCGCAATTCCGTTACGCGCGTGAACCCCGCAACGGGGATAGAATCCCGCTATCCCCAACGCGTTATCGGTGTCATTCTGGGCATGCAGGGCAGCGCGGACGCCAAATACAAATTTGCGGCGGATTTGGTCCGTGCTGCGTGGCCGGCATGGGAAAAGTGGCTGAAATCGAACGATCGCAAAGACGGCAGAGATTTCCTCTTCTTTAAAAAGAAAACGCTCTTGCCTTTAACAGTAAATTGATTTGAATATGAATATAGGAATTTTGAACAGCGGAGGTGATTGCCCCGGGTTGAACGCCGTTATTGAAGGTGTTGTCGGTGCCGCCTCTCGCAGAGGTTGGGAAGTAATCGGCTTTTACGATGGCTTCGAAGGCTTGCTTTCCACAGAAAATGATTGTCGCTACGAAACACTGACGTTGCAGACGAGCCGCAACATCCGCGCTATGGGCGGTACTGTTCTCGGCACAGTCAACAAAGGCAATTTCGCCATCAAGGTGGGAGTGGGCGAAAGAGGTGAAATTGAACCTTCCGTTTTGGAAAAAACACGCGCCACTGTCCAAAGACTGGGCTTGGATGCCCTTGTCGTTGTCGGCGGCGATGGCTCGCAATCGACCGCGTTGTTGCTTTCCGAAATCGGATTGCCCGTCGTGGGTGTGCCGAAGTCGATCGATAACGATTTGGGTGCAACGGATTCGACATTTGGTTTTCAAAGTGCGGTGGAAACCGTGACGGAATCGATCGATCGCATTCGCACGACAGCCAATGCCCATCAGCGCATGATGGTTGTGGAAGTGATGGGACGCCATGCGGGCTGGATCGCCCTGTACGGCGGTGTTTCTGCCGGTGCCGATGTGATCTTGTTGCCGGAAATCCCGTTCGATATTCCCAATGTCGTGCGCGAAATTCAGCACCGCAAAGCATCCGGACAGCGCGAAATAATCGTGGTTGTTTCCGAAGGGGCCAAGCCGGGCGGTGCGCTGATGACGCTGGATGCCAAGACAACGGGTGAAGTGCGCTTGGGCGGCGTGGGGCATCATGTCGCCAAACTGCTGGAAGAAGCCACGCAAATCGAAACGCGCTGTGTGGTGTTGGGGCATACGCAACGCGGGGGTGCGCCCGTGGCGTATGATCGTGTGCTGGGCGTTCGTTTCGGGTCTGCTGCCGTCGAATTGATCGAGCGCAAAGAGTTCAGCCGAATGGTGGCTCTGCGCGGCACGGAAATGGTCTCTGTGCCGATCGAGGAAGCGGTGAAATCATTGCATTTGGTTGATCCCCGGTGCCAGCTTGTGCGGACGGCTCGCGACCTCGGCGTGTCGTTCGGTGATTGCTGAACATTTTCTGTTTGTGACACGATTTCGCCCCTGCATTGATCTGCACCGCGGTTGCGTGAAGCAAATTGTCGGCGGTACGCTGACGGATGATGAGCAGCTTCTCCGTACCAACTATACATCCGACCGATCGGCGGCGTGGTATGCAGAGCTGTATCGGCGGGACAACTTGCGCGGCGGGCATGTCATTATGCTGGGGCAGGGCAACGAAGTTGCCGCCCGCGAAGCCTTGGCGGCATGGCCGGGCGGTTTGCAGATAGGCGGCGGGATTTCTCTTGCCAATGCGGCGGCGTGGATGGATGCCGGGGCCGGACATGTCATTGTGACCTCCTGCCTGTTTGATGACAAGGGCAATTTTAGGGAACAGACCTTGCGGGAAATCTCCGCGTCTGTTGGGCGCGAACATCTCGTGGTCGATTTGAGCTGTCGCAAAACAGACGGGGGCTGGTCGGTCGCGATGAACCGTTGGCAAACCCTGACAACGCTGGAAGTTACTCTTCCCGCTCTGGATGCTCTGGCAGAATATTGCGATGAATTTCTGATTCATGCCGCCGATGCGGAAGGTCTGTGCAACGGGATCGATGAAGAGCTTGTCGGCTTGCTGGGTGCGTGGGGCGGAAAACGTGCCGTCACCTATGCGGGCGGGATTGCTTGCTTGGAAGATTTTGACATCATCGAGCGGCTCAGCGGCGGGCATGTTGATGCCACTGTCGGCAGTGCACTGGATCTCTTCGGCGGGACGGGAGTTCGCTATGCCGATTTGTTGAAGCGGGAGGTGCGACAATGAAACTGGCGTTAAAAGTATTGCCCGGGGCGCGGCGCAGTGAATGCCTCGGCTGGGAAGATCACCCCGATGCGGGGCGTGTTCTGCGGCTTCGAATCGCCGCTCCGCCCATTGACGGGAAAGCCAACCGCGAAGTGGTTGCCTTTTTGTCCAAGTTGCTGGGTGTGCCGAAGTCTCAAGTTGTTGTGCTTCATGGAGCTTCGGGGCGGTTGAAGCTGGTGGAGCTGCCGGATCATGCACAGCTGCCGCAGTAACGGGATGCGCCCTAGCGTTTGCTTCGCTTTTCTTTATCAGATAGAGCCAAAAAGCTTGAAATGGCGTCTTGTTTCTGCTAATCTGGATGCGCTTATGAAAAAGGTCTTTTTAACAGCCGGGCTTTTGACCGCTCTTTCCGCAGCGGCATCAGCCGCTCCCTATGTCCTCCCGACGCCTCAGTACGGGACATTGACGTCCTATGACTGGCAACCGACATACCAGATCGAATTCCTTTATGGAATTGCATCGCCGGCACATACATATTCGGATATATACGGTCCCCGCGTCAGTCTGAATTTGTATTCCGATCTGGAATCGACATTCCGTCATCAGTGGTCGGTCAATGTCGCCTCTCTTTGGGGAAGCGGGCATCATGATAATGTGAAGCGCAATGAATTTATGTTGCCTGTTACGTTGGGGTATGATTTGAACATGGCTTTGACAGACAATATCTTGTTTTACATTGACGGTAAGGCGGGTATTGCGGTTGGTGATATTAAATGGAAGGATCGTCAAACAGGCAAACGCATCGCCAAAGACAGCGCAACCGATTTTACTTTCCTCGTGGGTGCCGGTTTTAAGGTAATTGCTTCCGATGCGATTCAAATCAAAGCGGGATACGAACTTCAGAAAGCATATTTTGAAGATACGATGACCCTGCATGTGATTTCGATCGGTGTCGGCGCGACATTCTGATTTGTTCTTTCATCGTGTTTTATTTGCCCGTTTCGCTTGTGTGCGAAACGGGTTTTTTTGGGGGATGCGTGGCGGGTTTCTCCGGGTTGCGCGGGAACGGGGGCGGTAAATAATTCTTGCCGCAGTCTCTTTCTCCTTGCGTGGTCGGCAGAGTATGGTAAAGTACCGCATATATGAAGGCTACAGTATTCGCAGAGGTTCGCCGAGGGTTTACGCTGATTGAAATTTTGGTGGTTATTGCCATTATCGGCACGTTGGTCGCCATTGCCGCACCTATCTATCTGTCATATATGGACGGGGCTCGCGCTATGGAATCTCGCAAACACTGTACGGATATAGCCAACGGCATTGAAAACTTTAAAAGAGACAACAACGGGCAATGGCCGTTGAAAAATGTGGATTTCACTGAAGATGTGATCGTTTTGACTACTGCTCCCGGCGAAGATGGTGGCTTGCTGGAAGTGCTGGCTGCTCGCGAAAAAGGGGAAGATCGCCTCAATGTCAACCGATACGCATACATTCGGGGAGATCTGAATGAAACGCCCCGCGACGGTATCTATGAAGACAGCGTGGGGGGGCTTGGTTTCTACGACCCGTGGGGGAAACCATATACCGTAATGATTAGCGATCTGGAAGACGATGGCATTGCCGATCCGTTTACGGGAAAGCCCACGCGCAAGCAGGTGCTTGTTTACGGCAACGGGGCAGACGGGAAAGTTTTGCTGGAAAATGCTCAGAAAAAAGTGAGACGGCGGGGTAATTCCGCGAAAAATCAAAAGCCCGTTGCAACTGATCCTGCAGACGTGGATAAAAGCGTGAACGAGGACAATGTTTGTTCTTGGAAGAAAAACAAATAAAATATAAAAAGACATTTAATATGAACTGGTTCCAAACGGATGACGTGCGCATTACGTCAATTGAGCCGCTTATTTCGCCCGCTATTCTCATTCAAGATTTTCCGGTTACGCCGGAAGTAACGCAGCTTGTATACGAAACGAGACATCAGTTTCAAGCGATTTTGAGAGGGGAAGACGATCGTCTGGCCGTGATTATCGGTCCGTGTTCCATTCACGACCCCGAAGCTGCCATTGACTATGCCGGGCGGCTTCGTTACGCCATGGATCGTTATGCCGAGGACCTTTTGATTATCATGCGCGTCTATTTTGAAAAACCCCGCACGACAGTCGGATGGAAGGGGTTGATCAATGATCCCTTCATGGATGGAACGTATCGCATCAATCGCGGCTTGCGCATGGCTCGCGGGTTGTTGCTTCGCTTGGCGGATATGGGGGTACCTGCCGCCACGGAATTCTTGGATACCATTTCCCCGCAGTACATATCGGATCTCATCACATGGGGGGCGATCGGCGCACGAACGACGGAAAGCCAAGTGCATCGCGAATTGGCATCGGGGCTTTCCATGCCGGTCGGTTTTAAGAATGGGACGAGCGGCAGCGTACAAATTGCCGTTGATGCCATTGTGTCGGCATCGCATCCGCATTGTTTTCTCAGTGTCACGAAGCAGGGCGTTTCCGCCATTGTCTCCACATCGGGGAATGACGGTTGCCACCTGATTTTGCGTGGCTCGACGCAGGGACCGAACTATTCTGCCGAACATGTGGAAAAAGCGTGGAAAATGCAACAAAAAGCAGATATTTCCAATCGCCTCATGATCGATTGCTCGCACGGCAACAGCAAGAAAGATTGGCGCAATCAGCACCTTGTTGCCGAAGATGTGGCGCGCCAGCTGTCCGAAGGTTCCGAATGGATCGGGGCTGTCATGGTCGAAAGCAATATCGTCAGCGGGGCTCAGGCAAACAAGCCGCCGTTGGTGTACGGGCAAAGCATTACAGACCAGTGCGTCGGCTGGGAAGAAACGGAAGGCATCTTGGAAACCTTGGCAGCAGGGGTGCGAAATCGCCGTGCTGCCGCCGCCAAGTCGCAATGAAAGACCCCGACATTGCTTTGAGTATTTTATAAAGATCAGAACTATTATCGCAACGATGAAAATATTACCTTTACTTACCTTGGCTGCTGTGGGTGCAAGCTCTCTTTGGGCCGATCCTGTCAGCAAAACGGAGCGCGAGACATTTGACTTCGACTGGAAGTTTGCGAGAGCGCGCGAAAACAGCGATCCTGCCTTGAAACTGGAAGCCGGGGCGGCGGGATCGCCCACGGAAGTAAATTACAATGCGCAGGGCTGGCGTGCCGTACAGCTTCCCCACGATTGGGCCATCGAAAGCCCCTTCTTGGCAGAAGAACCCAACGAAACGGGGAAGTTGCCGTGGAATGATATCGGCTGGTACAGAAAAGAGTTTACGGTGTCTGCCAAAGATAAAGGCAGCCGCTTCTATCTGGATTTTGACGGCGTGATGTCGATGCCCAAAATCTATGTGAACGGGAAATCGGCGGGCGAATGGGCATACGGGTATTCTTCCTTCCGTGTCGATGTGACGGATTTGCTGAATTATGACGGCAAAAATGTGATCGTTGTTCGGGCAGACAATCCGCCGAACGGAACGCGCTGGTATCCCGGTGCGGGCATATATCGCCACGTCTGGCTGACAAAGACGAATCCCGTCCATGTGGATCATTGGGGCGTGGGGATCACAACGCCCAAAGTCTCGAAGGAGTCCGCTACGGTCAAAACGGTGACAACCGTGCGCAATACGAGCGATAAGCCGGTCAAAGCCACGGTGAAACAACGCATCGGCAAAGAAACCAATGCAACTTCCGCTGTGGTGACGATTCAGCCCGGGGAAACAAAAGACGTAGAGATGACGCTGACGCTCAAATCACCTCATTTGTGGAATTTGGACGATCCCAAACTGTACACGCTCTCCACAACGGTTAAAACCGATGCCGGTACGGTCGATTCCGTCAAAAACACGTTCGGCGTGCGCAAAGCAGAATGGAAACCCGATGGCTTCTATCTCAACGGAAAACGTATCTACATCCAAGGCGTGTGCCAACACCATGATCTGGGACCGCTCGGCTCGGCTGTGTATGCTCGCGGGTATGAACGTCAGGTGGAAATTTTAAAGAGCTTTGGCGTCAATTCCATCCGTACATCACACAACCCGCCCGCCCCCGAATTGCTGGAGGTGTGCGACCGCTTGGGAATCTTGGTGGATAATGAATTGTTTGACATTTGGGAAGCCCAAAAGTACGGCAAAGTCAACGGTTATCACAAGCTGTGGCCCAAGTGGCATGTGAAAGACCTGCAAAACTTTGTGCGACGGGATCGCAACCACCCCTGCGTGATCATGTGGAGCGCGGGCAATGAAATTGCCGAACAGGGGACAGCTCGCGGGAAAGAAGTGGCCAAAGAACTGGTGGAGCTCTTCAAAAAGGCAGATCCTTCCCGCCCCGTTACCGCCGGTTGCAACGATGCCAACGCATGGGGGAACGGCTTCGGCGAAATCTTTGATATTTACGGCTTCAATTACAAGCCGTGGAAGTATGCCGCCGCTGCCAAAGAACGCCCCAACCAGCCGATTATCGCCTCCGAAACCTCTTCCTGTGTTTCAACGCGCGGTGAATACATCCTTCCGAGAAAAGGCGCATCGCCCGATGCCAACAAAAAAGCCTACACATGGGATCACAATTCGGGTGCGGGCAATGGCATTCGCAATTACCAGGTCAGCTCTTACGATTTGCAGGCGACCGGCTGGGGGTGCCGTCCCGATACGGAATTTGAGGCGCAAGACGCCACTCCGAGAATTGCGGGCGAATACGTCTGGACGGGTTTTGACTACATCGGGGAACCGACGCCTTACAACCAAGACACCAGTAACCTGAATAATTATACCGATCCCGAAGAACAGAAGAAGATGATGGAACAGTTCGAGAAGCTGGGCAACAAAGCCCCGTCCCGCAGCTCGTATTTCGGCATTGTCGACCTCTGCGGCTTCCCGAAAGATCGTTATTATCTCTACAAATCGCGCTGGATGCCCGATGCGAAGTTTGCCCACATCCTGCCGCATTGGAACTGGGCGGATCGCGTGGGCGAAATTACCCCCGTCCACGTCTATTCTTCCGGTGACGAAGCGGAACTTTTCTTGAACGGAAAATCGCTGGGCAAGAAAAAGAAAACGCCGGGCAAAGCCAAAGACGGCTATCGCTTCTTCTGGGAAGACGTTCGCTACGAACCCGGTACGCTTGAGGTGAAGGTGTGGAAAAACGGTAAGCCTTGGGCTACTCAAAAGGTGGAAACAACCGGTGAAACCACCGCCCTCAAACTTGTTGCCGATCGCGATTCCATTGTCGGCGATGCGCGCGACATCAGCTATATTACCGTTTCGGCGGTCGATGCGAAAGGGCGCGTTGTCCCCACAGACAAACGCCGCGTCAACTTCACCGTGACGGGGCCTGCCGAAATCGTCGGCGTGTGCAACGGCAACCCGATCGACTGGGACAACATGAGCGGCAGCTCCATCAAAACCTTCAACGGGCTTGCCCAAGTGATCGTGCGCGGCAAACGCGGCGATGCGGGCGATGTTACCCTCAAGGCCGAACCGGAAGGTTTGCCGGCGGTAACGATCAAGCTGAAAGTCAGCAAAGCGACCCCCAAACAGCTGAAGAAATAATCTATGCCCGGCGTCCTTCATGCTTACGAAATGCTCCCGCTCTTATGGGCGGGGGTATTTTTGGGTGTTGTGCTGATTGCCGAACACGCAGTCATGCTCCTTTTCCCGGAGAAGGTAAAATCCATATTGCGTACCGTTCACCAAAATCACGGGGCGGCGGCGGCTCTGCTGGCATTGGATTTTCTGTGGGCATTTCTGCTGATTGCCGATATTCCCGGGACGCACATGGGGGTTGATTTGGATCTCTTTGCCGTCTGGAAACCGTATCTGATGATACTCTGTCCGTTGATGTGCGTATTGATGATCGTCTATGTGAAAGAACAATTGTTTCCTCGGGCGTTGGGCTTTTTCCTGTTATTGTTCGTCTGCCCGTTTCTGGAAGCCGCATTTTTGGAAGATCCGATCACGCGCCTGCTGATCCCGGTATGGGCGTATGCCGTCATTGCTTTTGCCCTGATCTGGGTGGCGAAACCGTATTTGTTTCATCGCATGGTGGAATGGGTGCTGGCGAAAAAAAGGCTTTTTACGGTGCTTTCATGGTTGGGCTTACTCTATGGTGCGGCTGTGTTGGTGTGTGCTGTTCTTTTTTGGCGTTAATTTGTTATGGGTGAATCGTGCGATTATCTCATTTGCGCTGATTATATTGTTACGCAAAATGAGAAACGGGAAATTGTTGAAAACGGCGTTGTTGCCGTGCGGGGCGATGCCATTGCCGATGTCGGCGGGCGCGATGCCGTTGCGCCCCGCTGGAACGCCGCTCAAACCATCGATTTGGGCGAAGCCGTACTCCTCCCCGGGTTGATTAACGGGCATACGCATATCCCCATGTCTTTCTTGCGCGGTTATTCCGATGATAAAAACCTGATGGACTGGTTGCAGCAGGATATCTTCCCTATCGAAGACAAACTCACCCCTTCCATCGTTGAAACGGCGGCGGCATTTTCTTGTGCGGAAATGCTGCGCACGGGGACAACGGCCTTTTTCGACATGTATATGATGATGCCTGCCGTTTTCCGCGCTGTCGACCGTATGGGAATGCGTGCCGTGCTGGGCGAATCCGTCACTCACTTTTTCCCTTCGCTGACAGCCGCAAATGCCGAAGAAGCATTTTTGCGAATCCGTCGGCAAAAGGAGCTCTTCTGCGGCCATCCCCTGATCCGCCAAGCTATGGTGCCGCATGCCATTTATACGACTGATGCCCGTTTTTTGCGCACTTGTCGCGAAATTGCCAATGAGCTGGAATGCCTCTTCGGCATGCATCTTTCGGAAACGCGTTGCGAAACGGAAAATTGCCTCAAACAAACAGGGAAACGCCCCGTTGAATATTGCCGTGATCTGGGTTTGCTGATGCCTGACGCCACATTTTTTCATGCGGTCGATATCAATGAAGCCGATCTTCGGATGCTCGCCGATGCCGGATGTGCCGTGGTGCATAATCCGGCATCGAATATGAAGCTTGCCTCGGGGGCGGCTCCCATCGGGGCTTTCTGGCGGCACGGAATCCCGGTTGGGCTGGGTACCGATGGTCCCGCCAGCAACAATGCGCAGAATATGGTGCGCGAAATGTATACTGCCGCTCTCTTGCAGAAAGTTTCCGCCGCCGACCCGACCGCCATTTCGGCACAACGCTCGCTTGATATGGCAACACGCGGCGGTGCCGCCGCATTGCATGATCCGACGGTCGGTTCTCTCGCTCCCGGCATGAAGGCTGATCTTTGCGCCCTGAGCCTGACGGAACCCAATATGCAACCGGTTCACCATATCGTTTCCAACATTGTGTATGCCGCGTCGGGAATGGAAAATCGTTTGACCATGGTGAACGGGCGCATCTTGTTTCGGGAGGGTAACTTCCTCCATTTTGATTACGAAGCTCTTCGCGGCGAAATGCTTTCCGTGCGCCAATGGGTTGCTCGGCAAAATATTGCTTAATCTTATAACAAAACACATCCAAGAAAGCAGGTGGGGGGGTACCCCGCCCATATGGGTGTGGGCGAGAAATCCGGCAACAAGTTGTCCCTTCCCGTTGGCGTAAGATGGGGGGGCAGGGAACGATAGCTTGGGCGGGGGGAGCTTGTTGAAAAGCTCCCCCGGAGAAATTTCGTCTGCCTTTTGCCCGTGTGCCTTTACCAGAGGCGATCAATATCGTGGCGCAAGGTGCGGATGGCTTTGCCCAGAAAATCGGCGTATTCTTTTTGCCCGGCTTTTTGCAGTTTGGCTTCTGCCTTTTGCGCTCGGACGATCAAATCTTCCGCTTTTTTCTGTATGCGTGCGTTGCGCCGTTCTATGCAGAGCTCCAACTCTTGGATCTTGCGCCGCGCCCCGGCGGATTTGGAAGATTTTGTCACCCACGAGCCAAGACCCGCAATCTGCTTTTTGTCTGCGGCGTTTTGCCGGCGGATCAAAGCGGTGTCATTCTTGAGGCTGCAAAAGGCATCCGCGATGTCTGCGCTCTCGTCAAGCAAACTCCGCTCCGGCCCTTTTGCTTTTTGCATCGCTTCTCGAATATCCTTTGCCGCCTTTTTGAGGTCTCGTATTGCCAACGGCTTGAACGCTTGTTTCTTGGGGGGTGTAACGCGGTCGGGGCTCGGCTTGGGACGCGTAACGCGGTTGGAAGGCACCTCGTGTTTCTTTTGGTGATCGCCTTTGCCTCCGGCTTCCTGCAGGAGCTGGACGATGTCCGTATGCCCGTTTCGGTTGGCGAGCGTGAGAGCTGTTACATCTTCTTCCTCAATTAGGTCTACTATTCCCGACTTGACTCTTATAATGTTGACATTGGCACCGGCATCCAGCAGAGCTTTGACGCAGTCTGTATGCCCCTTCTCGGCGGCGTACATGAGAGCCGTGTCTCCTATCTCATCCCTTGCGTTAACATTGGCACCGGCATCCAGCAGAGCTTTGACACAATCTGTGTCTCCTTGTTCGGAGACACAGATGAGAGGCGTGCGACCCATGAAATCATGCCCCTTTGCATTGGCACCGGCATCCAGCAGGGCTTTGACAATGTCTGTGTACCCCTCCTTAGCGGCTTCCATGAGAGCTGTTGTTTCTTCGCCAAGGTAGGAATATTTTGCATTGACATCGGCCCCGGATTTCAGCATGGCTTTGACGATTTCCGTATGCCCCTTCTCGGCGGCTTTCATGAGAGCCGTTTTCCCTCCCTCAGGTCTTGCATTGACATCGGCCCCGGATTTCAGCAGGGCTTTGACGATGTCGGTATGTCCCTTCTCGGCGGCTTCCATGAGAGCCGTTTTCCCTCCCTCAGGTCTTGTATTGACATCGGCCCCGGATTTCAGCAGGGCTTTGACGATGTCAGTATACCCCTCCTTAGCGGCGTACGTGAGAGCCGTGTTACTGTATTTATCCTTTGCATTAACGTCGGCACCGGCATCCAGCATGGCTTTGACGATTTCCGTATGCCCATGCTCGGCGACGTACATGAGAGCCGTTTTCCCTCCCTCAGGTCTTGCATTAACATTGGCACCGGCGTTCATCAGAACTTTGACGATGTCTGTGTACCCCTCTGCGGCGGCGTACGTGAGAGCACAACCCTTTGCATTGACATCGGCGCCGGCGTTCATCAGAACTTTGACGATGCCTGTGTACCCCTCTGCGGCGGCTTTCCTGAGAGCACAACCCTTTGCATTGACATCGGCGCCGGCGTTCATCAGAACTTTGACGATGCCTGTGTACCCCTCTGCGGTGGCGTACGTGAGAGCCGTGTCTCCCATCTCATCCCTTGCATTAACGTCGGCACCGGCATCCAGCATGGCTTTGACGATTTCCGTATGCCCATGCTCGGCGACGTACATGAGAGCCGTGTTACTGTATTTATCCTTTGCATTAACGTCGGCACCGGCATCCAGCATGGCTTTGACGATGTCAGTATACCCCCCCTTAGCGGCGTACGTGAGAGCCGTGTTACTGTCTTTATCCTTTGCATTAACGTCGGCACCGGCATTCAGCAGGGCTTTGACGATGTCAGTATACCCCTCCTTAGCGGCGTACGTGAGAGCCGTGTTACTGTCTTTATCCTTTGCATTAACGTCGGCACCGGCATTCAGCAGGGCTTTGACGATGTCAGTATACCCCTCCTTAGCGGCGTACGTGAGAGCCGTGTTACTGTATTTATCCTTTGCATTAACGTCGGCACCGGCATCCAGCATGGCTTTGACGATTTCCGTATGCCCATGCTCGGCGGCTTCCATGAGAGCCGTGTTCTCGTCCCAAGTCATTATATTGACAGCGGCACCGGCATTCAGCAGAGCTTTGACGATGTCTGTGTACCCCTCCTCGGCGGCGAGTGTGAGAG
>CAYQNL010000006.1:0-122794 GCA_964418985.1 uncultured Akkermansia sp. | reverse complement strand
CCGGAATGTTTATGAAGCCCCGCTTCTTCACCGATGCGGGGCTTCTCTGTTTTTAGATCATCTGCCCCCTTTGCTCCTCATACCCTTTCCCCTATGATTCGTCCGCATATGCCGAATCCTTCACGTTTGACGTCCGCCTGTTGATAAGATATACTCTGTTTGGGGATTTTATGAACTTGATCAGTTTATTCAGCGGATGTGGCGGGCTTGATCTCGGTTTTAAGCGGGCAGGGTTTAATATCCCTGTCGCCAATGAATTTGACCCATTTATTTTTGAAACATTTAAGGTTAATCACCCCAACACTCATTTAATAGAAGGGGATGTCCGGCAAATATCCCGTGAGGACATAGAGCCGTTCATTGATGGTGAGGTTGATGGGATTATCGGTGGTCCACCCTGCCAATCGTGGTCGGAAGCGGGTTCTTTGAGGGGAATTGACGATTCTCGCGGACAGCTCTTTTTTGACTATGTTCGCATGTTGAAAGAATTTAAGCCTAAGTTCTTTTTGGCGGAAAATGTAAGCGGTATGCTTTCCTCCAGACACAGTGACGCGGTGCAAAATATCTTGAAATTGTTTGAAAATGCCGGTTACAAGGTGACGCTTACATTGGTTAATGCTAAAGATTATGGTGTGCCGGAAGAGCGGAAACGGGTATTTTATATCGGTTTCCGTAAAGATTTGGGAATAGACTTTGTTTTCCCGAGAGGCTCAACCGAGGAAGATAAAAAGAAACTGACGTTGCGCGATACTATTTGGGATTTGCAACAAAGCGTCGTTCCTGCCGGACCGAAAAATCGTCATAATCCATATGCTGTTAATAATAATGAATATTTTACAGGCTCATTCTCACCAATTTTTATGAGCAGAAATCGCGTAAAAGGGTGGGACGAACAGGCATTTACAGTTCAAGCTTCGGGGCGGCAGTGTCAGTTGCATCCACAAGCACCGAAGATGCAAAAAGCAGGTCCAAACGATTGCCGGTTTGTTGAAGGTGCAGAACACCTCTATCGTAGAATGAGCATTCGAGAAATAGCAAGAATACAGGGATTCCCGGATGATTTTCGTTTCATTTATACAGAGACGAATAATGCGTACAAAATGATCGGTAATGCCGTTCCTGTGAATCTTGCGTATGAAATTGCTTCTGCCATTAAACTTTTCTTAGAGGGGAAAGGCGATCATGTTGAAGGAATGGATCTTTTCGGGAGGGAATCGGTATGAGTAATAAAAGTAATAATCTGGGGAGGGCTTACGAATATGCATGGGTTAATACATTGTACCATGCTCTTTGTGAGATCCGTGAAGTTTTTATAGAGGAAAATTCTTCGCTGGAAGCGAACAGAAGATCATGGGGTGCGATCGATAAGGAATTGCAAGAATGTTTAAAAATATCGGCGAATGCAGCCGTTGCAACATTGCTCGGATTGGAGCCCTTGATGACTGAAAATGATGATGACGTCTTGCAACTGGTGTTTCAAAAGGATCAAGCCGGGGTCAAAGGCGATGTGCGTGATATTGTCGTTAAAAGAAATTCTATTCAATGGGAAATTGGATTAAGCATTAAACATAATCATGATGCGGTAAAACACAGTAGACTGAGCCACGTTTTGGATTTTGGAAAAGAATGGTTTGGTGTCCCTTGTAGCGATTTTTATTGGAAGGATATCAAACCGATATTTGATCGCCTTAAAGAAGAAAAAATGCAGGGGAAAAAATGGTCAGATATGGCAGAGAAAGAAACAGCTGTCTATATTCCCTTGCTTAATGCATTTATGGAGGAAATTCGCCGTGTGAATATTACGGATTCTTCGATGCCGAGAAAGATGGTGGAATACCTCATCGGAATGTACGATTACTATAAAATAGTGAGTCACGACAGTAGACAATTGACGGTAATCCATACTTACAATATACACGGTACGTTAAATAAGCCGAACAGAACAAAAGTTTCCGTTATAACCGTTCCTGTTGTGAAATTGCCAACGGAATTGATTGCTTTAAAATTGAAATCGGGTAGCAATAATACGGCTGAAATGTATTTGAATAACGGGTGGCAACTGAATTTCAGAATTCACAATGCAGCGACCAAAGTTGAGCCTAGCCTTAAATTCGATGTACAATTTATGGGGATGCCAGCGACTGTGTTGCATATTGATTGTCAATGGGTATAGTGTAGTGTTTGAGGGGTTGTCGAAAGGAGTGGCTCTTCTTGATTGACGCCTGCTTACGGATAAGATATTTTCTTTTTACCGTATGGCAAATTTTTTCAGAGCGACGTGCGCGTTAGCGGCAATGTATTTGATAGGAACGGGGATACCTGCAGTAGTATATGCAGAAGAGGAAGTTGTTCCTGCTGCTGCGGTGGGTGTAAATCGCGATATCCTAGAGAAGGAAGCGAAGCTAAAAGAAAAGGTTTTTGCCAAGTTCGGTACAGAATTGCGCTCTCTCAAAAAGAATTGCACCGAAGCAAATGATGTCGAAACGGGCGAGAAATTGCGAGCCATGATTTCCTTAAAGCAATTTCCCAAAGAAAATACCATGGCCACACCTTTCGATTTTTTTCAGGGCGAGTGGCTGGAGCGCACCGAAAAGGGGGGTACGTCTGTGTTGCGTTTTGACGGGCAATTGGCGAAGTGTGCTTCGGAAAAAAATCCGAGCCAATGGATAGATTGCGGGCGGGTCGTTTCGTCAGACAGTTTACCCGAAAAGGTGGTTTTGGAAGGGAATCTGCTCTGGGTATGGCTCAAGTGGAATGACGATGAAATCATGCAGATTACGGCAGATGGCAAGTTGAGCCGATTGACTCGTTCGGCAGAATGGCAATCACCCTCCCGACAATTCTCCCTGTTGGTAAAAAAGATGCGCGGACTGTACAGAAAAGGGAAACAGAGGTTGCGCGTTTCGCAGATTGCCGATTTGAAGAAAAAGCAAGAGGCGTGGAAAAAGGATCATCAATATGCCGCTGCCGTTTGGGCGGAAAAGAAGATACAGGCATTCTCAGCCTACGTTTCAGCATCGGAGAAAATTGCGCCAACCGAAGAATCTTCGAATGATGACGGGGAATTGCTTGACGAGGTGCAATTGGTGGGGACGTGGTCTTTCCCCGAAGGAAAATTGATCGTGCAGGATGTTTCGACCCTCCGCTTTGCCGATCAAAAAGGGAAGTGCGCAAGGCTGGTACAGACGGAATCCCCCAGTGGTGCGTTTAGGCTTTATCAGGTAAAAGAATCGAAAACAAAGCTTTTTGGTGAGCAGACCGTATATGTTGCGATTCCCATCGGCGAAAAACTCTATATCGCACCAACGGCAAAGAATGTCGCAATTGCGTTTGTCGGTGTCAGGGAAGATTCGGATGATTTGTTCTTCGATGAATCGAATGAAGAAACGGACGGTGTGTCCGATGATGCCATACGTTCGGCTGCCAAAATTAAAGGCTTGGAGGACGAATTCGGAGAGCCGTAACAGGTGCAAGCGTATGAACCGAAAGAATATGTTTTTTCTTTCGGCAAGAACGAGACAACGAAATTTTTTCTCAGGGCGTCACATGTGAATATGAAGCCCGATGATCCTGAGGAAAAATGCTGTGAATTGATGTCGTTTCGCAAGATCAACGATCATTTCGGTATTGCTTTGTTGCGCGTGGGCGTAGGAGTGATGATGTTGTCGCATGGGTTGCCCAAGGTTGGAATGCTTGTGTCGGGACAAGGCGGTTTTTTCCCCGATCCGCTTGGTATAGGCTCTACGCTTTCCCTGTTCTTTGCCGCCTTTGCGGAGTGCGGATGCTCTCTTTTGCTGATTATCGGGCTGATGACGCGGGCCGCTGCCTTTGTGCTTGCTGTCAATTTCGGTGTGATTGTTTTTGCTGTCGATGCAGTTAACGGATGGAATAATACGGAATTGGCGATTGTTTATTTGCTGATTTTTGTGACACTTATTTTGACGGGAGGTGGGAAATTGTCCGTAGATGATTTTTTATACCGCCGTTTTTTGAGGGAATCGCCCGCAAGTATCTGTAGAGAGGAAGATTGAGCTTGCGTGAGTTGCTTGATGTTTCCAGATGTAGGACTTTGTTTGTGCTGAGAAAGTTTTTTCTTGAGGTAGGGTGGATTGACTGTATAATTTTCGCATTGCCATGAGCGATTTATCCCTCGAAGTAAAATGGAGTAAGCTGCCTGATCTTCCTGATGCTGAAGGTTTTGCGGGATCGTATGCCGGTGTGTCGGGCAATGCCTTGGTGGTGGCAGGAGGTGCTAATTTTCCCGAAAAACCCATGTGGGAAGGAGGATGTAAGCGGTGGACGGATCGCGTTTTCGTGTTGCCCAACCCGAATGCTGCATGGAAAGAAGTAACATGTCTTCCCAAGCCGATGGGATACGGTGCATCGGTTTCTCTGCCGCAGGGGCTTTTGATTATTGGGGGAAGCAATGCGGATGGAGCATTGAGTGATGTGTACTTGCTTTCGTGGGACGGAAGTAAGCTTTCTTGTGAGGTTGCTCCCTCATTGCCGACAACGTTGACGGGGCATGCTGCCGTAGTTTGTCAAGGGGAGGTGTATGTAATGGGCGGAAGTTTGAATACGGGCGAGCAGGATGCCGAGGCGCGTATGTGGAAATGGAATCCCGATTGTCCGCAGGAGGGCTGGTCGGAATGCGAACCGTTGCCGGGACGAGGGAGATTTCTGCATCAAATGGCGGTTGATGGCGATGACCTTTATGTGTTGGGCGGTATTGGGCTTGTTGAAGGTTCAGACGGGCGACAGGTGCGCGATATGTTGACGGAAGCATGGAGTTACAGTCCGCCATGCGGATGGAAACGTTTGGTCGATTTGCCCCATTTTGTGGCGGCCGCCCCCACCCCCGCTCCCGTGCGTGGCGGTGTGGCGTACCTGTTCGGCGGTGATGACGGGACGGTGAAGGGCTTTGCCCCTCAAAATCATCCCGGTTTTCATAATCAATCTCTTCAATATCATATTGCCGAAAATGCGTGGATAATCGGCGAACCTGTCGGCGCCGCTCGCGCGGTGTTGCCTTGTGCCGAATGGGTAGGGAAAGCTGTTGTTGTCAACGGCGAACAACGTCCCGGAAAACGTTCCAACGAGGTTTGGATGGCTTCATTTCATTAATTTTGCACCATGAGACTTATATCCGAGTTGAAAAAAATGTGGCGAACGACACTTGCAGTTTGTGTCGCCTTGATGTTGGTTGCAGTGCCGTCATTGGAAGCGGGGCTTGTTTTTGAACCGCTTGAGAGAGGGAGCGTTCCCGCGCTGCCCGATTCGCGCGGGCGTGCCGGGATGGCTGCCGCCGCAGTGAATGATGCTGATGAAGAAATGGTGATTTTCGCGGCGGGCGGTGCCAATTTCCCTGCGCCCGAAGTGTTGAACCCGACAAAAGAAGCCGAGCGGAAATCGGGAGAAAAAGTATATTACAAAGACGTCTACAAGTTAAAAGGCGGGGTGTGGAGCAAAATAGCGGAACTGCCTACACCCTTGGCGTATGCGGCTTTTGGCGGTACGCCGCGTGGCATGGTCGTGGCAGGTGGAGAACATTCCGGCGGAGCTGTGCAGGATGTTTTCATGATCATGGCAGGGCGTACCGGTGCAGAACCTGTTGCCGAAGGCTCGATTGTTGCTTTGCCGTCATTGCCCCGGCCGATAACTAATGCCGCTTTTGTTTTGCGGAGCGGTATTCTATATATATTTGGAGGACAATCAAACGGAGCATCAAGCTCGGATGCCGCATACTGCTTAAAATTGACGGATTTTCTCGACGGGCAGATCAAGCCGAGTGAAGCCTTTGCCAAGCTGTCGTGGAAACAGCTTCCCCCATTGCCTGCAAAAGCGGGTCGTATATTGGCGACAGCCGCCGCCGCAGGGAACAGAATTTATGTGATGGGCGGTTGCGAAGTTATCAACGGAGAACGCACATATTGCCGTGACGTCTTTTTGTTCGATCCGCAAAGCAACAGTTGGGTGGATAATTCTGCCATGCAACCAATGCCGACAACAGTTGCCGCCGCCGCCGTGCCTGCCCCCGTGCGCGAAAATGTAGCATTGGTTATCGGTGGGGATGATGGATCGTATTACAAACAGGAACAGGAAGCTAAGGCGAACGGTACATGGGAACAACTGGGCTTGCATCCCGGACAATCAAAAGCTGTTTACATGCTCGATACGCTGAGTGGCACTTGGCAAAGGGGGAAAGATTGGCATGATGGTGTTGCAACAATGCCGGCGGTTATGTTGGGTAATTGCGTGTTGACCGTCAGTGGAGAAACATCTCGTGCTGTTCGCACGCCATCCGTGGACGTTGCTTCTCTGGGGTATCACTTTGAAATGTCGCTCATTGATTGGGTGTGTGCCGCTTTGTTGGTCTTGTTCTTGGTGTTGCTTGTGTCGCAAATTGTGCGTGGTGGTGTCAAATCCGTGGGAGTTTTGATCAAGTCGGACAGCAAAGTATCCAAATATGCTTGGGTGGTTGTCGGCTTGCTGTGGCTGGTGGCGATGCTCAATTATTTTGACCGACAGCTGTTGACGACTATACGCGGACCCATCGTACGCGATATTCCGCAGACCGACATGCAATTCGGCATGCTGACGGCAGCTTTCTTGGTGATTTATTCTGTGTTGAGTCCGATAGGTGGATTTTTGGCAGATAAATACAGCCGTCGGGTGGTGATCCTTTGCTCTTTGGTAGTCTGGTCTGCCGTGACGTGGATAACAGGTCACGTAACAGATTACACAACGCTGTTCATAGCCCGTGCCTGTATGGGCATTTCGGAAGCCTGTTACATACCGGCGGCATTGGCGTTGATTACCGATTATCATCGCGGACGTACCCGTTCGCTTGCAACAGGCATACACATGTCCGGTATCTACACGGGGATGGCGATTGCCGGCTTGGGTGGCACCATGGGCGATATGATGGGCTGGCGCATGACGTTCGCCGTATTTGGATTAATAGGCATTGTCTACGCGTTTGTCCTGATGGTATTCTTGCGAGATCCCGGCAAAGAAGCGCAAGAAGCGGAAGCCTGTGGCGAAACAGTCGAAACGATGGAAGAACCCGCCGAACAGGGTAATGTGTGGGGGCGTATCCTTTCATTGCGAGCCGTGTGGATGTTAATGGGGGTGGTGGCTGTTGCCGGTATTGCCAACTGGTTTTTGCTGGCTTGGTTGCCCACGTTGATGAGCGAACGTTTCCCCGAAGTTGGCATGGTGCATTCGACGCTGTGGACAAGCGTGGCAAAATTTGCTGCCGTGTTGGGCGGTGCCGTTTTGGCAGACTGGTGGGTTACCAAGAACGTGCGGGCGCGAGCCTTCGTCCCGGGGATTTTCTTTTGCCTTTCCTGTCCGTTCATGATTCTGATCCCCTTTATTCCGTCAACCATGGCGTGGGCAGTGGCGGTGTTCCTCTTCTGCGTTTCGACGCAGGGGCTGGCGCAGGGCGCACTGGACGCCACGCTCATGCCTGTTTTGCGCGGGCATATTGGCGGGCGCGTGGCGGCAACGGGGTACGGCTTGCTGAATTTTGTTTCAGCCGGTTTCGGCGCGTTGTTTATCGTGTACGGCGGGCGACTTAAAGATATGGGCATCAGCCTGTCTTCCACCTTGGCATATTCCGGGGTGTTGATGCTTTTCGCCGGGCTTTTGCTTTTGTTCCTGCCGAAACCCACAACAGAATAATAATCTCTAAACTCATAACACTTATTCATATGTTCATTAAACAGACTAAAACGATATTGTGTACGGCATTGTTCGCGCTTGCGACCGTGGTGTCGACGTCCGCAATGGCGCAAGAACAAAAAACACCCGTTGAAAATGCTGTCGATGTCTTTGTCCCCAAAAAAGACGGTAATCCCTACGCGAGTATCCGCATTCCCTGCATCATCAATGTAAAAGGTACATTGATTGCTATGGCTGAGGGGCGATATGTCAACACAGACCAAGGTAAGAACGACATTATCGTTTCCATTAGCAAAGACGGTGGGATTGAATGGAGCGAACCTATCGTGGCGGCAGAATCAAAAGGGGCTACATTCAATAATCCCTGCCTCGTGTATGATGAAAAAACGAAAACCATTTTTTGTTTCTTCCAGCGTTATCCGGAGGGGGTGAAAGAACGCGATAAAAATATTCCCACCGGGTGGAAAGAAACGCGTTGCCTTCGCAATTTTGTCATTTCTTCCAAAAACGGCAAAAAGTGGAGTAAACCCAAAGATGTAACTTCTACCACAAAGCACGCCGATGTCGACATTATGTGTAGCGGGCCCAACCCCGGATGCCAGCTCAAGAAAGGAGCACACAAGGGACGTTTGATCATTCCCATGAACGAAGGTCCGTTCGACAATTGGAATTTGGCTGCCGTTTATTCCGATGACCACGGCAAGACGTGGAAAATCGGTGAAAAATCCGCCAAGGGGGGCGGTGTGAATGAAGTTTCTGTTGTTGAAACGGAAGAGGGTGGCATTTTTATCGTTTCCCGCCAATGGGACAAAGGCGGTAAGCGCAAAGTTGCTTATTCTTCTGACGGTGGGGAAACGTGGGGTGAAATATCTCGCCATCCCGAATTGCCTTGCACGGGATGTCAAAACGGCATGGTGAGGTACTCTTTCTCCGATCAGGAAAAATTGGGCAACAAAAACCGTATTATTTTTTCAGCACCCTCGGTAGGACGTCAAAACGGGGTCATTAAGATGAGCTATGACGACGGCAAGACATGGCCTGTTTCAAAACAAATTGGGACGGGAAGTTTTGCCTATTCGGTGCTGACTCCGGTAAACCCCGGCGTGATGGGGTGCCTGTTCGAATCCGGTGGTAAGATTCGCTTTACCACATTCACGCTCGATTGGCTGACGGACGGACAAGACAGCGGTAAGGCAAAGAAAGCAGACAAATAACGGTTTTCTCCAGTATCGAACAGAACAAGGCGCGAAGCTCCCGATATAGTGCGGGCTTCGCGCTTTTCGCGTTACATATAGTTGCCGATGGAACGAAGGGTGCGGTAAATTTCGCGGTGTTCCTCAAGGAGGGGGGAAAGTTGTTCGATATTGCGGGTAACTTTCCGTCTGGGTTCCGTGAAAAGTTTTCTGTATGCCGAAACACGCGAAACGAGCAATTGACGAAGCCCCGGCTGAAGGCTTTCCGTTACGAGAACTTGCAGGGGTTCCGTGAATTCATCGATGTGGCGGCGGATGCGAGCTTTTTCCCATGCCAAAATGCATGCCCCGATCAGCCAAACTATGGCACATGCTGCCAAAGCGGCAACACCAAGCGTGTTGTGTCCTAACCCGCCCAAGACGCCCGCCATAATTACAAAAATGAGCGATAAATAGACAATGCGCGTCATCCATGCAATTTGAGCATTGCACATTTTGATGAGAAACGGTTTTATGCCCAGCTTGTTAAGCGGAGCGTAAACGGCGTGTCCCAGCTCTTTGCGCAAGGCTTTGAGGTCGGCACACAGTGTCTCTTCGGGGAATTCCCCGATGTCGCTTTCAAGCTTTTGTTTCATGCGCGGTCGGATGAGATCCCAATTTTCGCGGCAGGAATAGATAAACGTGCGGTCTTGAGCTTCCTGCCGTTTTTCCACTTCCTTGCGAACCATGTCATAGTACAGGTTATCCAGTTTTTCGCCCATACGTTCCAAACGCATCATCTTGTTCGGCGTGACGAAGAAGCCCATGCAATGCATGACCATATTTGCGAGTTGAGGCACGAGCGATTGCACGATGTTCCCCATGCTTTGAACCTGTGCGGGAATGCTTTCCGATTGCGAATGTTGGAAGGTATCAATTTCACGGTCGATGCCGCTTAAAAATCCGCTGTCCGTGCGGAGCATTTGGTCTCTTCTCCGTAAAATGCCTGCCTGTTCATCCAACAAACGCACAGCCGAGGCATAAAGCTCTTTCAAATCGTATTTTAACAGCTCCGGCGAATCGAGAGCATCCTGAACGCGTTCGGAAAAGACATCCAATCCTGATCCTCGGATCTTCCCGCCGAGCGTCAGTTGATAGAGAGGTAACTCATGTTGCAGGTGTTTGACGCTGAGGTCTCGAATTTGTTTTTTTATTGCCAGAATGTCATCGGGCGAACGCCGGTCGCAGTGCGTCAGGACAATCAACCGCAAGGCACGGGATTCGGGAGAGAGGGACGAAAGCAATTTCCATGTGCCGGCGCACCACGGGTTATCCCCGCCCATCACGGCGATTACAAGATCAGATTCGTTCAGCAGGGGCAATAGGGCTTGTTCATCGGCTTCGTTTTTACATTCGGCGGTGTCGAGCAATTCAATGCCGTCCAATTGATAATTGTCGAGAAAACGGGAATGTTCCGCATTGCCGTCATCATTGAGAAAACGCCAACGCACAAAGGCATCATCGGACGAGAAAGCGGCAATGCAGGGTTCGTTGATCAGCCCTGCCAGCAGGGATGACTTTCCACTGCCTTTTTCGCCGATGACGGCAATGCGCCGCGCTCGTTGCAGACGTTTCAGGTTTTCTTCTGCTGCGGGAAGCTGTACGGAAGGCTCATCGTTGTCAATTTTTTGGCACAAAACGAGTGATCGCTCGGTCCAATACCGCACGATGCTTTCCGTTCTTTTGAAATTGCGCCTCAGCATTCGCTTTATCCGGCATGGATAGTACTTGAAAAGCTTGTCTCTGTCTATCACAAAAGCACACATTGAGAACAAGCAAGATTTGAGCGGACTGCTTCCAAGGTTAGTTTTTGGTGGTGCGCGTCCTGTTGGCGTCGAGTTTTCGACGCATTTGCGTCAAACCGCTCCGCAAGGAGCGGTTTGACGGTTTTTGAAGCAAAGACGAAAGGTCAGAATGTCAGCGTGATGCCTCCGTATACGGAAGCACCTGCCGAGATGCAAGCGGGGTTATAGGTGTCCGCTGTTGTTTCGTAACGATCGTCCAAGAGGTTTTCCGCCCGAAGGTGGAATGTGAGGTTTTCCGTCGCTTTCCACTGTGCAAACCAGCGCAGAACGCAATAATTGTCCATGCGGACGTTGCCGCCTGTGCGCCCGTTTGCCGCGACCAGTCCCATCCCTGTGGTGAACGATGCCGTCGGGCTTGTATGCACTTCGACGGTCCAGACGCTACGGGCAGTGTTGTTCAATTGCTTGTCGAGGCTGTTCTTCGCCTCGGTGTAGGTGTAAGCAACGGAATAGCCTGTATTCCAAGCGTCTCCCCATTTGCCGTGAAGAGCCAATTCTACGCCGACCGACGTGGCATGAGAACCGTTTCTCCAAGTGGTGGCCCAGTCCGGCGTAGAGGCATATTCGATTTGGTGTTCCAGACGCGTCCAGAATCCAGTGGCAGAAACGTAATGATCTTTGGCGATTTGTTGCTCGATGCCTGCATCGCCGCTCAGTGAGCGTTCTACTTTCAGATCCGGATTGCCTTTGTAGTTGGCAATGCCTGCCCATCCAGCCCAACTGTACGCAACAGAATAATCAGCATAGCGTTCAAATTGTGTGGGGGAGCGGTATCCGGATCCGAGCGAACCGAAAAGGCGCGTTTTTGATTTATCGCCGGTTACTTTCCATGATGTTGCATAACGGAATGTGAAGAGTTCGTCCCAAACCGTGCTTTGATCCAGCCGCACCGCAAAACTGTTGTTCCAGTTCGAAACAGGTTTGATGCGATGTTCCGCAAAGAAACTGTAAATGTTTTCGAGATTCCTTGCTTCCCATTCGCTGCGGTATTGGCTGCGATACCAAGAAAAGCCCGCTGTCGTGGTGTTGCTGTCGTTCCATTTCAGGGAATTTCGCCATTCAAGCTGGACGTTGCGAAGGTTGACGTGCGTTTGTCTGCCTCCTTGGGTTTCGTCATTCCCGAAGGTGGGATCCCAGCCGTAATAACCCGCCATCAGAGAGGTTGTCCACAATTTGTTGATTTTGCTCTCCGCTTTTACGGTTGCCAGATTTGTTTTGTAGATGTAATCCGTATTTCCCGCAGTATCCCGCATGTTGAATTGGGCGTCTTGGCGGCGGTAGGTGAACGATATTTTCGTATTGTCACCGATTTGACGCCCCAAACGCAAGGCTTCTTCCCATTGGGTGAACTTGCCCTGATGTTTGGCGTGTGCAGTATCGGGTAGGAACGTGAGGTCGTTGTTGGTGCGGTTGTATCCGGCGGCAAAGAAGTAATCCCATTGATCTTTTTTCCCCTGCGCGGTGATATGTCCGTTGTAGGTGTCGTGAGAACCGTATTCATTGAAGATTTTCACTTCTCCGTCTTCTGTGCCTTGCGGCGTTTCGGTGGAAACCAACCCGCCCACTGCGCCGCCACCGTAGACAGCACCTTGCGCCCCTTTCACTATTTCGGTGTTCCCCAAGGTAAAGAGCATGCTTTGTCCCAGAAAGTTAGCGGTCGGATTGAGCAGTTGCGGACGATACAGGCGCATCCCGTCAACCATAGCAAGGTTGTAGTTGGGATCATTCATGCCACGAATGACCAATTTGCTGAGATTCCCGTATTGATTATCTCCGCCACCGGGGAGAATGTAGACGCCAGGGACGCGCGTCAGTGCATCTGTAAGCGTTTGAACTCCTTCTTTTTGCAGTTTTTCGGAGTCAAGCACGGTGACGGATACGCCCGTTTGATCATAAGGAACGGCACATCCGTCATGAGCGGAAACGGTGATGGGTGGCAACTCCGTTTCTCTCACCGTCATGATGGGGGCGGTTTGTGTTGTTTCCGATGCTTTCTGTTCGGCTTGAGCGAAAGCGCAAGAGCCTGCCCAAGCGAGGGCAAGCACGATCCGTGTAGCACCGGCATGCGGCGCATGAGTATATGTCTTCATATTGTTTTGCTGGGCTTGGTCGGTGCATCGCCGACGGTTGCTGGCAACGAAACATGGCCGGTATTCCGACTCAGCATCTCTGCGATGCCATACGGTTGCGGCACAGCGTCGGATTCTCACCGACTTCCCCGTCTATTTCCTGCCTCTCCCGGAGGCCTCCATGTTCGTTTGCAGACACCTATGTCGCGTCTGCGGGGGAAAGTATGTCCGAAATCAAACAAAAAGCAATGCGGAAATGTTGGTCTCCTCGCAAAAAAAGTCTGCGCCACCGAGAGACAGGGCGCAGACCGTTTCATGAAAGAAGAAGCTCTTTTGCTATGCCGTCATTTCTTTTTCGGTTTCAGAGGGACGGGGCGGAACGGAGCCGGACGGGGAACATTCGCTTTGGGGTTCATGGCACGGATCATGTCGTCCGTGACGGTAAAAGCGTATGTGCCGCCGTGCGGGATGTCTTGTTCATCGCAGATGTGTTCGAAACAAGTTGCCGGTGTGTTGCCAACGGTTTCCGGCATGACGAAAAGCCCGATCGCCATGGGCGATCCTTGCTTTTTACCGTTGAGGGGGGTAACAGTGTATGAGATAGTATTGCGTCCTCTCACAAGTCCTCCGGAAATGACTTCCGCCATGCGGCAATTTTCAAAAACGTGTTGCGAGGTGCCGTTGACCGTCATGGTGACTTTTCTGTCGGGCGCATCGACAAAAACTTTGCCGATCAGTTGCGGCGTACGGCACAGAGGCGGCGTTGCCGGCGGCGTGGCATAGGGATGAAAGCCGTCTTGTTCCCTCAAAACAGAGGCATCCCCCCGCGCCAGCCGCGCTTTAACTTGCGGCAGATGTGCCAAATCGAAAAAGCGCGATTGGTCATACTTCCATTTCCCCTGTTCGTAGACGAACAGCAAGACGAGAGCCCCATCCGATGCATGGATGCCACGTCCCATATCCACAGGACCGTAATAAGTAGCCGCCAGCGTGTCTCCGCGCGGTCCGCCGAGTGCGCCCACGTATTTCAGTTTGGAGAGCGGCGGCATGGCTTCCTTTTGCTCAAAAAGCGAGCGGGGGAACTCGCGCTTTTCTGAAACGGCGAGGTTGCGTACTTTTACTTGGCGCGATTCTGAGGTGCTTTCCGTCCATGCCGCATAGTTGTGGTTGATCATGCTTTGCCGCCATGTGGAATAGACGGTTTCGGCTTCGTTACGGGCTTGTTCTTGGTTGGGGGTACGCAGGGTAGGGTGTGCCGATGCCTGTTGGGGTGCGGGTTGTTGTGCCGTGCAGGGTAACAGAGAGAAAGCCAAACCCATGACGAAAAACTTCATATCCATAACAGAGTAAAATCTACTACAGCCTTGCATATTTGACAAGGAAATAGCATAATTTTCTCCTGCTTGCCGATGCCTGTCCCGCTTCAAAAATTTTCTGTCGATTCCGATGCTCCGTACATGAAGCGTATCGAACAGACCACCCGCTTTGTTTGGAAACGGTTTGGTGATGGGGTTGGTTTGGAAACGCGAGTGCTTTTCCCCGCAACGCATGATCCGAACAAGAGGATTCCCGCCGTTGCATTTTTTCACGGCGGCATGTGGAAGACGGATCATTCCACAGAGTTTTACCTGTGGATGTTGCAACTGACATCTCGAGGGGTCGCTTGCTTTTTGCCGTCCTATCGTACCCATGCGGAATACGATGTCGGTACGGAGGATATTTTGCAGGATGCATCCGATTTTTGGAGTTGGATGCTGGGCAATGCCGATGAGCTGGGTTTGGATGCCGAACGGTTGTGTTTGGCTGGTTGTGATGCGGGAGGGCTGATGGCTCTGCATGCGGGGATGCCGCCGTTGCGTTCGCGCGGATGGCGCAGTTTATTCTCCCGACGAACTCCGCAACCTCCTATGCCGGCATGCATTGCCCTTTTTCGGGGGGTAGTTGATATGGAAGCTCCGGAAGCTGCTCTGTACGGCGGGCAAAGCGATTGCCCCGAATCCGTTCTTCTTCAAAACCCGCCCGAACGCTTAGGACGTCATTTGCCTGCTTTGTTTTCGGCGCACGGCATGCTGGACCCCCTGTTGGATTACCGCCGCAGTGAATGGTTTGCCGCTGAATGGGCTGCTTTCGGCAACGAGGCGAGATGCATTTCCTGTCCGCATGGTGATCACGCTTTCCTCTATTTCAACGTAAATCCGCTCGCCTTCGAGCAGATCCTTTTTGAGTGGGAAAATTTTATGGTAGAGCAGGGAATTTGGGCTCCATCGCAGGCAGAAGGGGAACTGTTGCTTTATTGAAAAGGAAGATTCCTTTCAGACTTGCCATCAAGATGATATTTTGCTAAATATTCCTAAGGAAACTGCGGGTGCTTGCACCGGTCGGTTTGTCGATTTAACAATATTACGAATATGAAAGTACTTGTTACGGGAGGAGCGGGTTATATCGGCTCTCATACAGTGCGTCAGCTTGTGAAAAGCGGAGCGGAGGTAACCGTGTTGGACAGCATGGTTTACGGACACCCTGCCGCTATTGTTGATCCGAGTGTGAAGCTCGTCAAGGGCGATTTGGGCGACGCCTCGGTGGTTTACCCCCTTCTTCAGGAAGGAAAGTTTGATGCTGTTGTCCATTTTGCCGCTTTTATCAATGTGGGCGAATCGGTGGAAAATCCGTTGAAGTATTATGAAAACAACATTGCCAAGCCTCTCGTGCTGTTGAAGGCAATGATCTTGGCGGGATGCAAGCGTTTTGTTTTCTCGTCCACCTGTGCTACATACGGTGTCCCCACGCAGATCCCCATCCCGGAAACGGAAAAACAAGATCCGATCAATCCCTACGGCGGTTCGAAGTTCATGCTCGAACGCGTCTGTAAAGATTGCGATCGTGCCTACGGGTTGAAGAGCGTCTTCTTGCGCTACTTCAACGCATCGGGTAGTTCGGAAGACGGTCTCATCGGCGAAGATCACGAACCGGAAACGCATCTGATTCCGAATATTCTTTTGGCAATCAAGGGTGAACGCCCGGAAATGACGGTTTTCGGGACAGATTACGATACCCCGGACGGCACCTGCATTCGAGATTACATCCACGTGGACGATCTGGCTGATGCTCATATCAAGGCGTTGGATTATCTGATGAAGGGAGGCGAAACAAATTGGTTTAATCTGGGGACAGGTTTGGGGCTTTCGGTGCTGGAAATCATCAAAGCCGCCGAACAGGTGACGGGAAAGAAAGCCCCTGTGAAGTATGGTCCGCGTCGTGAAGGCGATCCGCCCCGCCTCATTGCCAATGCCTCCAAAGCCAAAGAAATTTTGGGTTGGGAAGCCAAACATAAAGACGCTCTTCATATCGTCGAAACGGCTTGGAAGTGGGAAACCGGTCCCCACAACGGACATTATTGATGCCCGAAAAGGCAGAGGGGGGGAGAATAGAGCCGCCCCTTTGCCCGAAGATTCCCCGAACAGAGTGTATTAAGCTCCGGCTTGGTTTGCTGTTTCATTTTGCCCGCAGAGTTATAGCTCTGCGGGCTTTTTTTACCATTCCAACGCAAGAGGTGGAGCTGAAAGGTGCGTATCTGTTTTTGCTCTGAGAGATTGCAGAGTGTGGCATTCCGTAGCGTTGCCGAAGTTTTTTTGACGGCGAAGCATGACTGCGATGAAAACGTGCTTGCTTCGTGCGCAGCGTGAGTTAGACTGGGGGCAAGATGAAATCTTCTGTCGAGAAACTGCGCTCGTACCTGTCTTCTTTCTACGATGATGACGAATGGCCCGCCCTGTTGAAGCAAGTAGCGGAATGGTGCGAGATCCGCCCTTTGGAAGGCTTGCGCATCTTGGATACCACACCGATTTATCGGAATACCCTCACAAAATACACTTCTCTGTTGGCGGCGGGAGCGCATGTTTGGGTGCCGCAGACCCCGAAGATGCCCTTTGACAAGAATATATGCGGCATTTTGCCGAATTTCGGAATCGGCTTTGCCCAAAAGGGGGATGACCACTTTGATATTATTTTGGATTGCGCCGGGATGTGCAGTCATTTACATCCGTTACTGGGTGTGGCAGAACTGACGCGCACGGGCGCATACCGCTACGAACGCCCCTCCGTTCCGGTGTACATGGCTGATGCCGGGTGCATTAAAAAGATTGAAACCGTCCTCGGCACGGGCGAAAGCTTTTTCCGCGCCTTGGCTCAGGCGGGATATGAGAATTTTGAAGGGAAAAGGTTGACTGTCATCGGATACGGGAAAGTGGGACGGGGAATTGTCCTCTTTGCGCGACGATACGGGATGCGGGTGCTTGTTGCGGATGTGGAAGACAAAAGCAACGAATTGCCCCCCGGTACGGAGTTCCTTCATTTGGGAGAAAAAGCCACAGCTGAAGAAAATGAACAAATTACGCGGGCGGTTTGTTCTTCGTGGTGTGTTGTGACAGCCACCGGTCATTTCCATGCATTGCGCAACAGGCTCGATGCCACTTCGGTTTGCCGTTCTGCGGCGATTCTCGCCAACATGGGGGTGGATGACGAATGGGGTCCCGATTACCCTGCAGAGCGTGTTTTGAATGCCAAACATCCCTTTAATTTTACGTTGGAAGAGCCTACTGCTCTCCGCTACATCGAAACGACGATGGCATTACATAATGCGGGTGCGCTGGAATTGCTGACGGCAGATTTGCCGCATCGGATGTTGACACCCACTCCGGATGTGGAGAATCGCCTTTTGGCAGAGGTGCGGACGCATGGTCGCTTGGCTGAAGATTTGAAGTTGCTTGAGTAAAGAGGGAAGAGAGAATCCAAAAATATGCTTGCAATGGCGTGATGAATGCGGTATGTTGCGCACCGTAAGACACGAATATGAAAACTGCATCCATTAAATTATTGTGTGGTATTTTGTTTTTTACGGTAGGCGGTGCATTCTCCGCTGCGGATACATTTGTCACAGGTGTTTCTCCTGCTGATGAAATCGTTTCCCGTGGGCAGACGGTAAACGGTATTACCGTATTCAAAGATGACGAGGCCGCCAAAGAGGAACGTGAAAGTAAAAAGCAGGCTCTCAAAGAAGAACGCGAAAGAAAGAAAGCCGAACGCAAGGCCGAACGCGAAAAGAAGAAGGAAGAACGCAAAGCACGCCTTGAAGAAAGACGAAAGAAGGGTAGCTCTTCGTTTTCATGCTGACATTGGAATTTTTTATTCTCAATTTAATCAACCGAAGTATATATGAAAGTCAATCAGGTGATTGTCGGTGTGGCTCTCGTTGCCGTCATGGGTGCATTTACCGCTAATGCCGCTATCAGCGGACTTGCCGAAAGTGCACGCAAAGCCGCCGCTCAAGAAGCCGCCAAGCAAGTCATCAGCGGCAATACCGGCAAATCGGCTACGGATGCCGTCAAACAAGCGGCTGTCAAAGGTGCTACTGAAAAAGCCGTCAACGATTTGACGGGTTCTGCTTCTGAATCCAAGACGGGGAAGGACGTTGCCGACCTGTGCGAAAAGGCTAAGCAAGGAAAAGAAGCTTACGATAAGATTAAGAAGGAAAAGGACGGCACAGACAACGTCGGCAAGGCTGTCAAAGACGCCGGACGCGAAGAAGCCAAAAAGGCTGCCATTCGCAGAATCAACGCACTGTAATCTTATGCTTGTTTCCCCCTGACGTTCTGTTGTTTCGGGAAACTGTGCGAATAAAGTGCCTGCTTTCAATGTCCTTGACAAGAGGTTGAACGGCAGGCATAATTTTTGTGCAGGGGTAGGTTAAATCCCTGCTTTGGGCTGTGATCCATAAAACGATGCATATGAAAAAAAGCCATTTTTGTCTTTTTGTCGCAACGGGTGCCGTTGCCTGTATGAGTCTCTCTTCCTGTTCGGAGGAAGAGAGCAAGCCGCAAGCTTCCCCCGCTCCGCCTGCAGAACAAACGCCCCCGTCGCCGTCCACCGTGCCGGAAATTGAGACGGAGGTGTTGAAAGATGCCATCCTGCCCGCCGAAGTTAAAAATGCCGTATGGCTGGAGGTGCAGGATGTTACCTTGGATCTGCAGAAAGACCGCGAAGCCGATTGCTACGGCGTGAGTGTGCTTCTTCGGGTGAAAGAAAACCTGTGCGAAAAGGCGGATGCCCCCGCTGAGCTGAACGAGGAACGAAAAGCCGTCAATCCCCTGTTGAACAAGGCGATGACGCCCGAATCCGTCTACCTCTTGCAGGTCGGGGCAGATCCTGCCGCGATCGTTGATGAAGACCGCAAATCGAAGCCCTTGCCGCCCGAATTACGCGAAAAGGCAGAAATTCTCATCCATTTGTCAGATCCCGACTTGTGGAAAACCGTTGTGCCTGCAGGCGAAACGACAGAGCTTCACGGCACGGTCCGGATTGCGACTTCGGCAGATGCCGCTCCCGTCATTTCGGCGGTTTCGTTGGATTCCGCCGCGACGGAAGCTTGGCTCAAGCTGACACCTGCTTCTGCTTTGCCCGCCGGCGCAGCCCAGCTTACCCCGGAATGGTTGCAACAACGCAAGCAGGAACTGCAAACCGCCATTGCGGATTTTAACTCCGCATCTGCACCGTACATCAAAGGACGGGAAGACGCGGCGAGAACGCGCATGCTGGAAGAGCAAGCCCGCGCCGAAGAAGAATCCAAAAAAGCAGAATTAGCTGAAAATGCCGCGCGCGAAAAAGACGCTGCCGCGCGCAAGCAATATACGCAAATCTCCGCTGCCGGTTCGGTTTATGTGGGCGAATGGGCATTGGGAGAGCAAACGGGCAAATTGAAATTGACCATTTTGACCGCCGAAACGCTGGAAAACTCTGTGTCGTTGACGGCAGAGCTGACAGATCCCGACCTGCCGCAGGTTTCCTTGGAATTGCAGGGGCGTTGTTTGCTCGCCCCGGAAGAGGGCGAAGAAAACCGATTGCAGATGAGGATTTTGGACGGTTTGTACGATCCTGATGTTGCCCCCGCCAAGATCTACGATGCCAAAGACGGGGTTTTGCTTCTCAACCTGACAGAGCAGGGTACTTTACAAGGCGTGTTGACCTGCAAAAGCTGGGATGCCGCTCAAAAGATGCAGGACGTCAAGGTGATCCTCCGCCCTGCTACCAAAGAGAAGAAAAAGAAATAACGCTTCTTCTTCTGCAAAGTCTTTTCATTAAGCCGGATGTGCCGCACGGGACATTCGGCGTTTTTTGTGTGCGGTGTACACAAAAAAATCGGCGCGATGCTGTAGGTGCATCGCGCCGCCGGTGAAAAGACCGGGTTGCTTCAGAAATTGAAAATCAAATCGACGCCAATTGTAAATTGGAAGTGGTCTGCCACGTCCGAAGAGAGGGAACGTTCGATCTTCTTGGCGTTGTTCCCCGTCCACGATGTTTGAACGTAAGGAACAAACTGAATTTTGGCATCTCTGCCCAGCGATCCGTTTGTCGTGTAAGGCTTGAAATCAACGCGAAGTCGTGTTGCGTCAAAACCTTCCGCGCCACCTGTCCAGTAACCCAAAGAATAACTTTGCCCGACCGAGATTTCTGTGTCCAAACAAAAGCGTTCTGTGGCGAAAACGTCTTGCAAGCGATACCCCACATAAACATCCCCGTAAAAACCGGTCAACCCCTGAAAACCGACACCGAAGGTTGCTCCACCGAAGAAGCCCTTTTGGTTATCGTTGTACGTCAATGAAAAATTGAGATCCGAGGCAATGCGGTGGGGGGCTTTGTCTCGCGTCTTGGCAAGATACCCTTCCAAGCCGCCGTAATGAATCCCCAGCCCTGCGCGGAAGTGCAAATTGGGGAACAGCTCTTTGGTCAGCCCATAGCCCAGATTCCAAACGCCCGTATCACCCAAAAGATCATTCGCCCCGTAGATGATACCGTAGCCGAGGTTTACTTCCTGTCCGATACCCCGCCCGAACAAATTGTTGCTCCCGGGACGCCATGTCAAATCGGCAGAGCTCCATCCGTAGGCAGAATACTGATTCGTCACCCCCATGCCACGTACCTGATAATTGGTAGAATAGGCATTCACTTTCAGTGTAAAGCGCGATGTGTTCGCATACGTTTCCGGCGTTTGAACGGCAGTCGAATACACCGGCTGCATTTCCTCGGGCGTATAATCGGTTGCACCTGTCACAGACGTATAGCTGATGTCACCGGAAGGCACGGGCGGTGCCGCATCGGCAAACAGAGGCGTGGCAACGGCAAGCACCCCAACAGCAGAGAAAGAAAAAAAGTTTTTCATACGCGCATAACTTTAACAAAACTTAAACAATTGACAAGCGAAAAAATACGCCAATGCCACATTAGAAAAACACCCCAACCGTTTGAAACGAGCACCTCTGCCCGATGAGATAATGTTTTTGGGAAAAGGATTGGGAAAGAATGTATTTTTGGCGAGGCGTCGCCGGTCTCATTCAGGCGGGCAAATGAAAACCGTTCAGAGAGCGGATGCCTTCCAAAACGCGTTCGCCGAGCGGCGGGTGACGCCGCGCAGGTTGACATAGCGCGTGAAGAGCAGACGCGGGTTTGCATGCCCCATGGAAAGTTGCAACGCGCCCACATCGCGAAAGTTTTTCAGGTGATAGCTCGCGTAGGTGTGGCGCAACACATCCGGCGTCCATGTGCGGAAGCCCGCAGAGCGGCGCAATCTGCGCCAACGCATGCGCCAGTTGCGCGGGCAGATCGGGGTCGTTTGGGCAGAGGGAGCATCCCGTTCCAGCAAACGTTGCGCGGCGGGGCAGTGTATCGCGGCGGGGTAGGTGAGGAAGATGCCGCGTGTAACTGAGGAATAGTGGCTTTTTGGTCGGGGCGCGGCAGGCTCTTTGCCTTGGGTTGGCAGGGGGATGGCAAAAGGGCATCAGGTGGTTTTCCTAATGCCCTTTGTTTGTCCGTGTCGGATGGTTGGTTATGCCGCTATGGCTCCGTCTTCCCCGTAGCGGGTGAGTCCGCAGCGGCGGCAGATGATGTCGCAGAAGGTTGGGTCAAGCTCGCACCCTATGGCGCGCGGCGCCCTGTTGCTTGGGCTGCCGCAAGGGGCGCGCCAGAGCCTGCAAAGGGATCCAAGATGACTTCCCCCGGTTGTGTGTATTGCCGGATCATGTATTGCATGAGGGCTTCCGGTTTTTGGGTGGGGTGTCCCCAATGTTTTTTGTCCCTGCTGAATTTGATGACGTCTCTGGGGCAGCGGGTGCCATCAGTCGATCCGCAGCTGTTCATGATTGTTGTATGGTAGATAGGGGTTGTCCTTGTTTTGGCGCCTCCTTTTTGATAGGGTTTGCCTTTTTGGTTTTCCAGCGGTATTTTGTTGTAGGTGGGCAGGCGCCGATAGAAAACAAGGATGAGTTCATGGGCGCGCAGGGGCATACGGTTGGCGTTGAGCATGCCCACGGCATTGGGCTTTTCCCAGACCCACTGGTAGCGGAATGTCTTGGGGTGCATGCACGCAAACCGTGCCGCTAATGGCATCTGGGCGAACATGAGCAGGGCTCCGTTTGGTTTGAGCAGCCGCCAGAGTTCGTCAAACAGGCTTTCAAAATCAATGTTGACATCCCAGGGCGCATTGGTCGTTCCGTAGGGAGGATCCGTCAATACAAGGTTAACGCTGCCTTCCGGCAGGTTGCCCAGCAGGTGATACGCATTCCCCGGAAAGAGCTTGCAGCCTTCCCCCTCTTATAATATAGGTTGTTTAATCATTTAATGTTGTCGTTTGTGTTGGATTCATGGGGTAGTTAAAGAAAGTAACAGTTCGCATGGGTCTCTACTAATTGCCTAGGGGACATGTGATGGGCGGTAATAAGTTCATTTTGGGCATTGGGGCGTTCTTTGGAATTCGGACGGAATCGGGCATCCGTTACAATGCTGCCTCCGGCGCGAATGATGGAACGGCAAACTTCTACATCTTCCCGTCCTGTGATTGGGAACAAAGGGTCTGAGCATACCAGCTCTACAGCGGGGCGACTTAAAATATACCCCGCGCCGCCGCATATTTCATGCAAACTGTTGCTGCATGGACCGCCGTATATATCCATGCTTCCTTTCGGCAAGTTTTCCACATATTGCGCCAGCCGGGAAAAATGCACGAACGTATCATCATCACATTTGAAAAGCCAGTCAAAATCAAAATGCTCCATGGCGTACTTGAAAGCCGCCTTTATCTTGCCCGGCAGCCCTTCATACGTATCAGAAACAGGAAGTTGCACGAGGCGGGGTTCGTTAATGGCGCTGCCCTCCCCCACTATAATGGCGCATTGCATATTGTCAGGCAGCATGCGGGCGAATGCCTTGCGCCACGCTCTCCGTTGCAGGTAGCATTCATGCTGCCCTTTGGCGCGGATGCTGCGGTCTTTGTATCCGTGGCAGCTTGTGACGATGATGGCTATCCGCACTGCGCTTTTCGGTCTTAATAAGAAAAAGCCGCGTTCCTTATACCATGCAGCCTCGGTCTGCCAGTCGTGGCCATTCCATTTCGGGGTGCCATGTTTGGCGTCTGGTTCAAAGCCTGCCAGTACAAGAGGCATTTGCGGGTAAAGTTCCCTGACCATGTTCGCTAGGATGAAACCTGTAGTAGGGCTTTTACGGCTGATCTTGCGGAAGTCCCTGAACCATTGGAAGGGGGCAAGCATGCTGGCGTCATCAATGAATACCACCCGCTCAAAGCCATCGAAGCCGCCAACATGATACCAGTGCCTGCCACGCGGGTTACGACCACACCCATGGCGCACAAAGAGCATGTGCCGGGTTCCTGCGACTGCCATAGCTGCCTCTGCGTGGCGTGCATGGTTGCAGTGCAGGACAAGGTCGCCCGCTTGCAAGGGTATCATCCCGGGGTTGAATCCGTTGGTGACGTTGGAGAGGATGACAATGCGTTTTGTTCCTTTTGGAATGAGCATGGGAGCTGGCCATTGCTGGCGGCTTGGTGATGTGGCAGAGGTTCGCCTTGGGCAAACAGCCCTTTCCGGCAATAGTGAGTGGCCTTGGGGACGTTGCCAGATGGGAAGCGCCGCTTCTTCATCCATACGCTGGGCCATGCAGGCGCGTTGTTCCCATAGGAAGGTCAGCTGTGCTTTCGGAGCCTCATGCCAATGGGCGCTTCCATGGTGTACCAATGAAGCCTTGCCTCCCCATTGGATATGCCCTGCCAGTGTTTCGGGCAGGAATCGCACTGCCATTCCTGCTTTGATCAATGCGGAAATGACATTTTTGCGGCAAAAGCCGGGTCCAATGCCGTTGTGGACGAGCCCTCCCTTGTCTCTCCGCACTAAGCTTATATACGCTGTGGCAAATTGGGGGGATGAAGGGTCTATGGCATCCAAGAGGTAGTTTCCCGCCTTTTCTGCCGCAATAAGGGCGGCTTGGGGGCGACAAATCCACAGGATGCAATTGCACATCCGCGCCTGGTTAAAGAATTCAGCCATGCCTCCCAGTCCTTCCACTATGGGGAATCCCGGCCACTTTTCCGCCCGTAGTTCAAAATCTGTGTCGAGATATAGCCCTCCTTCCTCTGCCAAGACACGCCAACGGTAATAATCGCTGATGAGGGTGTAGGTGGTTGATCCCGGCAACACGGTAAGAGCCCGGGCAAAGAAGTCGGCTATGGGTTCTTTGCCATACGCAGCTTGCAGCGAGGACCAGTTCCAAAGGGTGTGCCTCCAGCCCGCATCCTGCGCCCCCTTGCGGACCCCCTCAACCCACGCCGCTTCACGCTCGGGCATGGGTCCCTCAACCCAAATTTGGTGTACATGTTTCATGTGCCGCTGACGGAATAATTAAGGGTGACGTTGACTGTAAGCCCGGAGACTGAAAGGGAAGCGGTGGTTTGCATGGTGTGCCGTTCGGTGCTTTCCTCATCCGCCCACCATTCGGCGGGGGAGAAGTTTCCATCGCTGTTCTCATGGGTTGGAAGCCCGCCGTTGGTCAGCTGGACAAGGCGGGCTTCCACCGCTTGGCGGACGGCTGCGGTGAAGGGATCTTCGTTGAAGGAGACGTGCATGGTTGGTTGTGTCGGTTAATAATGGACGGATGAATTGAAGGAGGCGCTTCCTAGGTCGCCGCCGCCGGAGGTATCGACAGAGATGGTGCCGAAGGCGGTCGTTTCGGAAAGTCCGGTGGCAGTGACCTCAACGGTGGCGCCAGTAATGATGCTGTTGACGGCTGTCCGGACGCGTCCAGAATTGAAGGTGACATTCTGCCCTGTAACGGTGAACCACTGCGTGTCAAAGGTAATCGTGCGCTTCTCCACGGTTTCCAGACGGCTCTTGATGTCTTGGAGTTCACTGCTGCACCCACAGGATCCCGTTTCTCCAACAGAACCGCTGCCTGACACTTTTTCCAGAGCTTCAATGCGTTTTTCTATCTCCGCCTTCCATTCGTCAAGGCTTTTCCACTTTTCTTGACAGTCGCACCCTGACGGAGAGGAGCCACTGCCGTCGGAGGAGCTTCCTCCGTCCCCACTGCTGCCGGAGCCATGTCCGGAGCCTTGGCTGCTTCCCTGCCCAGATCCACTGCCTTGCGACCCCTGCTGGGAACCGGAACCACTGCCTGAAGTGCTACCAGAGCCGCTGTTAGAACCAGAGCTGCTGCTGGAACCTGAGCCATCCTCTTCTGTGTCAGAGTCATCATCTTCCGTGGTGGAATCTTCCAACGTTGGCAGGTCTTCTTCTGTTGATGGTTCTTCTGTGCTGTCATCTTCTATATCCCCGCCATCATCGCCCGTGCTGTCGTCATCGTCACCATCGTTGTCCTCAAATTGGAGTTCGTGCAGGTCGGGTTCGTCCACCGTTCGCCCCAAAGTCAGGGTGCAGGTCAGTTCCATGAAATCCCATTCCACCTCAGTCACAATCGCCGCCGCCGCCGCCCATGTGGCGGGAAAACCGCTGACATGGCAAGATTTTTACAAAAATGACGAGCTGAAAGCCCTTGCCAAGGAGCTGACCGAGACCTTGCGCAAAAATAAAACGGTGGATATGTACAAACGCACCCAAGCGCGGGCGCAAATTCAAATGGTTATCAAAAGATTGCTGAAAAGGCATAAGTATCCGCCCGAGAATACGGAGGAAACGGTTGATTTGATTATGCGACAAGGTGAATTGTGGGAAGCGGCGTAAGATAAGAGGGAGAATCAATTTGCCGCTTGCGGTACGCCGTAAAACCGCCTTTCCCGAAGTTTAGCAGGAAAGGCGGCGTGAAAGACGCGGTGTGTCGGGTACTTATTCCTCTGTTTTGGGGAGGGCGTATCACGGTTCGACGATGTTGAAGTTGCCGTTGAATTGCTCCATGCAGTCGAGGATTTCTTGGAGCTTGCCGGTATTGCCGGTGACGGAGATTTTGTTTTTCGGCGAAGCGTTTTCCAAATGGGTGATGCACATGGCAACCAAGATTGTCGGTAATGGATTGTCGGCGTTTGGGTGTTCGACGGTTTTGCGCTCTCGCAGCAGAGAGCAAGACGCCGTATTCCTGCCGGAGAGGGTACAGGGCATCCCGTAGGGGCAATTTTCGGTGGAGGTTAATCCAGCGTATGCCCGAAGACTTCCGAATTGCGACCGCTGAGTTCGAGGACGCGCCGCCGCGTTGCCGGCAAAACAGCCCGCGAGAGCGGAGCGTAGTGCAGGCGATCGCGGAAGTAATCTACCGCACTTTTGGAAATGGCAAAAATGTGTTTCAGCCCCAGACGGCGGGCGTGGTTTTCGGCAAAGTGGCAGAGGGCGCGTCCGTAGCCGTGTCCTTCGTGGTTTTTCTTGATGTAGAGACAGCCGAGTTCGGCGCAGTCGTCTTCGGGGTAGGGGTAAATGGCCACGCATCCTACGATGCTGTCATCGAGGGTGAAGACAAAGTAGCTGTCTATGCTTGCCAAGATGTCTTCGTAGCTGCGATCTACCAGCGTGGTGTTGGCGACACTGCGGGCGATCATGGAGAGGAGATTGGGGATGTCATCTACCGTCAGGGGGCGAATTTCGCGGTAGGAGTCTGTATGCACCATGGTGCCCACACCTTCTTCGGAGAAAAGTTCGTCACCCAAGACACCGAGGGAACGACCGTTGAGCAGGTGAACGCGGGGGATACCCCGGCGGCATGCCTGTGCTGCAAGGGCGAGCAGGTCCGGATGGGAAACGCCCCGGAGTGCCGCCACATCGTGTTCCGGAATGGCAAAGATGGGTACGCCTTCTTTTTGAGGGACGTTGTTGTCCAACAGGGCGATGTATTTTGCCGCCCCAAGTGTCACCGCCAGTGCGACGGAATCCGTATCGAAAGAACCGTTCGTTCCGGAAGAAACGATGGGGATTTGGTTGCGCCTTAAGATTTCATCGATGCGTTGCGTAACGTTGCCCCCGCTGTTTAGGGGTGCCTCCACGGCGGCAGAGCGCATTTCGCAGAGCTGGGTGCGCCTGTAGAGAGCAACTGCGCGGTTTGCCCCTTCCGCAATGACAACGAGGCGAACGCCGATTTCCTGCAATGCGCTGAGGTCAAGCAGGATGTCGACCAGTTCGTCTGCTTCGAGCAGAGATTCAGCGATATGGACGACAAACAGTTTGTCGCGAAAGTAGGGAACATACTCCAGCACGGAGCGGATGTTCACAACACCCATAGCGTTAAATGCGTTTAGCGGGAAAACGTTTCGTTGTGTTCATCGCCCAAGCTGCCGGAATCGACAGACCCCACCGTTTCGGAAGTTTCGTTTTCGGTAAGGGGCGTTTCCGCGTTGGTCGGCGAGGTGTCCGTCGGCGCGTTCCACTCTTCTTTGCGAATGTTGACGAAGCTCTTCTTTTTGGGAAGAACGATCGGTTTTTCCGGTTTCATTTTCCCGGGGATGCCGACAGAGGATGCCGAGACAGATTCACCGAAAGGAGCCGATGCGGAGATGTTTTTTGCAGGGGCTTCGGGTGTGTCAGCCATGAGGGCTTCGCGCTCTTGGGCTGCTGTTTTCAGCCCGGAAATTTGCCCTCGCAAGGCAGCCAAAAGATCCGATCCGCCAAGGAGACGCGCCATCGGGTCTTCCGCACCGTCTTCGTTGTCAAGCCCTTCGTGCTGGGGAAGGGAAGCCAAGAATTCTTCAAACGCATCTAAGTTGGTCGTGCTGCGGAAGAGGTTGTTCATTGTTTCCTGCTCGATGTTTTCGATGAGCGTTTCGAACATCTTGTAGGCTTCGCTCTTGTATTCGATGAGGGGGTCTTTCTGCCCTTGGGCGCGGAGACGAACACCTTCGCGCAGGGCGTCCATATCGGTCAAATGCTGTTGCCAGAGTTTGTCGATTGCGGAAAGGAGGATCTGACGCTCCATGTGGTCGAGGTATTCGGCGCGTTCGCGGCTGACCTTCTTTTCGTAGGTTTCGCGCACGGCGGCGATGATGGCTTGGGAGGCTTCTTCGAGCGTCTTGTTGCCCAAGTCCGCTTCTTCGCGCTTCCAGCCCAAGGGGAAGGTGGAGTTGACCCATGCGAGCAGATCATCGGGATGGGTGTCGCCGTTTTCGTCCGGGTTGAGATGTTCTTCGCACTTTTGATTGACAACGTTGTCGAGGATTTCGTAGATCAATTCGCGGGGATCTTCGTAGGTGAGCGCGTTGTTGCGGTTTCCATAGACGATTTCGCGTTGTTTGTTCATGACGTCGTCATAATCGAGAACGTGCTTGCGCCACATGTAGTTACGCTGTTCCACACGTTTTTGAGCTCCTTCGATGATCTTGTTCATCATGGAGTTTTCAACGGCTTCGCCGTCTTTCATGCCGAAGCGATCCATCATCTTCGTCATGCGTTCTGCACCACCAAAGTTGCGCATCAGATCATCTTCAAACGAGAGGAAAAATTGAGATGCACCCGGGTCGCCTTGGCGAGAGCAACGCCCGCGCAACTGGCGGTCGATGCGGCGCGATTCGTAGCGTTCCGTACCGAGGACGAAGAGACCGCCCAGTTCGGGGACGCCCGCACCCAGCTTGATGTCTGTGCCGCGTCCTGCCATGTTGGTGGAAACGGTGACCGCACCTTTTTGACCGGCCAAGGCGACAATGTCGGCTTCGCGCTGGTGGTTTTTGGCGTTCAAAACCTGATGGGGAATGCCCACACGCTTGAGCATGCGGGAAAGCGTTTCCGAAGCGTCGACGCTCGCCGTACCGATCAAAATGGGCTGACCTGCCGTGTGGAGTTCTTGGATCTTTGCGACAACGGCGTTGAATTTTTCACGACGTGTTTTGAATACAAGGTCGTTGAAGTCTTTGCGGATGCAGGGCTTGTTGGTGGGTATGGGCAAGACGTCCAGCTTGTAGATGTCATGGAATTCAGCGGCTTCCGTTTCGGCTGTACCGGTCATGCCGGCAAGACGTTGGTAGAGACGGAAGTAGTTTTGAATGGTGATGGTGGCATACGTCATGTTTTCTCGTTCCACTTCCACACCTTCTTTGGCTTCTACGGCCTGATGCAGACCGTCGCTCCAGCGGCGTCCCGGCATTTCGCGTCCGGTGTTTTGGTCGATGATGATGACCTTGCCTTCGCGCACAACGTATTCGACGTCTTTTTCGTAGATTGTGTATGCCTTGAGCAACTGTGAAGTGGTGTGCAGTCGCACACCCGTTTCATCGAGACGTTTGAGGACTTCGTTTTTCTTGGCTTCTTTCTGTTTGGGAGAAAGGGTGTTGTCTTCATCGATGTTGACGAATTCCGAACCGACATCGGGCAAAACAAAATCCTGCGGACGTCCGGGAGCGATCAATTCGCGCCCTTGTTCCATGAGGTCGGCATCGTGCGTTTTTTCGTCTACGGTGAAGAAAAGCTCTTCTTTGAGGGCATACAATTCCCGCTTGCGGGTGTCTTGGTAGAGGTAGGTTTCAAATTTTTCAAGCATGCGCCGATAGTCGGGGTTTTCCATGGCGCGTTTGAACTGCCTGTTTTTCGGCATGCCCTGCTTGACCTTGAAGAACATGCGACCGGCTTCTTCGTTGCGACCGGCTTCGGCGAGGCTGAGGGCTTCTGCCATCAATTCATTGCAGAGAAGAACCTGTTGCTTGACGACTTTTTCGATGAGGGGCTTGAGAGAATCGTACTGCTGTTCGTATTCCAGAACGGCAGGACCGGAAATGATGAGCGGCGTGCGCGCTTCGTCAATCAGGATGGAGTCCACTTCGTCGATGATGGCAAAGTAGTGACCGCGTTGCACCTGACCTTCGCGGCTGGTTGCCATGCCGTTGTCGCGCAGATAGTCAAAGCCGAATTCCGCGTTGGTACCGTAGGTGATGTCACAGTTGTATTGCTCGCGGCGCAGGTCGGAGGGCATCATGCTCTGGATGCAACCTACCGTCAAGCCGAGGAAGCGGAAGAGAGCCCCCATCCACATCGAGTCGCGTCGTGCCAGGTAATCATTCACTGTGACCACGTGGACGCCCAAACCGGTCAGGGCGTTGAGGTAGACGGGCAGGGTGGCAACAAGGGTTTTACCTTCACCCGTTGCCATTTCGGCGATGAAACCTCGGTGTAGGGCGATCCCGCCCAAGAGCTGGACGTTGAAATGGATCATGTCCCATTTCATGTGGGTGCCGCACACGTCGATTTCAGAGCCGAACATGGTACGCGCACCGGCTTTGACTGCGGCAAAGGCTTCGGGCAAAATTTCTTCCAGATATTTGGCGCGGATCTTGTCAAAACGTGGTTCTATTTCGGTGAAAGCGGCTTTCCCCTGTTCGATAGATTCGGAGGTCGCTTCGATTTTGGGGAGCTTCGGGAAAATATCGGCAAGGGATTCAAAGCGGGCGTTGAGCGTTTTTGCCCATTCCTGCAATTGCGCGGTGTCTGCCTGCATGATGACGCTGCGGGGCGGCAATACCAAGGGGGTAAATCGGTGCAGGTATTTTTGCCATGTGCGCGTCTTTTCCTGCAAAAAATCTCTGTCTACCGACCCCCACGATTCTTCAATCTTTACAATTCGATCAACGATGGGACGCAAACGGCGCACTTCACGCTGGTTTTTCGAACCGACAATCTTCGTCAATATCCACTTAATCATAATAATGAAATGCGTTTCTCCGCGCGTTTTGTTGCTCTTTAACAGAGCACGCGACAAGGAGGAAAGAACATTCTATATCATTTGAAAGTATAGCGCAAGCCCTGTGTTTGATCCTCAGCAAACATGACGTGATTTGCCTGTCCCATGTGTTTTGGGAAAGTAACGGTATCCCGTGCGGGCAGGATGCCCGTTCTGACTTTCGGGGATGTCCGAAACGAAAAGTCATGGCAAAACAGGTGTCGGCAGCAGGGCAAAAACATTCAATCGCAAGACCTGTCTTTGCGCCTATGCGGCAGGACCCTACAGACAATCCGACGAGCCGTCTGCCCGCAATTCAAACAAAAAGATACCAATATGGCTGATATTGAACAGAATTACCAAGTAAAATATTCCGATAAGTGGGGGACACTTCTTCAACAGGAAGCATCGCGATTGGAACAATATGTGACGCTCGAACGCGATTTGAGCGGGAAGGTGGTCTATTTCGACCAATTCGGCTTGCTCGATTTCGAAGAAAAGAAACAACGCGTCGGAACGACTGTGCTGGATGAAGCCCCCACCTATCGCCGTGCGCTCTATCCGCGCATTTTCACCAAAGCCGTCGGCTTTGACGAATTTGATGCCAAGAAGCTGGGCGATATCGATTTGCCCGTTTCCAAGACGATTGAGGGGTTACGCTATGCCGCTGCCCGCCGCATGGACGATGTGATGATAGATGGCTTCCTCGGTGACAACGTGGTCGGCGATTCCGGCACGGAAAAGGTCTCGTTGGATGATGAGCAAACCGTTGAGGTGGATTATTCCGAAAGCGGAGTTGCCGTGGACAGCAATTTGACGGTTGCCAAATTGCGCCAAGCTCTCGCTATCTTGCAAAAAAATGAAGCGTGGTCTCCGGAAAATCGCAATTATGGCGATGAGTTGGTCATTGCCGTGACGAGCAGTCAAATTCGCAGTCTGATGCAAGAAACCGAGGTGACCAGCTATGATTTTAACACGGTGCGAGCTTTGGCTGACGGGACGATTAATTCTTTTATGGGCTTTAAATTTGTCCGTTTGGAAAGATTGCCCCTTGATGCAGAAAGTGGTGCCAGAACCTGTCTCGCATGGGTGAAGAGCAAGGCGCAGTTTGGCATCTGGGATGACTTTAAGGTGAAAATATCGGTGCGCGATGATTTGGACGAAGCATTGCAGGTTCGGGCAAAATTCGCCTGCGGAGCAACTCGCCTTCAGGAAGAAGCTTTCGTGAAAATTCTCTGCAACGAAGAAGCTTAAGTTAATAAATGTATTAGGAATGAAGAATTATTAATTTAGTCCCGCTGAAGCAGGGGGAGAAAAGCGGCAGGGCGGGCGAGAGACCCCTCTGCCGCTTTTTATAATGAATTAACGATGCGTGTAATAGGAGTTGGTTATTTAAATGAAAAGCCTTCTGTTTTCAATAAGATGCGTTTGGCTGTCAAGCCGCCTCTGTAGCCAGTCAGGGAGCGGTTGTTTCCGATTACGCGGTGGCAAGGAATAATGATGGAGAGGGAATTGGCTGCGATGGCGGTCGCTACGGGGCGAATAGATTTGGGTGTGCCGATTCTTCGAGCCGTTTCGCTGTAGGAGATGGTTGTTCCGAAAGGGATTTTCAGTAATTCTTCCCAAACAGTTTTTTGAAAATCTGTTCCGCACATGAGAACTGGTATATCAAAATCTTTACGCCGTCCGACAAAGAATTCGTTCAGCTCTTCGACTGTTTTTTGAATGATATGCGATGTCCCTTCTGCCAGTTCGGCATGGAGGTGTTTTTTTAGACGTTTGATGCTGTACTCACGGTGTTTCGCCGTTTCCCAATCGCATAGGCAGAGCCTTTCCCCGAACGCACCTAAGGTCAGTGTGCCGCAAGGGGATTCGTAATGCGTTGTTTTAATCATTTTTGTGCGGCACATGCGGAGATCCTTTCGTTTTTTGGGGGCGTTTCGCGAGTTTTCTTTCTTTGTCGTTGTTTTTGACGTTTTTGTAATTTCCTTATCAGGAAATAATTTAAATTGTTTTTTGCTCGTTTCGTCCGTTTTTTTGTGGGGTGGCGTAATTTTTGCCCTTGATTATCCGTCCGAATTGTGATTCAATACGCGCACCGCAGTTGCGAAAAGCCTCGTGGTGTAAGGGTAACACACCGGATTTTGATTCCGTTATTCCAAGTTCGAATCTTGGCGAGGCTACCACCTTTGAAGCTTAGAATTCCTTTTTTGAAAAGATCCATGAGGCGATTGCCGTGTGGAAAGTGAAATAAGCGACGGCCACCAAGTACAGAGAACCGACGATCCCCCATGAGAGTGGCGTCCCGTTAACGCCGGCGTCAAAGACGGCAAAAGCTTGGAAATTCGGAACGATGAGGGCAAAAAGATCGCCTATTTTCACGACCCAATCGCTCAATCCTCCGGAACCGGTTGTTAATGTTTGGAAGAGTTGGTCTTGGAAGGATCCGATCAGGTAAAAACCGCCCGAAAAAAACATGCTGACGATGCTTCCGCTTGTAAAACAGGAAAACAGAATCGTCAGCGAAACCAAGACGCACCATTCCTCAAACATGACCAAAAGGGATCTCTGGAGATTCCACGTTGCTCCTTGTTCGCGCAGGGTGTCGAGTATTGGTTGCAATTCATCGGCTTTGAACCCGTTGTTGAGCAAGTAATGCGTTTGTTCTGCCACGACACCTGCCGTGCGGTGTTCCAACACACATACCATCATGAGGTCGAGCAATACCAGTACGCTGCCCAGTACAAGAATAACGCCCAACGCTTTTCCCGCCAAATAATTCCAACAAGGTACGGATTTTCCGAGGATGGTGTAGAGAATCCTATCTTCCGTATCGCGGGGAACCATCATTGCCGAGGCAACGATGGCAACCAGCAAGCCGAAAAGACGAATCCCGCCCACGGCGGTGTTTTTAATAAAAAGCAACTCTGCCGTCCCGCGCACGTCCGGTCCCAACAAATCGCGGTAATGTACACCTTGCAACAGCAAAAACAAGACGGCAAAAAGAGCCGGAATCCAAAAGATCTTCATGCGCACAAGCTGGGTGAAGGTCACCGAAGCTACAGCCCATACCCGCCTCGGAGAATCTAGGCACGATTGAAGCCGTTCGCGCATGGCAAGATCGGTTTGGTTAGGCTCGGCGGGCGTGTTCGCCTTCTTCGATCAGTTCCCAAAAATGCTTGGATTTTCCCAGCTCTTGGTCTTCGTTTGACAGATTGGAACGATACAGAAAATCCGAAAGAGAGTTTTTGTGAAGGACGCGATGCACGATCACTTTACCGTCTTCCATTTGAAAATAGATGCGATAATCGGCAGCCCGAAAACGATAAATTTTTTCGCCTTCGCGTTCCACGACACCGTAACGAAGGTCTGCGCCTTCTTTCAAAGATTCTTCGGTGACGTTGAATTCCGAAAGGAGTTCCAATTGTTCAAGTGTGGGAATGCGGGATACTTCTGCCGCACTGATTTCGTTGAATACGATCTGATTCACAGAGGAAACTTTACGGGAGAAACAACGGCAAATCAAGAAGATTTTGCCCGCGAGAGGGAGATTGTTTTTATGACGCGCTAGCGGTGGGTGTCCTTGGTGCCGGATAGTTCTTGTTTGTCTGCGCCTTTTTGAAAAGCGTCCATGATTTTGTGGAAGATGTCTGCATTTTCGTAAATACCGCTGAATGCGTTACAGCCCGCACCGTAGGCGTAAACCGGTACAGCCACGTCATCGTGGCTGTGAGAGGCGTATTGGGCTATGATTTTCCCCCTTTGCTGATCCCCGCCAACCAATGAAAAGGAACCTGTGTTATGGTCTGCTGTGATTACGACCAATGTGCCGGGGTGGCGGGATGCCCATTCCAATACAAGACCGACCGTTTGGTCGAAATCCAATACTTCTTCGACCATTTCTTCAAGGTTGTTACGATGTGCGGCTTTGTCGATGTTCGACCCTTCCACCATCAGGAAGAATCCGTTCGGGTTGCGGGAAAGAACGTTCAAAGCCTTAGCCGTTGCTTTGCCGAGGATGTTGCCGCGAATCGATGGCGGGGGAAGATTTCCCGGGGCGGTTACAATCAACATTTTGTCGGCAGATACAGGGGCGGCTTCTTCCCACGAGTGAGCGGTTTTGTAGCCTTTTGCCTGCATTTCTTGGAAGATGTTTCTGCCGTCCGGTCTGTTCGTAAAATATTTGGAACCGCCGCCAAAGATGAAATCGGCACGGGAAGTTGGATAATCTCCGATAATTTCATACGCATGTGAGCGTTCTTCATTGTTGGAGCAGAAGGAAGCCGGCGTAGCGTCATTCAGTTCGCAAGTGGCAATGACGCCGGTGGATTTACCCATGTCTGCCGCTTTGTCGACCAGAGAATCCATCTTGTCACCGTTCGGGCTGACAGCCACCCTGTGGTAGAGCGTTTTTGAACCGGTGGCCATGGCTGTACCCGCCGCTGCAGAATCAGTAACCAGTTTGTCGGTGCATCGCGTTTTTGAAATGCCGATCACAGGGCAATTTTCAATAAACAACTTGCCTTTGTTGGCTACACCTGCAGCAAACAGGTGATGAATGCCCATTCCATCGCCAATCATTAAGATGACATTGCTTACAGGGGTGTTGCCATTCTGTTGCGCAATGGTATTCACCGGGTATTCCTTTTCTAATGTAAACTGTTGCGTTTCAGTTGCCGAAAGTAGACTAGATGCCAGCCATGCAACACAAAGCAAGCGAGTAAACGGAGAATTCATATGGACAATATTCCTACGCGAAGGCATGCTTGTAAAGGTCAAAATTTCGTAAGGATGATATTGCGCTCCTTCGAAAATTGAAGAATGAGGAGTTATACCGTGTGCTGTGTCCAAATGAAACGTTTTGGAAAGCAGTAGTGATGAAACCGTGAGCTTTCCGATTTGTCGGGAGTACAAAAAAACGCATAAGTTCTCTTATGCGTACAATAGGGAAAAGTGGCGAAGCGGACGGGGTTCGAACCCGCGACCTCCAGCGTGACAGGCTGGCGCTCTAACCGAACTGAGCTACCGCTCCACTTTTCGATCCCTTGCACCCTTGCGGATGCGCGGTGCGCACAGTGTACGCCAACAGGAGTTGTCTGGCAAGTAAAAAAATTAAAAAAGAGACGTTTTTTCTGTGTTGAACGGAGAAAATAGCAGTTTTGTTTTGTAATAAATGCTTACAGCCAATGTGTTTTTGTCGAATTTGAACAAAGGGGTGATGAAGGGCGTCTTATCTGCATCGGTTCGTTCCGACCGCTGTGAAGGAGAGAGCGCAGACGGTTTGTTTACGGAAGGACTGAGTTTCATAGGTAGTAAATTGAGACGCCCGTCGGTTTTCACCGACGGGCGTTTGCCTTACATGAAAATATGCTTCTTTCTAAGAGAGCTTGCGCGGTTGCAACAGGTAGACTCTGTCACTGCGGCGCACGCGGGCGGGAACAGCCAGATAGACAACTGTTCCCTTGTCTGCGGAATCGACAGAGACTGTTTCGCCGTCTTTGTCTTGACGCATTTCTTTGATTTCGACGCGCAGTGCGCCCGTTGTCGGACCGCTGATCAATACGGGTTGACCGCAACGGAGACCGTGTGCCTCAAGGAAGAGCTCTGCAACGTTGTTTTTTGCAAAAAAACGGGTGATGCGGGCGGCATGGACGCGCTGTTCCGTGGCTTGGCTGTCGGAACAGCCGCTCCAGTCGTTCCAACGTTCGCCCAAGTAATAGCCGCCTTGCCAGAAATCTCGGTTAAAGACGCTACGCAGTTTTTCTTCCCACGCACAGGCGCGTTCTTGCGTGAAGGTTCCGTTTTTCCATGCATCGGAGGCTTCGCGATAGACGGAGGTGACGGTAGAGACGTAGTCTTCCGAACGTCCGCGCCCTTCCAGTTTTAAGACAGACACCCCGGCATCGAGCAATTGATCTATGACGCGGATGGTGCAAATGTCGCGAGGGGACATGACGTATTGATTGTCAATTTCCAGTTCGAAGCCCGTGTCGACATCGGTTACGCGGTAGGCGCGGCGGCACAGTTGATAGCATGCGCCTCGGTTGGCTGAGGCATTGTATGCCGCCAAGCTCATGGAGCATTTGCCGGAGATGGCGATGCACAACGCACCGTGGGCAAAAATTTCAAGACGGATCGGTTCACCGGAGGGCCCCGTGATGTGTTCTCGGCGTATGGTTTCGGCAATGCGGCGGATTTGGGAAAGTTTCAGCTCCCTTGCGAGAACCATGACATCGGCAAATTGTGCGAAAAAGCGTACCGCCGTTTCGTTGCATACGTTGGCTTGCACGGAAATATGTACCGGCAATCCGATGGAATGCGCGTAGGAGATGACGGCAATGTCGGAGGCAATGACGGCATCGATCCCTGCGCGAAGGGCTTCGCGGCAAAGCTCTTTCATTTCTTCCTCTTCTTCATCGTAAATGACAACGTTGAGCGTTAGGTACGCCTTTGCGCCACATGCGTGGCAACGCCGTGCCACGCCCTGTAAATCATTCCTCGTAAAGTTGGCTGTAGCACGGGCGCGCATGTTGAGTGAGCCAACGCCGAAATAGACGGAATTTGCTCCGGCTCGTAATGCGGCTGCCAGTGATGCGGGAGAACCCGCCGGGGCCATGATTTCCACCTCGTGATGCATAGGAAGCGGCAGTCTATGCCGATCGCGGAAAAGGGTCAAGAATAATTGATGGGGCAGAAATAAGTACTCCGTGCCACGATAGTATTGGAATAAAATTTGAACATCTGCGACAAATAGTATGGAAAGACAGGAAATTTATGAAAATGTGAACGATCATTTTTTCATTGGTTGTCTTGCTCCGCAGTGTGGCGTGTGACGCTTGAGGCAGACCGCTACCGCGCCCCCCCCCAAAAAAAAATGCCGTTGATAAAAAGTTGCCTGCCATCGCCCTTCATCGGCTCATTCTGTTCGCACAAAAAACAACCACACAAATATATAGCTTAAACCGAGGTTTTCCTCTTTGGTAAAAGTTTTTCTGTGTGCGTTGGAATCGGTGTATTTGCCCTGTCGCTGTGATCGTGATTTTTATGAAATGACTTGCAAATAACTTGTCTTTGCAGGTTGGAAACGATACATTCCTTCCGTCTATGATTGCAAGCTTAATGACTACCCTTGAGGGGATAGGTGACTGGCACAGTTTTATTGCGGATTCGGGGATGATTATTCTCAGCCTGATTTTAATCGAAGGCTTGCTTTCCGTGGACAATGCGCTCGGTATTGCTGCCATGGCATCGCATCTGCCCAAGCATCAGCAAAAACCGGCGTTGCGCTGGGGCATTGTCGGGGCTTACCTGTTCCGCGGGATTGCCTTGGCTGCCGTGGCGTGGCTGATGCATAATATGTGGGTTAAGTGGTTGGGCTCTCTGTATTTGCTGTATTTGGCGAGCGAACATTTGCAGTTGCGCCCTGCAGAGGATCCCCACAGTGCGGACGAGGGTGTGAAAAAAGTTTCCGGCAAAGGATTTTTGGCAACGATTTTTTGCATTGAATTGATGGATTTGTCGCTCTCGCTGGATAATGTGGTAGCTGCTGTGGGGTTGGTCAACGGGGCGCAGAATATTCCCGAAGAATTGCATGTCTGGGTGGTGTGTCTGGGGGTCTTTATTGGTATTTTGGCTTTACGAATCGTGGCGGGATGGTGCATCGGGATTATTGAGAGGCATCCGATCTTAAACTATACGGCGTTTTTGCTGGTGGGCTTTGTCGGGATGGCTCTCGTTCTGGAGCTGGCATTGGGGGCATGCGGCATTGTCTGGCACATGGGAATTGCTTTGAAATTTTTCGGCATTGCCGTTATCGTTGTATTGACGCTTCTGTATGAATCGAAAAGCGGTGTTCGTCGTGTTTTGCGTTTGCCGGTGAAAATTTTTCGCACGGTATGCTCGTGCTTTACGCAGACAGTGGAAGCTGTTATCATGCCGTGGAGACTTTTTAAGAAATAACGTTGATATTATTGCATCATGAGTGATCATCCCGCACCGACGCCTGCTTTGATACAGGCTGCGTTGACAACAGTCAAATACCCCGGATTTAGTCGCGATATTGTATCCTTTGGGCTTGTCAAAAAGATTGATGTGACCCCCGAAGGCTTTGTAACGGTAAATTTGACGGTAGAAAGCCGAAATTCCGATATACCGCGTTACATTTATGAAGGCGTTCAAGGGGTTTTGAAAGAAATCCCGGGTGTTTCTGCTGTGGATGTCAATATCGAACACAAAATGCCCGCCGTGCGTTCCGGGAAAAACGATGATCCCGCCAGCTGGAAATCCTCCGTTCCGGGGGTGAAGCATGTCATTGCTGTGGCTTCGGGCAAGGGCGGGGTGGGTAAATCCACTGTTTCTGCCAACTTGGCAGTGGCTCTCTCTCGGCTCGGATACAAAACGGGACTTCTCGATTTGGATATATACGGTCCCTCTATGGCGTTGATGTTCGGTACGAAAGAACGTCCCGGAGCAACGGATAACGATGAATTTTTGCCGGTGGAAGCTCATGGTGTGAAACTGTTGTCAATGGGGTTGCTGATTGATGAAGATTCTCCGGTTGCGGTGCGCGGTCCCCTTGCTACGCGCTACGTCCAGCAATTTTTGCAAAATACGGATTGGGGAGGCATTGATTTCCTGATATTGGATTTGCCGCCCGGTACGGGCGATATTCAGCTCACCATCGTGCAGACTGCCGACTTGGCGGGAGCGGTGATTGTGACAACGCCGCAGGAAGTGGCGTTGATCGATGCCCGTAAGGCGGTGGGTCTGTTCCACAAGGTGGAAACGCCCATTTTAGGCATTATCGAAAACATGAGCTACTTTGTCTGCCCTTCAGATGGTCAAATATATCATATTTTTGGTGAGGGGGGGGGGCAACGCGAGGCAGAAAAACTGGGAGTGCCGTTGCTGGGGCAGGTGCCTCTCGATATCGCAACGCGTCATGGCGGGGATAGCGGGAAGCCCGTTGCCCTTGAAGATTCGAACGGAAATCCCGTGTCGGCGGCTTTCCGCGATATTGCCGCTGCGTTGGCAAAAACTGTGCAGTAATAATTTTGTATGTGCGATCGCCTGATTCTTTCCTTGGAAAACTGGCCGAGTGGAGGTCGCCATCTCGTCGGAAATCTGGACGGTGGCGTTTTCGGTGTGGAAAACGAAGATGTGAAATCCTGTGGTAACATGTATTATGATTTGGATGCGCAATTGTTTGACCATGAGTTGTTGCTGGCTGGGACAATCAGCGCGGTCTTCCGCATGCAATGCGCTCGTTGCCTGAAAGAGTTTGATTACGAGCTTCGCCTTGATGGGTTGAACCTATCATTCGACACCGGGAATGAACTGCATCTCGATGTTACGGATGCATTGCGCGAAGAGCTGGTCATTGAACTCCCTTCATACCCGAAATGTGAGATTTCCGGAGAAGAATGTCAAATAAACGATGAAAATCTTCATTTTGGGCTGGACAAAGAGACCGATTCGGGTGTAGAATCCCCTACCCCCGGTGGCAGGAGCGTGTGGGATGCTCTCGATCGTCTGAAGTGATTCGGGCGACTCGCTCCGTAAAAGAACCGGAATAACATCTTAACTTATACAAAGATATGGCAGCTCCTAAGCGCAGAACATCCAAGATGAAGCAACGCAGCCGCCTTGCCGCTCAGGCATGGCGCGCCCCCAAACTCCGTTCGTGCCCGAAATGCGGCAGCGCCGTTCCCGGTCACACTGCATGCCCTTCATGCGGCACATACACGACCCGCAGTGGGGCTGAAGTCGTCATCAAAGTCGAAGCATAAACTTCTCTCATTGATTTTTTTCGTAAGAGACCGCCGCGCAGAGCTATGTGCGGCGGTTTTTCGTTGACCCGACGGGCAGTTTCTGTTAGTCTGCACCGTACTCTTCAATATTTCCCGATGAAGTTAGCTCTTGATGCCATGGGTGGGGATTTTGCCCCTTCTGTCAATGTAAAAGGCGCATGCCTTGCGTTGGAAAGATTGTCTGCTTTGGAGAAAATTTATTTGGTAGGCGATGCTGCCGTTTTGCGCCGTCAATGCGATGAAAACGGGCTTTCCGGCGAACGTGTGGAAATCGTCCACGCTGAAGAGGTGGTGACGATGGAAGAATCCGGTTTGATGGCTGTGCGTCAGAAGAAAAAGTCTTCGATGTCTATTGCTGTGGAGCTGGTAAAACAGGGAGATTGCGATGCTGTGCTGAGTGCAGGTAACACAGGCGCGGCGGTTGCGGCTTCTACGATCAAGTTGCGCTTGCTTCCCGGCGTGGAACGCGCAGGAATTGCAACGCAATTGCCCAACGAATATGGGATTTGCAATGTGATGGACACGGGAGCCAATCCTGATGCGCGTGCTTCTCACCTCATCGGATATGCTGTAATGGCCTCTGTGCTTGCCAAATACATGTATGGCAAAGAAGAACCTAAAGTTGGGCTGATGAGTAACGGTACAGAAGAAAGCAAGGGGAATGAGTTTACCAAATCTGCATTAAAACTTTTTCGTCAATTGGAAGGTGAAGGGAAATTGCCGTTCCGTTTCTTGGGAAACATAGAAGGGCATGATCTGTTTGAAAAAGAAATCGATGTGGCTGTTACGGACGGCTTCACGGGCAATGTCCTGTTGAAGACGTGCGAAGCGACGGCAAAGGCGTATTCCAAATGGTTGAAACGAGAAGTGCTGAAATCTCCGGTGCGCATGACCGGAGCCATGATGATGAAAGGCGCATTTAATGCCTTGAAGCAACAGCTTTCGGCAGACCAAACAGGCGGAAGTCCCTTATTGGGGGTTAACGGCGTGTCGATTATTGCGCACGGCAGTGCCAACGAAACAGCGATATTCAATGCTATTCGCATTGCGGAAGGCATGCACCGCAACAGCGTCAATCCCCGTATCGTTGAAATCTTGGAAAATATTGGGCGCATCCCCGCAGAATTTGACCGTCCGAGATAGTTATGTGGTGCTGGAGCAAATTGTCTGCAAAAAAATGGGCAGATGCATGGGAAGAACGTGTGGCAGGAAATCCCAATGCAGTGATTACGGAAATTAAAGGCGGAAAAACTGTGCGCATTTCCGTCTATTGCGAGACGGAAAGCGATGCATCGTGCCTCAAAAATTATTTTGGCGGGAGCGTGCGCGAAACAACCTCGTGCGACTGGGTGGAAACACAGATCGGTACACCGCGCAAACCGTTGGTTATTCGTGATTGCTTGCTGGTAGCGGAAGCCCGTACAGAGGAGGATGCAGAAAAATTACGTTCCCAATACCCCGAACGGGAAATTCTTTTCATTCCAGCAGAAATGGCTTTCGGCACGGGGGAACACGCTACTACGTCAACGTGTTTACGTTTGTTGTGCGATTTTGCACGTACCCGCACGGGAAGCTCATGGACGATGGTTGACGCCGGGTGCGGAACGGGTATTTTGGCTCTCGCAGCGGTAAAACTGGGTGCAACTTGTGCGGAAGCGTTTGATTTTGACGAAAAAGCCGTGGAAGCATCGTTGAAAAACAGAGAAAGAAACGGCGTTTCCCCCGAATTGCTCTCGATTTCATGTCAGGATGTCTTTCAATGGGAGCGTGTCGAACCGGTTGATTTTGTGGTTGCCAATTTGTTTTCGACAATATTGCAACGAGCCTTTCCCCGTTTGAAAAAGGCGGTGAAGAAGGACGGTGTGCTAGTCGTTTCCGGGATTCTCAATACCCAGTGGGATGAAACATTGCAGACGGCAGAAGCTATCGGACTTATTTGCGATCGGGTAGTGCGGCGCGGCAAGTGGACGACGGCTCGTTTGCTCTGTGCGTGAAATCACTTTTAGCCGTATGAACATTCTTGCTTTGGAAACATCTTCTTCGCATGGGTCACTTGCCTTGGAAAGCGGGGGTGGGTTGATCTGTGAAACATCATGGGTGACAGAGCGCAACCACGATGCGTCTTTGTTCCCCGGTCTGAAACAGGCGTTGGATGCTCTTCCCCCGGATGCTCACTTGGATCTCATCATCGTGGGTGCAGGTCCCGGTAGCTACGGAGGCGTTCGTGTGGCTCTGGCCGCTGCCGAAGGTGTGGCTCTGGTGCATGAAGCCCGCGTTGTTGCCTTGTCTTCATGGTGTTCATTAGCCCCGAAAACTGGAGAATACTTTTTCGTGAGCGATGCCCGCCGCAGCGGATGGACGTTTGCCCGATTCAAGAACGGTGCACTACAGGGTGATTGGCAGGTGCTTTCCGCTGAAGAAACTCGGGCAAGGCTTGCAGCACATCCGCAAATCCCCTGCTTTTCGGTGGAAGAAAAATGCGTGACGGAAAAATCGGGCTTGCCCGTGGTGCAATCCGGCTTGATTCCGTCTGCCAAGGGATTGATTGAAGCATGGCGAGATTTGCCGTCAAGTATATGTGAGCAATTACTTGCGCAACCGGCCGTTCCGATTTATGTGCGCCCCCCTCATATTACCCAGGCCAAACAACGCCCATGGGAAGTGAAGTGTTCGCCTTCCTCTTGACGGGGCAGACGATATCCCGAGAGGTCTTTTCTCCAACGAACGATTTCCCTTTTTCCGCAGAGTACGTCTTCCCTCGTTCATTCAAACGGCAAAGGTACCGGCAGGTGTCGAGATGCCTTCCTCTCGGCGTCATGCCGAACAAGAACAAATAATAAAACACATGGCACACCTCGGTAGAACATACTTTTTTGTTCACGGTTGGTTTTTCGCTTTTGGTTCGGTTGTCATTTCTGTGTGTCACATCTTCAATACAGTTTTGATTGACATTCTGCATGGTTATAGGGCAGATGTTGTTCGGTTCTAATACAGTTGTGCGCCGGTTGTTATCAGTGTCAGCGAAGCGCATATGTGGGTACGGCAAAGCATATTTATCGTTTTGTTTGCACACATATATCCTCTACACCCGAGAAGATTTATGCTCTTCCGGAACTTCTGTTTTCGCTTGTTTTGCAGTTAATGCCTTAGGTTTGCCTGCGGATCGGTATTGTTTAAACAATGTTTTCGGCAACAAAAACGAGTACTTATAGGGGAGTGACCCTGCTTTCGTGGCTGTTCTCGTATTACGAAATAATGACCGTATCTGTGCTGTTTGCCATCGGGTTGGTGCTGACCGGAGCGACAAGCGTTGCGATGAATCTTGGTTGGGAACGCGCCGGTGTGGCGTCTGCCTTTATGGTCGCGGGGATTTGCTCCATAGTCGGCGGCGTCATATCGCCATGGTCAGTATGGGGAGTATTCTCGTGACATCATTTTCGTTATGAGCCTTCTTCCTCTTCTTACGTGCGCTGTTGCGAGGGAAAGCAATACGGAATGAATGGGGGTGCGAGGATCCTTTTAAGAAAAAAACCCTGCTTGCACAAAGCAAACAGGGGGGGAGGATAAATGCTTATTGCTTTTGCTTTATTTGCGACGACGGCGCAATGCCAGCGCACTCAGAGCCAACAAGCTCAATGAAGCGGTGGTCGGTTCAGGGACTTGCAAAGACTTCACTTCAGAGGAAGACAAGGCACGATTCCAAAGGGAAATATTGTCAACTTCCATATGACCTACCGCTTGAGAACCCTGCCCTAAAACAGAACCGAATTGGATCGCGTCAATATTTTGAGATGCAATCCACCCTGTGGCAGATCCGACCTGTTCTCCGTTAATATAAAGAGTGAGTGTTTGGTTGGTATCGGCAACATTGAGTTTGGCACTTGTCAGCGTGATGGTTGTCCAATCCTCGTTACTGATGCTCTCTGTTGTGTTGATGATTGTGTTTCCGTCCAGCGTCAGCGTCAAACCATTTTGATCGTTCTTTTTCAGAATGATAGGAGAACCACCGTTATTTGTATTGTTCCAATTGTTGACGTTAAAAATGGTAGACCCGCCTTGGGTACCAAGCGTCAATGCTTTTATATCCAAAGAAATGGTGAAAGCCGAGCTGTCAAACCTTCCCGGGCTTTGGGCGTTTCCTGTCAACCCGGCAGTATGGTACATGGCATTGGCATTGCCGGATACAACACCGTACCCGTCCGTCGCGATCATGAGATCATTCCAATTCGAAGAAACAGCGCTTGCGGTTCCTGTACCGATGTAGGAGGGAGTATTCCCCGTGTTGAAATCCCAACTGAGACGGAGATTGTCGTTTAAAGAATCAGAATATTCCGATTGCTCAATGGAAGCCGCACCGGCTATTCCGACCGTAAGGCTTAAAGCTAATGCAAAATCGTATATTTTCATCGTGAAAAGGTTGAGTGAAATTTACTGTGAAGGAAATCACCCCTCACGGGGATGATCATACAGCATTCCGAATGCTGTATCAATAATAAAGTGAACAAACTCTTGAAAATAATTTGGTCATAAAATTGTTATTGCTTTCACTCCATGTTTTTCGCTTTTCATTCCATTTTATACGTTAATTGATTAGGGTGGTTTTTGTGTCTACAGCATTCGGAATGCTGCTGCACAGGGAAGGAATGATTTTAGTTTCTGAGGGAGCTTTTTTGTGGCGAAATGTATTATTCTTAAGAAATTGTTAATTTTGTTCTTGTGGTAGACGCGATGTTTTTATAGGATGCGAGAAAGTGAATTTCTTTTGACAAAAATGGAAAGAAAAGAGATACATATAGACAGTGATCGGTATTGGATGAAGGTGGTAGATTATCTTCAACAGAATTGGGCGGTGATCGAACGCCGCCAAGGCAAGTATATTGTCTTTTTCTTTGATGATTTGGCAGGGATATTTGATTCTATAGAATATGGGGATGAGACAACGGCAATGCAGGAGTTGCGTTGGAACGGCTTTTCGCCGTATGACGAAGAATCGGAGGAAACCCGTAGTGTGATCCCATGCCCCGAACCACCGTTTTATGAATCCTCGCATTGGAATGGGGCTATTTATTCTTCGGGCAGATATTGGCACCCATTGCCGAAAGCGAGGCACGAAGGTTTTGGGGGATGAGATCGCGTGTGAGTATTCCGATGTGATGACGCCATGTCGCGTTACCACCTAAACGCTTTGGCGGGCAGAGAGAAAATCGCCGAATGTGCGACGAAGAGAGTACTCCATGTCGCAAGAGAACATTTGCGACATGGAGTATGACGCATGGGCGGGAAGGTTGGGGAGAGATTAGGCTGCCGTTTCCGTTTCTTTTTTGCCTGAGGCAATCCACCGCGAAAAAATTTTGGCAGTGGCGGGAATGATGAGCAGATTCAAAACGGTTGCGGTGACCAGCCCGCCAAACTGCACGATTGCGAGAGGACCGAGCAGTTCTCCCCCGGGTTTGTCAATTCCCCAAATTAACGGGAGCAAGCCCAGCACGGTGGTGAGGGAGGTCATGATGATGGGAACAACGCGTTCCAGAGAACCTTCTCTGATAGCCTGTTCGGCGGTCAATCCCTTGTGTTCCAGAGCACGGTATCTGTTGAGGAGAATAAGACCGCTACGAATGGCAAAGCCGATGACGGTGACAAAGCCCACGATGGAAGCGACCGACAGAATCGGGGGAATATATGCCGTCCCGAACAAGGATGACAACGTAGAGGGAGAAGCCAGAAAAACGGCGGCAATGCCACCGACCAGACACAGTGGGATGTTGACGAGCGTCAGCATGGCGCGACGGACGCTTCCCAATGCGGTGGAAAGGAGAAGAACAATGAGAATCATTACCGCAGAACCCAGTATGTAAAGCCGTTGAGAAGCAGATTCTCTGGCTTTGACTGTGCCATCGTAATCTACGGTACATCCCAAGGCGTTCATGGCGGGATTCAATTGTTCTCGACAGGCTTTGACCAAGTCTCCCAAGTTGGAGGCGGGGGCTGGGTTACAGGAAATCATGGCTTTGCGCATGGTGTTATCCCGCAGAATGAGGGCAGAGACCTCTTCTCTGTATATTTGAGCCACTTGGTTGAGGCGAACGGTCCTTTTGTCCGGGGAAATGAGTTCCAGATTTTTCACGTCATCCATGGAGGTTTTCAATTCGGGCGCAATGCGCAGGACGATGTCCCAATGTTCTTGGTTTTTGATTACTTCGCCAAGCTTTTTGCCGTTCATGGCAACAGAGACTTGTTCTGCGGCATCGGCAATGGTGAGACCGTAAGAAGCAAGTGCTTCCTGGTCGTATTGCACACGGATGGTATCGACCATGATTTCGCGGTTGGCGCGGGCATCGGCTACTTCCGGCATGGCTTCGAGAATTTCTTTCGCTTTTTTTGCGGCAAGGCGCAGTTGGGGTAATTCAGATCCGTAAATGTTGATGGCTATTTCGGAATTGGAACCCGACAGTGCTGCGCTGATTCGGTGCGCCAATGGGTAGCCGATCATTGTGCTTGTGCCGGGAATGCCGTCTATGCATTTTTTGATGCCGGTCCGCAGTTCTTTTTGATTTTTTGTCAGGTCAACCCGTACCAGCAATTCTGCCGCACTGACGGGTTCTGCGTGTTCATCGTTTTCTGCCCGTCCTGCCCGTTGTGTGACGCTGAGAACGCCGGGGATGGCTTCGATATCTTTCATGACTTTGCGCGAAATGCGTTCGGTTTCATCCAACGAGGTTCCGGGAACAGTGCTGACGAAGACGGTGTAACAATCCTCGTTGAAAGGTGGTAAAAAGCTTGTTCCGAACGTGGAAGCCAGCCACAGAGCCAACAAGGTAATGACCGCCATGACTGCGCAGACGGTTTTGGAAAAACGCAGGCAGAATTCCAAAATGGGAGCGTACATGCGTTTCATAAGGCGAGAACTGAATGAATCGCCACTTTTCTGCGTGGCAGAATTTTTGCTCTTTTTAAACCAGACGAAACAGAGTACCGGGGTGATTGTTACGGCAACGATGAGAGAGGAGAGCAATGCCAGCATGTAAGAGATGCCCAGCGGTCGGAAGAATTGACCTTCAAGCCCCGAGAGGAAAAGCACGGGTGTAAAAACCAACAGAATGATCACGGAAGAGAATGAGATTGAACCGACAATTTCGCTCTTGGCTTCCATCAATACTTTGTATTTGCTTTGGCGTTGAGATTCGGGCAAGGCTGCGTTTTTGTTTAAATGTCGCCATGCGATTTCCACGAAGATGATGGCATTGTCAACGACGTCTCCCACCGCTACAGCCAGCCCACCCAGCGTCATGATGTTGACGGCCAGTCCGCACAACGGGAAAAGCATCATGCCGAAAAGGATGGATAAAGGCATGGAAATCAGAGTGATAATTGCTGTGCGAATGTTTAGCAACGTCAATAGGATGACGAGCATGACCACTACTCCGGCAACAAGCAGTGTTTCCGTCCCATTATCCAGAGACATTTTGATGAAGTCTGCCTGTCGATAGGCCGATGTGTGCAGTTGCATCCCATGGGGAAGCATGCTTCGGCTGAATTCCGCTACGGCTGCTTCCACCGCTTGCGTCAGAGCTAACGTGTTGGCCCCCGGTACTTTTTGGACAGAGAGAACAACGGCATCTTCGCCCATGAATGCGGCATCGCCTCGGCGCGGTGCACCGTCAATTTTGACTTCTGCAACATCTTGCAAACGCAGAATCCCGGATGGGTGCGCCGTCACTAATGTGCGATTGAGGCACTCCATATCGATGGAACGGGTATCTTGCTGGATAGGAAGTTCTTGCCCTGCAACGTCTTCCAAGTATCCGGCGGGAACGGAAGATTGTGCTTCCTCTATGGCTGTTTGCAGGTCGGGAATGTTGACGCCAGCCGCTTTGAGCCTGTTGGGATCGTAAATGACTTGGTATTCGGGCAAACGACCGCCCAAAACGGAGACCTGCCCAACGCCGGGAATGGCTAACAGACGTGTGCGCAGTTTGTATTCTGCGACTTGCCGAAGATCCAGCTTGGACGTGTTTTTGTCGCCGGTTAAAGCAATGAGCATTATTTCTCCCGTCACGGAGACAATGGGTGCCAGCTCGGGATTTGTTCCCTCCGGAAGAGAATTACGCACTGCGCCGAGGCGTTCCGAAACAATTTGTCGCGCCCGGTAAATATCCGTATTCCAGTCAAAGTCTACCCATACGAAAGAAAGCCCGCTGCCGGAGGACGATCGAACGCTTTTGACACCGGCTGTTCCGTTCATGGCAGATTCGATGGGGATGGTGATATACTGTTCCGTTTCTTCGGCTGTAAGTCCCGATGCTTCTGTCTGGATTGTAACACGGGGGACTTTAAGCTCAGGGAAAACATCCACAGGAATATTCTCGACAACAAAAATGCCGATAATCGCCAAGACGATGGTTAGCAGAATGACGGTGATTCTGTTTTTCAGGCAAAATGAAATTAAAAAGTTCATCGGTTTTCTTTTCGTTTCATGCAATCTCAATGTTCGCCTTCATGAAATTGTCCGTCTGCGTGGAAATGACCGGCGGCTTTTTTCTCTTTGCTGTTTTCTGTCGGCAGGATGTATTTTAATTCATAGCCGCCCTTGGTTACGATGGTTTGCCCGGGAATGAGACCTTTGACCGGAGTTTTTCCCTGTCGCGTCGGCAGCGTTTCTACCTTTTTCATGACGAAAGCATCATGTCCCGTTTTGATGAAGACGACATTGTTTATGCCCACTTTGACGACTGCACTGTTGGGTACGGGAATAAACCCTTCTGCCATCGGTGAGGCAGAGTAGAGATACAGCCTTGCCGATTGTCCTGCAAATGTTCCGTTCGGTGTTTTGTTGGGGGCAAAATACAGAGAACGGGATTGTGTGGCGGGATCCGGTTGCTCTTCAATTCGCAATGTGCCATCCAACAGCTCTGTGTGTTCTCCGTCGGACAATGCCAATTGAGCTTTTGCGTAGCGGATCGGATCTGTTGAGTAAATCGTACTGCGAAATTCAAACACGCCCTTGTCAATCATAGAAAGAACCATTGTCCCTTGTTCGCCCCACGCGCCTTGTATTATGTTGACGGCTTGGACGCAGCCGTCTGTTGCCGCATAGACTTCAAGTCTGTTGTTGCTCAGAGTGCCGGAATCAGTCAGTATTTGCAATTGATTGTCGGCGGCATTGGCGGATGCTTTCAGACTGAGGAGTTCAGCTTCTTTGAATTGGATAGATGTGTTCAATTCACTGTTGCGTGTGCCGATTTTTTCCAATTGGGCTTGTCTGTTTTTCAGGGTGCGTAACTCTGATTCAGCACGGCTCAATGCAGCTTTGGCTTGAGCGGCATTCCCTGCAATTTCCGCAATGTCGGGTGACGTTAGCGTGTAGAGCAGTTCGCCTTGGTGAACCTGTTGTGCGGATTTGACGTTGAGAACAACTTTCCCGGATGCAGGAAGAGAATAGGCGATGACAGCATGCGGCGGAACAGTCATTTGCCCGTAAAGGGTCTTTTCTGCTTGGAGAGAAACATCCGATACTTTTTCAAAGTGCATGTCCAAGGAGCGTTGTGCCTTTTCGTCCGCATGGATGGCGATGAGATCTTCCGATTCTTCGTCATGGACGTGACCTGTGTGTTCGTGATGATGCTCATCGGCGGTCGGCGAGCTTCCCCAAAGAGGGTATATGCCCAAGAGAATTAAAAAATAAAAGCGGTTCATGAATGTAAAAAATAGGTGATTATTTGATTTCGAGACGGGTGGGGGTAAGGTGGCGAATCTGTGTTTGAACGGTTAAAAGCTTTTCCAAACTATCCAAAAAGGACAAGCGGCTTTCGTAGAGCCGATGGCGGCTTTCCGCCAATTCCGGTAACGAAGTTTCTCCGATCTGATACAGTTTTTCCATGGTTTGAAGCGCATCGGTACAGGAATTCACGCGTTGAAGTTCAGTTTGCCCTTGGCGAAACGTCAGTTGGCGAAGTGAATCGAGCTGCTGGGCGTTGAGTAATTCGCCTTTCCACACTTGAATGGTTTCCAGCCTGCCGAGATCGCGCGATCCTTGAGCTTCCGCAATGGCCTTGCGGTTGCGATTCCAAAGCGGGATGTTAAAACCGATGTCACCGCCAACTTCTTTTTCGTTGTCTTCGCGCTTAAAGACAGGACCAAGTTCCAGTTCCGGGTATTGACGGCGAATTTCCGTCTTCAACTGACTTTCCGCAATGGCATAGGAAGCCAGTTGCGCTTTTATTTTGGGTGACTGAAGCAAATCTTCCGGGGTAGGCATCGGTACGGTTTGAGGAAGTTTGAAGCTCAGGTTTGTTCGGAATGTCAGCCGATGCAGTGAAGTCGGGTGAAGCCCCATCAATTTGATCAGTTCGGCTTTTTGTACCAATTCCGTTTCTGCCACGGCTTGAAGTTCTCGCAGGGCATCGTTCAGACGTTGGTTTTCCGTTTGAAGTGATGAAAATTCGGCTTCGCCCACTTTCGTGAGCTGCTTCAGACGGACGTTTTCTTGTTTCAGGGAAGCTAAACGTTCTTGAATCAGTTTTTTGCGCTGTTGTGTGACGCTCAATTGATCCCACGCTTGATCCAAGGCTGAAAGGAAATCAAGCTCCGTTTGGCGAAGTGTCCAAAAATCCTCTTCCTTGTAAAGCTCCGCAATCTCTTTTTCCAGACCGGGAAGACCGCTTACGGGGATGGTAAAGCCCATGGTGCCCGATATATTATATGTGTTTTCCTGAAGAATTTTCTCTGTTCCCCAAGAAAAAGATGGATCGTTCCACCAACCGGATTGCTTCGCCACTTCTTTGGAAACGCCCAGTTTCAAGCGAGCTTTATTCAGCTCTGCATTAAGAAATAATCCGATGAGCCGAGCTTGGTGTTGGGTGATCCCCGCAGGGGAAACATTTTGGGAGATTGATTTCCAATTTGTTTCTTCTGCATTCAGGTCGATTGGGGAACTGCGGTAAATACTGCAGGCGCAGAGACATAGCGACAGGCATACTCCGCTGAAAATGGTTGTACAGTTCACGATGTGAAAATGAAATAAATGTTGATTAAGAGTTTTTTATAACTGTGCGGAAAATATCCGCGCGGAAAGAAACGTTCGGTTGAGAGAAGCGTTTCGGGAGAATCGTTTGCGATGAACGATTTCGTGAAATACCGCTAAATCAACAGAGGCAGTTGGCTCCCTTTTCGGTGAGGGGGTGTGTCGGGCAATAATTCCGGCGGTTTCGGCGTGGAAACGGATTTACCGAATTTTACGAGGGGAGAAAGAATAAACGGATTGTCGAATTCTGACAGCGGTTGCCATTTGAGGCAAACAGGTGCTTGCGGCGCACGTAAAACGGGAGAGATCGGGTCATTGTCTGTCCATTGATGATGCTTGCATAAATGCCCGATTTGATCCGTTGCCGGTAAATCGTTCGAAGCGTTTTCTTGCCCGCAGGCGCATGACGAATCTTCGTCGTGACAAGAACATGAAAAAAGAAAAACTTCATCGTGGCATGAGCATAAGGAGACAGCACCCGTTTCGCCGACGGTGGCAAGCAAAAGGGCAAGCATCATAAACACACTGTGCAGTATACTGAACAAAACAGACGTGCGTTACTATGGCGAATGGGGGGGGGAAGCGTCAAGATAGCAACGTGTCATTATGATGCAGGTCAAAGGAATGACCGAAACATCGTCATGCGGGAAAAGTGACAAAAGAACGGGAACCATGACGTTTCGTTTGGTGAAGTAGCCCGCTTTCGATTCACGGTGGAGAAGGGGAAGTTGTTCCCAAGGATTAATTTTTAATATTGATTGCGCGGGTTACTCTTGACTGGCACGGGGGAAAAGAGATAAAATGAAAACTTCATTCTGAATTGTATGAGTACTAGTGAAACATCCGTTACATGCGCCGTTTTTCCTGATTTTTTGTGGATTCGTTGCGACTCTCGTGGCAGTTTCATGAATAGCGCGATCATGAAAAGCGTGGCAGATCAATATATCGATGAAGGCGGGCGTTTGGTGGTGATTGATCTTGAAACATGCAGTGGGGTCGATTCAACTTTTATGGGTACGATGGCGGGGATCTCCCGTCGCTTGATGTCTTTGGGGGGTAATTTGCAGGTGGCGTCTCCCGGAGAACGGACGCGAGAATCGCTGGAGTCTCTTGGTCTTGATGCGCTGATGGAAATTGATCCGCCGTTGGCTCCGTGGCGCGGCAATACGGAACAGATTCGCGCGGATTTGCAACCCCCTTCCGTGCGTTCGGAAATGGGTGATCTCGAACGTTCCAAACACGTGCTTGATGCGCACAATACGCTTAGCCGTATGAATGCGCACAATGAAGAACAATTTCGCTATGTGCGCGAAAGTTTGGAAGAAGAGATTGAACGAAAGATGAATCGCTAACCGCCTTGCGAAAGGGGAGGGCTTGTGACCGATGTTGACAAATTGGCACGGCGGTATGCCGACTTCATGGGGGAAGACACATTTGTTCTTCGAGAACCCGATGCGGAAAATACTTTGAATAATTTGCCGTCCGAAGCTGTGCTTCAAGCCTATTGGCTTTCGGGGGCTTTGGGGCGTGTTGGTGCAACAACGGGCGGAGAACGGGTGGAAATACGTGATTTCGGTATTTGGAATCGCTCTGCGGGACCGGATTTTTTGCAATGTGAAGTGCTGGTGGGAGATCGCTTGCGGCGTGGAGCAATTGAGCTGGACATGCGTCCCGAAAATTGGGAAGAACACGGACACGGCGTCAACCCGTCATTTGATGATGTAGTGTTGCATGTTACCGTTTTTTCGGCGGGCAGGGGAGTGTGGTATACGCGTAATTCGCGTCATGAAGAAATCCCGCTAATGGTTTTGGATCAATCTGCCGTGGCCGAAGCTTTGGCGTTGCCGCGCAACGTGCCCGAAGCTCGTTTGAATTTGTGCCGTACGCCTTTGGTTGGGATGTCTCCCGAAAATTTGGAAGACCTTTTTCAATCGGCGGCGGCGTATCGCGTTGCTTGCAAAAGGGAAAAATTCGCAAAGCGAGTAAACCTGTGCGGAGAAGCGCAGGCATGGTACGAATGCTGGGCAGAAACGCTCGGATACAGGGTAAACAAAGAAGCCATGGGCCTGTTGGCGCATCGTGCGCCGTTGGTGCGGTTGGGGCGCGATGCCGAAGCGATTTTGTTTGGCACAGCCGGTTTTTTGGTGCCGATTTTGCCCGAAAGGACGGGGGATGAAGCCCGAAATTATCATGCATCCGTATGGGATCGCTGGTGGAAGATCCGCGATGAATGGGAATTGCGGGGGGAACGGAGGTTGCCGTGGCGTTTTTCGGGAATACGTCCGCAGAATCATCCGCATCGCCGTTTGGGGGCTTTGGTTTCCACCGTGCAACGATGGAAAGAGATAATGGGGCTTTTGCGCGCAGATAAGATGAAGAGCTTGACGGAGTGGCTGACCTCACTGGAGCATCCGTATTGGTCCTATTATTTTTGTTTGCCTTCCGCACCGCTGAAAAGGAAGACAGCATTGATCGGAGAAAGCCGAGTTCGCGATTTTTTAGTTAATCATGTGTTGCCGTATGACAATGAGAAAGCGGCGTGGGCGGCATATTGTTCATTGTGCGGCGGCGCAGCCCCGGCGAGTGTGAAGCAGACAGCGAGGCATCTGTTCGGAGAAGAGGGCTTGCCACATCGCATGATGGGGCTTGCGTATGTGCAACAGGCACTTTTGCAAATTCGACAAGATTATTGCGCACTTTCGGCTTGCCAAGATTGCCTGTTTCCCGATAAATTGCGTTATTGGCGAAAAAAATGATTGTGGACAGGGGCATTTGTCGGTTTTACCGTGCAAACGGCTGATGCGTGTAGTATAAAAAAATCCATGTAACGTGTAAAAGAGTTGCAAAGTCGACCGTTTCGCGCTTTACTAAAGACGTCACTCTTATTATGAGCACTCAGGAATCTCCGGAAAACGATGGGAAGACCGTGATGCCAGATCTTTCTGCATTGGCTGATTTTCAATTTGGTCCCGCATGGGCCAGAAAAGATACCGAACGCAAATCTTCATTTCGCGGCGGGGCGTTTGTGCGGTCGCATCGTCCCGGGGAAAAGCGGTTTGGGCGGCGTCCCGTTGATGACGAACAGGCTGGTTCCCGTTCCGTTGAGCGCGGTGAGCGCACGCCGCGCCGATTCAACGGAAAGAAAGCGGACGATCGCCATCGCGATGGTAAACGTTCCTTCAATCGCGAGCGGAAACGTGAGCGTGTCGATCCTACGCCGGGAATTCATGCGGAATTGCGCCCTGCCGATTCGGCTTTGCTGGTTTTCGAACAAGAGATCAAAAAACACAAACGCGCCTTGGCTGCCCTTGATCTGGCACGCGTGATCATGGCTGACAAACAGCGGTACGATTTGGTGTTTATGAGCAGAGAGGAAGAAGGCGGTCCCACGTTGATCTCTTCCAAGAAAGGTGACGGTGCTTGCTGGATCGATCGTCGTGAAGCCTTGGATTATTTGCGGAAGGCTCCGTGGTTTTCCGAATATTATGCAACGGAACAGAGAGAAACGGAAACACCGAAAGGAACATTTACGGCGATTGCCCGTTGTGGGTTGAGCGGTCGTTTGATCGGTCCGGTAAACTGGCACGGATATCAGACGGCGGTGGCGTCTCTTCATCGCACTCTGTTCGCCCATATGGACTTTGAAAGGTACAAGAGCAATATTACGCTTGAAAAATCGGAAGAGATCATCGCCGAATGGCTGGAGCAAGCAAAGCACAAAACGGTGTGGAAGCCCCTGCGAGATGATGCGGGAGACATCGTTTTGGAAAGCGAAGCTGCCGTGGAAGCTGATTTTGCCGAGCATCATTTTGATGAAGTGTATGCAATGGGGAACAAAGTGTTTGTGAACGGTGCCGTTTCGTGGAAATTATTATCTCCCGGGCTTCGGGCGCATGCCGCCGTGCTGACGGAACAAATGAAGCGCGTTCCCAAAACGTTGATTCCCAATTTGTGCCACGGTCTTGCCCGCCATCGTCTTCCCATTTTCAAATGGCAGGGGAGGCATTATACGGGACCGAGCCGCACGAAAGCCATCCCTCAGGATACGGTGCTGGCAGATCGGATGCGTTCTATCGTGGAATGGGTCAAAGAACACCAAGGGCAGACAGCCGACAAACTGTTTGCTGAGCTTTCCGGTGTTTCGGGTGAAGATAAAGAAAAAATGCAGGAAGCGTATGCTCCGTACGTGGCTGATTTATTCTGGTTGATGGAACAGGGCTTTTTGCTTGTTTTGCGCAATAATACCGTTTGGTATCCCAAAGCGGTCGTTGCGCCCTCTCCGTCTCAAGAAGTTGCCCCCAAAAAAGAACCCTCTTCCGATGTTTCGAAGGAAACTGTAGATAAAGGGACGCCCGCTTCGGAAGAAGATATCGAAAAAACCGCTCCGGAAACAGAGAAAACAGACGGATCGGTAGAGCCTCTGCAACTTTAAGCAAACCGTTGGGCGGCAGATTTTTTCTGTTACGCTTTTGCCGCTCGCGCTCTTCTTGTCAAAGAATGCTCAGACCCCCACACGGAATAAGAATCGCCACATCGACCTACCGATGGGGCGGGCTTGTGTGCCTGTTGTGGGGCAGTGCGGTGGCGGCTCCGGTTTCGGAAACGGAAGCACTGCGTATGCAGATGCCTCCTACAGTTTCTGAACAATCGGAGGAATCCGATGTTGATCGCGTCAGAGCTGCAGACAATGTGATGAACATTGCCCAAGGCGGTCTCATGCCGGAAACGCCCGAAGCCTTCGACGTAGAATACGAAAACGGCAGCATGCGCTATGATCATGAGGCAAATGCCGTCATTTACGAGGGAGACGGGAATCCGATTCATGTGACGACTGACAAGGGGGCGGAAATGTTTGCCGATCGGGTTACGGCGCATCTGGAAAGCAAGATTCTTGAGTTATCCGGCAATGTGACCGCTTTCCAAGGAGAAAGCGTGACGCGTGCTCCGCGTATCGAATATCAATGGGAGACGCGAGAGCTGTCTGTTGGGAAAATCCGTACCAAGGTTTCGGGGATGATCTTGGAAGCCGATTCTTTCGAGTACGGCACCGATGCCAAGGGGAATCGCTATGTGAAAACGCAGGGCGCATCGTTGACAACAGAAGATAAGAAAAAGCCTTCGTCGTGGTTGGTTGCCGATACGCTCAATATTTACCCGGAAGACAGGCTGGAATTCTCGCACATGTGGGTGCAGGTGGGTAATGTGCCGGTGTTTTATTTCCCGTGGTTTGTACATTCGCTGAATCCTCGTGAAGGGTACATGTTGCGCCCCGGGACGCAGTCGACTTGGGGGGCGTATCTGTTGAATGAATATGGCATTTTGCTAGGGAATCGTCGCATCGAACACGGCATCCCGACATCGGATTATCTGGCGACCCTGCGTTTGGATTACAGAACGCGGCGCGGTATGGCTTACGGTATCGATGTGGAAGAAACAGCTCTGGCAAAGAAATACAGGAACTTCGACGGTCTTTCTGTTTATTATGCGGATGATACCGATCCGAACATCAACCCGACGGAAACTCCGCGCGTTCCTGTCGGGAAGAATCGCTCTCGTATTGCTCTGCATCAGATGTGGACGCTTCCCATCGATGATCCCGACCATGCATCGTATGCGCTGAAAGCCAACATCAACTATTTGAGCGATCGTTATGTGTTGCGCGATTTCTTTCATGAGCTTTGCCAAATCAACGACAAGCCCGATAATACGCTGGCTCTGGATCGGCGAACGCCCGAATCGCAAACAACGTTGCTGGTTCGGCATAACTTGAATGATTTTTACATGACGGAAGACCGCACCGAGTTCTCTTTTGACCGTGTGCGTTCCTCCCTTTTCGATTCGCGCTTGACCTATGAAACGCATAACAGCTTTGGCATCTTGAAACAAAATCTCAGCCCTTCGGAACGCATTTCTATTCAAAATACAATCGCATCACTGCGTCGAGATGAAGTCGAAACGAGGGAGTATTGGCAACGTATGCTTAATACCGGGGCGTATATGCGCTTTTATTCTCTTCATGAATTGACCACCTCCCATAAGATTGCGGGTTTCCTCAACCTCACGCCCAAAGCCGGTGGTGGCTACATGGGATATTATGATGTAGACGGAGTGGGCAATGACCATCGCTTTTTGGCTTATGCCGCTTGCGATGTGGATATGAAGTTTTCGCGTTCCTATTCCTCAGCAAAGAACTACACGTTCGGCGTGAATGGGCTGAATCACGTCATTCAGCCGTATAGTACCTTTTCCGTGGGTGAGGCGACCGATGCGAAGGCTTTGATACCCCGTATTGACGCGTGGACCAACACTACAAACCCCATGCCGTTGGACATCAGTTCTCTAGCCTGCGTAGATACATTCAGCGAATGGGCTGTATGGCGGTATGGCGTTCGCAATGTTCTCAGTACAAACCGTAACGGGGGACGTGCAGAATGGATGTCGTGGGATGTGTTTATGGATGCCAACATCAAGGCGGCAGATACAGATCGCGAATTTTCCAATTTGTATTCACGATGGCGTTGGAATCCCGTAGAATGGTACTCCTTGAATTCGGAAATGCAGTTCCCGGTTGTCCATGAAGAACAGGCATTCAAAGAATACAACAATTACATTCAATTCCAGCCGATTCGTTCCTGTGAATTTAGCGTAGGGCATCGTTACTTGTCCGGTCATTCCATCTTTGAAGATTCGAATCAGCTGAACCTGCGATGCCTCTTCCGCATTACGGAGAATGTGGCTCTTTCGGGCGAATGGCAATGGGATCTTGTGGAAAAGCGCACGCAAATTCAGCAGTACAGCCTTTATCGCAACGTGGGCGCATTGTTTGTTGGCAGCTCTGTCTTTGTACGCAATAACGGCGGCAAGCAAGAGCTGGGCATCGGCTTCAGCATTACCTTGGGTGAAACACGTGATTCGTTCCCGATCAATTTCTTCTGATAAACTATGAACAATAAGGAATACATAGATGCTTTGCGTTGGCGGTACGCGTGTAAAAAATTTGATCCGACAGCGCAGATAGACGGGCAAGTATGGGATGCCGTCATCGAGAGTTTCCGCTTGGCTCCGTCCTCTCTCGGATTGGAACCGTGGCATTTTATCATTGTGGATTCGCCGCAAAAACGTACCGACCTGATGGCGGCATCATATGGGCAAATCCAAGTGCGAGATGCCTCAAAATATGTGGTGCTTTGCGGATTGCGTACCATCGAAGACGAAGATTTGAAGACCCATGTGGCGCAGATTCGCGCTATCCGTTGCACAACGCCGGAACAAGATGCCGCAGCATTGGACAAATATCGCGGTTATTCTGCATTCTGGGAAAACGGAAGACACGATGCATACATTGAAAGCCAAGTTCATTTGGCGGCCGGTTTTGTAGCCGCAGGGGCTACGTTCTTGGGAGTGGATACTTGCATTATCGGCGGAATGATGCCGACCCGATACGATGAAATTTTGGGATTGGCAAACACCCGCTATCGTTCGGTGCTCGGCATGGCGTTCGGGAAGCGTAGCGCCGAAGATGCCTATGCAGCTGCGTCCAAAGTGCGATTTTCTCGTGAAAAGATTTTTTCTCAGCAGTAAACGGTGAGAGACCTCCGACAGCCCGCTGTAAACCTGTCTGCCGAATTGGCAGGCGATAGCCTTGAATTGCGCGTTCTTTCCGGGCTTTCCCGCGTGTTGATTACTCAGCGCGACGTGACGGAACTTTTGGAAGAAGTCTTGCACGTTTTGCAGGGCAATCTTGGCTTTATGCACGGCGCACTTTCGCTGTTGCGCGGTGATGAGCTGGTTATTGAAGCCTCTTACGGTCTTTCCGAAGGCGAAAAAGCACGGGGGACATACGGTTTGGGTGAGGGGATCACAGGGCAGGTGGGAAAAACGGGTGTTCCTGCCGTGATTCGTGACACATCGAAAAATGCGGACTTTTTGAACCGTACCGGGGCGAGGCGGGAAGGTGAATCCGAATCGTTCCTGTGTGTGCCGATCATCCATTCGGGGGCTGTCATCGGAACGCTTTCGGTGGATTTTTCCGTACAATCTCAAAACACTCTTGACAAGCTGAAAAATCTGCTCATTGTGGTGGCAAATATTTTGGCTGATGCGGTGGAATCCGTTCGTTTTCACGTTGAAGAGCGGTTAAGACTGGAACGGGAAAATGATCGCATGCGCTTGGAATTAGGAGAGCAATCGGGATTTGCCTCCATTGTTGGACATTCGTCAGCCATGCGAGCCGTTTATTTGGAAGTGGCGCAAGTGGCACGTTCCAATGCTACGGTTTTGCTGCGTGGCGAATCCGGTACGGGCAAAGAACTGATTGCCCAAGCGATTCATTACGCGTCTGATCGCAAGCAAGGTCCCTTTGTGGCGGTCAACTGCGCCGCTTTGCCGGAAGGATTGATCGAATCGGAATTGTTCGGGCATGAAAAAGGCGCATTCACCGGGGCTCACAAACAGCGCATCGGGCGTTTTGAAATGGCATCAGCGGGTACGCTTTTCTTGGATGAGATCGGCGATATTTCATTGCCAACGCAGGTAAAGTTGCTTCGCGTTTTGCAGGAACGCGTGTTTGAGCGGGTCGGTTCTCAAGAGCCGATCCCGACCAATGCCCGCATCATTGCCGCCACCAGTCGCGACCTTGAAGCAAAAATGAAAGAGGGAGCATTCCGCGAAGATTTGTATTTTCGTTTGAATGTGTTCCCGATTCATGTCCCGTCTTTGCGCACACGTAAGGCAGATATTATTTCACTGGCAGATTATTTCCTCAGCAAATACAATAAGGCCTATAACAAGAATGTGGTGCGCTTGTCCACGCCCGCTATTGATATGTTGATGAGCTATCACTGGCCGGGGAACGTGCGCGAGCTGGAAAACATGATCGAACGCGCCGTTCTCGTTTCAACCAGCGGGGTGATCAATTCATTCGATTTGCCTGCATCATTGCAAACGGCGGCCAATACGGGAACTTCGCTGGAATCCTCCGGTGGCGAAACGCGGGGTGCCGGCATTGATGTACTGACGGCTTCCTTTGAAAAAGAACTTATTTCTGCCGCGCTGAAGCGCACCCAAGGCAATGTGGCTGCTGCTGCCAGAGATTTGGATACGACGGTTCGCAAATTGCATTATCGCATTAATCAATTACGCATTACCCCATCTCAATACAAATAAATGAATATCGGATTGGTTCAAACGGCGACTCAAACGGCAGATTTTCCAAACAATTTGCGCTCTCTCGTGCAAGGGTATCGCGGTTGCTTGGATAATGGGGCAGAACTTGTAGTTGCCGATGCCTTTTCCCTTTGCGGACCGCCTCCCGGTGATTTTGCCCATCGTTCTTCATACATCAGGCAAGTGCAAGACGCGCTGAACGCCCTTTCTCATGAGATGGCAGATGTGCCGCTTATCACCGCCGCATGGGTGCCGGCATGGTCAGAGGAAGAAGAAATGATTTCCAATGAAGGTGAAACGGCAGAGTGTTCGCGCACAGTTCTGTTGCCCCACCTCATCGAAAAAGACACGGTGACCGTACTTGATGCGGATGCCGTTGAGCTGGAAAACGGCGCAATCATTTTCGCTTCATGTGAAGAAACACTGCCCGCGTTGCCGTGCAAGTGCGATTTGGCGATCCTTATGCCGATCTCGCCTTGGCATATTGCAGCTGCCGAGCAGTGGGAGAGAAATATTTCATGGGAAGCCCTTTCCGAAAATACGCCTGTGGCGTGTTTGCACCCGTGTGGAGCTGCAGAGGGATTCATTTGGGGAGGCGGTTCTGCGCTCCATTCCGCTCAGGGAGTTCTTGCGGAACGTCTTCCGGAGTTTGAAGCGGCGTTCCGTGTCATCGATACGACGGCAAAAAACAAATCGTCCGCGTTGTCCCGCATTTCCGGTTCGCTTCTTTCGGCGTTGAAGAGGGGCATCGCCGATCATGTGGGACGAAACGGATACACAGAAGCGGTTCTTTTGCTGGATGAACGACCTGCCTCCCTTCTCCTGACGTGGTTGACCGTTGAAGCGTTAGGTGCGGAAAATGTGGCACTGTTCTCATGCTGTACGGTTGGAGATGCAACCCTTGCCGCATTGCGTGCCATGGGTGTGGAAACGCGTCTCATGCCGTCGCTCACCTGTTTGTCGGAGGCACCTTCGGAAGAGTTTGTCGGGCTTTCGATGGCGCACATGGTTTTGACGGGGGAAAGGGACGGTCTGTTTGTTCTCTCATCGCTCACTCGCAGTGAGATATTGAGTGGTGGGGATTGTCATGAACGCGCTCGCGGGGCGCGCCTGATGCCGTTTGGCGATTTGTATGCGGCAGATATGGCGTTGATTCGGGATGCTTTTCTTGAAAAATATTCCGAGTTTTCGGAGCTTTTTTCGGATGACGCTCCGTCCGCATGCGAAGTTGCCTTTCAGTTGCTGGAAGAAACAAATCATTCCGCTTCGGCTCTTTTGGCAAATCCGGAGTTTAGCTTAGTTGATGAACAGATCCTGCGCAAAGCCCAGCGTCTTCTCATCGCTTCGGCTTGGGGACGCAAAACTTTGCCTCCCTTTCTGCACATTGGTGAGGAAAGCACCCGCCCGCACTATCCGGCAATGTATCGCCTCAATGATTAATTCAAAACGCGCAAGGCGGCGCGAATCAGTTTGTCCGTATTGGCGGTAGGGTCTTCTTTTAGCAAAACGGAAAGTGCTTTGCGGGCTTCCGTCTGTTTGAATCCGAGAGCTATCAATGCCAGCTCCGCATCTCCCGCCGCTTGGGATGTTTTGCCCTCGACTTCGGCCTCCCATGTGGCGGCAAGCCCCACCTTGTCTTTCAGTTCAAGAACAATACGTTCTGCAGTCTTTTTCCCAACGCCTTTGGAACGCGCGATTGCGGCAACGTCTCCTGCAACTACTGCTGCTTTGAAGGCGTTGACGGTCAAGCCACCCAAGATGCTGATAGCCGTTGCGGGACCTATGCCCGAAACGCGATCAATCAAGAGCAGAAAAATGTCGCGTTCGGCATCGCTTGCAAATCCGTAAAGCGTTTGCGAGGTCTCGCGTACCTGTAAATGGGTTTTGAGGGTCAATTCTTTTCCGATTACGGGATTGAGAGCATCAAACGTCGAGAGGGGAACTTGAATTTCGTACCCCACTCCGTGTACGTCCAGTACCAAACGTTGCGGATATGCCTCTGCCACAATACCACGTATAAAAGAAATCATTGCTCTTCCACGTTAACTCTTCTTGCCGTCAGGAGCAAGAGGGGAAAGCGTCAGTAAGGTGTGATCTTTTCTGCCGGCAGGGTCGCAGACACAAAAGCAGTATTTGAGATAAGATTCTCCTTTCGCAATTTTTGAAAATATGACTGGAAAATTCAGTGTGAAATTTGTACGTTACAGCCGTTGACACACAGATCGTTTCTAGAAGAAAAACGCTTTGTTTGCTATATTCGGAATCTTTTTAACGTAAAGCAGCTTTTGGTGTCGTTTGCCTTGGTTGTTGAGCTGTTTCCTGCCGTGAGTTACAGCCAAGAAAAAGACAGTACGTCAGCCTCTAAACCGAAAGGAAAATAAAATATTATCTTCATTACAACAGATCAGGATGCTTACAGACCTTCGTATCCCAAGGAGAGCAATTATAAAGCCAGAGAATATTTGCGCGTATAGGCACATCGTTTGAAAAACATTATGCATGCTCAAATGTCTCGCCCTCTTCTCGATCTGTGATTTATACGGGAAGACATATCACAGAAACCAAGATGTTGGATAACACCAACTTGGCTTACCAGCCGGATATGAACACCGACATCAAAACAGTGGGGGTTATGTTGCGCGAAGCAGAATATTATACGGCGTATAAAGGGAAGTGGCATATATCCCGATATGAGGATTCTTTGGAAGACTGCGGTTTTGCTGATTGGACAGAAGTGAATATCTACGGCTCTATATGGGAGGGTTATCATGACGATGGACCTATTGCGAAAAGATCTTGCGATTGGCTTTCGGACAAGGGTAAGAAGCTCAATGAAAACGGACAGCCGTTTTTCTGTCTGTCAATTTCATCAATCCCCACGACATTATGTACTTTTGCGAGGATAAAAAGAAGGGTCTTTCGGCTCTGTTTTGGTTCCGGATGCAGAGGTGTACCGAAAGACGTACTCATTTGTTCCCGGCTCCGCATCGTGGAATGAATCATGGCGTAAGGATGGTTGATCCCAAGCTCATTTCGAATACAAAGAAGGATGGGATACCGTGGCAGGGAAGTCTCCCCAAAATGTCGAGCAATGGCGCACATTCCGAGATTACTATTTCAATTGCATTCAGGATTGTGATAACCATCTGTTACTGTTGCTCAATCATATAAAATCTGGGTTTGCTGGAAAATGCAATCATCGTTTACACATCGGATCATGGGGAAATGATGGGGGAACACGGTTTGAAAGGCAAAGCCGGCAATATCTATGAAAACAACATTCACGTTCTCTTGATTATTTATCACCCTGCCTATCCCGGTGGGAGAAGCTGTGAAAATATCACTTCTCACTTGGATCTTGCGCCAACATTTGTGGATATGGCAGAGAATGATGATGCGCGTGCAGAAGTCATTAGGGAGGGCATTAAAGGACACAGCTTTGCTGCCCGCTGTTGACGATATCGATACTGACATCAGAAACAGGGAAGGCGCACTGTTTGTGTACGACATGATTTCTATGTCGGACGCAGAAAGAAAATCTGTTTCTGTGGGTAATGAAATGTCTGTAAAGATTGGTTTAAATAAGTGCGGTTACCTTCGTGGCGTGATTACCGCAGATTATAAATTTGCTCGTTATTTTTCTCCGATTCGCTTCAACCCCCCGTAGATCTTGATGCTTTGTACAGCCTCAACGATGTGGCGCTTTACGCTTCGTCTTCTGACGAATGCCTCAATTTGGAATACCCCAAGGGAAACAATGCAGACAAAGTGATGCAGTACAATGATAAATTGAATGCTTTGATCAAGAAAGAAATAGGAGTGGATGACGGCAGAGAGACTGTTGTTTTTCAGGGAGGCGTCATGAAGTATGCAAAGTGAGGATCGCCATTTTTCCGTCATCGTCAAACCGATTGGTGCGGCGTGCAACCTCTCTTGTGCATATTGTTACTATAGGGGTAAAAATTGTGGAGATGTCGGGCGCGTGATGTCCGATAATGTGCTGGAGCAATACATTCGCAACATAATTGCCATTCACGGGCGTCATGCCGAGATTGAATTTGCATGGCACGGTGGAGAACCGACTTTGGCAGGAATGGATTTTTATGCCAAAGCGGTTTCGTTACAGCACCGGTACGGAGAGAACAGGAATATACGGAACACGCTTCAAACAAACGGTACGAATGGTGTCGTTTTTTTCGGAGAATCGGTTTAGGATTGGCATCAGTATTGATGGTCCGCAACCGCTTCACGATGCCTACAGAATCGATGCGGGGGGAAAGGCTTTTTTGACAGGGTGATGCACGGCATAGATTTGCATAGAAAGCACGGTGTCCCTTTTAACACTTTGACAACTGTGAATGCAATCAAGGCTCCGCATGCAACGGAAGTTTACCGATTTTTGCGCTCTGTATCAGACTACATGCAGTTCTTGCCTGTTGAGGAATGCGTTTATCCCGATAAAAGCGTGGCTCTTCCGCCATGTCTTTACTTTGCGAACACTTGCAAGGTGGGACAAAGGGCTAATTTCAATGTCTCACCCGTTGATTACGGACGGTTTTTATGTTCTGTGTTTGATGTGTGGCGGCAAGAAAATGTCGGCAAAAAATTTGTACAGATATTTGAAGCAACCTTTGGAAACCTGATGCGCCTCCCGGCGGGCGTATGTGTACATGAAGCCGTATGCGGGCATTGTGCCGCCATGGAATGCAACGGGGATGTTTATCGTTGTGACAGATACGTTTTTGACGAATATAAAATGGGCAATATTATGAAAATGTCGCTTGGTGAAATGATAGAGGCTAATCGTGACTTCGGCGAATACAAGCTAGACAGCCTTTCTTCTGCCTGTTTGCATTGTGATGTCGCGGATCTGTGCTTTGGTGGTTGCCCCAAGGATTGCTTTGCTCCCCATCTTTCGGAAAATGGGGAAGAACCTCAAAACTACCTTTGCGAATGCTATCGCCTGTTTTCCCGTTACTTTAAACAATCCATGCGGAATCTCTTAATTTCACCGAAACATTCTCGCTGATTGGCGTTTATCTGCGCTTATCCTCCTTTATTTGAGGGCTGTTCTCCATGGGAAAAGACACGTTTTTGTTTTCTTTAAACGGAAAGGAAAGAGGTAAGATTTTACGGGATCGGACACACCCCCTGCGTTAAGATGAGAAAGTTTTTTGTTTTCTCTGTCGGCGTTATAGCTTTTCTTTCTGTTTCGTCATGAAAAATGATGTATGGTGCTTTTTATTCCTTTTAAAGAGACGAAATAGGTGTAGTATGCCCATGGAATCGGGTAAGTTTCCGGTATTAATATGAAAATTTTTCTTGTTACAGTTACTGTGTTCATCACCATCGGAATACATCAGATTCCTGCTCAAGGTATAATGACAGCGGAGTGTAACTATCCGAAAGAGAATCAGAAAATCCGACAGATGATGAATATCCCCGCAGAGGAATTAAAAGAAAGAAAAGATATTCGTTTTCATGTCAATGACGCATTGTGGCAGGAGAACGCCGAAATCCAAGAAAAAGATTTGCTTAATTTACATTATGCGGCGGTGGTTAATACGGCATACAGAGGCTGGGCATGCAATGCACGGGGAGATATTGTTGCCTTTGTGGAAGACGATGAATTCGGTTGCATTTATACGCGCATGCATGTGTTCAAAAAGATTGGCAACACATACAAACGTATAGGATATTATAGCTTTGTATCCAGATATTTAAGCCCGGAATCCGAGAAGTTGCTTATAGAAGACGATGGCATTACTTTTACCGGGACATGTTTTTGGGAGAATGGATGTAAACTGAGTGCAAGCCATAAGTTTTATTTTTCTTCCCCGAAAGAAATATACGGAATCTTTTTGGAAAGGGAACATTACCCCATATTAAAAGGAAGGGTCATTACTGAAAAAGAGCTTAAGTTCCTGCACGATTTTGCTTTGCCGTTGTAAAACAGTAGATTGTCGATCTGGAAGAAGCAACTAAACATTCATGCGTTTGGTTGCTTCTTCCTGTAACGCTTACTTAGCTAACCTCCTCATCATCTGTTGCAAAAGTGGCAAGCGGACCGTTCTTGTCTATGGGTAAGGAATCCCAATTTTCCGGTTTCGTTCTGCAATCCTTATAGTAGACTTGTGTAATCTTAAAAGCTGTCCCCCCCTCACAAAAGTAATTGTTTTTATCCTTTGAGTTCGTGCTGTTTTTCGCCACAAATCTATCCCACTGAAAGATAGCCCCTTTCTCAAGGACATAACACAGCGCCTCGATAGCATCTTTAATCTTTTGACACGATGTCTCGGTGAGTTCATGTGCGCTTGTGTCTTTTATAGCCTTGTACAAATCGCCGGTTACGCTCGCCCAATTGTTCGAATCCTTAAATTCTTCTGTAATATCTTTAAGGACAGAACCGGAACGATAAGCGTCTGTTTTAGAGTTACCAATTCGGTTGAGCATAACGGAAGCAATTCCTCGCAATTCATCACATGTATATACACCAGTGATGCCGGCTTCCGCATAGATAACTTTCGCCATTTGTCGGAATTGATTTGCTGTTATTGAAGAAATTGTTCCTGAATTCCAACGTCTTTTGATGTTATCGCTTGGACGTGTATTCAGCTCATACCAAGTAATTGGTGTTCCGAGAGATACGTCCTGAGGCCAAGCAAAAACGCATAGGGATTCTTCCTTTTCCGCATGCAAGGCAAGCGTGCATTTGGAGACGTTATAACGCGGATTCCCTTTATCGTTGTAGGTTGCGTTCTTTTGTGCCACTTCAATGACGTATTCTCCGGGGATCAGTTGAACGCTACCGGTCATTCCCCATTCGGTGTGCCCGCCACGTTCGCCCGGAGTGCCGTCTATTCCTTCTTCTAAGCCCAGATGCAAGAGTTTGTTGCTTGTATTCTCCTTCGGGTAAATTGACAGATGCCCCCAATCGTCTACTTTAAATTCAGAAACATTTAACGTGGCGACATAATGGTCCGGGACAAGGAAATTGATCAGGACAGTATTTAAACTGTTCTCTGCATTTGTTCCGTTGACGGCATCCTCGTAATAATAATCGATGGAAATATCATCGTACCATGCTGCTGGTTTGTTTTCGCAGTCAACACCATCGCCCATAACAGAGCGTTTATTCTTTTTACTCATATTTTTATTTATTATTTGATTCACCGTTGCCACTGTGGCACATCTCAAAATATGACGAAGAAGAAAAAAGGCAAGGGTTACACTCTCTTCGCTCGTGTTGTCTGTACGGGAAGAGCAAGTGTTCCCTGTTTCCTCATTAAAAATGACATGTTTTTAATCTTTTTTTGGAAGAGAAGAAAAGGTACAATGCTCCGCCGAGAATAGTTTAAGACTAAGTATATGAAAAAAAATATTCTTGCAACTGCTGTATTTGTTGCATTCGGAGCGTCAATGCTCTCTGCTCGAATCTCAGCATTAGACGCAATCGAATATCCCAAAAAGAATCCGCAAATCAAACAGATTTTGACGATTTATACATCCGCCGAAGAATTAAAAAAGCGTGATGACAGCCCGATTCGGAAGCATGATGCGCTGTGGCAAGAGAACGCCGAAATTCAAGAGAAAGATTTACTCAATTTGTATTATGCGGCAGTGGGAAATACAGATTTCAGAGACTGGGCATGCAATGCACGAGGAGACATCCTTGTTTTCGTAGAAAGTAAAGGCAAAGATTGTGTCAACACTGTGCTTCATGTGTTCAAAAAGAAAGCCCATACATTCAAACGCATTGGCACATACTGCTTTTTGTCACGGTACTTAAAGCCTGAACCGCAAAAATTACGCATAGAAGACGACGGTGTTACTGTCGTGGCAACGTGGTTTGACGGTAAGGCAAACACAGTGAGTGCGGATTATAAATTTTCTTTTTCTTCAGCGCAAGAAATATATTACATTTTCTGGGATGAGTCTCATTTTCCAGTATTAAACGGGGAAATTCATTCTCCGGGAGATCAATGAGCGTTCTGAGGAATTTATCAGTATCTCAAGTGCCGATATGAAAAAACTTCCTCTTACAACAGCCGTGTTCTTCGCATTCGGAGCGTCAATGCTCTCTGCTCGAATCTCAGCATCAGACGCAAACGAATATCCCAAAATGAATCCGCAAATTAAACAGCTTTTGAATCCGGATTCATCTATAGATGAATTAAAAAAACGCGAAGAGAATTCTTTTCGAAAGTATGATGCTTTGTGGCGAGAGAATGTCGAAATTCAAGAAAAGGACTTGTGCAATTTGCTTTATGCAGCGGTGGGGAATACCGATTACGAAGATTGGGCATGCAATGCCCGAGGTGATATTATTGTTTTCATTGAAGATGTCGGACGATACAAGGCTCGAAAGAAGAAAATCTGCTTTCATGTATTCAGAAAGAAAGGCGATGTATTCAAACGCATCGGTACATACAGTTTTGTATCGATCTTTTTAATACCGAGACCTAAAAACTTTCTCATAGAAGACGATGGTATTACTTTTGTAACCTCATGGAGCAATGTGAAAATGATGCATAAGTTTTCTTTTTCGTCTGCGAAAGAAGAATTTGAGATTTGCGGTGATTATGCCGAAGAAGATGTATTGCTCGGGAAGTCTGTTCAGGAAAAAGAAATCAAACTCCTCTATGATCTTGCCTTGCCTCTGTAGAGAGAAGATCTCCTTTCTTTGAAAAAAATTGATATAAATTTTTTGTTACAGTTGTTGAATTCTTCACCATCGGAATATCTTTGATCCCTGCACATGGATTGATATCTGAGGAGAGTAATCCCCAAAAGAGAATCCTAAAATCCGACAGAAGATGAATATTCCCACAGAGGAATTAAAAGAAAGAAAAGATATTCGTTTTCACGTTAATAACGCATTGAGGCAGGAGAACGCCGAACTCCGTACCCCCTTTTTCTCTCTGATCAAAATGACACTCTTTCGTTCTTAATAATGAGATGGGAAAATGATAACATTCAACGGATTCAAACGAAGCCCTAACATGAAAATGAAAAAAAATTTGTGATCGCCATGGTGGCTCTATCCTTTTTTCTGTTGCAAAATCCGAGGAAAGACAACCATGTTTGCCGGAGGATGATCCTGAATAGACGTTTATGAGTAATTCGCCCCTATACAAGCATATTGTGGAGGAAAAGAATTTCGTGATAAAGAAATACGCAGAGCATACATTAGACGCGGTCGTGTGGTTCAGTCATGTTTTTAACCCATCGCATACTGTTGTTGTCTTTATTGGGCTGATGCCGCCCAGCGGAAGTAACATTTATCGTTTTTGGGCTTATCAGAAAAAGGATTTACCGCCCAATGCTTCCTCAGTATACGCATTGGAAGAGAAGGGTAATAACTGGGAATATGTGGAAGAGTATGATTATGCTACCGTATATGCTCCGTGGGATTTTGAAAATATCGCTTTTGACGGGAAAAGGTTAGCATAAAGGTCAAAGACAAAGAACTGGACACGGAGGTTGCTTTTCTTTTAGATTTAATAAGAAACAGCAATGCTTTGAATACAGAAGTACGCTTCCATAATGACATGAAGCAGTTGCGAAAAATTGTGTATTTTACGGATTCAGACACCCCCACCTCACATGAAAAAGTTTTTTGTGACCTCAGCCGTTGTATTCTTATCATAGCCGTTATGGGCGGAGCAGGTTACGCATACAGAAGAGGCAATGTGGGATTACAGGGAGACAGAAATCGCCAAGCGGATGAAACAGAATTTTTCCTTTCTGGGAAAAACAATGGCTTTGTTGCCAAAAGAAGGAGCAAACGCGAAAAAGATAAACTATATGTGGAATTCGTCGCATACGATTGCATTGTTCTTTACGTCATCTCTCCCAACCGGCACATTTCATTGTAGATTTGGGCGTATCAAAAAAGGGCAAGAGGCATGGGTAAAATTGGGTGAGTATGATTTTGTGACTCGCTATGGTATGGATTTTGATTGGGTCAGCGTTAAAGATCACCATCCAAAATGACGGGTATTATTTTTCGTTTCCTGACGGCGATGTGACGATGTCGCGTTTTTTAGCTTTACCCAAAAACAAGATGTCTTTTATTACCGAATGGAAAAATAAAAGCCTTTTTAAGCCACGAACAAAGTTCGTAGCTTAAAGTTATTTGCGATTACACGTTAAGAGGACTTCCCAGCCAAATATCAATAGAATCCCAATTCGATGGCTTTACATCGCAGATTGCGTACTGCCTTTCAGTAAGAAAGTCTGTTCCTCCGATTGTTACATGGCTTTGAGAAGTTGTTCCGGCTGTCCGTAAACCGTCATATGGATATGACGGGCCGGATTCGATTTCATCAAAAAGAGCAAGAATAGGAACTTTTAGTTTTGCACAACTTTGAATATCGATAGTATAGCACTTGTCTCCTTCTACTGAAGCGTACTGAGCATCCGTTACGGATGCCCAAATAGGATTCTTCCCGGAGGGGGCTCTCCGATTGAATTCGTCCTAACATACTTAGAACCGGTTTTCTGTAATCAGAGCCTCCTGCCGAGTTCCCTAAACGATTCAACATGACTGACGCTATGGCTTTCATTTCTGCTCCTGTTGTGCCTGCTTCGCTATAAATAACACGAGCCATAGCGGAAAATTCTTCAACAGAAATTTCACTAATCGCCTTGTGTCTGGTTGGAAGAATTTTCGGGGGCATCCGCATCAATTTGAGTTTGACGGAGAAGTTTTCTCGGATCCGAAGAGGATAAATATTCTTCAACGACCTTTCGGAGCAATTGACCTCGTAGATCAGGGTTCGCTTTGATTGGTGCAATTTCTTGGTAGTGAGTAAAATAAAGAGTGTAATGTCGTTTGTTTTGAGGGAATGTTTTGCAGGTGTGTACAATATTTCGAATGCTGCTTCGTGATAATCCGGTAGCCTGCATAGCCTCTTCATGCTATCGGTTACCCCATTGCCGTTCGCAGAGGAGAGGTATATCGCCTCGCGCCCAGCTAAATTTTTTATGCAGAGCAAGAACAGCGCGTTTGAGAAGCGAGATCTCTTTGGGGGCTTGGTGCAAGAAGCCGTCCCACATGAGCTGTGCTCTTCCGTCAGTGTTTCGGAATTGATGCCGGACAGAGATGTTCCCGCGTCTTCCACGATATCTCCGGATTTCGCTTTTAATTGTTGAGTACCTGAGGAGGGGATGTTTAAATAATGCTTGACGAGGCGGGGACATTGCATCACAATGGATTCGTGATGATTCAGCGGAAATTTTTTATACGGTTCGTCCCCGCTTGCGTAGCCCTTACGGGGAGTGTTGCAATGCTCACTTCCTGCGGAGACGATTCGGGGGCGACCAAAGAACCCGCTCGGCAGACAGCGGAAAATCAAACAAAGGAAGTGCAAGAAACAAGCAATGTAGAACAGAAAGATGCGCTTACTTCAACGTTGCGTCTCTTTGCTGATCGAACTGTTTTTGATCTGGGCGATAAGCTTCGGGTGTATGCATCATCACCGGAGGTGCAACCGACCGTGCGCGTATTGCACGAATTGACAGAAAATTATTTGACAGCACTTTCCCAAGTCGAAAAGGAAACGCCGGAAGAAGTGTTATATCGGATTCGCGTGGAATGCAAGTTGGGCGATTTGCGTTCCGATCTCGGCGCGTATGACAGGGCGGCAGAATGTTATCGCCACGTTCACGAGGTGTTACAAACACTGCCGGAAGACATGAAGACGCGAACGGATGTCTGTCGCGTACAGAGTGCTGCGTATGCGGGGTTGGCCTATCTTTCTATCGTGAAAAACGATTTGGCAAAGGCGTTGGAATATGCTGATGAGGCTTTGAAGATAGATTTTGCTCTGTCGGAACGTTTAGCTCCGAAGGATGGCGGTGTGGCAGATTCTCAATATGAAGAAGTTGTTGCCGACTTGATGGGGTCTTACAAGGTGAAGGGGGATATTTTGGTGTTGAGGGATGATCCGGAAGAAGCCAAAGACACATACAAGAAATCGGTGCGCTTGGCAGAACGTCTCAAACAAGGTTCGCCCACGATGGGACGCCGTCAAATAACGGTGTTGAGTGCGTTGGGGGACGTTGAAAAGAGAATGGGCAATGAAAAACAAGCCAAGGCGTATTGGATCTCTGCGGCAAGAATTTGCAGTAATATTTCAAAAATGACTCAGCGTGATGCTGATACGCAGTTTGTGAAAGCGCAGATAGTCAATGATTTCAAGGGGCTGAAAGTCCGTATAGAAAATACAGTGGCAGAGGGACAAGCGCATCAACAAAATGTAGCCCCTCCCGTTGACAAAGTGCAAGAACCCGCGCCCGAGGTAAAATCAATGCCCGAGGCAACGGCAACTTCAACGCCACCGGTACAGCCCGAAGTGTCGCAAAAGAAAAAACAACCTGCAAGGAACGGCAGACATCGCCGTTGAGCGTGTTGCCATGGGTGAGTTTGTGATCAGTATGCGGGCCTTGGAAAACAATGCCCGCATTCTCCGTGAAATAGGTGATCGGAGTGGGGCAACCGTTGTGTTGGCTCTCAAGAGCTTTGCTACAACGGCATGTTTGCCGCTTGTGGCGCGTTACGCAGACGGATGTTGTGCATCGGGGGTGTGGGAAGCTCTTTTGGGGCATAAACAGATGGGGAAAAAGGTGGCGGTTTATGCTCCTGCTTATCGCGATGAAGAATTTTCACAACTGGCGGCGTTTGCCCACCATATTGATTTTAACAGTTTCTCTCAATGGGAAAGATTTCGCGGTGAAGGGATGGCGCATCCGCGAGCGCGGGCGGGAGAGCTTTTGTTTGGTTTGCGGATTAACCCGCAGTATTCTACCGGGCATACGCCGCTCTATGATCCCTGCGCCCCCGGTTCTCGCTTGGGTATTTGCCGAGAGGCGTTTGACAAAGCGGATTTGTCGGGCATTTCCGGCTTGCATTTTCACACTCTATGCGAACAAGGTGCTGAAGATTTGGTCGCGACGTGGAATGCCGTTGAAAAAGGATTCGGCGATATTTTAATGCGCACCGAAATCAAATATCTAAACATGGGCGGAGGGCATTGGATTACAAAGCCCGGTTACAACAGAAATCTTTTGATTGATCTTGTGCGGAAAGTGCGTGCAAAATACGGCGTGGAAGTGGTGTTGGAACCGGGGGAGGCATGGTGCATCCATTCCGGTGTGTTGCGATGCCGTGTGTTGGATGTTTTCGAATCCATGGGGACGCGACATGCCATCCTCGATATTTCCGCATCGGCGCATATGCCTGATGTTTTAGAAATGCCTTACCGTCCGGATGTGTTCCAAATTGTTCCCGAGGGGCAGGGCGGCAATATCCTTCCCGCCGTGACGTATGAGGGAGAATTTTATGCGATTGGCGGACAACCCGATGAAAACCGCTATGCCTATCGATTGGGTGCGCCGACGTGCCTTGCCGGTGACGTGATCGGGGATTATTCGTTTCCGCAACCTCTGAGGGTAGGGGATATCCTTGTTTTTGATGACATGGCGCAGTATACCTTGGTGAAAACAACGTTTTTCAACGGTGTACCACACCCGTCTGTCATCGTGCAAGAGCCGAGCGGGACGTTGAGATGTGTGAAAGAATGGGGGTACTCTGACTTTGAGGCTCGACTTGGCGAGCCGGAGCAGGTATAAACAACCGGCACAGGAAAGACAAACACACCATGCCCGCACGTAAACAAGCTACGAAACGCAAAGTGAAAGGTTGGGAGATAGCCGACTCTTCAGAGCTGTACGGTATTGAAAACTGGGGAAACGGCTATTTTGGTATCAACAAGCAGGGCAAAGTGACCGTGCGATTGCAAAATGGCAAAGATGGCACAAAAGACGTCAGCCTACATGAAATAATTTCCGGGTTGGCAGAACGCGGGTTGAATGTGCCTGTGTTGCTTCGTTTCCGAGATTTGTTGCGTTGTCGCATCGCCGAATTGAACGAAAGCTTTCGAACAGCAATAAAAGAAGCCGGATATCAAGGGGTATACAAGGGCGTTTATCCGACAAAGGTCAATCAGCAACAGCAAATCGTCGAAGAAATAGTTTCTTTCGGTGAACGCTATGATTATGGTTTGGAAGCCGGTTCCAAGCCCGAGTTAATCGCCGCCATGGCAAACCTTAAAAACCCCAACGCCTATCTGATCTGCAACGGGTACAAGGATGATGAGTTTATCGAGTTGGCGTTGACCGGACAAAAATTGGGCTTGAATGTTTATATCGTCCTTGAAATGCCCAACGAGCTGGATGCCATTCTCAAAATCGCGAAAAAAATGGGCGTGCGTCCCAATTTGGGTGTACGGGTGCGTCTTTCCGCCAAGGGATCGGGGCATTGGTCTGAATCTGCCGGCGATAAATCTGTATTTGGTCTCAATGCGGCGCAGGTCATTGAAGTTGTGGATAAGTTAAAGGCGCATGATGCGTTGGACTGCTTAAAATTACTGCATTATCACCAAGGTTCCCAAATCCCGAATATTTCCGTTGTGCGCGAGGGATTGACGGAAGCGGCACGCGTCTACATCAATTTGGTCAAGGAAGGTGCGCCGATGGGAACACTTGACATGGGCGGCGGTCTGGCTGTGGATTATGACGGTTCGCAAACTAACTTCCATTCTTCTTGCAATTACAGCATGGCAGAATATGCCCGCGACATTGTGGAAGTAATCGGAGAGCTTTGTACAAAATACAACGTTCCGCATCCAACGCTGGTGACGGAATCCGGACGTGCCGTATCTGCCTATAATTCCGTCTTGGTATTTAATATATTGGACGTGACCACCGCTCCCGGTGGACAAGAACCGCCCGCATTGCCGAAAGATTCATCGGAAATCCTCAAGGCGTTCGAAGAAACAAGCCGTACTCTGACGCGCAAGAATATTCAGGAATGCTACAATGATGCCAACTACTACCGAGACCAATTGAGGGCGCAGTTTTTCTATGGGAACGCGTCTTTGCGGGAACGCGGCTTGGGCGAAGCTTGGTATTGGTACATCATGAGTCGCATAGCCAACCGCCTCACTGAGATGGAAGATATCCCTGAAGACTTAAAAGAGCTTTCGGATTCGATGGTCGATTTCTATTACGGCAATTTTTCGCTCTTTCAGTCGCTGCCCGATTCGTGGGCGATTGATCAGCTCTTCCCGGTGATGCCGTTGCAACGTCTTGACGAAAGACCGACCAATCATGCTGTGCTGGTTGATATCACTTGCGATTGTGACGGGAAAATCGATCATTTCATCGACAAAGAAGACGTGGCTCAATCTCTTCCCGTGCATACCGTGGATGCTGATGAAAATTATTACATCGGTGTTTTCTTGGTGGGTGCATACCAAGAGACAATGGGCGATATTCATAATTTACTCGGTGATACGAATGTTGTCGGTGTGCGCCTTGAAAACGGGCGTCCCGTCTACACGCATGAAGAAGAAGGCGATACGGTGGCAGATGTCCTTTCTTACGTTAAATACGATGTGAAAGACCTTGCCTCGAAATTCCGTGCCTTGGCAGAAAAAGCAGTGGCGGAAGGGCGCATTGCTCCGAGAGATCGTCGTCTGGCCATGGAAGCCTTTCGTGAAGGTCTCAACGGCTATACGTACTATGAATTATGACGTCTGACGCATTGTCGTTTCGCCGGTTGCTTTCTCCTTCGGATTCCGTTTGGCATGAATGGCTGAAGCTGTATGAAGATGCATTCCCGCTTGCAGAACGGCGGGAAAGGGAAGAGCTGATGCGTTTTCTTGCGGAAAGACCGGAGATGCATGCCATATCGTTGGAAGAAAACGGGGCATTTACGGGACTTTGCGTCTATTGGAATTTTGAAACATTCGTATACCTTGAGCATTTTGCCATCATACCCGAACGGAGATGTTGCGGCGTGGGCGGTTTGGTGCTGGAAGAACTTTACCGCCGCTATCCCGTTTTTCATATCTTGGAAGTAGAGCCTTCCGATACATCGGAAACGGCACTTCGCCGTATAGGCGGGTACAGGCGGCATGGGTATGAGATTATATCTCGCCAATATCTCCAACCGCCTTATCGAAAAGGTGATCTGCCCCTGCCTCTTTGGCTGATGGGGCGTGGCAATCCCGAAAATCTCGGGGAGTGCGTTGCGATGATGCACAGCAGAGTTTTTGTGCGGAGCGGATTGGCTCATGCGGAAGGATAGTCTTCTTGCTCGCATGAGGGGGGATGGGAGACCCTCGAGCAGAGAGTGGGTGACACCGCTTCCATGCTGCACAATGCGCTCGGCAACGAAAAAACAGTTGCAATATTGTATTTTGACGTGTTTGAGCATGCAAAAACGCTTGAACAAAACGGTGAATGGTTTATACTCGCCCCGCATCGGGGAAGTAGATTATTCCCCATTTATGTTTCACCGCGATGAAAGAAATGAACGTAGCCATAGTGGGCGCCACGGGAGCTGTTGGCGTTGAAATCCTTTCCTGTCTCGAAACGCGTCACTTTCCGACGGGGTCGTTGAAATTGCTGGCATCGGCTCGTTCGGCGGGGAAACAGGTGCCTTTTCGCGATCAAATGCTCACGGTGGAAGAATTGACGGAAAATTCTTTTGCCGGGGTAGATTTGGCTCTGTTCAGTGCAGGCGGGGATATCTCCCGTCGATTTGCGCCGATTGCGGCTGCTGCCGGCTGTGTTGTGGTAGATAATTCATCGGCATTTCGCCAAGATCCTGATGTGCCGTTGGTTGTACCGGAAATTAATCCCGAAGCGGCATTCAACCACCCGCGCAACATAATTGCCAATCCTAATTGCACGACGATCATTACGCTGATGGCGTTGTTCCCCTTGCATGAAAAATACGGGCTGAAAAAGATTATCGCGTCGAGCTATCAGGCTGTGTCTGGTAGCGGACAACACGGCATTGCAGAGCTTGAAAGTCAAGTGCGAGCTATTGTAAACGGGCATCCCGTGGAAACGAAGACCTACCCGCGTCAAATTGCTTTCAACGTGTTGCCTCAAATTGATTCATTTACCGAAAACGGCTATACGAAGGAAGAACTCAAAATGCTCAATGAAAGCCGTAAAATATTGAGCTTGCAGGATCTTTCCGTGACGTGCACCTGTGTGCGTGTCCCCGTGTATCGCTCTCATTCCGTCTCTGTGATCGCTCAATTTGAAAAGGAAATCGATGCAGACGGAGCACGTCTCGCCTACGAAGGAAAGCCCGGCGTTGCCGTTATGGACGTCCCCTCTTGTGGCGTGTGGCCTACCCCGCTCGACAGTACGAACGGCGATACCTGCTTTGTGGGGCGCATCCGCAAAGATATCGCAGTGGAAAATGCACTCAATCTTTGGGTTGTGGGCGATCAGGTACGCAAGGGCGCGGCTCTCAATGCCGTGCAGATTGCCGAATTGCTTGCCGCTCGCGCGTAATTTTTCTGCAAGAACTTTGTTGCACCCATGGATATCGATACCTATCTTCAACAGCGAAAAGGCATGGTCGATCGTGCACTGGATGCGTGGTTACCGTCTGAAGAGACCTTGCCGGTGTTGATCCATCGCGCCATGCGTTACAGTATCTTTGCCGGAGGAAAACGCATTCGTCCTATATTGTGCTTGGCTGCAGCAGAAGCCTGTGGAGGTAATGTCGATGCTGCCATGCCCGTTGCATGTGCTGTGGAAACATTGCATACATACACTTTGATCCATGATGACCTTCCCTGCATGGACGATGATGATTTGCGGAGGGGGCGTCCGACCAGTCACAAAATGTTCGGAGAAGGGATTGCTGTGTTGGCGGGGGATGCCTTGCTGACGGAATCTTTTGCCATCCTTGCCCGTACACCTGAAAATTCATCGTACAGCATGGGTGATTACGTGCGGGAATTGACGGATGCCGCCGGAAGTCGCCGTTTGATTGGCGGGCAGACACTTGACTTGGAAGGCGAGGGAAGAACCCTCTCTTTGGACGAAATTAAGGCTATTCACAACGGAAAAACGTCCGCTTTGCTGGCGGCATCCTTGCGCCTCGGCGGGATGAGTGCTGCTTGTTCTCCGGCTCAGCTTGATGCCCTGACGGAATTCGGTCTCAAAGCCGGGTTGGCGTTCCAAATCATCGATGATATTCTCGATGTGACCTCCACGTCCGAACAAATGGGCAAATCAATCGGGAAAGACGCCCGTGATGCAAAGGCAACGTATCCCTCGCTGGTCGGTTTGGAGAACGCAAAAAATGAGGCGCGGCAACTTACGGACGATGCCCGTGCCGCCTTGGAAATTTTTCCGCTTGAACGGCGTGACGCCCTTTCCGCATTAAATGATTATTTACTCAATCGAAAATTCTGAAAACATCCATGGTATCTGACAACGTAAACGAATTGATCCGCATGGCTCTTGCCGAAGATTTCGGTGACGGCGATGTCACCTCGGATTATTTTATCCCCGAAAATCTTAACGCCCGCGCCGTGTTGACGCCGCGCCGCAAGGGTGTACTCTCCGGCGTTGATGTGGCGGCTCGCGTCTTTAAGTCGGTAGACCCTAACCTGCATGTCGAAGTCTACTTGCACGATGGGGAAAATGTCAGCCCCGGTGCCGTGGTGATGCTCATCGAAGGCAAAGCTCGCTCCATCCTCGGAGCGGAACGCACAGCATTGAACTTTATCCAACATCTTTCGGGTATTGCCACGCTGACGAGGACCTATGTGAAGGCGATCAGCCATACGCATTGTCGCTTGCTTGACACGCGCAAGACGCTCCCCGGTTATCGTCTTTTGGAAAAAGCAGCTGTGCGGCACGGTGGCGGTACAAATCACCGGCTCGGTCTTTATGACCGAGCCATGGTCAAAGATAATCACCTCACTACCGATGCCGATACAGACCACTTGCAAGCTTGCATTTTAAAGCTTAAAGCAGAAAAGCCTAATGTGGAGGTACAGCTCGAAGCCGATACGTTGGAACAAGTCTCTGCTTTCCTCAAACTGGAAGGCGTGGATTACATTCTACTGGACAACATGTCACCCGATCAGATGCGCCAAGCGGTGGATATGCGTGGACAGAATGCCAAGCCGTATTTCGAAGCCAGTGGCGGTATTACCATAGAAACAGCCCCGGCGGCTGCGGAAAGCGGCGTGGATTTCATGTCATTTGGTATCCTGACCCATTCGGCTCCCGCTCTTGATTTGGGACTCGACTTCTCCATAGTCGATTGATCCATCCATGCCGACACCTCGGGAAGCCCTTGTTATTCTCAATCTCATTCCGGGATTGGGTCCGGTGCGGATACGCTCCTTGCTGGACAGTTTCGGCAATCCGGAGATTATCTTGCATTCTCCCCGCGAATTCCTGAAACGCCTACCGGGTATCGGTGATCGCTTGGCGGAAGCTATTGTTTCTTGGAAGGAATGCACGTCTTTCCATGCAGAAATGGAAATGGCGGAACGCATGGATGTGCGCATTACCACTGTACTGGATGACGATTACCCCGAAGCCCTGCGCCAACTGTACGATCCTCCACCCGTTCTATATTCTCGCGGACAGTGGTTGCAAAGTGATGCCGATAAATCGGTCGCCATTGTGGGAACACGTCAAATGACGGCATATGGTTGTACGGTGGCACGTCAATTCGGGCGTGAATTGGCAGAAGCAGGGTGTGCCGTTATTTCCGGCTTGGCACAGGGTATTGATACGGCAGGACATTGGGGTGCTTTGGATGCCGGTGGACGTACTGTTGCCGTTCTGGGATCCGGCTTCAACGCCTTTTTCCCGGAAGAAAACCGAGAATTGGCAGATCGCATTGCCTCGGGGTTCGGCGCAGTTGTGTCGGAGTTCCCGCTGAACGTGCGCCCGAGCAAAACGACTTTCCCGCGCAGAAATCGCCTTGTCGCCGCGTGGAGCCAAGCCATTCTTGTTGTGGAAGCACCGCATCGCAGCGGTTCCTTGCATACAGCGCGGCTGGGTGCAGAAATGGGACGCAGCGTGTTTGCCGTTCCCGGTCCGATCAACCGCACAGCATCCGAAGGTTGTCATGAACTCTTGCGAGACGGTGCAACGCTGGTGGCTTCTTCCTCCCATGTGTTGTCCGATATGAACTGGGGGACACAAGAAAACCCGGTGCAGGGCAACCTTGATTTTGCCGCTCCCGCCGCATCGGGCGAAGTGTTGCTCGATGCGGAAGACCGTTTGATCCTTGATGCGATCGAGCAGGGACATCGTACGCTGGATTTGTTGTGTCCCGCCACGGGAATGAGCGCGGTGGAAATCTCTCCCCGTTTGGCTCGACTGCAAATCATGCGCATTCTTTCTCCCTTGCCCGGCGGGCGTTTTGAAATCAGAAAATAGGGCGGGCGGGGACGATTTATTTCGGGATAAATCCCAAAATAATCCAAAGATGGAATTTTTTGCATTTTGGTCTTGCAAAAAGCTCAAAATGAGATAAAACCTTTCCCGTCATGGCGAGCTGCGATGGCTTGCCGCACCGAACGAAAAAGAAAACCACAGATTATGGCACGTCTTTTCGGTATAGATATACCAAACGAAAAACGCATTGAGGCCTCTCTTGCCTACATTTACGGCATCGGACCTACAACCTCCAAGAAGATTCTGGAGCAGGCGGGTATTTCCCCCGATCTGCGTACCGGGACGCTGACAGACGAACAGCTCACGAAAATCGTGCAAGCGATCACGTCGAACGGCATTTTGATCGAAGGCGACCTTCGTCGCGAAAAGCAAATTGCCCTCAAGCGTCTTACCAGCATTAACTGCCTGCGAGGCATTCGCCACCGCAAGGGTCTCCCCGTCCGCGGTCAACGCACCCGCACGAATGCCCGCACACGCAAGGGCAAGAAGAAGACAGTTGGCGCCAAGAAGACCAAGTAACCTGAACCTACTTTTGTAAAATGGCTGAAGAAACCATCACAGAAATCAAAGAAGAAGAAGTCGTGACGACGGCTCCCGTTGCCGAAACGGCTCCTGCCGAAGAAGCCCCCCGTAAACAGGAAGGTGCCCGCGACATCTTTGCAGAACTCGGTCTTACCGCTGATGAAGATAAGGTAAAGATCCTCAAAGCAAAAGGAAGTAAAAATATCTCTACGGGTATTGTGCATATCTCTTCCACGTTTAACAACACCGTGGTGAGCGTGACAGACCTTAAAGGCGATGTGATCGGCTGGTCCTCGGCCGGTAAGTTGAACTTTAAGGGATCCCGTAAAAGCACGGCATATGCCGGGCAAGTTGTTTGCCAAGATGCTTGTCGTCAAGCTATGGGGCACGGTCTTCGCGAAGCCGAAGTGCGTGTGAAAGGTCCCGGATCGGGGCGTGAATCTGCCGTTCGTGCTGTGCAGGCTCTCGGTATTGAAATCACTGCTATCCGTGACGTCACCCCTATCCCTCACAATGGCTGCCGTCCTCCTAAGGCTCGCCGCGTCTAATCAACCTTCATTTATCGTAAATTATTATGGCTCGTTATACAGGTCCTCGCGCTAAGATCTCCCGCCGCTTTGGTGTGGATCTCTTCGGCAACAGCAAATCATTCAACCGCCGTCCCTTCCCTCCGGGTCAGCACGGCGTTCGCGCCGGTCGTAAGAAGAAGTCGGAATACGGCGTCATGCTTGCCGAAAAACAGAAACTCCGCTTCCAATACGGCGTCCTTGAAGGTCAGTTCCGCAAATACTATGAAGAAGCTTCTCGCCGTCGCGGTGTGACGGGCGAAATCCTTCTCCAATTGCTTGAACTTCGCCTCGATAACATCATCTATCGCCTCGGCTATGCCAATACGCGCGCTGCTGCTCGCCAGATGGTTTCTCACGGTCATGTGACGGTAAACGGTCGCAAGGTCAACGTTCCTTCTTTCGCGTGCAAACCCGGCGACAGCATCGCTATTGCTGCAAAGAACGGATCTCAGGCTCTTGCCAAGCACTTCGTAGAGTTGGCTCAGACTCCTGTTGTTCCTGATTGGCTGGAGGGTGACATAGATCATCTCACCGGGAAGGTTTCCCGCATCCCCACGAAGGAAGAAATTGCTCCTATCGTGAACGAACAGCTCATCGTGGAATTGTATTCCCGATAAAGAACCTTCACATGTTCTTCAAAAGACCGCATTCAACGCGAATGCGGTCTTTTTTGCAATCGTTCCCCGACTTCCTCAGTAATAAAGATCGAGAAGGAGATTCATTTTCTCAAAAAATGGGGAGCAGGATGCCCCTCTTGGGTTTATAGCCCCTAAGAATCTCTGTATCAAATGAAAGTGGTGCCTCCGACCGGACTCGAACCGGTACGATTTTTTATAATCGGCAGATTTTAAGTCTGCTGCGTCTACCATTCCGCCACGAAGGCCTGTAAATCGGGAAAGGTTTTATCTTCTTTTTCCTTGAAAAGCAAGAAAAAACAATGTCCGTATGGTTTTCTTTGAAAAATAATTGCCGTTTCCCAACGAAAAACCCTTCTTCCCATGAAGGGAAGAAGGGCTGAAAACGAAACGCTTATGGGTAAATTAAGCCTTTAAAGCGGAAGAGGGTTTGAAGGTAACCGTCTTCGATGCGGGGATTTGCATCGTTTCGCCGGTTTTCGGATTGCGCCCCGTGCGGGCAGGGCGTTCCTTGGTTTCGAATGTACCGAAACCGATCAGAGAGACCTTTTCCTCTTTCACCGCGGTCGAGATGGCAGAGAGAACAGCATCGAGAGCAGATGCGGCGCATTTTTTGGACGCACCTTCTCCGAGATTTTTTTGAATGGCATCAATGAGCTGAGCTTTGTTCATAGAAGCTAATGGATAGCACCTTTCTCATGTACTGTAAAGGCAAAAGACTTGAAAAAACATTTCATGCCGTATTTTTTTTGTCAAACAATGAATCAAAACGCTAAAAAGAACGCCTCTTCTTGTTTCTGAACGAGGAAAAGAGTTTTGTATAACAAAAAATTCGTTTGGCCAAAAAATCAAGAAACGGTATTTTCTTGATATGAGACGCGCTTTTTGAGAGGAGGAACGGTGGTTTCGTTGGTAAAAAGTTCTCGCCCGTAAGTTGATAGAATAAGGGACAGATGACGCACGTCGAATAGAGCTTCCGAAATAGGAGCGTCACCGTTGGAAAATCGAGGAGAAACGGATTATATGCTAGAAATGAGCGGAAGAACTTGGTATTCTTATGCGCGATGCATCCGGACGAGATAAAACACTGGTTGAAAAAACGCAGGTTGAACCGTACTTGGTTGGCAGAGCGTTTGTATGTTTCTGTGAATACCGTCAACGGTTGGTTGTCATCCGGTAAAAATATATCTGCCCAGAGGACGTTGCAACTCCGTGAAATTATGGATGAATATGACGGGGTAGCAGGGGATGACCTGATAGCGGAAGAAGGTGAAAAAACGACGGGAAGGGATCGCATTACGATTGACGTGCAAAGCTCTACCTTCGATTTGTGGAATCGTGCTTCCGTTGATTCGGGCGAGTTGATGAAAGAATGGATCATTCGCAACTTGACGTTGCTTGCCCGCCGTCAGTTGGGGTCTTGATCGCTTGCGGGATATTGCATTTTTCTAGGGAAGTTTTTTCTCATAGATATGGACATTTTGTTGCCGCTTGTGGAGGTGCGTTTGCCTTATTATGTTTTGTCGTGGGCTTTCTCTCCTTTTCTGCGTGGCGCAACAGAGAAAAAACTCCGCTTCCCGTGAGGAAAGCGGAGTGCGTGTTGTTAAAACGGATTGTTTTCCCGAATTCAGATTTCCTGAATGGTGATGTCGTAGCTCTTGCCGTTGATGGCAAGTTGCATGTTATGACCATCGATGCGGGCTTGTACACCGCCTGTTGTCAGCGACACAGGGATGTTATTGGCAGGAGCGGAAGCCGGAACGGGTGCCGTCGTCGCAGGTGCCGGATTTGACGATTGGACGGTGGGTGGCACGGGTTTTGGTTTGTCCGGGTTGTAATAGTCTTCCAGCTGTTGCGGGAACATGGCGTAGATGACGCAGTTTTCATCCGTTGCGGGCAGCCCCTTTTCTTCCAGCTTTTTGCGCAGGTCGTCCATGCCGGGCTTGATGAGGTCGGCGGGACGGCATGTGATGGGATCTTTGTGCATACGTTCGGCACAAAGTTTTTGCACTTCGGGATCAACGGGGGCAGGGGTGCGTCCGTAATAGCCGAGAGCAATGTCGGCGGCTTGCGGCGAGATGTTCTTCCAACGCCCAAATTTGACGTTCATCATGGCCTGTACGCCCACGATTTGAGAGGTGGGGGTGACCAACGGAATCCAGCCGAGAGCTTTGCGCACAACGGGGATTTCGGCAAACACTTCTTCGAATCGATCGCTCATGCCCTGTTCTTTCAGCTGATTGCGGAAGTTGGAGAGCATGCCGCCGGGAACTTGATAGCGCAAGGTGTCGGAATCGACTACTTCGTTCTTGTGAGAGGTGAACTTACCGAGGCTTTCGTAGATGGGTTGCAAAAGAGCTTGCACCTTGAGCAGTTTTTCTTTGTCGTATTCCGGTGAACGCGGATTGCCTTTGAGGAGAGCCAGCATGCGCAGGCAGTCCGGTTGCCCCGTGCCGTTGGCAAACGGAGAGATCGAGACGTCCACGGCATCGGCTCCGGCATCGATGCCTGCAATGTAGGTCGATGCGCCAAGACCTGCCGTATCGTGTGTGTGAATCCAGACGGGAATGTCAACGGCTGCTTTGATGGCACTGACAATTTGTGCCGTTTCATAAGGGGGGATCAGCCCTGCCATGTCTTTCAGCACAATGCCGTCAGCACCCATTTCGGCGATTTCTTTGCCAAGTTTGACGAAGCTTTCGACATTGTGAACGGGCGATGTGGTGTAGCAGATCGTGCCGTGCGCGATGCCTCCTGCCGCCTTGGCGGCGCGGATCGAAGTCTGCATGTTACGGGGATCGTTCAAGCAGTCGAAAATGCGGAAGATGTTCATGCCGTGCTTGACGCTGCATTTGACGAAGGCTTCGACCACGTCATCGGCATAGTTGGTGTACCCCACCATATTTTGCCCGCGCAAGAGCATCATGTGCGGGGTTTTCGGCGCGGCCTTTTTCAAGGTGTCGAGACGTTCAAAAGGAAGTTCGCCCAAGAAGCGAAGTCCGGCATCGATAGTGGCACCGCCCCATGTTTCCAAGGCGCTGAAGCCCATCGTGTCGAGGATCTCGGCGATTTCGATCATTTGTTCCGTGGCCATGCGTGTGGCTGCCAAAGATTGATGTCCGTCTCGCAGTACAGTACAGTTAAATGTTGCGGGTTTCATATCTAAAAAAGGAAATGGAAAATATATGCTACGCGCCCTTATAATATCAGTTTATCGAAAACGTGCAAGGACAGAAGCTGTCACCGTGGCGTTTCCGCGCAAAAATTTGCCGTTGCCGACGAAAGAATGCACGGAATCGGTTTTCTTCGAAAACTTCATGGGACGGGGTAAGGTTCCTGCTTTTCGTGTGTGTGTGTCCAGCCGTGTTGCAGTTCTTGCCAAAATGTGAAATGGGGGCTGTTGCGTTCCTTTTGCATGCGTTCGGGCGTCATTTCGAACGGATAGATTTGTACGAGAACCCGTTTTTGACCGCCCCGAAATGCTTCGTTGATCATAGTGTAGACTTTTTCAATTCCTTCATCGGTAATGGCAAAACAGCCGATGGATACGTTCGATCCGTGAACCATGATGAGCGACCCGGTGCGCCCCAATTCGCGATCTCGCTTGTTGGGATAGCCGATGTTGAATGAGAGATGATAATTGCTGCGGGGATTCATGCGTCCCGGTACAACATCGTAAAAGCCTTCCGGGGCTTGCCCATCTCCTTCTGCTGTTTTGGGACCGAGCTCCCCGCTCATGCCGGCGATGGGGAACTTGCGTAATTTTTGCCATTTTCCTTTGTGTTGCACCCATAATTCAAGCAAGAGACTTTCTTTGACGATGCGAATGAAAACGGGCTTTCCGAAAAATTCTCCGAATTCCTTTTCAGTGTTTTTACGGGCAACAGCAACGCGATCCTGCCCGTTGTTTGTCGTTGCTTCCAAACAGTCGGGCAAAATGGGTAGAAACGAGGTTGCGCAAAAAAGGAGGAGATGATTCACAGCGAAAGTATAGCGGTTTTATGACAAAGAATCAAGGCAGCTTCCCCGAAAGAGGAGCTCTCCGCGCTTTTATTTTTTTTCTTTCGGTTGTATAAATCTTCTTGTATGTCGGGGGCAGACGATCGGTTCATTCATATTCGCGGAGCGCGGGAGCATAACCTGAAATCGGTGGATGTCGATATCCCTCTCGGCAAAATTACCGTGGTGACAGGTCCATCCGGTTCGGGGAAGACCAGTCTTGCCATGCACACCCTGTACGCTGAGGGACAACGGCGGTATGTGGAAACGTTTTCCCCGTATGTGCGACAATTTATGGATCGCATGGAACGCCCCAACGTGGATGCTGTAGAGAATATCTTGCCTGCCGTGGCTCTTGAACAGAGGAACGCCGTGCGCAATTCGCGTTCTACCGTGGGGACGATGACGGGGCTAAACGAACATCTGAAGCTCATTTTTTCCCGCTTGGCAGAAGGCCGTGATGCCAACGGACGGCTCGTTCGCCCCGAGACGCCATCAAGCATTGCCGATCGGTTGATCGCGGAAGGCTGGGACGATGCTATCGTCTGTTTTGGCGTGCATTACGCAGGTATGTATGAAGAGATGAAGCAGGCTTTGGTGGGACAGGGTTACATGCGCGTCATTGATGGCGGGGAAACGGTCCGTCTGGATGAAACAGATCACCCGCCCCACGCCGGCAACACGGTTGCGAAAGACGAAGAACTGTGGCTTGTGGTGCAAGATCGTGTGCGTCGGCTTGCGGAGAAACGCCAACGCTTGCATGAGGCGTTGGAAACGGCGATGCGCCTTGGCGGGAATGTCGTTTACGTCAAATCCACCATGCCGAATGACGGTAAGAAATCCGAATGGAGCGTGTTTCGCGGCGATTGGTATCCGCTTTCAGAACCGGTGCCGGAGCTTTTTTCGTCCAATTCCCCCATAGGCGCATGCACGAAATGCAAAGGGTACGGGCGCATTATTACCTATGATTGCCTGAAGGGGCTTCGCCCGGAGCTTTCCATTCGGGAAGGTGCGTTGAAAATTTTCGAATCGAAGCATCTGCGGGTCTGTCGGGACGATTTGGTACGTATCGCGGCGGCTCGCGGCAATGCGGTGCGTACCGATGTCCCTTGGGCAGAATTGCGTCCCGATGAAATCCAGTGGGTCATCAACGGGGAAGAAAACGAAGATCTCAATTATGCCCTGCAGCATGATTTGTGGTATGGGATCAAAGGGGTGTTTCGCGATATGGAAAAGCATGCGCACAAGCTTTCCGTGAGGGTGTTTTTGAGCTTTTACCGTATTTACGGTGAATGCCCGTCTTGCCATGGGGGCAGGTTGCGCCTTGAATCGCTTTGTTTTACTGTGGGCGGCAAGACCGTGCCGGAGACGATGGCGTTGCCGATGTCTGACCTGTTGCCGTGGATTGATGAATGGGTGGTGCCTTTTGTGCGCGATGACCGTTCGTTGGATCAGGCAGTAAAAGAGTTCCGTAGCCGCGTGGCGTATCTCTGCGATGTCGGTTTACCATACATCACGGCGGATCGCCTGACGCGAAGCCTCTCCGGCGGCGAAATCGAGCGTGTAAGCCTGACCGCCTGTTTGGGTGCGGCACTGACAGAAACACTGTTTGTGCTGGATGAACCCACCGTGGGTCTTCACCCACGCGACACGGGGCGGCTCATCTCTGCTATGGAACGCTTGCGCCGTCGAGGCAATACGCTGGTTGTGGTGGAACATGAAGAAGCCTTGATGCGAGCCGCTGATTGGTTGGTCGATATGGGACCGTGCAGTGGCAGCCTCGGAGGACATTTGATCTATGCGGGCGTTCCCTCGGGCATAAACAAATCCGCAGACTCGCTGACGGGGGCGTACCTTTCGGGCGTGCGCCGTATTCCCGTTCCTCAAAAACGGCGCAAGGCGCGTCGTTTTCTGCGGGTGCGGGGGGCAGAGTGTCATAATTTGCATGGCTTCGACGTCGATATTCCGTTGGGGGTTTATACCTGCCTGACGGGTGTTAGCGGGTCGGGCAAGAGTACGTTGGCGCGGGAGATTATTTATGCCCACGCGGCAGAGTATTTCGGCGATGCCCCCGAAGAAAAGTTTGGCACGGTGCGTTCGATGAAGGGAATAGAGTATCTGGCGCAAGCTGTCCTTGTGGATCAAAGCCCCATTGTGAAAACGCCGCGTTCTGCACCGGCGGTGTATGTTGGCTTGTTTGAAGATGTTCGCGCCTTGTTTGCCCAAGAACCCATGGCAAAATTGCGCGGTGTGACGCCCGGTTATTTTTCCTTCAACAGCGGTGATGGTCGTTGCCCCCGCTGTGGCGGCTTGGGGCAAGAGAAGGTGGAGATGCAGTTCCTTTCGGATATTTTTGTTCCCTGCGCCTTGTGCGGCGGCAGCCGATACCGCGCAGAGGCTCTTCTTCTCACATGGGGCGGTCTGAATATGCAACAGGTGCTTTCCATGGACGTGCGGAGTGCAATTGCTTTTTTCGAAGGAGTTCCCGGGGTGCGCGGCAAGCGCATTCGCTCCCGTTTGCAGATTCTGGCAGATGTGGGCTTGGGGCATCTCGCCCTCGGGCAACCGCTCAATACGCTTTCCGGGGGGGAAAACCAACGTCTCAAGCTGGCTCGTATTCTTATCGATACGGCATTGGCAGAAAAATCAGAAAAGGGGCATCTGCTCATTTTGGATGAACCCGGAACGGGACTTCATTTTTCTGATTTGGAGTTGTTGCTGAAAGTGTTTCGCCGCTTGACGGAACAAGGGCACAGCCTGCTGGTTATCGAGCATAATACAGAGCTGATCAAAGCGGCGGATTGGGTGATAGATCTCGGTCCGGAAGGCGGTGATGGGGGTGGGCAGATTGTTGCCCAAGGAACGCCTGAGACTGTGGCAGAATCTTCTGTCGGCTTTACGCCCAAATATTTGAAAGCAGCGTTGTCTCAATGTCCCGTTAGCCCGGAGGAAAAGACACTCCCCGATGCGGAAAACGTGCCGCATGGCGTTATTGCTTTACGTGGTGCGCGGCATCACCAGTTGAAAAATATCGATGTGGATATTCCAAGAGGGAAAATGACCGTTGTGACGGGGCTTTCGGGATCGGGCAAGAGTACGTTGGCTTTCGATATTATTTTTGCCGAAGGACAAAAGCGTTTCATGGATGTGATGTCGCCGTACGCCCGCCAATTCACCCAGCAGATGGAAACGCCGAATATCGATCGCCTGACGGGTTTGCCGCCCACTGTGGCGATTGCCCAAAACCGCACGCGCGGCGGTTCCAAATCCACCGTTGGTACAGTGACGGAAATTCGGCAGTTCTTGCGTTTGCTGTATGCCAAGCTTGGTACGCCACACTGTCCGAAATGCGCTCTTCCCGTGGGGAAACGCAGTTTGGAAGAGGTGTTGGCTGTCGTGACGGCTCGTGCCGAAAAATCTGCGTCCCCCCTCATGCTGGCGGCTCCGATGGTACGCAACCGTAAGGGGCATTACGCCGATTTGGCGCGGTGGGCGGAAAATCACGGATACCGTTATTTGCTGGCAGACGGAAAGTTGACGGAGACGGAAAATTTTGTTCCGCTGGATCGGTACAGCAATCACGACGTGGACGTGGTGATGCACACGGTGGAATGTCACGACGGTGTTTTTTCGGTGAACGGCAGCTTTGCCGATGATGTCGCATTGCGCAATGCCGTGCAGAGCGTCCTTGATACGGGGGAAGGGTTTTTGCGGCTTATCGAAAACGGGCATGCCGAGTTGCTCGGTTTGCGTCTTACCTGCCCGCAGTGTGGGGAAAGTTTTCCCGAGCCGGAACCGTCTTCGTTTTCTTTTAATTCTCCGCGCGGGTGGTGTCCGTTGTGTCGCGGCCACGGACGCATTGCCGATGTAAAGTTCGACGGCGAAAAGGCAAGCTCGCAGCTCGAGGCAGAGTTGAATTATGACCGTGATATCGAGCGAGCTGCCGCACGGGAAGAATCTTCGTGCGTTTGCCCTGCTTGCGGGGGAACGCGCCTGAATCCCTTTGCTTTAAGTGTGACGGTACAGGGACGCAATATCGCCGAAATAGACCGCATGAACACCCGCGAAGCCCGCGCTGCTCTTCATGCATGGAGTTTTGCGGGACGAGATGCGGAGATAGCTCGCAATATCGTGGCGGAAATCGATCAAAGACTAGATTTTCTCGCACGGGTGGGGCTGGATTACCTAACGCTCAATCGCAGTGCCGATACGCTTTCCGGCGGCGAAACACAGCGTATTCGTTTGGCTGCACAGCTTGGTTCCAACCTGCGGGGCGTCCTCTACGTGCTGGATGAGCCGACGATCGGGTTGCATCCGCGAGACAACGCCCGCTTGCTCGATACGCTGGATGAGCTGAAGCGACGTGGCAATACCTTGTTGGTCGTGGAACACGATGAAGAGACGATGCGTCGTGCCGATTATTTGATTGATCTCGGCCCCGGGGCGGGGATTCACGGCGGGCGTGTGACGGCTCACGGTACTTTTGATGAAATCATCGCCGGGGATTCCTCAACAGGACACGCCTTGCGCGATAAGCGGAAGCACCCGCAGTACGGTACGCGCAAAGAGACGGCACATGCCGAATTTTTGGAGATTAAGGGCTGTTCTCTTCACAACCTGAAAAATGAAACATTTCGCATTCCCAAAGGGTGTATGACGGTCATTACGGGCGTTTCGGGCGCGGGGAAAACCTCGTTCATGACGGGAACGCTTGCCCTTGCCGCGCGTGAAGCCTTGGGACAACGCATTTCGCGTGATGAGCGGCATTGGAAAAAGACGGCAGGCTTGGAGAGCTTCCGCGCCGTGTATCAGGTGGATCAAAGTCCCATCGGCAAAACGCCGCGCTCCGCACCGATTACATACATTGGTCTTTTTGACGAAATACGCCGCCTTTTTGCCGAAACGGCAGATGCCCGCCGTTTGGGCTTCGATGCTGCCCGATTTTCGTTCAATACCGCTTCGGGGCGTTGCGAAACGTGCAAGGGGACGGGGATCGAAAGACGCGAAATGGATTTCCTGCCGCCTTGCACCGTTCCTTGCGAAACCTGTCGTGGGGAGCGGTTCAATTCTCGAACCCTGCAGGTGCGTTACAAGGGGAAGACGATAGCTGATGTGCTGAACATGAGCATGGAAGAAGCCGCTGAGTTTTTTGCCGCGCAACCGCGTCTGAGCGAGCCGTTCAAGCTTCTGTGCGAAACCGGGCTGGGATACCTCACCTTGGGTCAATCCTCCGGCACGCTGTCGGGCGGAGAAGCCCAGCGGGTGAAGCTGGCGGCAGAGTTGATCAAGGGGCGTCGCGCTGCCCTGCTGGCTGTCAAACGCGGTCGCTCTATGCCCCAAGATCTCTACCTCATCGAAGAACCGACCATCGGATTGCATGCGCAAGACGTCCGTTTGCTGGTCGAAGCCCTGCATAAGCTGGTCAATCTGGGGAATACGGTTGTGGTGGTGGAACACAATCTCGATTTGATAGCCGAAGCCGATTACATCATCGACATGGGACCCGATGCCGGAGAAAGCGGCGGGCGTATTGTGGCGCAAGGTTCGGTTGAGGCGGTTGCTCTCGGCGGGCGCGGCGTGACGGCTCCCTTCCTGCGGCGCGAGTTGGGTCTGTGAAAAATCGCCGAAAAGTAATGCGGAGCGCGATGTCGATCATCGCGCTTTCTTTTTCAGTAGTCCGTATTTTGGAGAAAAGACGTAAGCCAAAATGAAAAAGACCCCCAGCACCAGTATGATGGTGGCACCCAAATGCCATCCGAGAGGAAACGAAATCACGAAGGCGAGCAGAGCTCCGACACAGCCGACAATACCCCCTCCCCAAAAGAGATAAGAAGCTCGATCTGTCAGCAAATACACCGTTGCTGCGGGGGCAACCAGCAAGCCCAGCGTCAGGAACGCGCCCACTGCCTGTAACGAAGAGACTAAAACGAGGATGATCAGCGCAAAAATCAGATAATCGAAGAGGCGTGACGGGATGCCGAGTGTGGTGGCAACCTGTGCATCGAAAAGGTAGATGAGAAGCGGTCTCTGCAAGGCTGTCAGTGTGAGGACGGCAACTCCGCTGACGGCGTATGCCGTTACGAGGTCTGTGTTTGACATGCTCATGATGCTGCCGAAGAGCCAGTCATCGATCTTTTGTTGAAGCCCCAGCCGGACGAGGATGAGAAAGCCTACGGCAAAAGCTGTTGTATGCAAGACGGACAGTGCCGTGTCCTGATCGATGCGCGATGTGCGCGAGACGAAAATAGAGCCGAGCCCAACCAGCAAAGCGGCAATCACTGCCCCCAGCAAGATGCTCCACTGCATCAGCCCGAAAAGCAATACAGCCAAGGCAATGCCGGGCAACAGAGCACAGGAAAGCGTGCCTATTTGCAGTGATGAGCGTTTCAAGACAACCAATGCGCTGGTGTATCCGTTGGCAAAACCGATGGTGGCGCATGCCCAGAGACTGCGTTGTGCCAACGGTTCGTTGAGAAATTGAAGGAAATCGTTCATGGACGGGTTTCGTGAAAGGCACGGTCGAGGTTTGGCTGTGTCAGTGTATCAGGGATGCGCCCGTAGGCAATCAGCCGACGTTTCAGCAAGAGGCATTGGTCAAAAATATCTGCGGCAGTGTTGAGGTCGTGGTGCGAGGCGATGATCAGCCTTCCTTCATCGGCAAGGGTGCGCAACAGGGTTGCCAGTGCTTCCGTGCCACGCTGATCCAGCCCGGTGAAGGGTTCATCGAGCAGCAGGATGTGCGCCTCTTGCGCGAGGGCACGGGCGAGGAATGCCCGTTGCTGTTGTCCGCCCGATAAAGCACCGATTTGCCGATGCTGCAGGTTTTCCAAGTCCAGCGTGTTCAGGGCTTTGTTGATGATGTCCGTGTCGTGTTGCGTGACGGCTCTCCACGCTCCCAATGAGGGGTAACGCCCCATTTGGACGAGATCGCGCACAGTGAGGGGAAATGCCCAATTGACTTCCGACCGTTGCGGCAGATAGGCGATCTCGTGCGGGAAACGGGAAATTGCTTGCCCGTTCCACAAAATTTCTCCGGAAAGCGGCGAGATCAGTTGTGCCAAGGTTTTAATGAGGGTGGATTTTCCCGCCCCGTTCGGCCCGATCAATGCCAGTGTGTGACCGCAGTGCGCTTCGAAGCTGACGTCTTCCAGCGCGAGCAATCGCCCGTATGCCGCCGAGAGCCGGCTGACGCTCAGCGTGTGGTGGCAAGGGTGGTGCTGCCCGCCACCCCAGCAGATGTGATCGTGTTTTACCATTTGAAGATGTATATGTCGTTCAGGGTGTTTGTATCGCTCCAACGCGTCATTTCACGGGCAGGCTGGGCGGGTGGGATCAACTCGAGAGTGACGGCGTGGGGTACGGCATCTTTCCATGTGGCGGAAACGCGCAATTCGACGGGAGTATTGCCAGCCGGCAGGGCGATTTCTTCTTCCCATGGCGATTCTTCCACACCCCCCTTTTCGGCGATCAGCGTATTCCCGTGCCATATCCGAAGATGAACGGGTGTTCCCGTAAAACGGACGGAAAGCGTTGTTGCAAGAGGGACTTCGTTCGCCACGCTGGGGCTTGTTTCGTTGGGAACGGCGGGAGTGCATGGAGCCAAGAGCCGTTGCAATGACCATCCGACAAGGACGGCGCAAACCAAAGTGATGCAAAATTGGAGGCGCGGAGACATGGGGAGATTCAGCGTGGAGATTCGGCAGGTTGGTGCGGGGTAAGCCCGTCCCGTATGGTTTGCAGATTATGACGAAAGACGGTTTCAAAGCTTCGGGCTTCGGGGTAAAGCCCGTCCGCAATCAATGCCGGCGCGGGGACGTCCAGCTGAGCGGCGATCACTTGGATGATTTTGGGAGATGCGTTCACATCGGAAAAAACAGCCTTTACCCCACATTGCCTCAAATGCGACAACAGTTTTGCCATAGCGGCGGCGTTTCCTTCGTCCTCTGCAGAAATCCCCAACAGGGGCAGGGGAAGAAACCCGTATTCGGCGCAAAAATGGCACATCGATGCATGCGCCGTGACGAGAATCCTGTCCTGCGGCGGGATGCTTGCCAGCACAACACGGGCTTCGGCATCCAAGCGATCCATGCGGCGGTTCCATTCTTTCAGGCGTTTTTTGTACAGCGTTTTGCCCTCGGGATCTTGCCGTGCCAGTTCGGCGGCAAGACATCGCGCGGCGCGTTTCATATTGGCGGGCGTTTGCCACCAGTGGGGATCGAATGCGCCGTGGTGGTGGTGGTGATGGTGGTGGTGATGCCCGCCTTCCTCACCGTGTTCTTCTTCTTCCTGCCCTTCGCAAAAAACTTCGCTGTGCGGCACGGGAGCATCGGGAACGCTTGCCCCCAGCTCGATCAAGGTGACGTTCGGGGAAAGGGAATCGCGCAGGCGGTGGAGGTATGGTTCTATCTTTTTGCCGCTTGCCAAGACAACGGAAGCATTTGCCGCAGAAGCAATGTCGCGCACCGTCGGTTCGAACGTGTGCAGATTTCCCGTCGGTTGCAAAAGGTCTGTCACGGAAACACGCTCGCCGCCAATCTCTCTTGCCAAATCACCGAGTAGAGGGTGCAACGCGGCAATCTTCACCTTGGCAGATGCCAACGGCAAAAAAAACAGCGCAAGAATCAGGCTCAACCAACGCATCTCCGCTCATTCTACAGCCTCATGCCCATACCCTCAAGCTCCGATCGGGTCATTTTTATTTTCGGAAAACATTTTCTCGCATTTCGGTTCATTTTGTGGTAATAGCAGAAAGTATATGATACGCAAGCTTGCCTTGAAAGGGGTGACCGTTTTCCCCGAGCGGGAAATCTTCCGTTTGACCGATGGTGTCAACATCATCGTCGGCGGGAACGATTCGGGTAAAAGCCAAGTGATGAAAATTGCTTACGCTGCCGCCAAGTGGAGTACGGGAGGCGGGCAACGTGAGCTCCCCGAAATTTGGGCAGAGGAACAGCGGTTGCGTCTGGGCTTGCTTCGGGTGTTTGGCACACGAGAACTTTCCGGGCTGACGGCGTACAATCGCGGAAACGGGCATGCGGAAATAAGCATCTCGCTTGCAGGAGAAGGTGTGCCGGAAGGCTCTGCTGATTTGCGGTTTGAATTCCACAGTGGGCAAGAAGAAAACGGATTGAAAATTAAGAGTATGCCGCAGCGTTTCATTCGCGAAAGCGCGGTTTTTCTGACGGCTCGCGAGGTGTTGACCGTCTACCCCTGCTACATGCAGGCGGGCAAGCGATACCCCGAATTGATCGACGGGGCATCGTGGGATATTTGCCGTGCCTTGGAAGCCCCTGCCGCCGAAAAGCTGAAAGACCCCGCCATGATGCGCGTTTTGGGATACATCGAAAAAATTCTCTCCGGGCGGTTGCAACGACAAAACGGGCGATTCTTTTTGGTGCGCAAAGATTTGCGCACCATAGAAATGAACCTCGTTGCCGAAGGTTTCAAGAGGTTGGGTACGCTGGGGCTGTTGATCCAAAATGGCTCTGTGGCGCGGGGCAGTACGCTCTTTTGGGATGAACCGGAAACGAATCTCAACGCATCGCATTTGCCGGCATTGGTGCGCGTGATGCTGGCGTTGTGCAAAGCGGGGGTGCAGCTGGTCATCACCTCGCACAGCCTCTTTTTGTTGCGTGAAATGGTGCTTCAATTGGGCGAAGAGCGCAACGCGCATGTATCGCGCCGATTCTTCGGCTTGCAGGCACCGGAAGACCACACGCGCGGGGTCAGGTTACACCAGGCGGATACCTTGGAAGGCGTTGGCCCGATCGCCTCTTTGGAAGCGGAAATCGAACAGGCTGATCGCTATTTGAACATGCATTGATCCATGAGCGCCGCACAAAACATTTCCTGCGTTGAAGGCGTGCATCGCTTCCGGTTCGATCCCGGTTACTTGGTGTGCCGTTTCGAATGTTCGGAATACTATGCCCGCAGTGCGCAAAATTTTTGCAACAGCTGCAAAGAAATGGATTTTGTGCTCTACCACCCGGGGAAGCGAGATCTGTGGCTCATCGAGGTGAAAGACTACCGCTTTGATGCCCGCCCGCGTGTGCGTGAACTGGTAGATGCCCTCTCACGCAAAGTGCGCGATACGTTGTTTTTGCTCCGTGCGGGTGCCATGTCTGCCCCGCCCGAAACGCCTGCCGAAGGCATCTCCCTTCGCGACATGGCAAGAATGTCCATGCATGCTACCCACCTGCACCTCGTTTTCCTGCTCGAGCTGGGCAATGGCGGCTTGTTTGCCGGCTCGGGTATCCTTTCCAACATCAAAGACCTCCTCTGCCGTCAAATGAGCTTCATCGATGCCTCCCTCATCTGCGTCCCCATCACCCGTTCCAAGGGCATTGGCCCGTGGCAGGTCACCCCGGCGGGCGGTGCTCACAGCTCGCGTGTGGAAAAACGTATCCGCCGCGTTCAAGAACTGCACGAAAAACAAAAAAATAGGGAAACGCGCGGGCGATCCGCTTCGCCACCGCCGCGCAATGAGATCCCCCTTTGGAAACGCCGCAAAGCCGAACGTGAACAGGGATTCCCCGAACACCTCGCCCGCAAAAAACGTCCGCGCGATGTGTGAGGCGGTTTCCTCATTACTTCAAAAAACGTTCTTTGCACACCAAAACGCGTTCGCCGAGCGGCGGGTGACGCCGCGCAGGTTGACATAGCGCGTGAAGAGCAGACGCGGGTTTGCATGCCCCATGGAAAGTTGCAACGCGCCCACATCGCGAAAGTTTTTCAGGTGATAGCTCGCGTAGGTGTGGCGCAACACATCCGGCGTCCATGTGCGGAAGCCCGCAGAGCGGCGCAATCTGCGCCAACGCATGCGCCAGTTGCGCGGGCAGATCGGGGTCGTTTGGGCAGAGGGAGCATCCCGTTCCAGCAAACGTTGCGCGGCGGGGCAGAGGGCAACGTGCCGCCCGCTGCCCGTCTTGCTGTGCCGGGCGCGGATGATCACCTCGTGTTCCTCGCGATCAATGTCTTGCCAAGTGAGACGCCGAACCTCATCGGGACGCACTCCGGCATAGAGCATCAACGCCACGGCGGGCAGACAGTCTCGATGCTCCGGCGATTGTGCCGTGCGGAGCAGGCGGCGCACCTCGGGCAGGGAGAGCGGCACAATCTCTTGTTCCCGCACCGTCGGGATCTCGATGTCGCGCACCGGGTTTTCCCCGCAGAGCCTGCGGCGGCGCATCGCGGTGAAGACGCCCGAAAGAATCGCTCGCGCCTTGCGGCGTTGCGGGGCAGTGGGGAAGACTCGTTCCAGCATGGCAGCGCATTCGCCGGACGTCATGGCGCGGAGGGGGCGATCTGCCAGCCCGGGCGTTTCGCGCATCAGGCGGCGCATGTAATAGCGGATGTCTGCGCGGGTGCGCTCTGCGCGGTGTGCTTTGGCGCAGAGGGTATCTTCCACGGCTTGGCGAAACGGCACGGTGTCGCATTCCCGTTGCAGAGCCTCTTTGCCCAGCCGCGCCATGCGGCGGCAGTGTGCCAGAGCGTCCTCACGGCGAAGTTCCCCGCCCGCGCTTGCCGCTTCCAGCATCTCCAGCACCAACCACGCCGCATCGGTTAATGAAACGGAAGTCCCCTTCAGCAATGCCGAAGCCGTCTTGTAATCGTTTTGCTTTCTCATACGCTCTAACAATGGGGGCAAGTTAAAAGTTGCCCTCAGGTTTTAATTTATAAGGAAAGAGAAAAAGGAGAAAGTGCAAATTTCGGAAAGAAAAATCTGCCCGCGAACACACAAATCTTTTCTGTTATCGGCATTTTGATGGGATTGTGGGATGATACACCCATTGTTAGTGGGCTGTAAAATCTCGTCTGTGAGAACAGAGGTTCTTTTCCCAACACATAAATAACGTGAGGTCGCTTTAAATAATTACCCCACCCAAAGAAAAACGGCTCGTATGGTGTAAAGATAGGATACAACCGCAATGAAATCGAACTTTGAGTTTTTGGAAAGATACTGGCCGGCATTATCCAAAATAGGAGAGTCTGCAGAGAATTATGTATACTCGGATCCCAATACCTGCCTGTACAAGCTTGGACTGTTTGCAGAGCGGTTAATTCTCGAAATTTTTGCCATTGAAAAAATTGCTGAGCCTCATGCTGAAAATACGCATGCCAATCGTATTCGTTTGTTGAATCGTGAGGGGCTTCTGCCGACAAAAATTAACGAAATACTCTATGTCCTTAGGAAAAAAAGAAACGATGCTGTCCATAAAGGGGCAGATTCCGTTGAGGAAGCAAAGGTTTTGTTACGGATAACGTATAACCTTGCCGGTTGGTTCATGGTTGTGTATGGAGATTGGAGATATGTTGCCTCTGATTTTGTAATGCCGAAAAAAGTTGACCAACCGGACTACGAGGCAATTATCAAAGAGCAAGAAGACAAGATAGAGGTTCTGTCAAAGAAGGTAGAAGCGGTATTCACTGCTGCATCGGACAAGACAGCTAAGCAACGTGCTCAAAAATCCGAAACGGAATCCGAGAGGATGAAGTTTTCGGAGGAAGAAACCCGTTATTTGATTGATGAGCAACTTCGCCGTGTCGGATGGGAGGCTGATACAAACAAATTGCGATATTCCAAGGGAACACGACCTCAAAAAGGGAAAAATCTCGCCATTGCCGAGTGGCCTACAGATTCTGCTTTCGGTAAAAACGGATATGCAGATTATGCTCTGTTTGTTGGATTGCAACTTGTAGGTATTGTGGAAGCGAAGAAAACGGCTGTCGATGTTTCTTCTGTCATTGATTATCAATGTAAGGAATATGCTAAATCCATTAAGCCGGAACATGAGGAATTCATTATGGGGCAATGGGGAAGTTATAAAGTACCTTTCATCTTTGCAACCAATGGTCGTAAGTATCTGAAGCAAATTGAAACGAAGTCCGGCATCTGGTATCAGGATCTGAGAAGTGAGAACAATGTGCCGAAAGCCTTGCAAGGTTGGATTCCTCCGCAAGGATTAATGGAACAATTGGAAAAAGACATTGCCACGGCTAATGAGGTTCTCCAAAATACTCCTTTTGATTTGTTGCGCGATCCGGATGGTCTGAAGTTGCGTAATTACCAAATTAGAGCCATTGAAGCGGCTGAGCAGGCAATCATTGCCGGTAAGAAAAACGTTTTGTTGTCTATGGCTACCGGAACAGGTAAGACGCGTACTGTTTTGGGCATGATTTACCGTTTTATCAAGAGCAACCGTTTCAAACGGGTTCTATTTTTGGTGGATCGTACAGCTCTTGGCGAGCAGGCTGAGGATGTCTTCAATGAAGTAAAAATCGAGCAATTGATGACGTTGAACTCTATTTACAACATTAAAGGGTTGGGTAAAAAGGAAATTGATAGAGAAACCAAAATTCATATTGCAACAGTACAAAGTCTTGTGAAGCGAATTCTTGATCCTGAAGAAGATAAAACACCCTCGGTGACTGATTATGATTTGATTATAGTAGATGAAGCCCACCGAGGATACATTCTGGACAAAGAAATGAGCGAGAGCGAAATGCTCTATCGTGATCAGGATGATTATGTGAGCAAGTATCGCACAGTTATTGAGTATTTCGATGCCGTGAAAATTGCGTTGACCGCAACACCGGCATTACATACTACCGAAATTTTTGGGAAACCTGTTTTCAATTATTCCTACCGTGAAGCAGTGATAGACGGCTATTTGGTTGATCACGATGCTCCGCACAATATACGTACAACACTCGGTGAGGGCGGGATCAACTATAAAAAAGGAGAAACACTTGCCATTTACGATTCTGTTACCGGTGAAGTGACGAACAGTGCAGAATTGGAAGATGATATGAAGTTTGATATTGACAGCTTCAATCGGCAAGTCATTACCGAAAACTTTAATCGTGCCGTTTTGGGAGAAATCGCAATGGATTTAGATCCGGAGGGGCAGGGGAAGACCCTCATCTATGCTGTAGATGATAATCATGCCGACCTTATTGCGCATGTTTTGAAGGGAATTTATGAAAAAAGGGGTATCCATAGCGATGCTGTTATGAAAATTACCGGCAGCGTTGCGGGAGGGAAAAAAAAGATCTCTGAGGCAATCAGACTTTTTAAGAATGAAACTATGCCTAAAATTGTGGTTACGGTGGATCTTTTAACAACGGGAATTGATGTCCCGAAGATTACTACGTTGGTATTTATGCGCCGCATTAAATCCCGTATTCTGTTTGAGCAAATGCTTGGGCGAGCTACCAGACTGTGCCCTGAGATAGGAAAGACGCATTTTGAAATTTATGATCCTGTTGGCGTGTATGCATCTTTGCAGGATGTCAGTAATATGAAGCCTGTGGTTGCTTCCCCCGACACACGTTTTGAAGATTTACTCAATGGGTTGGATTGTGCGGAAACAGATGAAGAGCGGATTCGTCTGGTAGATAGAATAGTTGCAAAATTACGGAGAAAACGTGCCAAAGTAAGTGCCAAAGCTTTGGAGCATTTCAAGAGTTTGACTGAGGGACAGGATATAGACAGTTTTGCTGAGAGCATTCGCCGTAACAATGAGGAAAAGAGACAAGATAGGATAGAAAAAACCATATCACTGCAGATTCCTTCTGACGAAATATCGGCTATAGTTGAAAAAATCAGGAAGCATAAGGAAGCTCTGCTTGTTTTGGACGGGGATAAAGGTAAGGCTCTTGGCGGTGGAGTGCGTATCATAGACCATCATGAAGATGAGGTGATTGATCACACTCGCGGATACGGCGAGGGGCTGAAGCCGGAAGATTATTTGGAAGCCTTCAAAGACTTCATTAACAACAATATGAATTCCATTGTGGCCCTGCGGATAGTTTGTACGAAACCGGAGGATTTGACCCGAGATGATCTTAAGAGTTTGAAGTTTGAGCTTGATCGTCATCAATTTACAGAAGGACAATTAAACAACGCATGGAAAGAAGTGAACAATCAGGATATCGTCGCTGATATTATTGCCTTCATCCGCCGTGAGGCTATAGGCTCTATGTTAATCAGCCATGAAACCCGCGTAATGAATGCGTTTGCTAAGCTGAAAGGAAATCATTCTTTTAATAAAAATCAGCTTGGATGGCTCGATCGTATTGAAAAGGCTCTGTTAAAAGAGGGCGTTTTGGATGCTCAGATTTTTGAAATGGGCGCATTTAAGAATAACGGCGGCTTCATAAATATTAACCGTCGTTTTGACGGGAAACTCGGTGAATACATAACGGAATTAAAACAATACCTCTATTATGATAAAGGAGACGCAGCATGAATAATCAGGAAATAGTAGCAAAACTTTGGAATCTTTGCGATACGTTGCGAGATGATGGGATTACGTATCATCAATATGTAACGGAATTGACATATATTCTGTTCTTGAAGATGTGCAAAGAAACCGATACGGAAAAATCTATTCCGGAGCCATATCGCTGGGATATGCTCCTTGCCAGACAGGGGGTGGAATTGAAAAGATTTTATCAGGAATTGTTGAGCCATTTGGGGGAGAAGTGCACGGGACGTGTTCGTGAAATATATCAAGGGGCGCAGAGTAATATCAGCGAACCCAAAAATCTTGAGAAAATTATTCGGAACATTGATCAGTTCGACTGGTACTCTGCCAGAGAAGAAGGATTGGGCAATTTGTATGAAGGTTTGCTGGAAAAAAATGCAAACGAGAAGAAGTCCGGGGCAGGACAATATTTTACCCCTCGCGTTCTCATCGATGTGATGACGCGGTTGCTTGCTCCCCAAGCCGGTGAGCGATGCAACGACCCGGCATGCGGGACTTTTGGTTTTATGATTGCCGCTGACCGCTATGTTAAGAATCATACGGATGATTTGTTTGATTTGCCTCCGGAGCAGCAGGAGTTTCAGCGTACACAGGCATTTTCGGGATGCGAATTGGTTCATGATACCCATCGCTTGGCATTAATGAATGCCATGTTGCACGATATTAACGGCAAGATTTATTTGGGCGATACCCTTTCCAACTTCGGAAAAGAGATGAAAGGATATGATGTTGTTTTAACCAACCCACCCTTTGGTACGAAAAAGGGCGGTGAACGAGCTACTCGTGATGATCTTTCTTTTACCACCGGCAACAAGCAGTTGAACTTCTTGCAACACATTTATTGCAGTCTGAACAAACATGGCAAGGCTCGTGCCGCCGTTGTTTTGCCGGACAATGTTTTGTTTGCGGCCAATGATGGTGAACGCATCCGTCGAGACCTAATGGAAAAATGCAATCTGCATACCATCCTGCGCTTGCCCTCAGGTATTTTCTATGCTCAGGGAGTTAAAACAAATGTATTATTCTTTACACGGGGGCAAGAAGACAAGGGAAACACCTCCGAAATTTGGTTCTATGATTTGCGCTCATGTATGCCTTCTTTCGGAAAAACAAATCCTTTGAAGGAAAGCCATTTTGATGAGTTTGTTGAGTGCTATAAAGACGGCAATTTGTCCGAGCGTACGGAAACTTACAGCGAAGAGAATCCCAACGGCAGATGGCGTAAATTTACCTACGAGGAGATCCTTGCCCGTGATAATACCAGCTTGGATATCACATGGATAAAATCTGACAGCAGAGACGAGGAGTATACCCTTTCCGACCTGTTGGAACAAATCAAAGAGAAATCTGCCATAATGGCGAAAGCTGTAGCCTCTCTTGAAGAACTGATTAGCGATATAGAGGATTAATGGATACACAAAAATTGCGCCAAAAAATTCTTGATCTCGCCGTTCGTGGCAAACTTGTTCCGCAAGATCCGAATGACGAGCCGGCTTCTGTCTTGCTGGAAAAGATACGAAAAGAAAAAGAACTGCTCGCCCAAGAAAGCAATATAAAAAAAGGAAAGGCAAAGAAGGGAAGCAAAAATAGAAAAAAGGAAGCGTCTTTCATTTTTCGCGGTACCGATAATTTGCCTTATGAGAAAATCGGCAACAAGCCCCCCGTCTGCATCGCCGATGAAATCCCCTTCGACATCCCCGACAGCTGGGAATGGGTGAGGTTGAAAACTATTGCCGTAAGTGAGTTGGGAAAAACTTTGGATAAAGAGAAAAATCAGGGAAATTATAAACCATATCTTTGTAGCATAAATGTATACTGGAGCGGGATTGACCTTTCTACAGTTAAAGAAGCCCGTTTTGAAGAAAAAGAACTTCCAAAATACAAACTTAAAAAAGGTGACCTTTTAATTTGTGAAGGTGGCGATGTAGGTCGTTCTGCCGTTTGGGAAACAAATCAGGAAATGTACTATCAAAATGCTCTTCATCGTGTCAGATTTTACGGGAAAATAAATCCATACTATTTCCGTTTTCTCATGGAATATTATAAAGTGAATAAGCTCCTTGATGAGCAAAGCAAAGGCGTTACCATAAAGCATTTGACACAGACAGCCGTAAACTCTTTATATTTTCCGTTGCCTCCACTAGCGGAACAACACCGCATCGTTGCCAAGATTAAAGAATTGTTTGATCGGATAAAGCGGTTATAAATTGATTTGTATAATATCATGGCGAAGGGAAACTTTCGCCATGATAGAAAAAGAGAAGTTTGCAAGGTATCTGCGAGAGAAAAATCTCGCAGAGAATACGGTTACATCTTATTTGTTTGCGATCAAACAATATGAAATGCTTTACGGTGATGCCGCTCTGAAAAAACTGCGCGAGTATAAGATTTGGCTTATAGAGCAGTACAAGCCCAAAACGGTCAATTTACGGTTACGGGCAATCAACAGTTATTTGGAGTTCATCGGGAAAGAGAAGTGGAAACAACCCTTTGTACGGATTCAGCAGAAAACGTTTCTCGAAAATGTGATCAGCGAAGCGGATTATGAATACTTCAAAACTTGCCTCAAAAAGAGCAATGAAATGTTTTGGTATTTCGTAATCCGTTTTCTTGCTGCCACAGGTGCCAGAATCAGCGAATTGATTCAAATCAAGGCAGAACACGTCCAATTGGGTCACATTGATCTTTACTCCAAGGGAGGCAAACTGCGCAGAATCTATATTCCCAACGGATTACAAAAAGAATCCCTTTCTTGGTTGACAGCAAAACAGCAGAAAAGCGGATTCCTTTTTTTGAACAAACAAGGCAAGCGCATCACAACGCGTGGCATCTCCGGTCAGCTGAAAAAATTGGCGGCAAAGTATGGCATCAATCCGGCAGTGGTTTATCCGCATTCATTCCGTCACAGATTTGCCAAAAGTTTTCTGTCCCGCTGTAATGATATAGCCTTTCTTGCTGACCTCATGGGGCATGAAAGCATCGAAACAACCCGCATTTACCTTAGAAAAACAGCCACGGAACAAAGAGAAATCGTTGATACAGTCGTAGATTGGTAAAGATAAAACAACAAACAAACGCTATACAATCAAAGCAATGTTATCAAATACTTCTTTAATCTTGGCAACGATGCGGTGTTGTTCCTCTAGTGGGGGAAGAGCAACAAGATATTCCTCAAGGTTACCTAATCGAATGTATGTAATTGAGCTCCCGTACATCTTACAATTGTTATATTCGACCCAATTATATAACAGATGCATATACAAATACGGAAAATATCCCTCTGTAAAAGGTTGCAAGACATAAGTGCGCTGGTAAGCTTCAAATTTTCCGGAATAATATGATATATTACTAATATCACAGTTTCCTGCAAGTAATAGCGATTCTCCGTCAAATGAATAGGAGTTGCATTTTATAGGTTCTTTTGCGCAGGTAAAAAAAAGGTACTTTCCATCAAAAGATCCAAAATTAGCATTCTTTTTCCCTGTAGAAATACTGCAAATATCTTTCAGCCTCACCCATTCCCATGTATCAGGAATGTCGAACGGTACCTCATCTGCCAGCGACCGCACCTCATCCCCGATTTTCTCATAATGAGAATTATCGGCAGAAGAGGGGCAAAGCTCCCTTTTTTCTGACAGAATATAAAACAAACCGCCATTCTTTTGCGGGATGACGGCTGTTTTTTGAAGGGAGAGGATCTTACATCTTTCCCAATTTGGGCGGGTATTGGGTTTCGAATTCCTGCAGGATTTGCAGGAGGAATGGATCCATGAAAGATTGGGCTGTTTCGCGGATGAGGGCAGGGACGCCGTAGTAGGCTTCTGCCACAGAGCCGGTGATGGCGGCGATGGTGTCGCTGTCACCGCCGATGGAGATGGCGTTGCGGATGGCGTCTTCAAAGTCGGTGGATTCGAAGAAGGCTACGAGTGCTTGCGGGACGCTGCCTTGGCAGGAGACGTCAAAGCGGTAGGTTTCTCGTATGGAATCCAATGTGAAGTCGAGCGGGTAGTAGTGTTCGGTAATGTACGCCTTGATTTCCTGTTTGCTTTTCCCGGTGCGGGCAAGGTATACGGCGACGGCTGTGGCTTCTGCGCCTTTGATGCCTTTGGGATGGTTGTGTGTGACGGCGGTGACGGCGTATGAGAGGGAGGCGGCTTCCTCAACGGAGTTTGCCACGTAGCCACAGCCGCTGACGCGCATGGCGGCACCGTTGCCATAGCTGTTGTAGGGTTGCGGATCGTCAGATCTGAGCCAGCCTCGGAATGAACTGCCGTAACCGCAGTGCGGATACAAACGCCCAACACATTGCATGGATTCGACGGCTTTGGCGGGAAGGTCGCTTTTGTCCGGCTTGGCATGAAGCAGGGCATCGCATATGGCCAGTGTCATGATGGAATCGTCCGTCAATTCACATGTGCTGTGGAAGAGTTCAAATTTTTTTGTTTTGATGTTGTTCCATTCGAATCGTGATCCGACGGTGTCTCCGATGATTGCTCCGATCATTGTTTTTTCTTGTTGGGTGTATGATGACGCCGACTGAGGGGGTGCGGTGTGTGTTTTTAGGATAACACGAAAGCATGTATTGTCAATAGGTTGTGTGGAGTTTTTCGGGGCGGAGCTTCCGTGCCGCGTACTACCGAAGGGGATATTTGCGGGGGAATTGTAATTTTCTTCACGGCGATGCTACGAAAAACCGCCGTCCGGATGAGGGACGGCGGTTTGGAATGATTGGTTGAGGCGTGAATGCCCCCTTTGCGCTTAGGCTTGTTCCAAAGCGGCTTGGGCGGCAGCCAAGCGGGCTGTCGGCACGCGGTAAGGCGAGCAGGAGACGTAGGTGAGACCCAGCGAGTTGCAGAATTTCACCGAATCGGGATCACCGCCGTGTTCACCGCAGATGCCCAGCTTGATGTCGGGGCGGGTGGTGCGCCCGAGTTCGCAGGCGATCTTCATGAGTTTGCCCACGCCTTGCTGGTCGATGGAAGCGAATACGTTTTTCTTGATGATTTCAAGGTTTTGGTATTCGGGCAGGAAAGATCCTGCATCATCGCGGCTCATGCCGAGACCGGTTTGTGTGAGGTCGTTTGTGCCGAAGGAGAAGAATTGCGCCGTTTCGGCGATTTCATCAGCCGTGACGGCGGCGCGGGGGATTTCGATCATCGTGCCGACGAGGTATTTGATGGTCTTGCCCTTTTCTGCAAAGACTTTCTGAGCCACGTTGTCGATGACGGCTTTCTGGATGTCGAGTTCTTTCTTGAAGCCGACCAAGGGAACCATGATTTCGGGGACGATTTCGAATCCTTCTTCTTCGGTGACTTCGATGGCGGCTTCGATGATGGCACGAGCCTGCATTTCCGTTACTTCGGGGTAGGTGATGCCGAGGCGGCATCCGCGATGCCCGAGCATGGGGTTGCTTTCGTGCAATTCTGTGACGCGGCGCATGATGTCTTCTACGCGCAGACCGAGGGCCTTGGCGAGGTCGAGCTGCTGTTCCTTGGTTTGGGGAAGGAATTCATGCAAGGGCGGGTCGAGCAGACGGATGGTGGCGGGCAAGCCTTTCAACGCGCGGAAGATACCCTTGAAGTCACCCTTCTGGTAGGGGAGAAGTTTGTTGATGGCTTCGATGCGGTCTGTGCGGCGCGATGCCAAGATCATTTGACGCACAAAGTCGATGCGGTTTCCTTCGAAGAACATGTGTTCTGTACGGCACAGCCCGATGCCGACGGCACCGAATGCAACGGCGGCTTCTGCCTGCATGGGAGAGTCCGCATTGGTGCGTACTTTCATGCGGGTGGCTTGGTCGCACCAGTTCATCAAGCGGGCGAAGTTTTGGTAAGAGGAGCTGTCTTCGGGCTTGAGCGTCTTGTTGATGAGAACTTGGATGATTTCGGAGGGTGCGGTTTCCACTTTGCCGGCGTAGACTGCGCCCGTGGTGCCGTCTACCGAGAGGTAATCGCCTTCTTCAAGGACGGTGTTGCCCACGGTGATGGTACGCTTGGCGTAGTCGATGTTGAGGGCATCGGCACCGCAGACGCACACTTTGCCCATCTGGCGGGCAACGAGAGCGGCGTGTGAAGAAACGCCGCCGCGAGCGGTGAGGATCCCTTCTGCCGCGATCATGCCGCGAAGGTCTTCCGGAGAGGTTTCGAGGCGCACGAGCAATACTTTTTCGCCGCGATCGGATGCTTCAACGCAACGTTCGGCGTTGAGGTAGAAACGCCCGGAAGCCGCACCTGGACCTGCGGGCAAGCCTTGGGCGATTTGTTTGGCACCCTTGAGGGAAGAGGTGTTGAAAATCGGGGTGAGGAGCTGGTCCACCTGATCGGCGGGGACGCGCTTCACAGCCGTTTTCCAGTCGATCAGCCCTTCTTCTACCATTTCGCAGGCAATGCGGAAGGCGGCGATGCCGGTGCGCTTGCCGTTGCGGGTTTGGAGCATCCAGACTTTGCGGTCTTGAATGGTGAATTCGAAGTCCTGCATGTCGCGGAAGTGGTTTTCCAATGTCTTGCGGATGTCGCAGAGTGTTTGGAAGGCTTCGGGCATGACGGTGGCAAGCTCTGCCACGGGAGCGGGCGTGCGGACGCCGGCAACCACGTCTTCGCCTTGAGCGTTCATCAGGAATTCGCCGTAAAAGACGTTTTCACCGGAAGCGGGGTTGCGGGTGAATGCCACGCCGGAGCCGGATTCATCGCCCGTGTTGCCGAATACCATGGCTTGCACGTTGACGGCAGTACCCCATTCGGAGGGGATGCCGTATTTCTGGCGGTAGACGATGGCGCGGTCGTTGTTCCAAGAGCCGAACACGGCACCGATGGCACCGTTCAGCTGATCCCACGGGCAAACGGGGAATTCATGCCCGGTGCGTTCGAGGACGAGGGCTTTGAAGCGTTTGACGAGTTCTTGGGAATCTTCGGGCGAAAGTTCCGCATCGCTGATGTTTTTGCCGTAGCGTTCTTGTTTGAGCGTACCGATGACGGCTTCGAAGGGTTCGTGATCTTCGCCGGGCAGTTTTTGAACGCCGAGCACCACGTCACCGTACATTTGGATGAAGCGGCGGTAGCAGTCCCACGCAAAGCGGGGGTTTTGGGTGGCGTTGGCCATGGCGACGACGGTTTGGTCGTTCAAGCCGAGGTTGAGAATGGTATCCATCATGCCGGGCATCGATTCGCGGGCACCGGAACGCACGGAGACGAGCAGGGGCATGGCTTTCGTATCGCCAAACTTGCGCCCGACCAATTCTTCCATGCGGGCGATGCCGGCTTTCACATCACTGTCAAGCTGTTTGGGATATGTTTTGTCGTGATCGTAATAATAGGTGCAGATTTCCGTTGTGATGGTAAATCCGGGAGGCACGGGAAGCCCGATGCGAGCCATTTCGGCAAGGTTGGCTCCCTTGCCGCCAAGGAGATTTTTCATGCTGCCGTTGCCATCGGCGGTCCCGCCTCCGAAGGCGTAGACGATTTTTTCGGGCGTGCCGCAAGTCGTGTTGGACATATATGTTCTATCGTATAGTGTATGTTCGAATTTCCGCTGCTGTCGCATAGGGGCGCGGATGGGGGAGAGATATTACCGCCCGATATTTCAGATGTCAAGCCTGCATTGTTGCCTAAAAGTACATGAAACACACTGATTGCCTTGCCCAAGCGAAAAGAGATTGCCACGGGGCGTTTCTGCGGGTAAAATGCCGCCATGCCGCGCCCGGCGCACAGACCGAAACCGATGTCTCCCGTTGAACCGGGGGATTGGCGTGTCGTTGTGCCGCAAGGGACAGAGCATCGCAAGTTTCCTGCGCTGCGCGAGACGTTTGCCCGCACGCGCTACCGCACGCAGATAGCAACGCGGGCTGACGAATGGGGTGAAGAGGAGAATGATTTTTCGTATGAGCCGTTGCGCGGATGGTCACGCTTTTTCCATTTGACGGCCGGCATCTTCATTCTGTTGCCTGTGGCGTTGTTGCTGTGTATGGCGTTGGTGCGCCATCTTTCCGGGTGCGAGCTGAACCGAGAGTTTTGGCTGTCTGATCCCGTGTGGTATTCCCTTTTGGGCTTTGCGGTGTGTTTGGTTTTAATGTTCGGGCATATTCTGGATGCGATATGGGCATATGTGTATGTGCTGGGGCATGAGCTGACGCATTACCTTGCGGTGTGGTGCAGCTTGGGGCGCGTGGAGGGTTTTTCCGTGTCGTTGGAGGGCGGGTATGTGGAGACAACCCGCAATAATCTCTTCATTGCCCTTTCGCCGTATTTTATTCCGCTTTGGGCGATTGTGTGGGTAGCTCTCGTTTGTCTGTTGCATGTTTTTTGGGATTTTGCCTCTTTTGATGCGTGGCTGTACGGCGGCGCGGCTTTTTGGGGCGGTTTTCATCTGTATTGGACAACGTGGATTATCCCGCGCGAACAGCCCGATTTGGAAGAGAACGGGATGTTTTTTTCCCTCATGATCGTCTACATTATGAATTTGCTGTTGATGGCACTGGTTTTGTGGTGCTTTCATCTGCTTTCATGGAGCGGTCTCATGGAGGATTTTGTCTACGTCTGCCGGCAAAGTTGGGATTTGCTGTGCCTGTATGCCGCCGAGATTTCCGCTCGGGTTGCCGAATGGCAACATTGATGCTTGCGGAGAGCGCATTTTGAGGTTGGGGGGAAGGAAGAGCAAAGATGGCTTTTTTGTAAAAAAAGAAAACCTCACAAGCTTTAGACTTGCGAGGTTTATTGGCTCCTGCGGTTGGGGTCGAACCAACGACCTAGTGATTAACAGTCACCCGCTCTGCCACTGAGCTACGCAGGATTTACACATGAAGTGCGGGGGAAGTTTAGCGGTACGAGAGTATCTTTGCAAGCTTTTTTTCAAAAAAAATTAAAAATAGCACCAAATTGTCTTCAAATACGGCTCTCCCGAAAAGTCAAAGGGCATGGGGAAGGTTTTTGTGCGAGCCTTTGGCAGAGCGCGGACGATCATGTCGGCAAAACGCGCGTGGGATAGGCTGCGGCAATTTGTGGTGCAAAGCAATGCCCCGCCCGGGGGCAAACATTGGGCGGCTTTGGCGGCAAGCTCGCCGTAGTCGCGCTCTGCTCGCCAGATTTTTCCCTTGTCGTTTCGGGAGAAAGTGGGCGGATCGAGAATGATGAGGTCAAACCGCTTGCCTTGTTTGGCGAAGCGGTCGAGCCAGTGCAGGGCATCGCCTCGGCAAAAATAGTGCTGATCGGGCGGAATGCCGTTGAGATGAAAGTTTTCCCTTGCCCAATCGAGGCAGGGTTGCGCCAGATCGAGCGTGGTTGTTTCAGCTCCGCCCAATGCTGCGCAAACGGAAAACGCCCCCGTGTAGGCAAAGGTGTTGAGGACTTTCATGCCCGGACGGCAGTATTCTCGCACGCGATGGCGGTTCTCTCGCTGGTCGAGAAAAAGCCCCTGCGAATATCCTGCCGACATGTCGAGGCGGTACAGAACCCCCCATTCCGATACGGGGAAGCAAGGGGAAAGCTCTTCGCCGCACAGGAGCGAAGGCGGCTGTTTGTTGTCTCTCTCCAGCTCTTTGCGGTATACAGTTTTTCCGGTGGATCGCAGCTCCTGTAAAAGGTCGTTCGGAATCGGACAATCGCGTGTTGAAACCAACAGGCGATTACTTAACGCATCGATGAAGATGTTTCGCCACGGTGCGCCGTCGCAAAGTCGGTAGGCATCCGTTTCCGGCGGAAGCTTGGCGACCGTTTGGGCGGCGATTCGGCGAAGAGTTTCGTGCATGACGGTATGGTAGGATATGACGCGGGCGAAAACAAGAGGAAATGATTTGAGGTCATAATTCATTTTTGTTCTTTTCATCTGCGTGTGGGGCGGATAATATTTCGGTAAGCGATAATATGATGAAAACAGTTACGACGATTGCTTTGTGTTTGTCTGCCTTTGTGCTGAGTTCCGGCAACATGGTTGCGGGTGCGGATAAGGATGATTCCGAAGTGGCGGTTCAAACGCCTGAGGAAAAGAAGGAAGCGGCGCGGCTGAAAAAGCCGCAGCCCACAAGTTTAAGTGGGAAAAGAATTTTAAGAAGGCCCAGTCCGTAGCCAAGGCAACCGGTTTGCCCATTGCCGTGTTGTTTACGGGAACATCGTGGTGCGGATATTGCGTGAAGCTGGAAAAGGAAGTCCTTTCGAAGTCATCCTTTACCAAGGAGATGAAAGGCGTTGTGATCGGCTACAAATCGGTGATTGATTCTTCGTTCACCCCGGAGAACAAAAAAGACAAAGATTTGTTAAAAAAATACCCTTGCAGCGGTGCGCCTTGCCTGTATATCCTCTCCCCCGAGGGTGAAGTGCTGGACAAGATTTCGGGTTTCATGCCTTACGATTCGTATGTGGGCAGGATCAAGAAAGTTGCCGAATCTGCCAAAGGCGGCAATTCCTAAAACGGAAACGAATCTTTCTTTTGCAAATGCCGGCAAAAAGCGGGCAGACTGAGCCTTTTCCCTTGATTTTGGGAATCAAGGCAGTATAATCGCAACGCGTGAATTCGGACCTCCCCATTTACAAGATCCCCAATCCAAGCGGCATTCATCGAATGTACGGGGATTATTATTTGGAATACGCTTCGTACGTGATTCTCGAGCGGGCTGTGCCGCATATTCATGACGGGCTGAAGCCTGTGCAAAGGCGCATTCTTCATTCCATGGATCGCATGGATGACGGGCGTTTTAATAAAGTGGCGAACATTGTGGGTGATACGATGAAGTATCACCCGCACGGCGATGCTTCCATTTACAGCGCACTGGTAATGCTGGGGCAAAAAGATTTGCTGGTGGACACGCAGGGGAACTGGGGAAACATCCTGACGGGAGACCCCGCCGCCGCCGCGCGATATATCGAAGCCCGCTTGTCAAAGATGGCAAAAGAGCTGGTGTTCAGCCCGAAGGTGACGGAATGGAAGCTTTCTTACGATGGGCGCAACAAAGAACCCGTGACGTTGCCCGTCAAATTCCCCTTATTGCTGGTGCAGGGTGCGTTTGGGATAGCTGTGGGGTTGAGCTGTCTGATTCTTCCGCACAATTTCAATGAAGTAATTTCTGCTGCTATTGCCTGTTTGAAGGGAGAACCTTTCGAGCTGTACCCCGATTTTCCGACCGGCGGGTTGATTGATGTTTCCGATTATCATGACGGCGAAAACGGCGGACGGGTTCGCTGTAGAGCCCGCTTGGTGGTTGATTCCAAAAAATTGATCCGCATTACGGAAATCCCCTTCGGCACGACAACGGAATCTGTCATTCAATCGATTGTGGCGGCTTCCGAAAAGGGGAAGATCAAGATTGCCCGCATAGAGGACAATACGGCTCAACAAGCCGATATCCTCGTTCACCTCCCCCCGGGCAGCGATACGGAACAGGTATGCAAGGCCCTTTACGCTTTCACTGAATGTCAGGTGAATCTTTCCCCGAAATCTTGCGTCATTCTCGACCGCAAGCCTGCCTTCATCGGCGTGAGCGAGATTTTGCGGCGCAATGTGGAAAGAACGCGTGATATTTTGCGTTGCGAATTGGAAGTGCAGCTGGGCGAGCTGGAACAGGCTTGGCATGAATCGAGCTTGGAAAAAATCTTTATCGTCAACCGCATCTACAAAGTTCTCGAAGAAAGCGGCAGTTTTGAGGAATCTCTGCGCCTCATTGAAGAGCGGTTGCAACCCTTCTTGCCCGATCTTCGCCAACCGATTACGCGGGACGATATTGTGCGCTTGACGGAGATTCGCATCAAGCGCATTGCCAAATACGAAGTGTTTGATGCGGACAAGCATATCAAGGCTCTTGAAAAAGACATTGCCCGCACGCGTAAAAATTTGGCGCATTTGACGCAATATGCCGTCAAATGGTTTGAAGGGATTCAGGAAAAATACGGTGCAGCATATCCGCGAAGGACGGAAATAGCAGAGTTCGATGCGGTTTCCCGCGCGGCGGTTGCCGTGGAAAACGAAACGCTGTATCTTGACGAAGAAGGCTTTGCCGGCCATGGCGTCAAGAAAGGGGCACCCATCGGGAAATGTTCCACATTGAGCGATGTGGTGACGATAGACGGCGATGGTGTGTTGATGGTGCGCCGCATTCAGGAAAAATTTTACGTTGGCAAAAAACTGCTCTACATCGGTATTTTACGCCCGGATGACGACCCGGTATTTAACATGATGTATCGCGATGGGCGCGAGGGGAACACCTATGCCAAACGCTTCCGCATCGGCGGCTTCACCCGTGAAAAGGAATATCCGCTGACGCCCGGCCAAAAGGGAACGCGCGTTTTCTTCCTTTCTTGCCATGCTACCGAAGAGGAAAGTGCCTCTCTTTCTGTCAATGTGTACATTAAATACCTCTTGCGCAATATGCGGAAAACGATGCCGTATGCCTTTGGCAAGCTCCGCGTGAAGGGCAGGGGGGTGCAGGGCAACATTGTTACCAAAAATGCTGTGGAACGCGTGGCGCGCATCATGACGCCTGCTCAGCCCGAACCCGAAAAAGAGGAAAACGCGGCAGAAGAAACCGTGCCGTCCAAAGGCGCAGTCGATCCATCTGCTTCCGAAAAAGCGGCGGAAATGCCGAACGCCGTTTCCGAAGAAGCGGCTGTTCCGTCTCCTGCTTTGCCGGAGATGGCAGAGCCGACACAGCCTTCCTTGTTTGATCTGGATGGAGAAGAGAACGGAGAAAATTAAACGTTCTGCCTTGCTTTTTGTATAAGCCGCGATCCCGTGAGAAGAGGAAAATAAAAAGCAAGGCGTGTCATTTGACCTTGCTTTTTCTCTGCCCGTTCAATAGAATGATCATTCGAGAGCGTACAGCAACGCCCTTGAAGGCAACAAAGATCATGAAAGAACTCAAAGGAACGAAAACAGAGGCAAATCTGCGTTCGGCTTTTGCCGGGGAATCGCAGGCACACACCAAATACCTTTATTTTGCTTCTAAAGCAAAGAAGGAAGGTTACGAACAAATTGCAAGCTTGTTTGCGGAAACCGCCCGCAATGAAAAAGAGCATGCCAAGATTTGGTTCAAGCTCTTGCATGACGGCATGCCGGATACAACCGCCAATTTGGTCGATGCCGCTTCCGGTGAAAACTTTGAATGGACGGATATGTACAAAACCTTTGCCGAAGAAGCCCGAGCCGAAGGTTTTACCCGTATCGCCAATTTGTTTGAAGCCGTCGGTGCCATCGAAAAAGAACACGAAGAACGCTATCGTCGCCTGTTGGCCAACATCGAAGAAGGTATAGTTTTCTCTCGTGACGGGGAACAGATCTGGCAGTGTTCCAACTGCGGGCATATCGTTGTGGGTAAGAAAGCTCCCGAAGTTTGCCCCGTGTGCGATCATCCCAAAGCCTACTTCCAAATTCTGGCAAAAAATTATTGAACGAAATTTTTAGGCAAAACAAAGAAAACCGTTTCTCTCTGCGGGAAGCGGTTTTCTTTTTTCTTTGCGCAGAATGCCGACCGTGTATCTTGACAAACGTATGCGGCGGCATACAATGCCCTTGCTTTTGGTGAAATGAATGCTCTGCCGTACTATGCCGTCTCCGTTGTACAAATGCTGTTTGGGCTGGCATTGTCTACGGCGGCGTTGGCGATGATGAATACGGCAGTTCCGTTGTGGCTGGAAGGACACGGCGTGAGCGCAATGCACAACGGGCTGGTTGCTACGTTGTTTTTTGCGGGGACGATGGTTGGTACCTTGTCGGCGGGACGCCTGATTATACGGATCGGCTTTAACCGTTGCTATCAGCTGGCATGTGCCGTTTGTCTGCTTGCAACGGTATTGTTTTGCGCGGGGGAAGATTGGTGGCTGTGGGGGCTGTGGCGCATCTTTGCGGGGATAGGCAGTGCGTGGATTTGGGTGGTTGTCGAAAGTGCGTTGTTGCGCATTGGGTCGAAGGGAACGCGCGGCGTGTTGCTGGCATGGTATATGATCGTTTATTACGGCGGGACTGTTTTGGGACAACTGTTCCTTGCTTGGTTGCCTGCTGCTGAAACAACGGTCATTGCGGCATCATGCGGTGGGATGTTTATTGCCGTAATCCCGTTCTTTTTCTTGCGCTTGCCCGAGCCGCACCGCGACAAGGAACCGCAACCTGCCATGCGTTGGGGACCTTTGCTTTATCCGCGTTGTGCTCGCTTGGGAGTGTTCGGTTGTTTGACGGCGGGTATAGCCTTGGGTTGCATGTATTCTCTGATGCCTCTTTATTTATTGCATGAAGGTGTGCCACAAAGAAACGTGGGGATGTGGACAGCTGTGTTGATCGGTGCGGGCATCCTCGGTCAATGGCCTGTCGGTAAACTGGCTGATCGCTTGGGGCGTGAACATGCCCTGAGGATCTTGTGCGGGCTGACGGCTGTTGCCTGCCTCACCGCTCTGATGGCGGGAAATCATATGATGTTGCCTTCCATCGTTTTGCTAGGTGCGAGCGTGTTTGCCATGTACCCTGTTGCGATGGCGTGGGGCTGTGAGAAAACGCCGCGCGAAGATTTGGTCTCCATGAATCAGATGATGTTGCTGATGTTTTCTGTGGGGAGCATGGTGGGACCTTTGGTGACGGGAAGCCTCATGCAGGCATATTCTTATGAATGGCTGTTGATTTCTGTGGGAAGTGTTGTGTCTTTCTATTTGCCCATTATGATATTGTGTCGCCCCCGTCGGATATGCCGCTGAATCTCTCAACGGGTGCGGGGTTCTCTCTTGTCAAAAAGCGAGGGGAAGATTATACTCGCAGGCATGACGCATGACAGCCCCGCACGCGCATGGGTAGAAGTGAACACGGCGCATCTTATCGGCAACTTGAAAGAGCTTCGGAGATTGCATCCCGAGCTGAAAATGATGCCCGTGGTAAAAGCCAATGCTTACGGTCATGGGCTGGAAGCCGTTGCCCGTGCGTTGGATACCTGTGGCATTGCCTTCTTTGGCGTGGCGAATCCCGGAGAAGCCCGCCGTTTGCAGCAGGCGGGAGTGCATACGCGTCCGTTTATTCTGGGACCCGCCTTCCCCGAAGAACGAGAGGAGATTGTGGCGAACGGGTGGAGCGCAACGGTTTCGACGCTGGAAGAAGCCGCGCAATATGACCGTTTGGCTGCCCTTTACCAAACAAAAGCGCATCTGCACCTGTGTGTTGATACGGGCATGGGGCGTGCAGGGTTCCTCCCCGATACATGGGAAAAACTGGGCGAAGCCTTCGCCCCGTTGACCCACCTTTGCATCGAGGGCGTGGTATCGCATTTCCCGGCTGCGGATGAAGACGAAAGCTTTACGCTTCGAGAGATCGAAGAATTCGAAAAAGCCGTTTCCCTGCTGAAACAGCATTTCCCTTTGGAATATATCCACATCGCCGCCAGTGCGGGGCTGTTGAACTTTACCGTCCCCTCAAGCACCATGGCAAGACCCGGACTTGCCCTTTACGGTATATCGCCCGTGCCGACCGAGGCGCACCTGCTCCCCGCATTGCGCCTGATGTCTCGCGTTACCCTCATCCGCACATTGCCCGCCGGGCATGGGGTGGCATACGGGCGCACCTTCATCACTTCCCGCCCCACGCGCGTTGCCACAGTCGGCATCGGGTATGCGGACGGCTGGCCGCGCAAGCTGTCGAATCGCGATGTGAAGGTATCGGTCGGCGGTGTGTTATGCCCCATGCTGGGGCGTGTGACAATGGATCAAATCATGATCGACGTTACCCATGCGCCGGAAGTGCGCGAAGGAGATGAAGTCGAACTGATCGGTCCGCATGTTCCGATAGAACAGATCGCCGAAAAAGCAGACACCATCGTATGGGAAATCCTCACAGGGCTGGGACCCCGCTTGCCGCGCGTTCATATAGAAGAATAGCTCCGCTTGCCTGCCTCCGATCGAAGGAGCGCACGAAAATCCTACCCATTGGCGGCGAGTTCCCATTGTGGTAAAAAGGGAAGCTTTTCCCCGTTTTTTGCGTGGGGAAAAGCTTACAGGCGGAAGAAAACCTTCTTTCTGTACAGGAGTAGAAGAACGCTCCAAATCAAAAGATAATTGCAGAACAGGAAGACGCATCGGCTGCCATCTCCCCACAACGCACTGAATCCGCCGAACAGGGCACGGGAAATATTGTTTTCCGGCGCACAGACAGATACCCACATGTAAACAAAAATCGCATTGCTCCCAATAACGCGCAAGGGGAAAAACAGTTTCTTCCACCCCAACACATCGGAAATCAAATAAAAAAACGCCAGCAACAAACCGCTCCACCCGGCTGCCCACAGCACCATGGACGGCGTAAACAAATGCTTAATTACAGCCAAATCCCAACTCCATGCATACCCCGCAACCAAACACAGCGAACTACACCCCGCCAAAAATAAAACCTTTTTGCTTTGTCGCAACCCGCTCTTTAAAAGCTCGCCGCTCAGTACACCGCAAAGTGTCATCGCTCCGAAAGCAAGTTGAGAGAGAATCCATGTGTAATTTGTGCCGTCTTGCAAATGCCCTTGCAACACTTTATCCATGTACAAGGCAATATTGTTGTGCGGTTCGATCGTTCCGGCGGGGAAGTTGCCGAAAGGCACAAAGCGCAAAATCGCCCAATAGGCAACAAGTAACCCGAAGGTGATCGCAATGCGCCCCTTCAGGTTGAAATGCAAAAGAGCAATGGCTGCAATGAGATAACCGCCCGCTATAGCTTGCAACGTATTGCAGAAAAGATGGATTTTATCGAAATTGAAACTCAGTAAATTCCCTTGGGCTATCATACCGAAAATAAATAGCAAAACAACGCGTTTTGCTATTCTGCCGTATACCTTTGCATAATTCGTCCCCATGGCAGAATTATACTTGGCAAAGGAAAACGGCATCGCCGCCCCGACAATAAAAAGGAACAGAGGCATTATGAGATCCCACGCGGAAAAACCTTCCCATGCGCGATGCGTTGTTTGGCTGACAAGCCATTCGGGCAACGGATCCCAAATGAGACTACACGCGGCAAGAAAAAGCGGCAACCCGCCCGTGATCCAAAACATATCAAACCCACGCAATGCATCAATCGCGACCACACGTTCCGGTTTCTGTGATCGTTCGTTCCGTTCGGTTTCCATCTCTTGGAAAATACGTGTGCAGAGGATGTCTTCTATCGGGAATTTTTTCTTACTCTCTCAATTTTAATCTTTTTTTTACAATAATTCCCGTTAGGTAAACATCTTTTCGACAAATGAAAAAATATTGTATTAACATAAAATCGCGATATGACTATCGTGCAGGGTTATTGTTTTTTTTGCCAGACGAAAAATGATGCAAAAAAATACTGGAAGATATAAAAAATATACAAGACGGATGGGTTCGTTGTAGCCGTTCCGGTGAGTTTTGCGTCTATGATTTTAGTATTGGCTATCGTAACATGCCGAAGGATGCTGATCCGCTCATGCATTCGGATTTCAGACGTGAGATTGAATTTGGTGCTGGTCCGGAGAGCATCCGATATAGCCCTAATTAATAGCGTTCAACGTTACTCTTAGCCGAAACATATTAAATCCTCGCAAAGCATCAATCGCGACAACGCGGTAGGGATTCTGTGATCGCTTTTCTTACTTGGTTTTCACTTCTTGGGGAATAGGTGAAAGAATGAATTATTCTGTCAGAAAGCTTTCCGCTTCGCAGGTACAAATTCGAATTACTCATTGCATTGTCCGTTCTACGGGATAACCATCAACAATCCTCCCCACCGTGGTGAGGAAAACAAAGAGGTAAATGACTTTTTGGCTTTATCTCAATGTATTGCCGAGATATGGGGAAAACAGAAAAAAGGGAAAAATAAGACATTGATGTATATTTCGAAAGGAGAAATTAAAGCAATGGTGGATGCCGCTCTTCCTGTATGGGTGGAAGAAAATAAAGATAAAAGTGCTTTGAAAAAATCGGTACAAAAAGCATTGAAAGAAGTATCTCGCAGAGATTCTGCCGATATTGCTCTGTTTGGGCGAATGGTTGCGGACGATCCGTCTCTTAATATAGAAGGTGCCGCCATGTTTTCTCATGCCATTTCTTGCCATCGAGCTGATTCGGAGATTGATTATTATACAGCGGTGGACGATTTGTTGCCGGATGAAGAGATGGGGGCAGGCATGACGGGTACGTTGGAGTTTAATTCTGCCTGTTATTACCGCTATATCGGCATCAATCTGGATTTGTTGAAAGAGAATCTCAAGGGAGTAGACGATGCCGATATCCAAAAAATGTTAAAAAGTTTCATCCAAGCTGCATTAACGTCTGTCCCCTCTGCTAGGAAAAATTCCATGAATGCGGCAACGAGACCCTCATATGTGTTGGGCGTAAAGCGAGAAGGGCAGCCTTTGCAACTGGTCAATGCTTTTGAAAAGCCTGTCAAGGCAGGGAATGAAGGGTACGTGGACGGTGCTGTCGAACAGCTCAAGGCAGAATTGCAAAAGATGAAAGATGTGTGGGGGTATGCTTCTGAGGTGGAATCTGCCTTGCCGGATGTGTCGCTTGATACCTTCATTGCAACTCTGACAGAAGATAAAGAATGAAATACTGTCTGATTCTTCATCTCGATGCTCCCATGCAGTCATGGGGCATCGAAAGCCGGTATAGTCGTAGATCGGCCGGAGTAGCTCCGTCCAAAAGCGCCTTGTGTGGTATGGCGTGTGCCGCACTGGGGGCGGGTAAGGAGAGCGAAAAAGAAAAAAAACCGTGAACGAATTTACCAAAACGTGCTTAATTACAGTCGAAATGCACACGGGGGGGAAAGGTAGCATTCTGCGTGATTATCATACGGTGCAAGGAACAAGAAAAGCAGATAACGGAAAAAACTCAGCAGCTGTTTTAACCCATCGCTTTTACCATTTAGACAAACGTTTTGCCGCATTGTTGATTTCGGAAGATCGGGAGTTCCTAGAACGGATGCGCCAAGCATTACAGAACCCGGTGTGGGGCGTTTGGCTGGGGAGGAAATGTTGTATTCCTGCCGCTCCGATTATTCAGGAAGAAGTGATTCCTGTATCGGAAGAGCCAATCAAATGTATTCCTCAAGAGGTCGAAGTCATCCTTCGGGAAAAATATCCCGATACCGGTTGGGAACTTTACGAAGAAGTGGCTAAAGGGGATAGCGAGATCATTGGAGCTGATGCATGGCGTGATTCTCCTGAATCATTTGGCTCTGCCACTTCTTCCGGCAGAGAAAAACGGGAGTACGGAATGCGTTATGTTCGACACAGCGTCAAAAGTTTTTCGAAAAAAACGGATGAAGTTTCCCCTGTTTCGGGGAGCGATCTGTATTTTCAGTTCTGATGCCACCGCTTTTTCAAAAACCGCCTATTGCCTCACTGCCTCAAGCCAAAGACAGATGGACACCCCTTTATCTGGAACACGGACGCATTGAAGTAGACGATTCAAGTATTAAATGGATCGGAGCAGATGGTTTGGTTTGTCATTTGCCGGCAGCTTCGCTTTCTTGTTTGTTGTTGGGACCGGGTGTTACTATTACGCAGGCTGCTGTTAAAGCCTGCGCGGATTCCAATACGCCATTGGCGTGGGTGGGAGAAGATTGCTTGCGCTTTTACGCTTTTGGAATCACTCCCACTCATGATAATTCCAATGCTCGTTTACATGCGACATGGTGGGCGGATCGTAAATTACACACCCTTGTGGGACGGCGTATGTTTGCCATGAGATTCCCGGATATTAATGTTGAAAAGTACAGCATTAAAGAATTGCGTGGGATGGAGGGGATTCGTGTCCGTGCCTTATATGGAGAATATGGACGTCGTTTTGGGGTTACATGGAAAGGGCGTGATTATAATACATCTAATTGGCAGTTATCGGATAATATTAACCGAGCCGTGTCTGCTGCAAACGCTTCTCTATATGCGCTGACTTACGCCGTGTGTGCTTCCATGGGATTTATTCCTTCTTTAGGTTTTGTTCATGCTGCAGGCACATTACCTTTTATTTATGATATGGCGGATATGTTTAAGCGAGAAACGTCTTTTTTGGCCGCCTTTGAAACATTGGCAGTATCATCTCTCGATGTGGAAACACGCGTCCGATGTATACTCAAACAAAAAAATAGAGGAAACTCGGTTTCTTCAAAATCTTCCTAAAACACTGATGGCTTTATTCAGCCCACCGACTTCATGACTGTTATTATAGCCCAAGATACACCGGATGCGATTCGTGGCATCTTGAAACGCTGGTTCATTGAGCCTAAGCCTAATGTTTTTGTGGGCACCATGAATCGCTCTGTTCGGGAGAAAGTACTTACTTATGTCCGATCTCAGGCAATGGGCGTACGGATGTTGGTGATTCATTCGTCTCCAAATTGTCAGGGATTTGAAATAGAGCAAATCAACGATCCCGATTACAGCGGTATTGCGCTGGATGGGTTGCAACTCATAGCAATACAGGCAAAAGCAACCCCTAAATATCCGTTTTGAGAAGGGTAAAGAGAAAAGCTCGCAGGGGAAGCGGGATTGTATGTTTCCGCTTAGTATCGTCGCAAAGTAGTTGAGGATTTTTTGTATTGGTGATAAAATGTAAGTTTTTAGGGGGGGAAAAAAGGGTGATGTGCTACTAAGTTTTTTGTATTCTTGATGCCGGTTTTGATGGTGGACGTGAGGTTTGAGGTTAATGAATCTTGGGGCGGCGGAGACCGTCAAAGTCGATTGGAGTGTACCATTATATTCTGCTTTGTCTGGAGGAGAAGGGAGGGCGGTTAATTTGTAATACGAAGAAAAAATCTGAGAGGTAGTGGGGTCATGTCT
>CAYQNL010000005.1:0-125479 GCA_964418985.1 uncultured Akkermansia sp. | reverse complement strand
GAGCAGAATGATAACACGAAATATCGAAAATACAAGGAATTATTGAGAATGAGCAAATTAATGGGGATGAGTGTGTCTGTGGCTCGGAAGAAAGAGTGTTTTAAATGTCTCGACCGTAGCATTGTTTCTTTGTATACTTTTTGTCTCAAGTAATCGCTGAAGAATGAAAGCCGATTTTCATCGCAAACCGTATCATGTTCCCCAAGCCGGAGGAACTCGCAGGAATCGTTTTGATCGGGAAATGTCTCCGGAGGGAAGCGCAGAGTGGCTTCGTCCGTGGGTTCAAATGAAGTATTTTTCTTATCATCCGGATATTTTCCCTCGGATGCTTGGTGCCGTTTCTCCCGATGCCGAAGATGGCGGATTAATCAATGTGTATGATAAAAACGGTGAGCTTTTCGGTGGCGGCTTTTGGAACGCGAAAAGCCGAACTCCGTTGCGAGTGCTTACTCACGGCAAGGCACCCATTTCGGAAGATGTTCTTATCGCTTCATTGAAAAAGGCCGTGGCGTGGCGTCGCGAAAGGTGCAAATTGGATGATGTAACCAATGCCTATCGGGTGATTCACGGCGATTCGGATGGGATAGGAGGATTGATTGTTGATCGCTATTCCGATGTTTTAAGTTTGGAAGTCAGTTCTTTTGGGGTATGGAAACGCTTGCCGCAATGGTTACCGTTGTTGCATGAATGGTGTGGCACAAGGCGCCATGTGGTTCGTGTGGATGAAGCCATAGCCCGCATGGAAGGAATCCGCGTATCGGATTTCCCAGCGCCCGCACCGGTTCGTGTTGTTCGTATTGAAGAAAACGATATCCGGTTTGAAGTAAATTTTGCGGAGGGGCATAAGACAGGATTTTTCTGTGATCAGCGCGACAATCGTCTCAAGTTTTCTCGTCTTGTGGAGGGTAAAGATGTGTTGGATCTGTGCTGTTACACGGGCGGTTTTTCCATTTATGCCAAAAAGTTGGGGGAAGCTGCTTCCGTCACGGCTGTTGATTTGGATGAAAAAGCTATTGCCATGGCTAAGCGCAATGCTAATATAAACGGTCAACAACGCATTGATTTTGTACATGCTGATGCATTTGTGTATGCTCGGCAGATGGTGCGTAACGGACGACAGTTTGATGCTGTTTTGCTGGATCCACCCAAATTGGTGCAGAGCCGGGGCGATGAAGCGGAAGAAGGCTTGAAAAAATATCACGATCTCAACATGTTGGGTATGCAATGTCTTCGTTCGGGCGGGTTGTTTGTGACGTGTTCCTGTTCCGGTTTGGTTTCTCCTTCTGCGTTTGAATCCATTGTGATTAAGGCGGCTCAGCGGCTCGGACGCAAATTGCAGATTTTGGAAATGACAGGTCCGGGATGGGATCACCCCTTCTTGAGTACATATCCGGAAGGTCGTTATCTTAAAGTGCTCTGGGCGCATGTTTTGTAAAGCGTGCGCTTCCCGATTTGGAAAAAGTTTTGAGCAGCAGAATAGGGGCGGTCTGCGTCCGCGATTCCAAAATCAATTGACTTTGGAATCGTTGCGGAATATTCTCGTCGCGTGATATATTGGGATAATAATGCCACAACAGCTGTAGCCCCCCAAGTGTTGGAGGCGATGCTTCCCTATTTGAAAGAGGAGTATTATAATCCGTCTGCCGCTTATGCCGGGGCGCGGCGTGTTCGTCAAGCTGTGGAAGATGCCCGCGAAAAAGTGGCGGCAATGGTAGGGGCACATCCCGATGAAATTATTTTTACTTCGGGTGGTACAGAGGCTACAAATTCGGTGTTATCCATGTGGCAAAAGACGGCTCTTTCCGCTACAGAGCATCCCGCCACCCTCAATAGCGCACGGGGTAGGGTAGTAGTGCCGGTACTGCCCGACGGGCAAATTGATCTCGACGCATGGGAAACGGCGTTGAATGGGCGTGACGGTTGCAGTTTTGCTTGGGCAAACCATGAAACGGGAGTTGTGCAAAATGTGAAGGCTTTGACGGAAATTGCCGCGAAGAGGAATTGCGCCGTGCATGTGGACTGTGTTCAAGCGGTAGCGAAATTGCCGGTGAATTTATCCGCGTTCTCCATAAACTTTGCGTCTGTTTCAGCTCATAAAATACATGGGCCAAAAGGTGTAGGTGCTTTATATGTCCGTAGGGGAACAAAATGGTCTCCGTTGATGCGCGGCGGTTCGCAAGAAGATTACCGCCGTGCCGGAACGGAAAATGTGCCCGGAATAGTTGGTTTCGGAGAAGCTGCGACCTTGGCGATGGCTCATGCCGATGATTATCGAGGAATTGCCCGTTTGCGTGATTTTTTTGAACAGAGACTGAAAGAGTCGTTCCCGGGAGATGTCATCGTTCACGGGGAAAATTCTCCTCGTCTCCCGCATGTAAGCAATTTGCGGATTAACGGGCATTCGGCAGAATCGCTCATGCTGTTGTTAGAGCCGTGGGGGCTTGTTTGCGCGGCGGGATCGGCCTGCACAACGACAGAGCCGCATTCGTCTCACGTTCTGAGAGCAATGGGATTGTCTGATCAAGAGGCTCGCGGAGCGTTGCGCTTTTCATTGTCGCGTAAGACAAATCGTGCGGAATCGGAAGAGGCTCTTGCTTTGGTGATTCGAGCCGTGAACAAATTGAGAGCCGTTCAGTCGAGCCGTACCGGTCCCGTGATGGTATATCGTTTCTGACGAATTACTTTAACCAAGCCAAAAACTCTGTATTGCCTTCCATTCCTTTAATGGGAGAAGGAGCCACCCCCATCCATCGGTGTCCCAGCTCGTCCGTGACAAAAGTTCGGATCTTTTCAACGGCTTTCCGGTGCAGTCTCGGATCTCGAACAATGCCACCGGGACCAATATTTTCCGGTTGCAATTCAAATTGCGGTTTGATGAGTACCAGCAAATCTCCGCCCTTTTCCTCTGAAAGACAGGTAAACGCCGCAGGCAAAATTTTTGTGAGAGAAATGAAAGAAACGTCCGAGACGATCAGTTCAACGGATTCTCCCAAATCTTCAGGCTTGAGATATCGTGCGTTGAATTGCTCTTTGACAATGACTCGCGGATCACTGCGTAATTTCCATACAAGTTGGTTTGTCCCAACGTCTACCGCATGGACGCGCAGTGCTCCGTGTTGTAACAGACAGTCCGTAAACCCTCCTGTGGAAGAACCGATGTCCAAACAAACTTTGCCTTCCGCAGAAACGGGAAAAACGTTGAGTGCACCTTCAAGTTTTAAGCCACCGCGGCTAACGTATCGGGGTTTGTTTTTGACGGTAATGGGCAGAGAATCATCTACCTTCATTCCCGCTTTTCCTGCCGGTTGACCGTTGACGGTGACTTCCCCTGCCAAAATGAGACGTTGAGCTTGCTCGCGAGAGGCTGTCAACCCTCGCGAAACAAGCAAGACATCCAAGCGTTGTTTGGGCATGTGCTGATTACGGCTTTTTTAAATGGTTGCCGTTCGGTGCCATTATGGCAGAGCGATGTCGTTGAGCTTGGGGTGAGTGCGGTATACTCTTTGCTTTTGGAGGTGCAGATCTCTTACGGAATACGTGAGAAGGCGATGCCGATGGATTGCCTCCGTTGGACTTACGCAGTCCCGTTGCTTGGTGCCTATCTTTCCCTCCGATGCGAGAATGATTTCCGACGTTCGGGCGTGTGATGTTTTCTTGCCTATGGGGTAATTTGCTGTTGTTCGAATTTTGAATGTGATTGGGCTGCTTCTTGATGCCGATGGGACTGTGTGACGGTTGTGGTCCTCCGTGAAAACCCGGTTGGAAATTGTTGGTATGCTTGGGCTGATCCGGTCTTTCGTGAGTTTGATGGTTACGCGGAGGCGTCGGCGGGGTCGGTCGACGATCGATGTGGGGCGGGTATTGCCAATTGCCGTGATAATGCGGAGCTGGTTTCCAGTTTGGCACAATGCAGGTGCGGTTCAATTCGATAAAATTGAAAACGGGCAATCCTGCAGACGTGTAACCGTAAACGGGACGGTTGTTGTAATATCCGTAGATAGGGAATCCTGCCGAGTCGTAACGGGCTGAAGTCCATCCTGCCTGTACATAAAAATTCCCGGGAGAATCCCATCCCCAATCAGGGGCGCATGAGGTTAGCAACATTAGGGGTAACGCTGACCAAACTATGGTTACGTGGGAGATTTTCATTGTCTGTGCTATGTTAAAGTTGATATGTGTTTGAGTTAGTGTAATGGGAAATCGTTGAATTTATTTTTGTATTCAGTTTCCCGTGGCGGGATACAGAGTTTGTATACATTGAATCAAAGCCAAGGCTGCCGTTAAGGTAGAGAGCAAAACGAATATTCCGTCGAAACGCGTTCCTTCGTCTTTGGGTGAGGAATTCCGCAAGCAGAAAATAACAATTGCTGCCGCTGCCAGCCACATCAATGCATGAATCCATCCGAGGAGAGAGGGAACTCCTTGTCCGTACAGAGGAAGACCCACAACGTTGAGGAGGTCCGGAAGAAACGGCAGAATAACCAGAACGGAGAACTCCCGCCGCAATTTGACGGTATCGGCTCTCAGCCATACGAGAAACCATGTTGCTAACAAAGCTGCTGCGCCTGTTGACAAAAGGGCTCCTGCTCCCATGACCGCTGAAAGATTGGGAATAACGGCAAGGATGAACAGAAGCGGAAGCCCGCAAACGATAAAAGTGTTGCGCGACATGAAACCGTTCAGTTATTTGCCCAGATCCATGTGATGGGGATCTCAATGTCGGGATGGAGGCTCTTCTTGACGGGGCAGTTCAGAGCAGCCTGTTCAAGCATTGTTTTGTAGGGTGTAGTTTCCGACAACGGCACAGTGATGGTTACTTCGAGCTTGCCGATGCGGCGCGGATCTGCGTTCATGTGCTTGATGACGTCTACCTTCATCCCCTTTAAATCAAGATGATGCCGTTCGGCAACAATACCCATGATCGTACTCATGCAGGCAGCCATGGCGGCACCCACAAGATCCGTGGGGGAAAACGATTCGCCTTTGCCGTGATTATCTTGAGGTGCATCGGTGGAAATTTTCGCGCCGGACAATTCGTGAACAGATTCGCAATGCAGTTCACCCATGTATGTCGTTTCCGTTTTGACCATGCCCCGATGATACTCTTTGATGGGATGACTTCAAGATAAAATCGCGTTTTCGTTTTATCGGGGAAAAAGAGCTTGCTTCAATGTGATCCTTGTCTGTTTCCATTCGGAATCCTTGTTCTTTGATCTGTCGTATGATAAACTTTCCGCGTGAGCGAACCCAATATACCGAGTGCCGAAGATTTGCGGATGCTGGTGGCAGAAATAGCGACCACACACATGCCGTTTGGCAAATACGGCATAAAAGCCTATCCTCCCCAAGGATGCCCTTTGTATGATTTGCCTCTCGAATATCTGGAATGGTTTCGCCTACGCGGTTTCCCAAAAGGAAAATTGGGGATGCTGATGGAACAATGTTTGCTCTTAAAGAGTAATGGGTTCGACAGTTTATTCGAGCCATTCAGACGGATGATCGGTGGGCGGATTTTGCCTCACAAACGTCCTAAAGTCTATAAGTTCTCCGAATGATAGCGATGCATCATATGAAAACGTTTCTTTCCGTATTGTTGGCAGCAAGACCAAAAACTCTTCTTGCCTGTGTTGCTCCTGTTTGGGCAGGATGTATGATTGTGAGCCGTTTTGGCTTGCCGTGGGATGCCCGATTAGCCTTGTACACGTTGCTCTCGGCGTTATGTATTCAAATTGCTTGTAATTTTTTCAATGATGCCATTGATTGCGATAAAAAAGCCGACACAGCGAAACGGCAGGGTCCCATGCGGGTAACGGCAAGCGGACGTCTTTCTTCCTGCGTGGTTCATTGTATAGCTGTGGCATTTTTGCTATTGGCTTGTTGTTTCTCCTTGCCGTTGATTGAATTGCGTGGTTGGATGATTCTTGCCGTCGGAATACCGTCCATGTTTTTCGCTTACGGATATACAGGAGGTCCTTATCCATTGGCATATAAGGGGTTGGGAGAGTTGTTCGTTATCTTGTTTTTTGGCATTGTTGCCGTGATGGGGACGGTGTTTGTACAAGTTGGTTGGCAATCGGATCGGTACAGCCTATATACGGCGGCTTTGATGGTCGGTGTACAGTGCGGGTTGCTCTCATCCGTTCTTATAGAAGTGAACAATATTCGTGATCGCAAAGAGGATGCCACAACGGGGAAATATACACTGGCGGTTCGTTTGGGTGAGTCGAAAGCACGCGGTTTGGCAATGGCGTTTATCGTGGCAACGTATGCTACATTGCCTCAGCTTTCCCGCGTGTTGCCGGGACTGTCACCCAATCTGCGGTGGTTACCACTGGTTGCTGTGGCGGGGATTCTGCTCTACAAAATAAACAGAACGCCTGCCGATAAACGCATGAATGCCGTCTTGGGGCTTTCTGCCTTGCACCTTATTCTCTACGTTGCTACGCTGACTTTTGTGTAAAAAAACATTCCGATCAATCGGAAACGATGATTCCGTCTTGACAACTGTAAAGATTTCCGTAGAATCTTTCCGCATTCTGCGTCGGTAACGCAGTTCAATCTCATGAAAGCAGACATCCATCCTAAATATAATCCCGTTGTGTTCGTGGATATTACCACAGGGCGCCGCTTTATCACCCGCTCCACAGCTTCTTCTGCCAAGACTGAAGTGATTGATGGTGTGGAACATTATGTGATCTCCTGCGGTATCACGTCGGATTCGCATCCTTTCTTCACCGGTAAGAGTCAATTTGTTGATACTGAGGGTCGTATTGATAAATTTCAGAAACGCTTCGGTACGGTACGTCGCACCAAGAAGCCCACTCTCAACAAGTAAGAGCTTTTTCAATATGAGAAAACCCCGCTTCAAAAAGCGGGGTTTTTTTATGTTTAAAGAGATTGAGAAACGGATTTAAAGCCCTTTGTTTTTCTGCACGACGGGAATGTTGATCAGCTTTTGAATCAGTTGTAGCGTTGCTTGATGTTGAGGTGAACGGCGATTGGCTTTCAATGCGGCATCAAGAGCTTCATTGTAACGATCGTTTTCAAAGAGAATGAGAGATCGAAAGTACGAATATTCCGGAGATTGAGCGTCCAGCTTATCACATTGCTCAAGATCGTTGATCGCCTGTTCAATATCTCCCTGCCGATGATGTAAAATGGCACGGTTGTAAATTGCTCGCAAAAACTGCGGTTGTAACTCAATCGCTTTGTCCAAGCTCTTCAGACTTTCGTTTACGCGATTTAATTCAATTAGGCAGAGTGCCTTTTTAAAATGGAGATCGGCATCTTTCGGAGCAAGAGAAAGAGAGGCGTCCAATTGTCGGAGCGCCTCATCGTTGCGCCCGAGGCGAGAGAGAAAAAGAGCGTAATCGTGCCGAGCCACAATGCCGGACGGATCCCATTGAATAGCCTTGCGATACCAGAGGTCCGCTTCATCGAGGCGACCATCTTCCGTGGCGAAACTCGCCAATTTCATGGCACCGGGTGGTTGATCCGCTTGAAAACGAGCCGTGGCTTCAGCTTCTCTCCGTGCCCTGTTGTTTTTTGGAAGCCGTTGTCGCAGAGACCAGCCTGCTTCTGTGCGCACAACGCGGAAGGGATCGTTCAAAGCTTGCCATGCTTGAGAAGAATTGCTTTCTGCAAGAATGCGCACGGCGGCAGCTCTTGCAAGCGGTGATTCGTCCGTTAAATGCTTTAACGCCGCTTCTCTTGCTTCGGGACAGTTTGTGCAATCTGCCATCAGTTCAAGCAATGTAGCTCGCCACGTCCCGTTTTTTTCAACGGCGAGGGCGGCGAGCAAATCGCTTTGATAGCCGTTTTTGCCTTTCCATGCCCGGCAAATGGCGCGTGTCCGTTGACGCGATGCTTGTGTGTTTGCCGAAACCCCATAAAATTGGAGTACCGTTTCTGCCGCTTTTTTATTGTTCATGTCGCGATGGCAATCCGTGCATGCGTTGGGAATGCCCCATTCAAGACTGAGTTGTGGATCGGGAGAATTAAACGAATGATCTCGGCGCGGATCTCTGACCATGTAAAAGCTCTCCGGCATGTGACATTCCACACATTGCGCGCCTTTGCTGTCGGGTGGGCAGGGACTGTGCTTGCTAGGCTCGATGACAGGAGCTTTCGTCTTTCCGACGAGAGATCCGTTGGCGTGGCATCGCAGACAGAGGGCATTGTCTTCCTGCGTCAATTTGAGCGTGCCTGTATGCGGATCATGACAATCAAGGCAAGTAACACCGGCTTTGCCCATTCGGGAAAGGCGTAAGCCCGTTTCGCAGTAGTCTTCATCCCGTTGCATGCCGTTTGCATAGAAAATGCCTTCTCGTGTGGGAAGCTCAAGTTTATAGTGATCGTCAAAACGATCGCCGATACGGAAATGATCGTCAAGTTCCTCTCTGCGGGCATGGCAGGTGGCGCAATTGTCGTGCATTTGTTGCGAAGAAAGTGCTGCTCCTTTTTTCCCTCCCGCCATGCATCCCGTGGCGGCATCCGGCGAAGCTTTCAGCTCGTGGCATTGGATGCAAGTAACACCGGGTTCTTTCCAAGTGGAACGGTAGCGGTCTTCGTTGCTGTTATAATTCTTCTGAAAACCGCTCATGTGACACCATGCACATTGGGTGTTCCAGTTCATCCCCCGTCCACGCCAATGTCCCCAATTGCCGTTCTTGCGCGGATCATTCCCGAAAACGTCAAACCATTCGCGTTTTTGAATATCCCATGCCGCGCCCGTTGTGTGAAACCCGCCATCGGATGCCGCAACAAGATATTGAACGAGAGGTTTTCTCCCGAGAGCGTAACAGGCATTCCAGTGCTGCCCTGAATCCGTATCGGTAATCAGACGGGCATGTTTGGCGTCTGTTGAAAAAAACAATCGTTCGATCCCATTATCAAACCTCTGCCCGTGAAAAGCCTGAGAATCAAGCTTGGGCTGTATGGTGCGAAATGCCCATGCGTGGTCAGAGTTTGCCCAATCAAGAAATTGTTGGCGATGACACCCTCCGCACTGCCGGGAAATGGGAACTTTGTCTTGCTCCGGATGGGCAGAAGATTCGTCAAAACTGAGGGGCGCGAGCTTCTTCGCTTCGGGTTTGCATCCCACGCATGTAAAAAGTCCGCAAAAGGCGAGACAGACGCTTGCATACAGACGGAAAGACATAACCGTGAAAGTCTGCGCCGTGTAAAGGACTACCGCATGATGCGGTTATTTCATTAGAGGTTTTTTTGCTCCTGCCAATCCAGTTTAATGCCACTCTTCCAAAACTCTTCCAATTGATAATGTGCACGAACCTCTTCCGTCATCACATGGAACATGACATCTGCATAGTCGAGAACTGCCCACAGTGCAGCAGGCGTGCGTTCAGCATAGACCGGGCATGACTGCGCTGTTTCTTCTACTTTGCCTTCCACGTCGCGCAAGAGCGATCTCAGGTGAGGAATCGAAGTAGCGGTGCAGAGGACGGTGAAGTCCGTGACGGATGAATTACCGCGCAGATCGTAGATTTCTACATCCGATGCTTTGGAGTCGTATGCCGCTTGGGCGATGGCTTTTGCCAGTTGCTGTGAGGAGACTGCCATGATAAAAACAGTTAGGAAAAATGTACTTGTTCGAGTATGAGACAGGAAAGATTATCCGTCAATCCAATTTTTCGGCAGGAACGGTATCCTCCGAAACGGGCGGTGGCTGATCATTCGGCGTTTCAAGATCCGTCGGTGCTTCTTCTTCTTCGGGAAGAGGGGGGGGAGTTTCCTTTACCGGGGGATTGCTCATAACGCCGTTTTCAAGCAGATCTGCCACTTGTTCTCCGTTGAGGGTTTCGTATTCCATCAGCGCATTGGCGATCAACTCAAGGCGATCCTTGTTTTCCGAGAGAATTTCTTTCGCCTTGCGATAGCCGTTTTCGACGATTTCTCTTACTTCGGAATCAATGAGTTGTGCCGTATGTTCCGAATAGTTGCGTTGCGTTTGCGTCAGATCGCGCCCCAAGAACACTTCACCGTGTTCTGAACCGTATTCGACAGGACCAAGTTTATCGCTCATACCGTAAGCGCAAACCATTTTCCGTGCGGTATTTGTTGCCATGCGAATGTCTCCCATTGCGCCACCGGATATGTCACCGAAGGTAATTTCTTCGGCCACACGTCCGCCCATTGCCATGACGATGGAATCGAGCATTTCGCTTTTATATTCGCTATGTTTATCTTCTTCCGGCAACATCATGGTGACCCCCAGTGCCGGTCCCCTCGGGATGATGGTGACTTTATGCAAGGGCAATGTTTTGCGGAGAGGCAGTTTTAGGAGGCAGATAGCGTGTCCAGCCTCGTGTACGGCGGTGTTGTGTTTTTCATCTTCAGAGAGAGAAAGACTGCGCCGTTCACGTCCCCAGCGCACTTTTTCCCGTGCTTCTTCCAGTTCTGCCTGCGTGACGTTGTTCAGGTTTTTGCGGGCGGCGATCAGTGCCGCTTCGTTGATGAGGTTGGCAAGTTCCGCTCCCGAAAATCCGGGTGTTGCGCGAGCCACAGGGGTCAAATCGACGTCCGGAGCCAACTTGATTTTGCGTGCATGCACGGCGAGAATTTGTTCGCGTCCGTGAACATCCGGAAGATTGACAACAACCTGACGGTCAAAACGTCCCGGACGAAGTAAGGCGGGGTCGAGTACGTCAACGCGGTTTGTGGCGGCAATAACGATCACATTTTCATTTGATGCGAATCCGTCCATTTCCACTAACAGTGCATTGAGCGTTTGTTCGCGTTCGTCATGCCCCCCTCCCAAGCCTGCGCCTCGGTGACGCCCGACCGCATCGATTTCGTCGATAAAAATCAGGCACGGAGCATGTTTTTTCGCTTCGGCAAACATATCGCGTACACGCGATGCACCCACGCCCACAAACATTTCTACAAAATCAGAACCGCTGATCGTGTAAAACGGCACTTCTGCTTCGCCCGCGATCGCTTTGGCAAGAAGCGTTTTGCCTGTTCCGGGAGGACCGACCATCAGTACACCTTTCGGAATAGTGCCACCCAAGTTGTGGAATTTTTTCGGATTGCGCAAAAATTCCACAAGCTCCCAAACTTCTTCTTTGGCTTCGCTGACCCCTGCCACATCTTTAAACGTGATGCGATTGTTTTTCGGGTCTTGCAGGCGGGCGCGGCTTTTTGAAAAGTTTATGGCACTGCGCGGTCCTCCATCGCGGGAACGAAAAGAGAAAAACAGCAACATCAAGATCAGACCGATCGGCAATACATAGAAAAGTAACGTGCGCCATATGTTGGCTTCAGTACCGAATGCCGCTGTTTCGCTGAGGAGCAATTTAACTTCATCTCCCTGAAATTCACGGGAAAAAGCAACTTCGACCCGTTCCAGCGAGGATTTCATTTTCTTGTCCAGTTCCGGCCATTTGCGGGTAATGTATTTACCGACAACGATACCTTGCGTGCCGTTGGCATTGTAGTATACGACAGGCTGTTCCCCTTGTTCGCCGTTCTTTCCTGGCTTTCCTTGAAGTCTGCCTTCTTCGCCCAAGGTTTTAAATGTTTCGAGAGATAACTTTTCCGCTTGCTGGGTTGGAACGGGATTCCCGTTTGAAAGGCCTTCGTAAATCCCCAGATTGTTCAGGATGTTTTTAACGTTATCATCGACCGAGAAAGGCATATAAAAGAATTGCTCGGTGATGGTAACGGGTGTGTTGGCGGGGTATTGCCACGCATAAATGATCCCATCGGGCGACGTTTCCGACAAGACAACTTCGATGGGAGCTTTCTTCTTGTCCAGTACGATAATTCCTTGGGCGTATGCTTTTTTAAACTCAGGAAGAGAAAGTTTATGGACGGAGGTGTTCAGACTGTTGGGTGCCCAAAAAGCAAAAAGCAAGATGCCCACAATGACTGTAACCAGAAAGATAAAGCCCCAATTCGTTTGGTTGGGAGCAGGTTGCTGTGGAGGCGTATGCGGCGGATTGGGTCGGTTTGGCTCTTGCTGTGACATGAAAAATATAAAATCAGACGCAAAAATTGTAGATAAATTGTCAGCTTATGGAAACTTATTTTCGAGACATACCGATGAACCGAAAAATCCGTTGGTGAATGCGTATCTATTGTAATTGTTCATTTATCAGACGTTTCCGTTTCTTCCTTTCAAGGAAGTCCGGTGAGGAGTAAGTCTTGTCATGACAGAATCAACCTCTGTGGTGGGCGAGGCATTCTTTGTCGCCAAAAGAAAAAACAAAAGGAAGTTTGGACTAATAAAGTTAGTTATAACTAATTTTTCCGTTGACAATAGTTCGATCTCTTGGTAATTTCGGCGCGGCGAGCAGATGAGTGGAACAATGCTGCTCCTCGCATGGAAGCGCGGGAATCAGATTTCATAATAATAACAAAAATATGAACATATACAAAAATATAGTGCTGGTCGGACTTTGTGCCGGAAGTGCAACCCTGACATGGGGCGCTCAAGCTTCGGCGGCAAAGTCGTTGCAGAAAGCCACTCCGACTTCGGTCATCTCTGCCTATGCAGATCAGTTGGTGGTCCCAACCTATACGAAAATGGGTGACAACGCGTTGAAGTTTGCCAAAGTTGCCGAGGAATTGAAAACGTCTCCGACAGATGAAAAAGTTGCGGAAGCCGGTAAGCTTCTCCTTGAGACGCGAGAGCCGTGGGAACTTTCGGAATCGTTTCTTTTCGGTCCTGCTGGCTTTGCTAATCTTGATCCGAAGCTCGATTCATGGCCCTTGGATACTAATCAAATCGACGTGATCATAAAGAATGCCGATGATAAAAGTGTAGAACCGGATGCATCGTATGTGCGCAATTCGTTGGGAGCAGAGTTGCGCGGTTTCCATGCTGCGGAATATCTGTTGTTCCGTGAAGGACATTCGAGGAAAGCGTCTGATTTGACGCCCGGTCAGCTGGCGTATCTCAGTGCGGTTGCCAGGGTTATAGCCGAAGACGCGGTCTCTCTTGAAGCATGGTGGAAAGGAGCGGATAAGCTAAGCGAAGAAAAGGCAAAACTTCTCGAAGAAGCCGAAATTGAAATCGGCAAATCATATTCCGAAGAATTCAAAAAGGCGGGGAAGGCCGGCAGTCGCTATGAATCCGTTGAGGAAGTGATAGACGAAATCATCGGCGGGAGCAAAGATATTATCGATGAAATTGCTGATTCAAAAATCGGTAAGCCTTACGAAACTTCTGCAGCAGAAGATTGCGAATCGTTTTACAGCCGTACCTCGCTCGCAGACGCCCGACACAATGTGCAGAGCGTGGAAAATTCGTACAGCGTAATTTCTCCTTTGGTGGCAGCTCGTTCTGCCAAAACAGATAAAGCTGTAAAAAATTCCGTTGCGAAAATTCTCAAGAATATGGATGCGCTTGATGCACCCCTTGCGGAAAGTCTCGATAAAAAAGATGAGCTGAAAGCTATTATCGACAGTTGCAAAGAACTTTCCGAAAATCTTGATAAGGTGCAAGAGCTTCTTGTGAAATAAGTCTGCGCAACAATCGCTTCGGGATTCGACAACGATCCCGAAGCGAATTCAAATATCGCCACTCAGCTGATATTGTGTACCACGGGCGATGTTTTTTCCAAATATCAGCCGAAACAAAACATGGAGTATACGGAATGCACAAAACCAGTATTTATGGAATAACTGCGACTATGACCATCGGTGTGGGGATCATCACGGTAGGTTACGGTGTTGACAAACCGCAGCAACCCACAGATCCGACAAAGGATTTTATCCCGAATTCTGCGCTCGAATCCGATATTCAAGAACATCCCCGTCTTTCCGAAAAGTTGTTGATCAATCCTTCGTTGGAAAGTGCGTCCACGTTTGAAAATATTAAGCCGGAATATATATCTGCTTCATGTGTGGCTTGTCATGTGAACAGAGGGTGCGATTTGACGCCTCCTCCGTTGAAAACGGAAGACGGTAAACCCGGTGCCGCATACTATTTGGGTGGTAAAGGCGGTACGGTATTCAACGCAACGAGTAAGGCGTTTGAACAGGAAGCACCTGCCGTTACCGAAGCGGGCTTGAGTCATCGCTTTAGAGCCGGCGAAACTTTTTTTGAAGGGAATTTCTCTTCGGATAATCGCAAGAGATTCGGAGGCTTGGGACCGACGTACATTAAATCTTCTTGTTTGGCTTGCCATCCCGGATACGGACGCGGACAGAGAACAGACTGTTTTGACAAACAGTACGGAAACGGTTATTTGGCTTTTGTTCACAATCCGGACGGGACACCTGTAAAAGGGTATACTGCCATGTTACAAACAAAAGCCGTGCCGCCTTTTGTTCCCTATGCCAAGGGGGTAAAAATCGAATGGCACGATTTTGTCGATCAATACGGCAACAAGTATCCTGACGGGACGCCGTACAATGCGGGAAAAACGACCGAAGGAACGTTGACATATCCCACGGCAGATGTTATTGATCCGCTCTTGCCTTTGCCCCAAGACTATCGTGTGTCGATCGAATCTACGATCGGAATTTTCGGGACAGGGCTTTTGGATGCATTGAAAGATGAAGATATAATTGCCGAATACAATCGCCAGCAAAGCATAACGGGACCCGTCAAAGGTAGCCATGGTAAATGGATAAAAGAAGCGGATGGGAAATTGCATCTAGGCAAGTTTACATGGGATTGTTCTCGGGCTACATTAGATAATGGACCTGGGACCAATGCTTTGTGGAATGTAACAAACGTTACTCGCAAAGATCGCCCAAATATATACATGACCTCCGAATGGCTCGAAAAACAAAAGGAGCTTGGCATTGACGTCAGCGGTTTAGAAAAGAAACAGGCAGAAGAAATGTCGATGAAAGATTATGAGGATTTCATGGTCTGGCATCGCGGTTTGGCTGTTCCTGCTGCCCGTAATCTCGATAAGCCTGATGTCCAAAGCGGGCAAAAGTTGTTTAATAAGTTAGGATGTGCGGGATGTCATAAGCCCGAATGGAAAACGGGTGATTATCCCGCATTGCCCGGATTTTCCAACCAAACGATTCGTCCGTATACGGATATGTTGCGTCACGACATGGGAGAAATAAATCGCGGGCGTTCATCGCGGTGGCGTACTCCTCCGTTGTGGGGACGCGGTTTGATGCTGAAAGCTGCCAACCATACGGATATGTTTCATGATTTGCGGGCGCGTGATTTTGAAGAAGCGATTTTGTGGCACTTCGGTGAAGGAGAATTTTCCCGCGAAATGTTTCGGCATCTCTCTGCCCGTGAAAGAAATCAACTGATAGAATTTTTAAAATCCCTTTAAAACAAATTTATATCGTTATGGAATGTCATTTGAAAAGTTCTTCAAATCAAAACATTATCTGTAAAGAATTACCTTTGGGAAGCGGTTTCTTGCGCTTTGTCACGATAGATGATGATAAGCCGGCTCATTTTGAAGAACACGTTGCCGAAATCGGCAAAAGAGCAGGGGAACACAGCTTGATTGTGCCGGAAGTTTACGGTAGCTCCGATTTGCCGTTCGAATCTGTTTCGGGGGCGGGGCTTACCGCTTTCCTCGGAACGAATAAAGATGAAACCTTTTATCGGGGTATTCAAGCATGTTTCGTTTCCGAAGCAAATGCCCGCGAAATTGTTTATAACGGGAAAAAAGTCGGGGTTCATTTTGAAGATCTCTATGCGGAATATGCGCTGATCGGCGGCTTGACTGCCCGTAATCGAGATGCGAACCGAAGGGAACAGACACTTGATGTGTTTTGTCAAATGGAAGAAGCTTTGCAGACGGCGGGGATGGATTTTTCTCACGTTGTTCGTACATGGTTTTACAATAATTGCTTGCTCGATTGGTACGATGAATTCAACCGTGCCCGCGATACATTTTTTGAAAGCCGAGGCGTATTTTCCCGCTTTGTACCGGCGAGTACGGGCATCGGTTCGGATAACCGTGCCGATTCCGCATTGCTTGCTCGAGTGTTCGCAGTGCATCCGAAATGCGATGCCGTCAAAGTTGCAGAAGTGGAATCTCCGTTGCAATGTTCTGCTCAGGATTATCGCAGTTCGTTCAGCCGTGCGGCAGAGCTGGATCACCCCCTGTTCCGTCAATTGATTGTTTCTGGTACGGCAAGTATCGCCCCCATGGGTGAAACAGTCCATTTGAATGATCCTGACAAACAAATAGAGCTGTCTCTCGACGTGATTGAAGCCATTTTGAAATCTCGTGGCATGAAATGGAGCGATGTCGTGCGTTCTGTGGCGTATCTGAAAGATAAGAGATATGCCACAAATTATGAATCAATTGCCCGTCGTCGCGGGATTGATCAAATGCCCTGTATTAAAGTGCAGGCCGACATTTGCCGTGATAATTTGTTGTTTGAAATGGAGCTTGATGCCGCCGTTGAGAAGACCCTCTGAAGATGCTGTTAAGATCGTTTCAATGGATTTTGCTGTTGGCGGTTGCGTTTTATTCGCTTTTCGTCGGCGTGGCAAATATTTCCGTGTCGGATCTGTGGACGATTGACGGCGAACAGCTCCGATTTTGGTGGGAGATCATGTTGCAGAGCCGCGTTCCACGACTGATCAGCATTTTGGTTGCAGGCAGCAGTTTGGCGATCACTGGGCTGATTATGCAACGCATTACAAATAATCGCTTTGTCTCGCCGACAACTGCCGGGACGATGGAGTGGTGTCGATTTGGTGTCATGATCGCCATTTTGTATTTGCCCGATGCTTCGCCGGTATGGCGGGGGGGTGCTGCCTTTGTGATTGCGTTGATAGGCACCTCGTGCTTCTTGGCGGTTATTTCCCGTGTCCAACGGCAAAGTGTTGTCTTGGTTCCGTTGATCGGTATGATGCTGGGTGGGGTTGTAAACGCGGGAGCTACGTTTTATGCTTATCAATTTGATGTCGTGCAAAATATGACGTCATGGCTTCAAGGAAGTTTCACCCTCGTGACGGAAGGCAATTATGAGTTGCTGTACGGTTCTCTTCCGTTAATGGCACTTGCGTACATTTATGCCGATTTATTTACAATTGCCGGAATGGGGCGCAATGCTGCCGTTACTTTGGGATTAAACCATGCGCATATCATGCGTTTGGGCTTGGTCATTGTTTCGGTTATCAGCTCTGTAACTATCGTTGAGGTGGGATATTTGCCGTTTATTGGGTTGATCGTTCCCAACCTTGTCAGCATTTTTCGCGGCGATAATGTGAAAAAGATTTTGTTTGATACCGCTTGGCTGGGAGCCTTGCTCGTCTTGATGTGCGATGTAGCGGGGCGCATGGCGATTGCACCGTATGAGATCCCCATTGGCGTGATTTTAAGCATAGTTGGGGGCGTTATTTTCCTGTTGCTTCTTATTAACCGAAAAACGTATGCCTGATACATCACAACCTCGAGCCGTGGAACGCCGTTTTTTGCCTTCTTTTCTTATTTTGGGCGCATTGTGTGCGGTGCTTGTTTTGTTGTATCTTTTGCAGGGATTGACCCCCGAGACGTGGGATTATAATTTGAACCGGCGCATTCCGATCGTGATCGCCTTGGCCTTGGTCGGCACGTCTGTGGGTGTTTCCTCTGTCGTCTTTCAGACGATTACGGCGAACTGTATATTGACACCAAGCGTGATGGGGCTGGACAATCTGTATGTGTTTCTTCAGACGCTCATCCTTTATTTTGTCGGTGCAACCCAGTTGGTGACAATGAACAGCCCTCTTTATTTTATGATGGCTTTGGGACTGATGGTTTGCGTTTCCACCGGCATCTTTTTCTACATGTTTCGCGGGCAGAACGGCGGCAATATTTATTTTGTGGTGTTGGTCGGTATGATTTTCGGGGTGGCATTCGGCGGATTGTCCAATTTCATGCAGGTGCTGATTGATCCCAGCGAATTCGCCGTTCTGGAAGGGCGGCTTTTTGCCGGATTCAATAAAATCAATGAAGATCTTCTGTTGACTGCCGGAACGGTTATTGCGGCTTCTTTGATATGGTTGTTTTTTGATTGGCGCAAGCTAGATGTTCTCACGCTTGGCAGAACGCCGTCCATTACATTGGGCATCAACTATAAATGGCTTGTTTTGCGCACGTTGATCATTGTGGCTCTTCTGGCTTCGTCTTCTACGGTTTTGGTGGGTCCCGTAACGTTTTTGGGAATACTAATCGTTAGTATAGCGCGGTTTTTATTCCCGACGTACCGTCATTCCGTATTGTGTCCGGGGACAGCACTTGTGGGCATGGGTGCATTGACTTTGGGCATGTTGATTACGGAACGTTGGTTGAATTTTTCCGTTCCGTTGAGTGTCATTATCAATTTTGTAGGCGGGGCTTATTTTATTTATTTGATATTGAAGATTAAACGTATATGATTGAAGTTAAAAATGTTTCCAAAAAGTACCGCGATGTTTGCGTCTTGAAAAATGTAACGACTAGTCTGCCCGAAGGAAAATTGGTAGCGTTTATCGGCAGTAACGGCGCGGGAAAAAGCACGATGATCAATATCATCAGTCGCCTGATTGAGGCGACCGACGGAGAGGTCATCATTGATGGCAAGGAACTCCATTGCTGGGATTCTCGGGAGCTGGCAAAGACCCTCACCATTTTGGGGCAAACCTTACATACACCGACGCGTCTGACGGTGGAAGAATTGGTTCGCTTTGGGAGATTTCCTCATTCGGGTGGGCGATTGACGGAAACTGACATGCAGAAAACGGAAGAAGCCTTGGCATTTACCCAAATTGCGGATTTACGCCATTGTTATCTTGACGAGCTTTCGGGAGGACAACGCCAAATGGCGTACATAGCCATGGCTTTTGCCCAAGACACAAAGTACGTCTTTCTCGATGAACCCCTGAATAATCTGGATATGAGCCGTGCCGCCCTCATCATGAAATTATTGAAAACCTTGGTGTACGAACAGGGTAAAACGGTTTATATCGTAATTCACGATATTAATTTCGTTTCTTTTTATGCCGATTACGTTGTCGCTTTTCGTCGTGGTGTCTTATGTCATGAAGGAGCAACGGAAGAAATTATCCGTCCCGATGTCTTGCGAGATATATACGATATGGAGATAGCCGTGGAATCTTACAGGAATAAAAATATTTGCATTTACTATGAATAAATTAGATCTTACATATATTAAATAAAATGAAATATACATTGATTGCATTGTTGGCTGCGTTGATGATACCGTTATCGGCATTTTCCGCAGAAAGTGAAGAAAAGAATATGACGGTGACCCATGCTCTGGGGACTGTGCAAATTCCCGTTAACCCGAAACGAGTGGCTGTTTTGGATTACGGTACGTTGGAAACAATCGATTCTTTGGGTGCATCGCCTGTATTGGCTTTGCCCAAGAAGTTTTTGCCGCCGTATCTTTCCAAATTTTCCGATGAGCGTTACACCGATCTCGGTACGGTGAAGGAATTCAACATGGAAACGCTCAATGCCTTTAAGCCCGATTTGATTGTCATTTCGGGACGCCAACAAGATTATTACAAAAAGCTTTCGGAAATTGCTCCAGTGTACATGGTCAACGGTCTGGCTGCAGATCAGCTGGGCGAAGCCAAGAAAAACATTAAACTTCTGGGCGATGTGTTCTCTTTGCCCGAAAAAGCTGACGCGGCTTTGAAAAATATCGATGAAGCCGTTGTCCGTACAAAAGCCAAAACGCAAGCAAGCAGCAGAAAAGCCCTCGTTCTTTTGACAAATGATGGCAAAATCAGTGTGTACGGTTCGGGGTCTCGTTTCGGGCTGGTTCATGACGGCTTGGGCGTGAAACAAGCGGACAGTCGGATTAAAGTTGGAATTCACGGACAGCAAGTCGGCTATGAATACATCGCCTTGCTGAATCCCGATATTATTTATGTTATCGACCGTTCTGTTGCTATCGGACGCTCGGAAAAAAATCCGCATGTGTTAGATAATCCATTGGTCAACAAAACAAAAGCAGCGAAAAACGGGAAAATTATTTTGCTTGATCCACAAGTATGGTATCTTTCGGGAGGGGGGATTTTTTCTGTCAACAAAATGATTTCCGAGGTGGAATCCGCTTTTGACGACAACAAGTAAAACTGAACTTGACCGGTTCATTTTCCGAACCGCATCTGTTTGCCCTAAATGGTGGAGAGATGCGGTTCTCTGGTTTATGCTCTGGTTACCGCTGTGCGAAAAACATTTCTTCTCGAAAGAAGACGATTAAACTTTAGGAATGGTAAAGGCGCGGCGCGGAAAGGAAAAAGACGGGGTGATGAACGGCAGAGCAGAGCTGTTCAGCCCAAAATAGCGTAATTCAATGCGGCGCGGTTGAGATGGCAACATATGGTAGCCGGTGTACGAAAATACCTCGCCGGGTTTCAATAGCGGTTGAATATTGAAAACGTTTTCCCCCTCCAGAATCGTGGTTTGACCATCTGTCCCCGTGATGACCCATTTTCTGCCTTTGAGCCGGACACTGCCGTCGGACACGTTTTCCAGCAAGATCTGAAAAGCGAATTGTATGCAGTGCTTTCCGTCATGCAAACACCGCCCGCCTGCCGTCAGCAGACGAATATCGATGTAATCTTCTTCGGGAAGGGAGAGATTCATTGGACGTCTTCTCCCAAGGCAATGCGGACAAGCTCTTCCGTTATCGCGTAAATTGAAGCGACTTTTTCTTTGGTCGGTTCTTCATTTTCGCTTAATGCCATTTCACCTGCCAGCTTTTGAAGAAGTGTGCGAAGCTGTCTTATGTTGCGCCGTTTGCTCATCTCCGGCGAGATGCAACTTAAAATCTCATCAAAGTATTCCGGAGCATCGGGATAAAAGATGGTGCGGGCTTGTTCTGCCTTGAACTTGGCGTTGAGAGCTGCGCATGAGGCATTCAGAGCTCGAATCCAGCCACCCAAGGCGATAATATGAGCAATTTCCGAATCGCGCAATGAGGCGAGTTCGGCGTTGACATCGTTTTGTGTGACGGCAAGGTTGTTTTTGAATTCTTCCAATTGCCCTTTTTCGGCGTTTTCCAGAAGGCTGGCGGCATGAGCATTGACGCGCTCCCCCACGCCCATGGCTTTGCCGAAGCGGGACAGATCAAGAGCAATGGGCTTGATATCGTTCATTTTCCCGTTTTGTACGGCGATGAAGCCGTCTGCCAGCAAAAATCCCATCTCCAACCCGAGGGCGCAACGATCTGTCGGCAGTTTTTCTGGTCGTTCCCGCAATACTTTTTCTTCGGGAACGGAGGGAAGACCTTCTAGTTGCTCAAAGATTTTTCGAATGGACGGTGCGGTGTAATTGTTGATGCCCAGCTCGCTCAGCTCATGCTCTGTGGAATCGTTGTATTCGGATGAATCCTGGAACAGAGCTGGAATCTCAACGCGGCGGTGTCCTTCGGCGTTGTCGGAAGTCAGTACGGCAAAGTCTGCGTCTTCCACATTTTCCGTTTCCGTATCCGTTGCGGGTTCTTGTCCCTCTGCTACGAAACAGCACAGAGTTGCTGCCATAACAGCTTGAAGCGGAAAGAAAGAAAACATTTTCATGGATATTTAAGTTTTTTTAAGCTTTATGCCTTGACAGCCGCTCCATCATAGCCTATTCTTCCTGTGCGTCAAGACATCTTGATGCGTGCTGACAGAAAAACAAATTCGCGTTGCTCTCCCGGTGCAAATGATAAACGTCTCTCTTTAATCTGATGACACTTGACTTTTTTTGGTTGATTACATATTTCTTGGTCCTTTTGGGTATGGCAGGGTACGGTTTTCACCGCCTGTTGACGTTATGCTTGTATTTCAAGCATCGGAAAGATGTTCCTCAACCCAAGGCTCATTTTGACGAATTGCCTGTGGTGACGGTACAATTACCCATGTTCAACGAAAAATACGTGGTTAAGGGCTTGTTGGATCATGTGGCGGCATTGGATTATCCGAAAGACAAACTTGAAATCCAGATATTGGATGATTCGACGGATGACACGGCGGATTTGTGCTTTCAATATGCGGAAGATCTGCGCAATCTGGGGTATGATGCCGTGTGCCTCCATCGGTCGGATCGAACGGGTTTCAAAGCCGGTGCGTTGGAAGAAGCGACAAAAGTGGCAAAAGGTGAATACCTACTCATTCTCGATGCGGATTTCAGACCGAATTCCGATTTGTTGCAGGAAACGATTCATTTCTTCACCGATGATCGGGTGGCTCTCGTTCAAACCCGTTGGGGGCACATGAACCGTAACAAGAACCTGTTGACCCATTTGCAAAGCATTTTCTTGGACGGGCATTTTGCGTTGGAACAGACGATGAGAAACCGTTCGGGACGTTATTTTACTTTTAACGGCACGGCGGGAATATGGCGCAAACAAGCCATCATTGATGGCGGCGGTTGGGAACATGATACCTTGACGGAAGATATGGATCTTTCGTATCGCGTACAGATGAAAGGTTGGCATTTCGTCTATTTGAAAGATTACATCACACCAGCAGAATTGCCCGAAAACATGGACGGATTTAAAGCGCAACAGCATCGTTGGACAAAAGGATCTATCCAAGTATGCCGCAAGATGCTTTTCGATATTTGGAAATGTCCGACAACGCCATTTAAAGCAAAAATGGAAGCAACGACACATCTTACTGCCAACTATGCGTATCTTTTGCTGATTTTGCTTTGCGTTTTGGTGGCACCTTTGGCAACGGGCGATATCCGCATTGCCGATAATTGGCAAATGCTTTTGGTACAGGTGACGTTGTTCTTTTTTGCGACTGTCTGCGTGAGCGCGTTTTACATCGTTTCTCAATACCTTGTCAATCGGAAACATTGGATCAAAGAGATCCTGTACATTCCTTTCCTGCTGGCATTGGGGGTTGGGATGGCAGTAAACAATGCCAAAGCGGTTCTGGAAGCGGTGTTCGGTCACCAATCATCCTTTGTCCGTACTCCAAAGTTTGGTGTAAATGACGAAAAGGCGACAGAGAAAAAATCTGCTGGCGGGCGTTCAGCCGGGTATCAAGCCATCAAATCTTTCATTGTTCCCTTGCTTGAATTGACATTCGGCATGTTCTTCCTCTACATTATCGGCGGGCAGGTGCTTCGCGGTGATTATATTTCCGCTGTCCTTATGTCTCCCTTCTTGGGCTTTTTCTATACGAGTGCCTGTTCATTCGGACGAATGATCGCTAACAAGGTTCAATCTTCCCGCATGGTCCGCAACACGGCTTCCCATTGAAAATGCATAAAAAACTCAACTCCCTATAAAAACCTCAACACCCTATAATATGTCTTATTCCTCAATTTTTGTCCGCATTCTTTCCGTTGGATCGCTTTTGTTCGCCCTGAACAGTTGTGGGTTGTTTCGCTCCTCCGTTCCTGATGTGCCGCCGGATAAAGTGATCAAAGACGGGGTCGTTGTTACCGTGTCCGATCAAAAACTTTCTTTATTGCGCAACGGGAAAGCCGTAAAGACGTATGATATCAGCACGTCCAAATTCGGGCTGGGTTCCAAAAACGGTAGCTACAAGACGCCCACTGGTGTTCATGCTGTGGCATCGAAAGTGGGGCAGGGTATGCCGCAGGGCATGGTGTTTCACGGTGCGCGTGCCACGGGTGAGATTGTACAACCAAATTCCCCCGGGCGAGATCCGATTGTTTCTCGCATTATTCAACTGGTCGGTTTGGAAGCCGGTAACGCGAACAGCTACTCTCGCAGAATATACATACACGGTACGGCAGAAGAAAGTACGATCGGCAGCCCGGCTTCTTACGGGTGTATACGGATGAAGAGTAAAGATGTGGTCGAATTGTTCAATTTGGTAAATAAGGGCGAGCCTGTTGCCATTGCTTCCTGTTCGCAAAAAACGTATCTCAATACCATTGCTGCTCCAAACAGCACTCCGGTGATCTTTGGGCATAACGTCACAGAACCGTCTTCTGCCATAGCTGCCGTTGGCACCAGACACCGTTCTTCTTCTGCCAAGAAAGGTAAATACCGCTCCCGTTCAAGGGTTGCGGCTACTGCCAAAGCAAAAAATTACAAGCCGAAAAAGATGAGGAAAAAAGCGAAGAAGCCTGTTCGCTTGGTATCTGTTTCCCCCCGTAAAAAGTCAAAAGGCTGAATACCCGGTTAATTATTACCGAGGTAGAGCTGTTTTGTCAGCTTGAAATGCAATTTGGCAAGGTGAGGCAATTTTTCTTTACCGTGTTCTTTGAGTAAGGCGCGAGCGGCTTTCATAACGCCTGCGCCAACCCCTTTCGGGAAAGAAAGTCCCGAGCGTTTTTCGCATTCGTTCAGCCAAGAAACGAAGCGATCACGGGCAAGAATGGAAGCTGCAGCAACGGCGACATCGCTTTCCCCCTGTGTTTTTTGCTCCAACTTAATATGCACATCTTGTTTTTTTAATGCTTGTTGAAGCACCCACGGTTTGGCAAATTGATCGCTCAAAGCTCGCGGACAATCGGGTACTTTGGCGTGCAGGGAGGCGATGACGCGAGCATGTCCCCATGCCAGAAGCGTATTGAGGTTTTTCATTTCTCCGTACAACTCGTTGTAATTCCGCGGGCTGATGCAAAGGACTTCAGAGGTAATATCGGGTAATTCAGTAATTTCTTGTGCCAGACGGTGGATTTTGATGTCGCTTTTGATCAATTTGCTGTCGCAAACCCCCATGCGGATCAATTTTTTTGCCGTTTCTCCGTTCGTATAAACACCTGCCACCACAAGAGGACCGAAATAATCTCCTTTACCGCTTTCATCGATGCCGAAATGGGGCAAACTGTCGCAAATTGTTTCTGTCTTCGAAGCTGTATTGTCTTCCAATTTTTGATTCTCTGCCTTTTTCCCTCCGAGAACACCATGCAGAAATGAGGTGGACTTGATGAAATCCTCGGCAGATTTTCCCTGAATGAGCAGTTTGTGCCTTTTTTTGAAATAAGAAACAAATACTCCCGGCCGGGAAAAGGCATATTCGGCATATTCTACAACCTTGGGGTCAAAACCGCTCCCCGATAAATATTTTTCGAGAGATAAGGCTTCCTCCTCCGTTAAAATGTATGTGTAAACTGCCGCCATTTTCCCTACGAGCATGCGCGGCACATGCCGCAAAGTCAAGAATTTTCAAAAAATAGGCATAAAACGGGGCTTTTTTTGGGAAAAATTGCATGTTGGCGCATTTTTTGCGCGACAAACCGTTCTTGATAGCTTATAAATAAAGCGTTCTCGTACACATCAACCGAACACTGAACTATGGCAAATAGCAGAACATTAACAAAACGTGACCTCGTCAATCAGATTAGTGCTGAATCGAAAAACCTGACTCAGAACGAAGTCTTTGACGTTATTCAGAAGGCTGTTGAAATTATTACCGATACACTTGGTAAAGGTGACCGTGTGGTTATCCGCAATTTCGGCACATTCCAGGTCAAGACAGTCAAGGCCAAGGTTGGTCGTAATCCGAAGAAGCCCAGCGTGGACGTTCAAATCCCCGCCCGCTCTGTGGTGAAATTCAAGGTCGGTAAGACCCTCAAAGAAACCGTTGCCAAGGTTCAGGACTAAGGCAAATCGGTCATTACATTTCAGCGAGCCGTCTCGTTTGGGGTCTCCCGAGCGAGACGGCTTTTTGTCAGGTTGGGGAGAGGAAATGACAGCTTTTCTGCTTGCTCATGAAAGGTCGTCAGTGTATTTGTAATCACTCGCTGTGCAAAAAGGTATTTTAAACAGACAGCCGTGGTTTCTGTTTCGTCTTTTGGGAGTGGACGCAGTCATCGCCGTTTATGCTTGGGTGATGGCATTTAATCGTCTTTTCGATGTTGTTGCCGTGCCCTTTGAACCAATTTTCCTTCTGTGCATTTCTGCGTGGATTTTATTGACCGTCAGTCGTCTTATTCATATCGTGACGCTTGGTGAGAAGGATTCGGATCGGTGGGTTGCTGGTTTCTTCCGCTCCCATATTTTTCCTGTTTCCTTGATCTTGCTCTGTGCGTTTCTGTCCGTATTTTGGCTGGCTTTATACCAAGTTGGAGTTAACTTTTTACAATTGCTGGTGTTGCCTGCGATTTGCTGGTTATACTCTGTCAGTTTCCCTTCCGTATTATGGGGGTGGGGTCGAACTATAGCGAGGTCATGGGCATTCGCGATGGCATGTTCGGCACCGGCTTGGCTTTATTGTATGGACGGTACTGTGATTGAAATACTCTTTTTCCAGCCGACCATGGCGTTGACTGTTTTGATGACGCTGTTCATCTTTTTTAGAAAAATAAATGCCGTAACTTCTTCAGAAACAGTTGGAAGGATTGCTGACTTTTTGCCTTTCGGGTTGTTTGCACTTGTGCTTTATTGTATTTTAGAGGCATCACGATGTGTTCCTCACGAAAGGTCTTTCTATTATGCCGTTGCTGTGGGTGCAGCCTTTTTACAGATTCTGAGCCACTTGAAAACGCGCCTTTCAAAAGAGGCGATTGCCACATTGGGGTGGCCATTGCTTGCCTTGTCTGCTACCGTGGCGTGTTTTTTGTCGTAAAAAACAGATAGGTGTTTTTTAGAGCGTTATTTAAATTTTTTTACTTTGTTTCTTTGATTGCAATGAACATGATATATTTCATTGCAATTGTTTTCGCCGGCTGAATGATAAATGTGCCTATCCCTTGTGACTTGTTCCGCTCATTCGCTTCATTAAATGTTGTGCAATGAGATATATGCCATCCAGACTTTTTTAACTGCCAGCAATAAATTCAGCCTCAATAAATAATGTCATAAAGAGACACAGAAATAAAGATTTATGAAGAAAAGAGGTTGGGGGATTATTATCGGTATTCTTTTGTATGGGGATTATTTTGAATCAGTATGCGATCAATACAGCCTGTTTTTGAAACACACGGCGGGCAAGCTTTTTTGACTTTTTGAGAGAATTTGTTATGTCTCCTTTTCCATCGAACGAGCGGACTGTTTCGCTGATCTCCCTATAAATAAATGCCTTTGTGATAAGTTTGGTGGCAGGAAAGAGGTGCTGTCTAGGTATAAGGCGGCATCTGAAAATAAGTCACCCCGGCTCCGAAGAGCCGGGGTGCCCCAACTACCCTATGAAACTAGACCCTTCTAGAGGGTCCAAGGAGATATATTTACGTCCGCTCCTTCGGACGAAGGGAAGTCTACCAGAAATAAACGGTAGGGTCAAGTTTTTTCATGAAGTTTTTTTATGTGGATTTTTATCTTCCGGGGAGCAATTCGTAGGTATAACCCTTGAGATATTCCGTTTCGGGGATGTTGAGCAAAACGGGATGATCTGACGATTGACCGTGACTCTGAACCAAGCGAAGAGTGGCAGGGGCATCCGTGGCCGCAGAAGCAATAGCCGAACGGAAGAGCTCCGTACTGATGTGGTGAGAACAGCAGAAGGTGGAAAGTAAGCCACCCAATGGCAAAATTTTCATGGCGCGGAGGTGAATTTCTTTGTATCCGCGCATGGCATCATTGACTGAACGCTTGTTGCGAGTGAACGAAGGAGGGTCAAGAATGACGTAATCCCATCTTGGGCTTTCTCCTTCGGCAACGCAAGCAGCTTCTTTTTTCAAAAAGTCGAATGCATTTTCTGCAATAGCTTCTATTTCAACATGATTGAGTATGGCGTTGCGCTTGACAGAGGCAACGGCATCTTCGGAAATATCGACAGCGGTGACTGAGGTCGCGCCCGCACGGGCACAAGCTAACGCAAACCCCCCTTGATTGCTGAAGCAATCGAGAACGCGTTTGCCTTTTGCGTGACGCGCTGCTTCCAGATAATTTTGCATCTGGTCAAGATACAGCCCTGTTTTTTGACCGGTTGCCAGGTCAACGGAAAACAAAATGCCATCTCGTCCTTTGGCTTCGAACGGGGCGGGATCATCACCGGCGGCAGTGTATGTTTCTGGCTCGATGCCCTCTGCCGCCAAAACGGGAGAATCGTTGCGCACAATGACGCTTCTCGGATGAATCAAATCGCAAAGCACCTCGATGATTAGCGAAACGTTTCGGTGCATAGCGAAAGTGAGCGTTTGCAGAACAAGGATGTCTTTGTAACGATCGACAATAAGTCCCGGAAGCCCGTCCGATTCGCTCCAGACGAGTCGCAACAATTCTTCATCCGGTAACAAACGGTCGCGCAAATGAATGGATTGTCCGATGCGCCGTACAAAAAAATCTCTGTCGAGCATTTGTTTGCGACGGGAAAAACGTCTGGCGATAATTTGGGAATGAGGGTTGTAGATTGCTGACCCCAAAAAACGATCGCGGCAGTCTTTCAATGCCACCACATCCCCGGGAGAGGGGTTGCCGAATACTTTTCGCACTTCAGAACCGTAGACCCAATCGTGTCCCTGAAAAATTCGCGCACGCGGCGCAATGATTAATCCTGCCATATCGCGCCTATCGTACCCGAAGCTTGTTCAAAAGGCAATGCCGAGGAAAAATGTATTTGTTTTTTTATCGGGGGACGCAATCCGTACTCGCCTTCTTCGGGGAAAGGGGTATCATAAAAAGCGCGATGAATATAGAATTGCTCCGAAATATCTGTAAGACACCCGGTGCCCCCGGGTTTGAAGCTCCCGTCCGTTCGTTTATCCTCGATGAGATTTCTTCTTTGGTCGATTCTGTGGAAGTGGACAACATGGGCAACATAGTTGCCATGAAAAAAGGGAAAGATTCTTCGAAGACGGTGATGGCTGCCGCCCATATGGATGAAATCGGTTTTATTGTTCGTCATATTGACGATCAGGGCTTCTTGCGCATTTTGCCCTTGGGCGGATTTGATCCCAAAACGTTGACGGCGCAACGTGTCATTGTTCACGGGTCGAAAGATTTGCCCGGATGCATGGGTGTAAAGCCCATCCATGTGATGACAGCAGAAGAACGCACCCAAATGCCTTTGGTGACGGATTTCTTCGTGGATCTCGGTATGCCCAAAAAAGAAGTGGAAAAGTACGTTACCGTAGGAGACCCCATTACCCGTGAACGGGATTTGGTGGAAATGGGCGATTGTGTCAACGTGAAATCTTTGGATAACCGAGCCGGATGCTACGTCCTCATCGAAGCATTGCGCGCACTCAAGAAGACCGGCGAAAAGCCTGCATACGATACCTATGCCGTATTTTCTGTTCAGGAAGAAGTCGGATGCCGAGGAGCACAGGTAAGCGCGTTGAAGATTCAGCCCGATTTCGCTTTTGCTCTGGATACGACCATTGCGTTTGATACGCCCGGTGCGCCTGCTCACGAAAAATGCACGGAGCTTGGGAAAGGTGTTGCCATTAAGGTATATGACGGGACGATTATTACTGACCGTCGCATGGTTGATTTTATGCGCCACACAGCTAAAGAAAACGGCATCCCGTGTCAGCTCGAATTGCTGGCAGCGGGGGGGACGGATGCCGGTTCCATGCAACGCTTTACAGCGGGCGGTGCAGTAACGGGGGCAATTTCCATACCTACGCGCAATGTGCATCAGGTTATCGAAATGGCTCATAAGGTCGACCTGCAAGCCTCGGTTGATTTGTTGAGCGAATGCTTCCTTGCCGTGTCTTCGTGGGACTGGGGTTGGGGAACATGTGCGGAAAAGAAAGCGATGAAATACGCTTCTTCCAAAAAATGTTCGGCTAAAGCTTCCAAAAAGAGCAAGAAATAATTATTGATAGCAATCGTTTTTTCGGGGGCGATTCCTTAACGGAATCGCCCTTTTTTGTGCAAACGGTTTCGTTTGTATCATACGACACGAAAAAGATAGTAAGTGTCGTATTCCCGGAAGGGCTATTTGTTGTATGAATGAGCATGTTTCGTCTTGACCGATATACCGTTGAACATTAAAATGAGCCTGACATGTCTTGTTATAAAGAAAGTTTGACCGAGAAGATTTTTCTGACGGGTGCGGTGGGGGCTGCGATGGCTCTTTCTCCGGTAGTTGCACAAAGTACCGGTGATGCTTTTTTGGATGCCGTGCTGAACGGACAGAAAGAAGTTGCAACGGATGAGAACGAAGCCCCTGAGCAACAAACAGATGCTTCTCCATCGGAAGAAAATAAAAACGGTGAAAAGGAAGCAAGCATCGGCGAAGTGCTGAAGCCATCGGCGAGCAGTGATAAAACAAAGATCCTTTCCGAAGCGGAATTGAACAAAGAATTCCGAGGGGGGAGCGGCGTCTTTGCCAATGAACGGGATTTGGAAGGTAAAAAAATCACCCAAGTTTCCATTAGATATTTGACGTCAAACCGCACGGTTGACACGGAACGCCTTCAGGACATGGTGTCGACGAGATCCGGGATGAAGTACTCTTCTTCGCGAATCAATTCCGACTTGGAACGCTTGATAAAAAAAGGGCTTGTCGATCCGGATACGCGTGTAGCGGTTGAAGAGCAGTCGGGTGGCTTACATGTTATTTTCGAAGTTTCGGCAGCCGAGCTTTTGGGCGGTGTCGGCTTTCGCGGGAATTACGAGTTTACTCAAAATGAACTCTCGGAAGAAACAAAGCTTGTTGGCGGGCATGTTCTGAGTGACAAAAACTTATCCGAAGCCCGCGCCAATATCATCAAAACTTATCAGGAAGCGCGTTATCCCGATACGGAAGTCAAATGGCAAAAAATCAAAACGGCACGTCCCGAATTTGTGGATCTCCTTTTTGATGTGAATGAAGGTCCTCGCGTCAATATGACCGATATCTCCTTTGTAGGCAACAAATACTTTGATTCCAAGCAGCTTCGCACGATTATGAAGACCAAGGAGAAGGGGCTTTTTACTTGGATTACGAAATCGGGGCGAATTGATCGCGAACAGCTGGAAGATGACTTGGCGGCATTGAAGACGCATTATCAAAACCATGGCTTTTTGCGCATGAAAGTGCGCAATGTTCAGTATGCAAATTACGGCAAGCCCAACGATCAAAAATTGCACATGAAGATCTTTATTGAAGAAGGTCCGCGCTATGTGGTCAATCATGTGTCTTTCGGGGCGATGAATGTCTTTACCCAAAAGGAATTGGAACCTGGCTTGAGCATGCTGGATGGCGATATTTACTCGTTGCAAAAAGTGGTGGATGACGTGACGATGATTCGCAGCTACTACGGATCGCGCGGATATGCCGATGCTCAAATCAACCCCGATATCCAGGAAGCGGGTGTAGACTCGAAAGGGCGTCGCTTGATTAACATTCGCTACGACATTGAAGAAGGTAGCGCATACCGTGTCGGACGCGTCAATTTGAAAGGGAATACGAAGACAAAACCGCATGTTATTTTGCGGGAGCTTCCCTTAAAATCGGGCGATAATCTCAATTCCGTTGACTTGGAAACATCGAAAAAACGCTTGGATAATTTGGGCTATTTTGATGCAGTTAATGTGTCCCAAACCGCTTCCGCAACGCCCGGATATCGTGACATTAACGTTTTGGTTCACGAGAAACAGACCGGTTCTTTGACGTTTGGTTTGGCTTTTTCAACGGTTGAAAATGTTTATCTGTACACGACCATAACGCAATCCAACTTTGATATTACAGATTGGAATTCGTTTGTAGGGGGCGGGCAACGCCTGACGATTTCTGGCAAACTGGGTACGGAATATCAAGCTGCGAATGTTTCATTGTTGGAACCGTGGTTTCTCGATCGTAAATTACAATTGGGTACGGAGCTTTATTTTAGCAAATCGACGTACATGTCTGATTACTACGACCAGCGAAACTACGGTTTTTCCGTATTTTTGCGCAAAGCCATTTCGGATTTAAGCTCTGTGAAATTGGAATACCGCTTGGAGCGTTATGAGCTGGACGCAACCGGAGAAGCCACGCGCTATTTCCGTGAACGATGCGGAGAGTTTGATCGTAGCCATGTGGAAATTTCGTATGATTACGATACGCGAGATGCCGTGATCATGCCGCGCAAAGGCGGGAACTTTCAAGCTTTGCTTGGCTGGACTACCCCGGGCAGTACGGTGCAGACATACAATGTGGGTATGAATGCGTCCAAGTATTGGAACTTGGCATGGGATACTATTTTCAGCATCAAAGCGGGTGCTGCAACAGTTGATACGACAAAGGGATCGGAAGAAGTTCCGCTCTTTGAACGTTGCTATCTGGGCGGGCAAAACAACTTGCGCGGTTTCCGATATCGCGATGTGGGCTACTACGATCCCGCCGTTACCGGCGATGAAACGGCGGGTGGGCGTTCGTCCTTCTACATGCAGTTTGAATATACCGTGCCGATTGTCGAATCAGTGCGACTTGCGTTCTTTTATGATGCCGGTTTCGTCAATCAAGATGCATTTGACTTCAGTGCAGGGAAATGGGCAAGCGATTACGGTGTTGGTTTGCGTTTGAATTTGCCCATTGGTCCCTTGGCTATCGACTACGCCATTCCGGTGCAGACGAATAATGCCATTGATGATGGCGGGCAATTCCAGTTCTACGTCAATTATCAATACTGATCATTGCGAGATCAGGCAAACGAAAAAACTCGGTTTCGCCACCATGGCTCAACCGAGTTTTTTATTTCCGGAAACGTGAAAATCAGATAAACGCTTGTCTCATGCGTTCAATTTGTTCGGAAGAGAGCTTGTCTTGAATGCGGGGCAGGATACGCGGAAAATATTCCGAACGCGTCCATCCGTGAAGCGGCTGGGGTGACGGATTTTGAAATTGCCATGAAGGGAGCGGCAAGATGAGATCAAGAACTTGCTCTGTCTGACGTGCCAAACGGCAAAATGCCGAGCAAACGCCTTCTGCTGTTTCCGTGTGAGTCTCAAGGCAAGCAAGCAACCATTCTCCCGAGAGAATATTGAGCGAGGTATTCAGCTCTTCCAATGTGCGGGATAGTTTTTCTTGTGAGACGGCTGCAAGATGATTTGTCAAAATCGGCAAAAAACGTTTGTCGCTCAGGCTGAGAACGGCATCTATGAGTGGAGTGGAAGAGGGGAGTCCTTCTCGCTGAGGCATAAGCCAAAGATGCAGTACTTCGTTGATGCCGCAGAATTCTTCGCTGTCCGTTGAGGGAACCAGAGTTGCGGTTAAAAAGGCGGCATGGCGGCGAATTTCATCATGAGGGTCAGCCAAGGCAAAGTTGACAAAAGCCCGCCATCCATCACCTTTGCGTCGCGTAATAAATTCGCTGAGTTGGCGAAGTGTGCGGAGACGTTCCGTTGGTTGCGAATGAGAGACAAAATGCGGGTATATTTCAAGGCTGTAATCAAAGTTACTTTCGTCGTTACAGGTGGCAAGCCCGTAGGAAATCATCGCCAAGGGCCATTGCGATTTGCCGATTTCGTGAAGGCGGTTGGGATCTTGCACCAATGCCGCCAATCGTCGCAGTTCTGAAAGTGAATCCGTCTGATCTTGAAACAATCCCATGTGCTTATGATGCCTGATATTGACCGTTCTGCAAGCATAAAGGGAGTCTTATTCTCTCTTGTTGCGCTATGATTGACAAAAGAACGGAATGTGTTAATCTTTCGTTATGGGTAAAGGGACGTATGCCGTAAAAGAAATGTGGAAAAGACCCGATTTGTTATTATTTATCCTTACCGTTTCCACCATTGTCGCGTTGTGGAATGCGTTTGCGATTTCGCCCGGAGAAATTAATTTTTCGGAGAGAGAAGCCGTCATTACTCAAGAAAAGGATGAAGTTACAACGGAACATGCCAATATCCCAAAGAGCGGCGATCCACTCCGTTTTATGATGTTTAATGTGCAAAATTATTTTGTGCCACAGGATGCTCGTCGCAGTACGTACCGGATATACTGGAAATCGAAAGAAAAAAAAGAAGCCGTTGCCGATGTGATTGCTTCACAAAATCCTGATGTGGTAGGGTTGATTGAAATGGGGGGATACGCCGCACTTGCGGATTTGCGCGAACGTTTAAAAAAACGCGGATTAATTTATTCGGAATATTTTGTGTTAGAACGGGCGGGAGAGGATCGAGCCTTGGCGGTACTCTCCCGAATACCAATTGTGCGGAATAATTCGAAAGCCAATCAAATTCTGTATGGAGAACACAAACGAACCATGTTGAGAGGAATTTTGGACGTGACGCTCAAAACGAAAGACGAGCGGCTTTTCCGCATCATTGGGGTACATTTGAAATCGAAGGTTTCGGATGATCCCGCAGCTGCAGACAGTTTGAGAAGGCGAGAGGCGACAACGGTTGCGCATTATGTGCATCAGGTTCAACGGAAGAATTCAAAGATCCCTCTGTTGTTATTTGGTGATTTTAACGATTCCCCGACTTCGCCTTCCGTGCAAATTATCAGCAGAGGAATCGGTAAAGCCGGGGCATTGCGACGGTTGAGTCCTATGGACAAAGACGGTGAGGAATGGACGCTTTATTATGCAGCTGGGCATTCATATTTTGTATACGACCACATCTTTGTCAACAAAACGCTCTCATCGCGCATGGGAAGAGATTATGCATTGGGGATTACCGAAGAAGACAACGATGGCGTGAAAGCCGGAGACCACCGCGCGCTTTGGTGCGAATTGCGGTGAAGCCATCGTCAATCAGCAATGCTTTGCAACCAAACGGTTGCATGAGCATCGCTCGGCATGCGCCAATCGCCTCGGGGAGAAAGAGCGATTGTGCCGACTTTTGGCCCGTCTGGGATGCAGGAACGCTTGAATTGTTGCGAAAAGAAACGGGAAAGGAATGTTTTTAGCGTTTTGCGGATGAAATCTGATGAAAACTTTCCGTCAAATGCCCGTTCCGCCAAATAGAGAATTTTATCTGGAGAAGCACCGTATTTGATCAGATGGTAGAGGAAGAAATCATGCAGATCATACGGTCCGAGGATGTCTTCCGTCTTTTGTTCAATACTTCCGTCAACCGTTGGCGGCAACAGCTCCGGGCTGACGGGGGTGGCGTTAATGTCTGCCAGCACGGTGGCTTGTTCGGGAGAAGAATCGGCGGCAACGTGTTCGATCAAACATCGAATGAGCGTTTTCGGCACAGAGCAATTGACGGCATACATAGACATGTGATCGCCGTTGTAGGTGGACCACCCGAGCGCAATTTCCGAAAGGTCGCCCGTGCCGATAACGATGCCGCCGTGTTTGTTGGCAAGATCCATCAAAATTTGAGTCCGTTCGCGCGCTTGGACGTTTTCGTATGTTGTGGTGCGTTCTTCGGGACGATGCCTGATGTCGCGGAAGTGAATCAAACAGGATTCCTTGATATTGATTTCCAACAACTCCGTACCCAAGAGTTGGCACAATGTGATGGCATTGCGATAGGTACGTCCCGTTGTTCCGAAACCGGGCATGGTGACAGCCATTATGGCAGACGTTGGCATGCCAAGCATATGACAGGCACGGGCGGTGACCAGCAACGCCAAGGTGGAATCCAGTCCTCCGGAAACGCCGATGACCAGTTTTTTCGCATGGGTATGCTCGATGCGTTTGGCAAGACCTGCGGATTGAATGGCGAGAATGTCTTCACAGCGTCCCGCTTTGTCTTTTTCGTTGGGCAGGAACGGGTATGCGGGATTGGAAAAATATTGTGGGGTATCGGGCGATACCGTGTGCGAGAGCCGGATACGGCGATATGGCGTTTTTCCCGAAAGGGGAAAGGCATTAAATGAACTTTCGCTGAGACGAGCTGCCGCCAGTTTGTCTGTATCGATATCTGAGAAAATGATGTTGCTTTGGCGATCAAAACGGGCGTTTTCTGCAACAAGACGTCCGTTTTCGGCGATGAGGGCATGCCCGCCGTACACCACATCCTGCGTTGATTCGTGAACACCCGCTGAAGCAAAGACGTAGCCGACCAAACAACGCGCACTTTGCTGGCACACCAGATTGCGGCGATATTCCGCTTTTCCGACAAGCTCCGTTCCTGCTGATGGGTTAAAAATCAGCAAGGCACCTTCGCGTGTTAGCGAACAACTGGGAGGGGTGATGCTCCAAAGATCTTCACAAATTTCGATACCAAAACGAAAATCTCCCGATTCGTCTTCAAAGATCAAATCCGTTCCGAGAGGGATTTGCTTCCCGTCAAGGAGGAAAAAGTTTTGGCGTAAATGAGACGATGGAGTAAATTGACGCTTTTCGTAAAATTCCCGATAATTCGGCAAAACACTCTTCGGAACAAATCCGCAAATCTGTCCGCTTTGCAAGATTGCGGCAACGTTGTACAATGCATCATTGACACGTAAAGGAAGACCAACGATAATGATTAAGGAAGATTCCTTTGTGAGATCTGTCAGTTTTTTTAGCCCTTGCAAGGCGGCTTGTTGTAATGTCTTTTGATGAAAAAGATCGCCACAGGAATACCCGGTAAGGCTTAATTCGGGAAAAACGAGAGCAGTTGTCTGTTCTTGATCCGCTTGGCGACAGCAGGCGGAAATTTCCTGCACGTTATAATCCACATCAGCTACTCGCAATTGAGGAACGGCGGCGGCAACGCGATAAAATCCGTAAGTACTCATTCTCTGACGCCCATCTTGCCCGAAACGGCACGGTAAGTCAATGACGGTTTTGCGGCAAGATGAGTTTTGGCTGCTACTTTACATTTCAAACTCTTTGCAAAGAGTATCCACGATGGCTTGGTGTATTTGTTCTTCCGTACCGATGGAGGGAATACGCCGCCACCAAGGCATGTCCAGAGAAGAATATACGGAGTGGCAAGCAGTCAAAAAGGAGTCGTCTTCAAAGGCATCGCGAAGGTTCCCCCGTTGTTCCATGCGGTTGAGAGCCGTTTCAATCGGAATATCCAGCCAAAAAGCAATGTCGGGAAGAGGGGAGAACGATTCGTTCATTTCGCGAATTTGTTCTACATTGTAGCCCGTAGCACCTTGATACGCCATCATCGAAAGATAGTAGCGGTCGAGAATAACCCATTCACCACGTTGTAATGTCGGTTCGATGAGGTTGCGCACGTGTTCGCGCCGATCTTGCAATAAACATTCTATTTCTTCTTCCAAAGGTAAACGTTCGCCCTGCGCCGCCGCTTGGCGTACTTTCATTCCCCATGTGCCGCGTGTCGGTTCAAAACTTTCCACGCAGGTGATGCCGTGTTCGCCCAGCCATTGCGCCAGCAGGCGGGATTGGGTTGATTTGCCGGAACCGTCGATTCCTTCAAACACAATCAATTTTCCGAGATTGGAGGGCAAATGTATCATATTTATATAACTGATAAAAGGAACAATGTGCGGTACAATATCAAAAGTAACTCTGCGATTCAAGCGCGATTTTGCACTCCTGCCAAGGGAAGGTTCGGATCGACCGGTTGATCGAGAGAAGAAAAAATGCCGGCGCGGGCTTTCAAAAGAGCTGCGAAGGCGATCATGGCTGCATTATCCGTTGTCAGCGAAGGGGGTGGGAGAATCAGTTCAACGCCTTCGCGTTTGCAACGGGAAGTGAGCTGGCGACGAAGTTCGGCGTTGCAGGAAACTCCGCCTGAGACGGCAAGCGTGCGATGTCCGGTGCGCCGCAACGCGATAATAGCCTTTTCTGTCAAGACATCTACAATGGCGCGGCGTGCCGAAGCACACAAATCTGCCATGGTTTGTTGGGAAAGATGGTGCGGATCTCCGTTCGGAGCGAGCTTTTGCAACAGGTAGAGAACAGCCGTTTTAAGCCCGGAGAAGGAAACATCAAGGTTGTGAGAATGGATTAGCGGGCGCGGTAAATCGTATGCGTTCGGATCCCCCATGTCACCCAAGTGATCAATTTCCGGTCCCCCTGGGTATGGCAGAGCAAGCATCTTGCCGATTTTGTCGAATGCTTCGCCGGCAGCATCGTCAAGGGAACGCCCAAGCAAACGGTAATCTCCTGCTCCACGTACATCGACAAGCAGGGAATGTCCGCCCGAAACCAGTAAGCCCAAATGAGGGCGCAGACCGCCGTTTTGCTTGACAAAGGGAGAAAAGAGATGCCCTTCGAGGTGGTTCACCGCCACAAAGGGTTTGTGAGCAGCCGTTGCCAATGCTTTGCCTGCCGTATATCCCACAAGCAAGGCCGCGACGAGACCGGGTCCTGCCGTGGCGGCAAAAACATCCACATCATTGATGCTGATGCAGGCAGTTGCAAGAGCCTCATGCAACAACCCGTGCAAACAGGCTGAATGATTACGTGATGCCAACTCGGGAACAACACCGCCATACAGCCTGTGTACAGGAATTTGCGATGAGATCAGTGAGCAAAGAATTTCGGGCGACGATTCTTTTTCGATTGACCTCATAACGGCAATCGCTGTTTCATCGCACGATGATTCAATGCCCAACGTAATCATGAACGGGACGGATCCGAATCTTCTTTCTTTGCCGAAGGGACACTTTTGCGGTGGCTGACCGTTTTGAGTGCCGCTTTGCCGAGAACGACTTTTTCGGTAATGGTGACTTGTTTGACGCGATTGTTGCCAGGGGCTTCGTACATGACATCAAGCATGATGCGTTCAATAATGGAGCGCAGAGCGCGGGCTCCTGTGCCGTGTTCGATGGCTTGGCGAGCCATGGCCCGCAACGCGTTCTCTTCAACTGTGAGTTTGACATCAGACATAGCAAGCAGTTTTTCATATTGGCGCACCAGGGCATTTTTGGGCTTAGTAAGAAGATCAACCAGCTGGTCTTCCGAAAGCGAAGTCAGAGGACTGAAAATTGGTAAACGCCCCATTAATTCAGGGATCATTCCAAACGAGAAGAAGTCTTCGGGCATGGCTCGGGAAAGAGCTTCTTCTTCGGGTATTTCGCTACCATCTATGCTTTCTTCAACGGCTGCAAAGCCCATGACACTTGCGCCGAGGCGTTTGCGGACAATATCTGCCAAACCGACGAATGCCCCCCCACAGATGAAGAGGATGTTTTGCGTGTTGACGCGAATGTATTCCTGATTGGGATGCTTTCGCCCCCCTTTGGGTGGAATATTGCATTCCGTCCCTTCCACGATTTTAAGCAAGGCTTGTTGTACCCCCTCGCCGGAGACATCTCGTGTGATGGAGACGTTTTGTGTTTTACGACCGATTTTATCGATCTCGTCCACATAGATAATGCCGCGCTCTGCTTTTGAAATATCCATGTCTGCGGCTTGTAAAAGACGCAGTACAATGTTTTCAACGTCTTCACCCACGTAGCCGGCTTCGGTGAGTGTGGTTGCATCGACAATGCAAAAAGGAACGTCGAGAATACGCGCCAAGGTGCGCGCCAGAAGGGTTTTCCCCGATCCCGTTGGTCCGGCCAGAAGAATGTTGGCTTTTTCTATTTCCACTTCATCTCTGTTTTTTTCTTGGCGGAGGCGCAGATAATGGTTGTAAACAGCCACGCAGAGCGTTTTCTTCGCTAAGTCTTGACCGATGACGTATTTGTCCAACTCCGCTTTGAGCTGTTCGGGAGTGGGCAAATTGGAAAGAGGCATTGTTTCGATTTCCAGTTCGGATGCTTCGTTTTTCGAGGTCGGGCGCGGCAGCATTTCCGGATGAATGCTCAAAATTTGCTGCCCGATGCGGTCGGCCGCGATTTGTCCGACATTGCTGCGGAACATGTGATCGGTGAGTGCTTCCACGCAGGGGTAGCAGATATGGATTCCCGATCCGCAGTCGATGCCGGGACGAGCATTTCCGATGGATTGCCCGCAGAGCAAACAAGATGGGGAAGACTGAGACATGAATGAGAATGATTATTTCTTCTTGTCCGTATCGAGAGGCTTGTGGGTCAGTATTTTGTCGACAAGTCCGTATGAGAGGGCTTCTTCCGCCGTCATGTAATTGTCACGATCCTGATCTCGTTTGACAACGTCTTCGGGTTTGCCCGTGTGATGGGCAAGAATGGAAGTCAGGCGTTTGTCTAAGCTGAACATAAAATTGATGGTGCGTTCGACGTCTGCAGCCGTTCCCGAAGCACCTCCGCGCACTTGGTGAATCATGACGTGCGAATTCGGTAGACAAAAGCGTTTTCCTTTTGTCCCCGCCGCCAAAAGGACGGATCCCATGGAAGCGGCGATTCCGATGCAGTATGTGTTGATGTCGCACGAGATAAATTGCATCGTATCGTAAATAGCAAGACCAGCTGTTACCGAACCGCCCGGTGAATTGATATAAAGATGGATATCTTTCTTCGGTGCGGTCATTTGCAAAAATAGCAATTGGGCAATGACTGAGTTGGCAACGGTATCGTCAATTTCAGTGCCTAAAAAGATCACGCGGTCGATAAGCAGACGAGAATAGATGTCATAGGCGCGTTCTCCTTGCCCAGTCTGTTCGATTACTGTGGGAATATAATAGTTTTTCGGTGTCATTTGGCTATTTGTTGGTGTTGGGAAATGTGAACCCGGGAGCAAGGGGATACCTCAACTCCCGGGCAGAATAACAATTTGACTTATTCGGCAGACGTTGCTTCCGTTCCTTCTGTGGTCACTTTGGCGTTGCGAACGAGCAAGTCGATCGTCTTCGAAGTGAGAAGAGACAGGCGAATGCCTTGCATGCGCCCTTCGCGTTGCAACTTCTTGATGTATGATTTGATGTTGGTTGCTTTTTCTTGGGCGGCCATGCGCGAAATGGCGGTGATCATTTCTTGATCGGTGACGTCAATGTGTTCGCGACGGGCGATTTCCTGAATGACGAAGTAGACGCGCAAATTTTTCTTGGCTTCTTCACGGGAGGCTTCCTGCATGGAAGATACAATTCCGTCATCCACCTTTTCGCCGGATTGGACAGCAGCGATTAGTTTGCGGCGCACGGTTTGCTGGATTTCGCGTTCAACGAGATCTTCGGGCAAATCAAAGGAAAGGTCTTTTGCAAGGAAATCGGTGATTTGATCCGCAGATGCTTCGGCATTCGATGATTCTTTGCCGTGTTTCAGGTTTTCGGCTACGGTCGAACGGATTTCTTCCATTGACTTGCCGGGTAAGACGCCGGCGAAAAGTTCTTCCGTCACTTCGGGAACATGCTTTTCGCGCACTTCCGTCGCCTTAACGTGAAAATCAAGCTGTTTTCCTGCCAATTCTTTAATGAAGAAGTCATCGGTGAGATTCAGCGAGAAGTCTTTTTCTTCGTTGGCAGAAAGACCGACCAAGGCTTCAGTGAAGCCGGGGAGGAACTTGTCTTCTTCCAAGAATGCCCAGTGCCCGTCACGCCCGGCAAGGAAGCCTGCGGCATCGCCCGCTACTTCTGCAGTCGGTTTGCCTTCGACAGTTGTCTTGAAATCGATCACAACAACATCACCTGTTGCTGCGGCGCGGTCCGCCGGTTCAAACTTTGCGCTCTGTTTGGCAAAATCTTCCAATGCTTTGTCAATGTCCGCATCCGTTACTTCGGTTGAGGGCAGGGTAACCGATACGCCCATGTATTCGGGTAATTCGAAATCGGGAACAATGGTCAACGTGGATGTGAGCGTGAAAGAACCGTCTTCCTGCACGGCTGTTTCGGCTTCCCCGAAATCAAGCACTTTCAATTCGGGATTTTCTTCAAGTGCTTTTTGATTGATTTGTTCCGTTAAACGCCCCGTCAATTCTTCGTTAATGTTTTCGGCATATCGTTTGAGAATGACTGCTTTCGGAGCCTTTCCGGGACGGAAGCCCGGAATTTTGGCGAATTGCGCATAAGAGGCGAGGATGGAGTCTTTAAGTGTGTTGACATCGGCTGCGGAAACAGTCGCCTGAAGTGTGGCCGAGCAGGACGTCGGCTTATTGATGGTTATTTCCATAAAATGATTGAACGTAAATGCTGCATGATGGACAACGAGCCCTTCGGCAAAGACTGCACACCTGCCAAGGGACGCCGTGCGCCGCCACATCATGCGCGAAAAAACGCCAAAACGCAAGCAGGGAAAGCTCAATGACACAATTTTCGGATAAAAGATCGGGGGCGTATTACGGTTTATCCAGTGCTGAAAACGGTAAAAATGCGTTTTTTGTTATGTAAGCATCGTGAGCTCTCTTTCCTATTCGTTTGTTTTTCTTTGCACCGAGGCTGTTTTGTGGTAATCTGTCCATGCATGGCTGTTCAAGATGATCGGGAAGATTTGGCCCAAATGTTGGATGAGTGGCTGAATCATCAGAATTTGCGAAATCAGTTCAAATTCGGATTGCTGGGGCGTATGGGTGAAGAATATCGCTTCACGCGGATCAGTAAAATGTTGATACGGTTGTCTTTTTATGTGTTTTTGTCCTTCATTGCATTTTCTGTCTTTAACATGATCTACATGACAGGGACGAAGTTCACGGGTGAAGCCGCTCGGGCTTTGGAAAGCTCCTTAATGCTTCCCGAAAATTCCGTGACGCTTGAGGTGAGTCCCGCTTTGTTTGGAGATTGGTGCATTCCGAAATTGGTGTTGAGGGGGGGGGCGAAATCGTTTTTTTCGGAATTGAGAGCCGATAAAATAGAAGGGGCGTCATCAATGTCGACGGGGGTGTTCCAAAAGTGGGAAGCGGACAGCCTTTCGCTCTACTCTTTGTCAATCGCTCTTCAGCCGATTGTTGAACAACCTGTCGAATCGGCATCGGTACGTGAAGAGTACACTGATGAAGAGAGTGTCAAAAAGTCGCACGCACAAATCAACGAAAACGCTTTGATTCCACTCTTTGCTTCTCCGAAGATTACCGAACTGACAATTGAGTCGTTCAGCCTTTGTGTTGGAGACCCCGGAGAATCGGACAGTATCGAACATGCGCAATGCACCGCAAAATATCAAAACGGGCAGTGGCGGCTTATGTTGACGAACGGTACAATTCGCAGTGCCATGGCAGGTTTAGGCAAATTAGTTTCTGCTGAAGTGATTATTCATCAAGACGGGAGAATGGTCATCGAGTCGTGCCATGCGCATATCGGCAAGGATAAGAAAACGCCCGTTGTCCTCAGCGGCGAAATAGTGCGCGATGATCGAAATATCCCCGTGATGAAGTTGAAGGCGAGCATGTGTAGTGTGCCGTTGAACCGCTTGTCGCCCTCTCGCCTCTCACCCGGTATTATTGACGGAAGTTTTGATATAGAAGGGACGATTTGTGGAGACGCCCTGACACCGTCTTCATGGCAGGCGGACTTCAAAATGGAATCTCGCGGGGTATTCACCGTGAAAGACGCTCCTCTTTTAGTGATGCTTGATTCCCTTCTGGGGGGCTATACGTTTCGTGCCGTTTCGTGCACCGATGCGGGATGGAATGCTCATTTCGATTACGGGAAAGGATATTGGGAAGTTTCCAATATTTGCATTCGTTCCGAAAGAATAACATCCGTGGTGATTCGTGGAGATTTGGTGTGCCGCTCCATGACTGAGCTGGAATGGAAGATCGTGCGTCAAAATTCTTCCGATGCCGTTGATCGATCCGCAGAGGAACAAAACGCGGATGCTTTAACCGCAAAAAATCCGGATCTCGTGTTATCGGTACACTACTCCAACGAAAATCCGGAGGGAAAATTTGCCACAAAGGGGGAAACACTTCTCACGCGAGATACGCGTTTCGTTGATGGGAAGCTTACTCTCTCTTTTCCGTTGGATGGTCGGGAAGAACTTTTTGCTGTCTTGCAAAAAGATTTCCATGCTCAAGAAGAAGACGGGTATATTGTGATGCCGATAACCGTACATGAAGTTGCCGGAGAAGTCACTCGCGCGGTCGCTCAAAAACTCCAACAATCGTGGGTTTTAACCAAAAACGCCCGATCTGCAAAATGAGACCGTTAGTATATCAGCTGTTTGTACGCCATTTTTCCAATTTTCGGGAAAATGGGAACGAATGGGGTTCCGTCAAAGAAAACGGATGTGGTAAATTCAACCATATTACGGATGCTGCTCTGCATGAAATCGCCCGCATGGGGTTTACCCACATATGGCTTACGGGCGTACTACGCCATGCCACACAAACCGATTATCCCGATTTGCCTTCGCAACCTCAATGCATCGTCAAGGGGAAAGCGGGTAGTCCGTATTCGGTAATCGATTATTTTGATGTTTGTCCGGATTTGGCAGAAGATCCTTCCCGTCGAATGGAAGAATACGAAGATCTTCTCAAACGCTGTACGCTATTGGGGCTTATCCCGATGATGGATTTTGTTCCGAACCACGTTTCACGCGCATACTGTTCCGAAGTTTGTCCCGAAAAAAACTTTGGCTTGCACGACAATACATCAGTTTTTGCCGCGCGGGACAATTCATTTTATTATCTTTCGCCCAACGCAACCGGAGGCGGTCCTCCCTTGCGTTTGCCTGATGGTCTTTTCGAACCCGAAAAAAACATTGGCAAGGTAACCGGTAACAATGCCGCCACATGGGAGCCTTCGCGTAATGACTGGTACGAAACCGTCAAACTTAATTATGGCTGGGATTACACCATTGGAGAAGAAGGCATGCATTCCTTGCCCGGATGGCTTTCTCGCCGTTGCGAAACTCCGCGTACATGGCAAATTATGGATGACATTCTTGCTTTTTGGCAAGATCGTGGCGTAGGCGGTTTCCGTTGCGATATGGCGCAAATGGTACCCGCTCAATTTTGGAAATGGGCAATTGCGCGTGCGCGCGTACGCAATTCTTCCGTTGTCTTTTTGGCAGAAGCCTACAATGACCATATGCGCACTACATCAGGGGACGCTCTTACTGCGTTGCTCGACAGCGGATTTATCGGTGTTTACGATGCAGAAACATTTCATGCTTTCCACGGTCTGTACGACAGCGGTCGCTGGGCAAATGATTTGGATCAATACAACAAAAACGATGATCGCCTGTTCATCGGCGGTGTACGTTATTTAGAAAACCACGATGAGCAACGCATTTGCTCTCCGCAAAGCTGGGGCGGTTATGGGGAAAAAGTATTTCAAGCTGCCGCTGTGGCGGCATATGCGTCATCTCGCGGCCCGCTGCTCTTTTACAACGGGCAGGAAGTGGGGGAACGCGCCGAAGGTCCGGGGGGATATGGCGGGCATGACGGACGTACCAGCATTTTTGATTATACCTGCCTGCCTCGTCTCTCCCGATGGAGTTGCCACGGCAAGTATGACGGATCTTCTCTGATGGACGATGAACGCGCTATGCGCCGATTTTACAGCCGCCTCATGCCCTTATTGCATCATCCCGCGCTGGCATCGGGGCTTTTCTACGGCTTGAATTGGGCAAACCAAGCTAACTTCAGCTTTGGTCGCGTAGACGGGGAAACCGTATCTGGACACTGGGTGTTTGCTTTCATTCGTCACGATTGGCAATCGCGTTCTACGGTTCTCGTTGTATGTAATCTTTCCCCGGATTGCGATTTTGATGGGCTAACCGTGCATATTCCGATGCATGCGCAGGAATGGTGCGGGTTGGGAAATCAAAAACAATACATTTTTTCGGATATGCTCGCATCGGATTCTGTCCCACTCCTCTCTTCTGCTGAAGAACTTTGCACAAGCGGATTGCCTGTTCCTCTGAAGGCGGGCAAAGCCGTTTTGTTCGAGTGGAAAGAAGTTCTTTGAGACATTGCATGGAAAATATTTCGAAAAAATCTTGTTCGTGATTCTTTTGCTCTTAAGAACGAGGGGTCTCGTAAAATAAACAATGCCGAATATACATTTAAAAGACAAAAAACGACAGAGAGACAATTCTGTCGGAGGCTGTTGTGTGGGACAAGTATACTAGCTGATGCCACTATACTGCATTTTTTATCGTCAGTAAGCATAAATAAGGCACAAAGTTGCGATATTATAAAAAAGTCGCATCAGGTCCTTGTCATCGCCTGAAGTTTCTGTTAATAAAAGACGTGCTTTTTGAAATTACAGAACAGCTTGTTTGGATCATCACTTTGTTGTTATTCGGTTTAGGATTGGCCGGCACATTGGTTCCCATGATCCCCGGCGTCATCATCATTGCTGTGGGGTGTATCTGGCAAGGGGCTATGGGCAACCATGAGGTATCTTGGTGGGGATGGGCTGTTTTGGCATTGCTGTCTGTCGGTGGGTTGCTTGTTGATAAAATATGCGGTGGAATGGGTGCTAAAAAGTTTGGCGGCACGGCGGCTGGGATATGGGGGGCGATCATCGGGGTTATTGTGGGGGGTGTCCTTTGTATACCGCTCATTGGGTTTCTTGTGATGCCCTTTCTGGGTGCGTTGGTTGGAGAGTGTATTTTTGCGGGGAAGGACTTCCTCTCGGCTTTTAAAGCCGGGGCGGGGGCTGCAGTGGGGATGTTTGTCGGTTTGCTTATGGAGTTCCTTTGCGGAGTGATCATGATTGCATGGTTCTTCTTCTGTTATTTTTTGTTTTGAGGTGTAAGAGAAGCTTGTTTTGTGCGAGAAAAAATGAGAAATGGAGAAACGTTTCTGCTTGACTTCAAAAGATATTCTCATATAAAATACTTTCCATCTCTTCTCGAGAGAAACTGTTATGGATTTATCTCGTAATGCAGTTAGATATGGATTTTTGACAGCTGTAATCTGTTTTTGCGCGGTTGCTTGTACCAAGGTATTTGTTCCCTGCGGAAGCGGAGATATTCCCGATACAGATAAAACGGAAGAATTGCTAAAGGAGCATGTATCTCATTTGGCTGATTCCATCGGGGAACGAAACGTCTATCGCCCCGGGACGATGGAGGCTTCAGCTTCTTATATTGAAAAGCAATTAAAAGGAATGGGGTATACCGTTACGCTGCAGAGAGTTTTTATCCCGCCTTTGGACAAGTTTGGTGCTGTAAAGGACAGGATAGTACACAATGTCATCGCCATCAAAAAGGGGACGTTATCCGATCCGAAAATGCTTGTTGTTGGTGCGCATTATGACACTAAGGTCGGTATGGATAAATGGAATTCTCACGCTCCGGCTCGCCCCGAGCGTATAGGAACTCCCGGAGCCAATGACAATGCCTCCGGAGTTGCTGCTCTGTTGGAACTCGCCCGTGCCTTAGCTTCAACTTCTTCTTTGAATGACGTCTGTCTGGTGGCATATGCCAACGAAGAACCGCCTTTTTATCAAACATCGTCAATGGGAAGTGTTGTGCATGCTCGCTCTGTGGCTAAAAAACCGGGCAAAGAAAAAATTATTGGCATGATTTCTTTGGAAACACTTGGGTGTTATTCGCATCGCGTCAACAACAAACGCAAAAGTGCCATTGCTGCCGGGCTGGCAGGGTTGCCCGACCGTTGTGATTACGTTGCCTTTATGTCCACCCGAACCGGGCGTCAATTGGCTCGGGACAGCGCAGCGAGATTCTCCGCTTTAAGCCGTTTTCCTGTCCGTGTTGCCGTTTTCCCATATTTCTCACGCGGTGTATCATGGTCTGATGATTGGGGATACATGAAAGAAGGGATTCCCTCTTTTGCCGCCACGGATACGGCATATCTCCGTTGCGATGATTATCATGAAACAGACGATACGGCGGAAAAGATTGACTATCCGCAATTTGCTGAGGTTGTTCAAGGCCTCGTTAAACTTATTATTAACCTTGCCAATAAACCATGAATAATAGCCTTATTGCATTGCTTTCCTTTGCTTGCACACTCGCTCCCTTGACTATGGCCTACGAAGCTCCGCTTGATTCGCCTTTGTTGTCTGCCCATGTGAAAACGACAAAAAATGGCGTTTCCTGCACGGACTGGATTCATACGGGAATAAAAGCAGCTGACCTCAAAGAAAGGGAGCTTTCCCATGGTATTATTACTGATGTGGGAGAATCCCAACTTCGGATTTATTTCCCTGCCAATTGGCAACCACAGGACAAGCGTACAGCCTTGTGCATTTTCCCCGGTGGTGGTTATGTTATTCAAGCTGTCGAAAATGAGGGGTGTGTTGTTGCTCAATGGGCAGCAGAGAATGGGATGGTGGCTGTTGTTGTTAAATATCGAGTCTCCGAAAAGAATGATTCCGTTGGAAAATTCCCCGGTCCGTTAACAGATGCACGGCATGCTTTGAGGTATGTTCGCCAAAACGCTTTGGCGTTGGGAATCTCACCGAATCGCATAGGCGTCATGGGATTCTCTGCGGGAGCGCATTTGGCTGCGATGGCTTCCACATTATGGGAAAAAGCATTGCCGGAAGAGAAGGGGGATCCCCTCCAAAATGTTTCTGCTCGTCCCGATTTTGCCATGCTGATATACCCAGTTATTACGATGATCCCGCAGATAACGCATTTGGGAACACGGTATAAAATATTGGGGAAAGGACCTTCGCCTCAGACGGAAGAATTGTGTTCTGTTGAACGTCAAGTTACTGCAAAAACGCCACCTATCTTTCTTGTCCAAGCACAAGATGATTTCGTGTCTTGTAAAAACAGCCAATTAATGGAACGCGCCTGCTTGGAAAAAGGTGTACCCGTTTGTTTTAAGCTTTATCCCAAGGGCGGACACGGCTACGGATTGGAAAAACGCGGACAGCCTACGGATCAATGGACGGAAGATGCCAAACAGTGGTTGCAAGATCGGCAGTTGCTCCCCCGTTAGGTTATTTTGAGAAACTGTTCTCCGGACATAAATTCTGTTTTCTTTAATCGAAGCTTAATTCGATTCGGTAAAAGAGAGCCGGGACGTTGGCTCTCCAGATGCCGTGTTGATCCCGTTCTGGCGTTACGGAAAGACCATCGGCATTCAGCTTGACGTTGCGGATGTTTTTCGGCAATGCATGTAGGGCAAGGCAAACGGTTTGATAGGCACATGGGCGGTTTCCTGTGTCTCGTCTCGTGAGATATAGGCGATTTGCTTCCCCAACGTACTCAAAGACGCAGAAGCGATAATCGCCTTGTTTGTAACCGTATCCGTCACCTCCGTCTGCGTAGAATGAACTGGACAACCGCGTATCGGGTGCCCACCACAGATCAAAAGTGATCGGTGGGTGCTCTTGCTCGCCCACGTATTGCTGTACCGGCCAACGGGGGATGACAGCACCGCCTCTTACGAACACGGGGATATAGTCCAACGGAGTGTTCACCGTCACTTCATCTTGAGATTCGGGCAGAAGGGTATCGTCCCACAAAGAATACCAGTACCCTTCGGGCGAATAGATAGAACACTTTTCTTCCCCTTCTTTATCAACGGGAACGATATATAGATGATCACCGAGGAAATATTCTGTACTGCGACAATAAGTGTTTGCCTTGTCATGGCATTGCAGAAACAACGAACGGATGATGGGCGTACCGTTTTTTGTATAGCGGTAAAATTGGGTATAGAGATATGGTAAAAGCTTGTAGCGTTCTTCAATAGCGCGACGGACGCGAGAAGCGATTTTTTCTCCAAAGATCCATGGTTCTTGCCCGCCGTATTCTCCGGAGGTATGGTTACGGAAGAAAACTTGAAATGCAGCCAGTTGCATCCATCGGCAGAAAAGCTCCGGCGTGGGATGTCCGAGAAAGCCGCCTGCATCTGCCCCGCAAAACGAAACGCCCGAAAGAGCCATACGCTGGCATTGCAGATTAGCCATTTTGAGGTTTCCCCAATCGGAGGTACAATCTCCCGTCCATGTTGCGGCAAATCTTTGCATCCCGGCATATCCCGAGCGGGAGAGGATGAACGGACGATGTGCCGGAGCAAAGCGTTCCATACCCATGCGGGTGGCCCATGCCATGCAATGCCCGTAGACGTTGTGCGCTTTGAGGTGAGAGCAAGAATAACCATCGTAATCGTGCCGCGTATCGCCGGGGAACGTGCGATCCGGAAATATGACGGGTTCGTTCATGTCTGTCCAGATGCCGCGTACTCCGTATTGAGCGATCTGGCGTTCAAAGAGACCGGCCCACCATCGGCGTGTTCTCGGAGCGGTAAAATCAGGGAATGTACACAGCCCCGGCCAAACGGGACCGGTCAGTAGAGTGCCGTCGTGCCGTCGGCAATAGACATTCTTTTCCATTCCGGAACGCCAGACATAATTGTCCGGATTTATTTTAATGCCGGGATTGATAATCGTAACAACCTTTGCCCCATTTTTTTTCATGCGAGCAATCATTGCGGGCGGATCAGGGAATTTTTGGCGATCCCATGTGAGAGCCTGATATTCTTTCATGTGATGAATATCCAGGTGAATGGCATCGCAGGGAATGCGTTCGTCCCGCATCTTGTTGAGGATGTTTTCGACTTCGTCTGCGGGGTAATAGCTCCATTTCGATTGGTGATATCCCAATGTCCACATGGGCGGCATCTCCGGCAATCCGGACAGCTTGGTATACAGCTGTACGGTGTCAATGGCGTTCTCGCCGCAGATGAAGTAGTAATCCATGGAGCCGCCGTCAGCCCCGAAGATAATGCGCTGAGAATCCATGACACCGAAATCGAAATACGAACGCATCGTATTATCGAAAAAGATGCCGTATTGTAACCCGTTGTTCAGAACCAAGAAAAAGGGAATGTTTTTGTAGAGCGGGTCAGAATCCGACTTGAATGCGTAGTGATCTGCTCCCCACATTTCCAAACGACGTCCCCGCAAATTGAGCTCGCACGGCTTGTCTCCCAAACCGGAGATGTGGGCGTCTTCCGGCATGTTTTTGCTGATCCATACGCGATTGTTGCCAGTCATTTCATCAAGACGACACCCCATCCCTTCTGCATCGATACACAGAGGAACATCACCGTCTCGCTTCAGAAATTCCACCCCACCGTCTTTTTTGCGGATGCGCACGATCAAACGGGACGTGCGGACAAGAATGGCATCGGGGCTGTCTTCTTCTTCCAAGCTTTCGTAGTTGGGAACAAAGTTTGGAGATACGCCGTAGCTGGGTTCTTCTTCAAAAATGACACCCGTACAATAGCGGCATCGCACGATTCCTTTGTGCAGAAAATCGAGGCGATATTTGAGGTGGGCAAAAACCACCTCCACGGTATGGAGATTAATCCATTCGTGTGTGAAAGATGCTGGCTTTTCGGGACTCACCTCTGCCGAATTGCTTTATTCAATATCTGGGACGGCCTTTTGTTTCACCCTAACCCGGAGGCCATTGCAACGATCGACCGCCCAAAATGTGCAGATGCAGATGCGGAACGGCTTCGCCGGCTGCCGGTCCGTTGTTGATCACAACGCGGAATCCGTCTTTCGCCAAACCTTCTTGGCGGGCTATTGTTCCTACGCAGAGCATTAAATGCCCCAGCAGGGCGGAATCTTCTTCTGTCGCTTTTTCGATTCGGGAAATCGGTTTGCGCGGTATCAGCAACATATGCACGGGTGCTTGCGGCGAAATATCGCGAAAGCAGACGCATTGGTCATCCGAGTATACGATTTGCGCCGGGATTTCTCCGTCAGCGATTTTTTGGAAAAGTGTTTTTTCCATAAGTCGACGCAATTTACCATACAGGCAGGGCTTGTGTCGATTCTTTTTTGTGAGTCGGAGACGGACGGTGTGGGAGCGGGAATGGAGAATCGGGAATTAAACGCAGGCGTATTGTGTGAAAAGGAGAGATACGTTTCACCAAATTCGATCGATACTGAAGCTTAAGTATCGATAAGAAAAAACGAGGAGAACAGGAGGTGACGAAAGATGATCAGCTTCCGGAATGCGTTTCCGAAGTGTAATCCCGCTGAGCTTTCAACATACTTGCTTCGATAAACGGCACCAAGGTCTGCATGGCGCGTTTCAAGCAATCCAATTCGTGTCGAGCGTCAGATGCCATTTGTTGCCATTCTGCCGTTTTGTGAGATTTGTCATCGGAATTGTGCCGCCATAGGAAATCCATCGAAACGCCGAAGAGATCTGCCATCAATTGTAATTCATGCGCTCCCGGGACGGATTTACCTCTGACGTACATAGATATGGCACCTTGAGAGATGCCGATGGCATGCGCCATGGATAATTGTGTGTAGCCGTGCCGCTTCATCAATTTTTGAAGATTTTTGCTGAAATTGCTTTTTTTCATAAAATGCTTCGCTTTGATATGAACTAAGGGATTGATTTTAATTCTATTGTGTCCTGATATCGTCTTTTATGTTATACTGTTTTGCGGTTGAAGTCAAGCATCGATTTACAGCCGAGGCGATAAAAGTAATTGTAAATTTCAAATATTAAAAAATAGCCATGGGAGCGGGCATTTATTCGAGAAATGGTTTGAAAATCGGATGGACATCCTGTATCGCTGCGAAGGATGCCTTTTCGCGTGATGGCAATATATTAAATATCAGTGTTTTATCGGGCTGAGGAAGTGGTTACCAGATAGACGCCGCCAAAGATTAAAAAAACGGAAAGGAATTTTTCAATGCTGAGAGAATCCATCCTCCAAGCGATTGCCAATGAAGTGGCAACGATGGGTTGAATGTAGTTGTACATGCTGACCACCGTGGGGCGCAGATATCGTTGTGCAACAGGCATAAGTAAATAGCATACAAACGTAGAAATGCCCACGATATAGGCAATGCCACACCATGTCGCCGGGGTTGTTCCGACGAAAGGTGCGGCAGAAAGATTCGGGATGGCGTAGGGAGAGATGAAGACAGCTCCGAAAAGGAAGATCCACTTCATTATGGTAACCGGGCTGTAGCGGGCGATTTGACGACGAAAGAAGACAAAGTAGCAAGCCGCGCTGATTTGTGCGCCCAAACAGAGGAGATCGCCCCATACGTTGCCATGACCGTTGTTACCAACGTTGGCAAGGATCAACACTGCCGCGCCTGTCGCGCTGGAAAGTACCCCGACAATTTTCTTTGCGTTGAGAGATTCTTTTAAGAAAAAGAAGGAAAGCAAAAGGGTAAAGACGGGAAGCGTTGTAGTGACGAGAGCTGCATCCGATGGTGAGGTCAGACCGACGCCGAACGTGAAAGCTCCTTGATTCAGTAAAACGCCGCACAATGAGCCCAGCATCATGATTTTTAAATCTCCTTTGCGCAACTTTTCTTTGGGCAAGAAGAGGGAAACCAGCCAAAATAACGTGGCGGCACCCCATATCCTCAGAATGGTGAGTGTGTCGGCAGGTATATGTTCATTACAGATAAGCCATTTGCACACAGGAGACATAATGCCCCACAAGATGCCGGCAGATGCCATGGCGGCATGCCCTTTCCGTGTAGATTGGCGCGACATGATTGATGGGCGGCGATTATATACGCATCGCTTCGGGAAGCAAGAGCAAATTCTTGCCTGCGCAATATGTGAAACGAAAGGAAAATTTCAACGCTACCGCAAGGAAATTTCGCTGTGGTTCGGCTTGCCTATTCGCCTAAGGGAAACAGTCTGTCGATATCTCCTCCGTCTTGAATGAGCTTGAGCAATTTGCCGAACCGGTCGATTTCTTTTGGTGTAAGAATATGTTCAATTTCGCAAGCGGCACTGTTGGCTCTTTCTTCGGTCATGCCGATCACGTTTCTCAGGAAATGATGCAACGTGTGGTGAGAGCGAATCGTTCTGTTGGCGATTTTTTCGCCCTGATCCGTCAAGCGCACGGGTGAATAGGGGGTGTATTCTACATAGCCCTGTTGAGCTAGCTGGCGCACAGCTGCCGTAACGGACGGCTTTTTGACGCCGAGTTCGGCAGCAATATCGCTGATCAGGGCATAGCCGTCCTTCTGTGATATGTTGCCGATGGCTTCCAAATAGTCTTCTGCGCTTTGCGTCAATTTATTACCCTTCATATGCGGATGGCGTTACTGTTTTTTGAGGGTTACCACGCATTCAAGATGGCGGGTTTGCGGGAAGAGGTCGAAGGGTTGTACTTCAACGACGCAGTAGTGCGCTTCGCGAAACCATGCCAGATCGCGAATTTGTGTGGCGGGGTTACATGATACATAGACGACTCGCGCGGGAGCAAACGCGAAAAGTTGACGCAAAAAGTCTTCTCCGCATCCTTTTCTCGGCGGGTCGATAACAACGGCTGTCTTTTCTGCGGGGAAATCAACCTGCCCAAAGATTGCTTCTGCGCTTGCTGCCATGAATTCCGCATGTTTAATTCCGTTGGAGCGGGCGTTACTTCGCGCCCAGTCTGCCGAGCTTTCGCTGACTTCAACGCCCATCACTTTTTTAAAGTTTCGGGCAAGAGTCAGTGAAAATAATCCCGAACCGCAGTAGGCATCCACCAGATATTCCGCACCGCCTTCGGATGCTTTTTCTGCCACATAGCGGGTGAACAGTGGCAGGATGTAGGGATTGTTCTGGAAAAAGTCGCCAGCCAAGAAGCGGAACGTCAGGTTTTCCACATGTTCGACCGCCACAGCGCGGCTGTTGGTGATGACGCTGCCTTCGGAAGCCCGCATCAGCAGTGTTGCGCCTCGGCGGTATTGCGCTGCGGCTTTGTGAACCATACTGCGCAACATGGGCAATGCGACATTGATTTCTTCCATGGCGATCGGGCATTGTTTGATGTCGGTCACTTCATGGCGAGAGCCTGTCTTTAGAAATCCGATGTTCCCCATTTTTTCCCCTTTGGGCTTTTGGAAATGCGGGGTAATCTTGGAACGGTAATTGTATGTTTTTGGCGAGGCAACGGCGCGGTTGACGGGGATTTCAATATTTGCCTGTAAGCGGAGAAGGTCTGCCACTTGCCCCGTTTTCCAATCGAGCTGAGCCTCGTATTCGAGATGTTGGTATTGACACCCGCCGCAATATCCGAAAACAGGGCATTGTGGCTGACACCGTTGCGGTGACGGAGTGAGAATCTCAACGAGGTCTGCGTGCGAGCAATTTTTTTCGTTGCGGAATACGCGGGCGCGGACGCGTTCCCCGGGTAAGGTGAAAGGGACGAAGACCACCCAATCATTCACACGCCCCACGCCCATTCCCATATTTGACAGATTGTCGATTTGAATTTCTATTTCTTGGTGATATTCAAACGGGAAGGAAACGAAATTTTTTGGAACGGAAGGCATGACGGAAAAAGCGGCGAACAGCCAGCATATCAATTCTGTACTTTCCCGTCAAGGCTCATTGGAAGAGCTGCAGGCATCTTGGGAGAACGCAACCCGCGCAGTTCTGCTGTAGGGGCAGGGGGCGGCGGCGCGATCTGCTCGTCTTCGGAAAATTCGTTGACCCGGGTGTCGATCGGTGTCGGTTCAGATGCTATGCTTTCAACAGCCATCTGTTCGGGTGGCTGCTCAGTTGTATGAGAAGTCGCTTCTTTCTCCATTTGTGCGGGAGGTTGTAGGGTGGAGGCGGTCGTCGGTTCGACAGTGGGTTGCTCCTGCGGGAGATCCGTTTCTGTCGGTGTTTGGGAACGGAAAAGGGAACAAGAGCAAAGTGCGGAAAAAGACAAGATCAACGCGATACGGCAAGAAGAGTTCATACTTTACGGGTAATCTATCAGGTAACGATGCCCGACGCAAGAATACAATGTCTTTTTCGTCTAAAAAAGATGCCGTTTTCGTACACAGTGTGTGTCAATTTTAAAATGAAGCTTGCGGCAGTGAGGCTGAATTGGTACTCTCGCGACGTGAGTCTCAGAAAGAAATTGCAGGAAATTTTGCCCGACATATTGCCGGCTTCGCCGATGCAAGCAATCAAAGGAACAGAGTTGATTGCTCGCATACGAGGTATTTTAGGCGATTCGTATTCCGATCGCTCCTACCGTTCGCAATTTTCATTGATGATGCTTGATCCCGATTCGTGTTTGGCTCGCGTGGAAAACGGACAGGGATATTATTTGCGACGTGAAGACGGAGAAGAAGCATCGCCACATTCATTGTACGATTTGTTCGAAGATGATGTGAGAAAAGAAGATAATTCTTTACAGCGGCTTCTTTTGGCGTTGGGGGCGCGTATTCAGGGTGCAGACGGGAAAGGCGTGTTCGTTTTTCCGGAGGACGATACGGAATCGTGGGAACGCCCCAATCTCGTTTCCGTCGCTTGGCCCGAAGGGTATTGGTGTGATGGCGCGTATTGTTTCCGGGACTCTGCGGATGAGGGTGCTGTCCCCTCTTTTCGTTCTGTTTGCGTAGCCCCTCTTTCCGATGCGGAAGAAAATCGCCGTGCCTTCTTTCGCGCTTTGGCAACGTCACTGTGGGGCAATGAAGCGGAATTGATGCTTTTGGGAGAAGAGCTCCTGCCCGAGGACGAAGACGAGCTGTCGCAAATGGCGGCTTTGTACGGTGTGGGGGTGACGCTCATTGAGCTTTCGGAAAAGCAGATTCGCCTTCTTTTACCCGAAGCCGGTACCTTGTTTCGTGCCAATGATGCGATGTGGCGTGAAACAGAACGCTCGATCTCTATCCGAAGGATTGCCTCACCGCGTTTCAGGAAAGAAGGGATACCGTCATTTGAAGGAGAATGCGCCGCCGTGGTGCGTTCATGGACAGAAGGTTGTTTGTCACGCGGACGCGTAGAGCCCTACGAATTGCGCGTCTCCGTTTCTTAATTCTGATTTTAGGCTTTTCCCGTTCCCCAGCGACGGTGCAACCAGCGTTCTGTCGGCGAAAAAAGGATCTTGTCTGTCAAAAGACCGATCAGGATGATGATGATCATGATCGCGATTACTTGATCCATGCGTTGCAATTCCCTGCCGAAATGTAGGTGTTGCCCCAATCCGAAGCCCGTAACGACAGCCACATATATTTCTGCCGCCATGAGCGAACGCCACGCAAATGCCCACCCTTGCTTCATTCCGCTTACGACAAAGGGAGCCGATGCCGGCAGGGTGACCAGCATCAGGGTTCGCAATGGTCCCGATCCCATCGTTCGAGCCGCTCGCATGAATATGGGCGAAACATTGCTCATGCCCGTTTGGGTGGACAGGATGACGGACCACAACGTTCCCATGATCACCACAAAGAGTAAAGCTGCTTCCGTTTGCCCAAACCAGATGCAAGCCAATGGCACCCAACACACGCTGGGCAGAGCTTGCAGCCCGAGAGCCAAGACGCCGATCGTATCATTGATGACGGTGTAGCGAGCCGCCAGCATGCCGACGGGGATGCCGATCAGTAAGCCGATGGCGTAACCGACGAGAAGGCGTTTCAGCGTAATCCATACTGCGGCAATCAATTCACCGTTCTGTGCAAGGTCGACCAGATATTCCCAAACGGAAACAGGATCGGGCAGGACGTAAGGAGACCAGATGCCGGCTCGGCTCAGGAGATACCATACGGCAATCAGGACGATGAAAAACAAAACGGTTGTGATAGTTCTTCTCATGAATTTTAATCGGATTCGGCTGCGTGTTGATATCCCTTCAGAGCAGACGTAATGCGTACTGAGTAGTCTGCCAGCTCAACGCTGTTGATGTCGCGAGGGCGGGGAAGTTCGATGCGGTATTCTTCGCGAATGCGCCCGGGATGCGGGGAAAAGAGAACGACACGATTCCCCAAACAAACGGATTCGCGCACGTTGTGCGTCACGAAGACGATGGTTTTCTTGCGGCGTTCCCAAATGGTTTGAATGTCTCCGTAGAGGCGTTCTCGCGTCATGGCGTCAAGGGCTGCAAAAGGTTCATCCATCAGCAGAATGCGCGGGTTGGGCGCAAGGGCTCGAGCCAACGCCACGCGTTGTTTCATTCCGCCCGAAAGCTCGTGAATGTTGGCGTGCAAAAAGTTATCGAGTTTGACGAGAGAGAGATAGTATTTCGCCACCTCAAGCCTCTCTTTGTTGTTGAGGTTTGGCTTCATCTTGAGGGCGAACATGACATTGCCAATGACGTCCAGCCAAGGGAAGAGTGCGTGTTCTTGGAACATCATCATGCGATCTCGACCCGGTCCTTCGATGGGTTGACCGTCAATCAGAGCTTTGCCGCTGTCCGGCTTTTCAAGCCCGGCAATGATGTTCAGCAGTGTCGACTTGCCACAACCGCTCGGTCCGACAAAGCAAACGAATTCGCCCTCATTGATGGTCAGCGAAACATCATCCAATGCGCGTACCTTACCGCGAGCGGAATGGAAATCTTTACTGACATGTTCGATTGCAAGCTTGGCGGCGGGAAGCTGTTTCAGCTCATCGGCAACGCTGCTGCTGGTATTGATTGTCTGTGAGAGGGGATCGCTCATGAATCTGATGATGATGGGGAAATGTTGGCTTTCATACCTTCGAGTGGCGGGACACGCCCCAGCAGCCCCGAAGCTTGCGCATCGCGGACAAATTGTTCCATGGCATTCATGTTGAGGCGTGTTGTTGGGGAAAGCCTTTTCCATGAATCCGTTACCAACGCGGAATCGATGGGCGTGCGCATGAGATAAGAGAGTTCTTCCGTGACGCGTTGCTGCGCCTCGGCAGGATGATCGATTACCCATTGGGTGAGAGCTTCGTGGGCTTTGACAAAACGCGCTGCCGCATCTGCATTTCGGCTCAACCACCCTTCGCGTCCGATCAGTACGGTGGTGACCGCTTCGGAATCTTCTTTCAGCACATGGGCGTGTGCTTCCCGTTCGATGCGGGATGCCCACGGCTCGACCGTCCATACGGCATCGAGATCGCCACGCAGGAAAAGCGGCAATTGCATGGCGTTTGAGGTGGGGACAACGTGCGCATCGCCCCCGCCTTCGCGCGTGATGTGCAATCCGTTTTCTTTCAGCCACGCGCGGGCGGATATGTCTTGTGTGTTGCCCAGTTGCGGCGTGCCGATTGTTTTGCCGATAAAATCACGCCCGTTACGCATGTCGGAATTGCTGTGTGCCAATAATGCCGAACCGCCGTCCAACGCACCCGAGAGAAGGCGTACTTCCCGTCCGCGCGAAACGGCGTATGCGTTTATTGCCGGGGCGGGACCAACATACGACACGTCAATAGTTTTGCCAAAGACTGCCTCCATCGCGCTTGGCCCTGCGTTGAAGGAATACCATTGAATGTTGTAATCGGGAAGGTATTTTTCGAACCATCCTTCGCCGTGCCGTGTCATGTTGCGAGCCACCAGTGCCTGAACGTGCGTTACGTTCGGAAAATGCCCGATACGAATTGTCGAGGATGTGCCTTCTTCCCGTGTACAGGAGGGCGATACCCCGCACACCGCAAATAAAAGCAAACAGAAGAAAAGACGTATCATCAAATGAAAAAATAACATAAAGCAATATGTCGGGTCAACGTTTCCTCTTGTCAGCATGGCGATTTGAATTTTTTACCGATAGATTGTCGTGTTAGGGATAAAATGCATTTTAAGAGTTGACAGACAAGGATACCCCGCCTATTGTGCATGTAGTATGAAACGAATTGTCGCTTTTTTCTTTTTGGCTGTATTCTTCCCCTGCTCATTGTGCGCAGAACAGAATGCAACGGATGATTTCGGCAGACTGTTGATTCAGAATGTTTTGCAGGCGGGAAGCAATGCGCTTCAACAATATGCGGATGATGAGGATCTTTCGACGTTCCCTCAATCGCAAAACGCGCTGGCGAATCAGAGGAATGCCGCTCAGGCGTCGCCGTCTCTTCAATCGCTGTTGGGCGGGACGATGATTGACGCGTGGAAGGAAGAATTGAAAGACGAATTCGAAGCTTATGCGGAGAGGGTATCTGACAAAGCAGCAAAAAGCGTCCTTAAACGGCTGGATCGAGACGGTGAAATCCGTGCTTCACTGCAAAAAAATATGCAAACGCTCGAATTTTTGACATGGTGTCTGGTCGGTTATCTTTTTGTTGTGACGATTGCTTTGCTGGTAGGAATGGCAAAGCTTATGAGAGCCAACAAAAAGATGATGGTCGAGCTCCGCAGTTTGCAAAGCACGGCAGATGCTATAAAGAAAAAGGTTTAGAACGCAGCTGCGCAGAAATGCTCGTTTGTCAATTCTCCGAGACGCACAGGCTCTTCCACGCATCGGGGATGCGGCAGGGTCGCCCAGATGGCATTTTGACGAGGGCGAGGCGTTGCTTTGCCCTAACGCAAACTTCGCCCGTTTTCGCTTTGCGTACTTCAAAACGAAACCAAAGCGATGCTTTTTCAGCCGATTCCGTCACACCAAAGACTTCAATTTCGTCTCCCAGACAGGCGGGTCGCACATAGTCGATTTCATGCCGAACCACGACGGTGAAAAATCCTTCTTGCGCTAATGCCGTGCAATCGATTCCTCCGTGCGCAGCCAGTTTGGTACGGCATTCTTCGATCCATCGCAGATATGCCAGATTATGCACAACGCCACCGCAGTCTGTATCGTAAAACATGACCTGCGTTTGCGTTCGAAATGCTTTCTCCCACGAAATGGCGTTATTTTCCATGAGGAAAGAATGACGTTTTCCGACTTGAGAAGCAAGTCGGAAAACGCAGTTGCAGTGATTTTGAAACAGTATTAGCGTGTCGGCATTGTTGCTTTGACCGCCGAAGATGAGGGCGAACTGCTGTGAGCTCCCGTGCTTTGAAGACGTGTGACGATAGCCGGATTTTTCATGCGTTTGGCAATGGAAAGAGGGGCTTCTGTGACGTAGACATTGGGATCGGCTCCTACTGTCAGCAGGTTGTCAACCAGCAAGGGGTTGTTTAAAGCGACTGCTCCCGAAAGCAGGGTTTCGTTAATGGAGTATCCGTTGCCCAAGGAGTAGGCAAAAATCGTGTCGACAGGCAAACTGCCGTTTGATACGAGCTTCAGGTTTTCCACGTATTTTGTCGTGAAGTTTGCGGGGCGTCCCGGAGCACTCGAGGTGGCGGCAGAGGGCAGGGAGGCGTATAGAAGATTCTTTTCTTGAGGCGTTAATTGATTGTTGTTGTGTGAGCAAGAGATTCCAAGAAGCGTTAGCGCAACAAAGGACATGCAGGATAAAGTTGTTTTCATGAGGGTGGTGTGTGGTGTTTGGTATGAGACGCCGTGTTTCGCTCGTTTGTGGAAAGTTTATGTGATCATGACAGAGATTTTTTTATCGATGGTACGTGCTTTATGCTTCCCTGTGGCAAAATGTTTCTGCTAGTATAAAAGAAATATGATACTTCGTGTTCTTCATGTTCCTTTCTTCTTATTTTTGAGCGGTTTGGCTGTTTCGTTTTCTGCGGAAGCTGCTCTTCCTCTCTCGGCGTGGACCACGGAAGAATTGATGCAATCTGTCAACAGCGACGGCGAATCTGTTATTGCCGAATTGGCTGCCTATTGGCAGAAGAAAATGCGTAGCGGTACGAATAAAGATTACGATAAATTTTTGGAGCCTCGTAATGAAGAAACACCGTGGTATGATGTGGCAGAGCATTGGTCTCAATATTGGACGAAACGCTGGAAAGCGGGGAAGTCATACAGCGTCTTGGCATCACGTTTGGAGGAAGGGGCAGATTGGAACGAGCTGTTTAACAATCCGGCGTGGGTAGAGTTGGTTGCTGCCGCTGCTCGCGTCGCCGAGTGCGATTCCATGCGGGATTCATTGCGCTTCATTGCCGAAGTGTTGCCCAAAATGGAAGATGGCGAAAGCAAAAAGAAACTGGAAGAAGCTTTCAAGCAGGGGGTGGAGTATCTTTCATACGGTGCGCGATCAGGTGAGATAGGTGCGGCTGCCCGGTACTACGAGTTTGTCTCCTCGGATGATACTGAAGCAAAAAAGGAAGCCAAAAGATTGTTGGAAATTGCCGCAGGAGAGGATGACATCCCCGCCATGCGAACAATGGCACAGTTGCATTTGACCCCGGGGACGCCTTCCGAGTGGTACGTTCGCGCCGCAAAGCTGGGTGACATGCAAACGATTCGTTTGGAATTGGAAGTGAGTCGGGAAGAAGATTCTCCCCTCCGCAAGGAAGCTTTGGAACGAGGAGATTGGGAAGAGCAAATGCGCACGGCAAAAAGCCTTTTGCTGGTCGGTTCGGACAAATCTGATGAACGTGCCAAAGAGTTGCATTGTGCCGAAGATTATTTACAACGGGCTGCTGATCAGGGTATAGGTGATGCTCTTCTTTGGCTGAGTCGCATGTATGAAGGTGAGTTTGGAGGAGAAGCATCTCCGGAAAAGGCGTGTGCCGTCGTGCGCCGTATGGTAGCAATGCGTTACGCACCGGGATATTTGAAAATGGCGAAGTATCGAGAAAAAGGATACGGTGATTGCGGTAAAGACGAAAAAGAGGCGTACAGACTGTTGAAACGGGCAGCACAAAGTCGCATGCCGGAAGCAATTGTTGAATGGTCGCGGATGTTGTTGCGGGGGATGGATTCGTATGTGAAGCCGGAAGAGGCTGCCGAAATATTGCTTGCGGTGCATAAAAATGACCCCGATACGCCCAATTTGAACTTTTATCTGGGTTATATGTACGAATCCGGCATCGGCGTGAAGAAAGATTTGGGGAAAGCGTTGAAGTTTTATTCTGCCGGCGTGACGGATGGCGATGCGCGAGCCATGAATAATTTGGCAACAATGTATGAAGAAGGGATCGGTGTTGCCGTCGATTTGAAACGTGCGCTTGAGCTTTACGCTTTATCGGCAAAACTGGGCAATGAAGATGGCATTGCCAATTATGCCCGTCTTTCGGAAAAACAGTAAAATGGGATTCCTTCTTGGGTGAATACACCCTTGATCGGAGGATTTTTACATTGTATAATAACGGTTGTGAGGTTGCAATATTACATCGATGATGAGGGAGAGAGCGTTGTCGGACTTTGGATTCCGAAACGTCGCGAGTTTATTGATGTCAGCGCACAGGAAGAGGAAATATGGGCGGCTTTGTTGCCCGGGAGCGGAGCGAAAAAATTGCGCAAAGAGATAGAAACATGGATTTCGCGGGGGGCATCGGACGGTGTTGCCGTCGATCGGGAAGGGGTGTCCGTTGCATCGGCTCTTCACGTCCTGCCGGGAACAATAGCCTGTTTGGGGAAGACATATGCATCTCATGCTATTGAGTTCAGCGGCGATAAACCTTCCGAACCGTCGATTTTCTTAAAATCCGTTTCGGCGGTTAGCTCGGAGCTTTCAAGTGTGATTCTCCCGAAAGGAGCGGAAAAACTGGATTATGAGGTCGAATTGGCTGCTGTGATTGGAGAAACATTGCATGCCGCCGACGAAGCGACGGCGGCTCGCGCCATTATCGGCTATACCGTGATGTGCGATTATTCCGAGCGTGCATGGCAACTGGAACGCGGCGGGCAATGGACCAAGGGGAAAAGTTGCGATACGTTTGCGCCGTTTGGTCCCGTGTTGGTGACGCGAGATGAAATTCCGAATCCGAACAATCTGCACCTTTCACTCAAAGTGAACGGAGAAGTACGCCAAAAAGACACAACGGCATCGCTGATGTGGTCGGTGGCTCGCTTGGTGGCATACGTTTCCGAATTTATGACGCTCAACCCCGGTGATGTCGTGTCGACCGGTACCCCCGGTGGGGTCGGCATGGGAATGAACCCTCCGCAGTATCTTCGCCTCGGCGATGTGGTGGAGTGGGGATGCGATGAAATTGGTTATGTGCGACAAACAGTAGAAGAAGAATAAAGATCATGAAAACAATACTTGTGACGGGAGGGACGGGGTTTCTCGGTTCCAATTTGTGCGAACGGTTGATTCGTGACGGCAATGCTGTCATTTGTTTGGACAACAATTACACCGGGCGTATGAAAAACATTGAAAGCCTGCTGGATAATCCAAACTTTCGCTTTGTTGAACATAATGTTATTGAACCTTTTGATCCTGATTGCAAAATTGATCGGATTTACAATTTGGCGTGTCCCGCTTCGCCGCCATTTTATCAGGGAAAAGCCTCTGTGATGACAACCAAAACTTGCGTTTTCGGTGCACTCAATATGCTGGAATTGGCAAAGAAGCATGACGCGGTCATTCTTCAATCATCCACGTCCGAAGTGTACGGTGAACCGCTGGTACATCCTCAGGTGGAAAGCTATCGCGGAAACGTCAATCCGATTGGTATCCGCGCTTGTTACGATGAAGGGAAACGCTGTGCGGAATCCCTGTTTTTTGATTATCACCGCCAAGAAGGCGTGGATATCAAAGTAATTCGCATTTTTAACACATATGGTCCGAAAATGAACCCGGCAGACGGACGTGTTGTTAGCAATCTCATTTGCCAGGCATTACGCGGGGAAGATTTGACCATATACGGCGATGGTAATCAAACGCGCTCATTTTGCTATGTAGATGATTTGATTGAAGCGATGGTGCGCATGATGGAATCGCGCAAGGGGTTCACCGGACCGGTGAATACGGGTAATCCCGGAGAGTTTACAATTCGCGAGCTGGCCGAAAAAGTTTTGTCGCGCATTCACAATGGCTCTAAACTCATTCAACGAGAGTTGCCTGCAGATGACCCGACACAAAGACGCCCAGATATTTCACTGGCGCAAAGAGAGTTGGATTGGTCTCCCCGAATCTCTCTAGATGAAGGACTGGACCGCACGATTGAATATTTTCGCAGCGAATTGGCTTTGGCGTAACACCTCGCGTCAATGGGAAGAATGCATGAACCATTCTTTCCATTTTTGACGGGAATTTGCCCAGTCGGCTGGGCTGTCATCGCTTTCCGGAAAGAAGCGATCCGAGGGCAGGGGATTGTATCGTTGCAACGCGTGGGGACTTTGCCATTCTCTCCTCCCTGCGGAAAAAGTGACGTCCAGTTTGAGGAACTCCCTCGCCAGTTCGGGTGAGCCGTTCCATGCATGAAGATGAAGAGATGGGAGCTTACTGCTTCTGCTCTTTGCCCATTGAAGAATTTTTCCCCATGCTTTTGTCCCGTGTAATTGCAAAATGCGATGATGCCGCCAAGCTGCATCGGCGTGAATATCAAGAAATTCCTCTTGAAGAGGAAGCGCATGTTTATACGGTGACGTTGCATCGAGACCGCTTTCCCCAACTTGCGCAAGAGGATAGCGAAGGAGGAATTGCTCTAAATCGTCTTTTAGCACCGTAGGGGATATTTCTCGAATATAGTGTGGATGGATGCCGAAACAGGGAATCATGCCCTGCGTTTCGGCAACGGTATCCCATTCAGACCGATGCGCCGTACACAGGTAGCCGCCTTCGGGATTGAAATGGTGGGCGTGGTAGTCAATCATGGCAACAAAAGGAGAAAACAGGCTCATTCCGTTATCGGGAATGAGCCTGTTTGTTATATCAACAAATAACTATGATAAAATCATTACGGCATGGGGAACGCTTTGTTGAATGCCGTTACTTCGGCACGAAGCGCATCGTAGGCTGATTCATCTTCCCGCACCTGTTGGGAGGCGAGAATGGCAAGAGCACGGGAAATGAATTCCGCCACTTGCTCCACATCGGTTTCTTTCATGCCTCTCGTGGTTACAGCCGGCGTACCGATGCGAATGCCGGAAGGTTTCATCGGTGTGCCGGAGTCAAACGGGATAGCGTTTTTGTTGACGGTGATGCCCACTTTGTCGAGAGCAACCTGAGCATCGGCCCCGTTGATTCCCTTGTTGCGCAAGTCCACCATAAAGACGTGGTTGTCTGTGCCGCCGGCAACGATGCGGAATCCCAGTTCTGCCATCTTGGCAGCCATGGCTGCCGCATTTTTAACAATCTGGCTTTGGTAGCTCTTGAACTCCGGCGTTAAGGCTTCTCCAAAACATGCCGCTTTGGCGGCGATCACATGCATTAAAGGTCCGCCTTGCATGCCGGGGAATACCGCAGAATCAAGTTTCTTGGCGTATTCCGCTTTGCAAATAACCATACCACCGCGCGGACCGCGCAGTGATTTGTGGGTCGTTGTGCTGACAAAATCTGCATACGGTACAGGAGAAGGATGCACCCCCGCCGCTACAAGACCGGCAATATGTGCCATGTCAACAAAAAGGTAAGCTCCGCACGCTTTGGCGATAGCCCCCATGCGTTCGAAATCAATTGTTCGGGAATAGGCACTGGCTCCCGCCGTGATCATGCGCGGTTTTATTTCCATAGCCGCCTTTTCGAGGGCGTCATAATCAATCATTTCCGTTTCGCGAGAGACTCCGTAGTGAACGACATTGTAGAGTTTTCCCGAGAAGTTTGCGGGATTGCCGTGCGTGAGGTGTCCGCCGTGCGAAAGATCCATCGTCAAAATTGTATCACCCGGTTTCAGCACAGAGAAATACACAGCCATATTGGCTTGAGATCCGGAATGGGGCTGCACATTAATATGATCGCCACCGAAAATTGCCTTGGCGCGGTCGATAGCAAGTTGCTCGACTTTGTCCACTACTTCGCACCCGCCGTACCAACGTTTGTTCGGATAACCTTCAGCGTATTTGTTTGTAAGAACAGAGCCTTGCGCTTCCCGTACCGAGCGGGAAGCAAAGTTTTCCGATGCAATCAGCTCGATATTGTTGCATTGACGCTGTTCTTCTTCATGGATTAACTCCGCCAATTCGGGATCGCTTACAGCCAGAGAGCTTCCCGAAGCTTTCAGCAAACGGCGCACATGGCGACCTTCTTCAAAATCGGCATGAAGCCAAGCTTCTATCAATTCGCCGACCGCTTCCGATGTAACGTATGCAGAACCGATGCACAGCACGTTGGAATTGTTGTGTTGGCGAGACATAATGGCTGCCTGCGGAGTTTGACAGGCGGCGGCGCGTACTCCCTGCCAACGGTTGGCTGCTAAACACATGCCGATACCGGTGCGGCAAATTAAGATCCCGCGTTCACTGATCCCATCCACAACATCCTTTGCCACTGCGTTGGCAAAATCAGAATAATCGCATGAAGCTTTGGAATCTGTGCCGACATCGTGTACCTGATGACCTTGATTGCGAAGCAGCTCTGTGACGGTTTCTTTTAATTCTACGCCGGCGTGATCCGACCCGATTGAAATGCGAAATTTTGTATCCATGAAAATTCATGCAGTGAACTGCACAAAAATGCTATCATGTCACATCTCTGTCGGCAAGCTTTATCGCCTTATTCGCATAAAAAAGGCTTTGCATGTTGTTTGTATACAAAAACAACCCCCCTGTTTGCCTGTGGCATAACAGGGGGTGGAAAAGACTATTCAATGTGACGGTTACTTGCGGCGACGGCGCAATACCCATGCTCCCAGTGCCAGCAAGGTAAGCGAAGCCGTGGCGGGTTCGGGGACGTTTAACGAAGGCGCGGCTCCGATGGCTTTGGCAATTTCGGAGTTGTTTGCCAGTTCGCTGGAGGTAAAGATTGTCAGGTTTGCAATTTCTCCCGTAAACGGTTCACGAGAGCTATTGGCATTCCCGGTTCCGATGGCAAATTTGGCATCCTCTCCGCTTGCGGCTTTCCATGAATGCTGCCATGTTTCCGGGGTCCCACTTCCGTTAAGTGGATTCTGAGTGTAGGAACCATCCGTTTCGGAAACGTAGTATCGAAAATTCGAAGAACTGTTGTTTTGTGCGCCAAGAGTGAATGCCACAAGTGTCCATTCTCCCGCAGTAACAGATTGAGAGCCAGAAGCAAAATCCCAATCGCCTTTCGTGGTCATCGCAAGATTAGCGTTTTTCAAAGTAAACTTGATCCCGGTGTTTTGACCGCCGTAGCTGAAAATGGCTTGTACGTTACTTAAGGAATCAGCCTTAATCCATGCCGCAACGGTGACGAATTGATCTCCGCTGAAAAAAACATTGCTCAGGGTTTCATCGGCGATTCCCGTAATCAGTTTATCGTTTGAGAATGAATAGACTGTGTCGTTGGTGTAGCTCGTATTTCGCTCTGCGGTGACGGATGTTGCCTTTGTGATCAAATCATCCATTGTGGCAACGGTTGTGAGGGTTGTTTCACCCATCGCAACAGCTACACTCATGAAGAGAGATGAAATAAAGATTTTTCTCATGTTTGTAAACCTGTTTCTTTATACAGATACAACGGGACATTACAGCATTCCGAATGCTGTAAGTAAAAAAATATGCATATATAATTAAAAATAAATATGATGCGTTTTATGTTCGCATATGTCTCACAAGAGGATATTTTTTTGATAGGTATGATATTCAATAATTTCTCATTTTTTACATTGACACAGCATTCGGAATGCTGTATGCATCGAAAAATGGAAGGAGATGGGTGTTTTGTTTTGTTTCTTTTTAATATATTGGTTGTTATTTGTATATAAATATTAAAAAAGAGGATCGGGTTTGGAGGACGAGTGAAAACAGATGAAAAAGTATTCAAATTTGTACACAAAACAGCACAAAAAGACGTTTATGAAGGAAAACATACGTAATTGTTTCTCATGGGAGAGAGTAAAAATACCGGCTTCCACTTCTACCTGCTTGAAAAATTGGAAGAAAGGTCTTTTCAGCTGACACAGACTGTGCTTGCTTTCATGAAGGATGGAAGTTACTTTCCGAAGTATGTTCATGACGCAGAACAGGTCGAGTGTGGATGTTGTCAAAGCACTCATTTTCATTAATGTTCTCATATACATAGTCGGGTTGTTGGACGCAACGAAAATACCGGCTGTTTTCTGTATCCCCACGGCGCAAGGTACGCCGACTTCGATTTTGGAAGTGTACGGTGCGTATAGCTATTATACCTGCTTTTCAGAATGTCAATTTTGGCGGTTGATTACTTATCAGTTTCTGCATGCCAATTTGGGACACTTGGTGTTCAATATGGTGGCGTTGAGCTTCTTTGGCGGAGCTGTGGTGGATCGTTTCGGTCCCGGGCGCTTTTTGTGTTTTTATTTGCTGTGCGGAATTGGGGGCGCACTGTGTTCCACCTGTATCGGTGCGTTGGGATTTTATTCGACCCCGGTTTTGGAGATGGATAGTGGGCTCTGGAAGCTCATTCCTTTGCTCGGGGCTTCAGCATCAATTTACGGGGTGCTGGTAGCAACGGCTTTTTTATTCCCGCATGCACGTGTGCAATTGCTTTTCCCGCCTGTTGATATGACAGTGCGCACTTTGGCGATAGCTGTGTTATGCTTTGCCGTTGGTGTGATTGTGTTTAACTGGGAGAACGCAGGGGGAGAAGCCGGACATTTGGGTGGTATGATTATGGGCTTCTTGTTGATGTTGTGCTACCCGCTTTGGCGCAAAAAAGAGTGGGAAGAATGAAGCACTCGCTCATCATGGCGGTGCTGAGCTTCGCAACGGCATAGCGGTGAAGCACTGCCGCTATACCGTTTACAAGATGAGAGATTCTATCCGCGTGGTGGATTTTTCAACGGCTTGCAGAAGAGAAAGGAATTTTTTCTGCCTGCGGATAGCCGGACATTCATGCTTTAAGGATGAAATGTTTTCGTTAATGAAAAAGCCGACATCGCTGTAATAGCTGTGTATTAAATTTTCAATGCGCAGAATATCGTTTTTCAGCGTTTGAATTTTTTTTGCCATTTCCTGCAATGAAAGCAACGAGGCAGGGGTGTCGCTCAAAATTTTCTGATCTTTGTGGGCAGGTTCGGCGAGGGAAACGTTGAGGGAAGTCAACAGAGCTTTTAATTTTTCTTCTTTCTCTTTGATGCTTTCTTTGCGCTTGATGCAGAGCGGATCATCTTTTCCCAAGGCACTTTCAAGCTCGGCAAGCTTTCGCTTGTCTTCAAATAGATCGGCGTGGATGTTTTGAAAAGTCATTTTCCCCGACTGGGTCTTTTCCTGAAGTAGGGCTGTCCCGGGAATGACCGCTTCAAGATCCTCCTCTTGATCGGAATCTTGCAGGGAGGTGAGGTGTTTTTCCAAACGATCCAATTCGGCGGTGTTTCTTTCAAGCGTTTTTTTCAGCTCTGCTAAGACGGAATAGGTATCTTCCATGCCGGATACGGAACTCATTTCGCGCCATAGTCTGCGCCCCAGCTCCAGATGAAGCATGTCAAGAAAACGTCTTTCCTGTACCAGTTGCGGCTTGAGTTTCTGCTTCGGAAACGAAAAACCGATGAGGAGAAGAAGCTTATACAGCAAATGCGAGGTCGCCGTCATTGTGAGAAGAGATTACAACGATGAGGTTTCGGGGAAACTGCCAAAAACTTTCAAAAAGGAACATGTGTTGCCGACATCGAGCAAACAGCTTTTCAGCGGTTCGTTAAGGGCGTGTCCTTCAACATCGGCATAGAAAACGTATTCCCAATCGACTTGCCTCGAGGGTCGCGATTCAATGCTCCACAGGTTGATGCCGTGCTTCTTGAAGCGATTCAGCACGTCTGCCAAACTGCCGGCACGGTGATGTACGGTAAAGCAAAGGGAGGTGCGATCGTTCCCTGTGGGGTTGGTTTCTTGGGTGCCGATGATGACAAAACGGGTTTTGTTGAACGGGTGATCTTGGATGTTTTCTTCCAAAACGGAAAGTTTGTTCAATTGAGCTGCCAGCGGACTACCGATGGAGGCAACACCTTCGGCGGCACGTTCTGCCGCAATGCGGGCTGCCTCTGTGCTGGAAGCTGTTTCAATCAAACGGGCGTCAGGATAATTGCGTTCGATCCAATTGTGACATTGCCCAAGGATTTGAGGATGCGAATAGATAGTTCGGATCTCATCCCTGTTGATGTTGCCGAGCAGGCAGTTTTGGATGCGCAATTGCATTTGGGCGCAAATGCGCAAGGGCGAGTTAACGAAAATATCCATGACAGGTGCCACAGAGCCGTAGGTGCTGTTTTCTACAGGTACAACACCGTATGAGGCATTTTCCCGCTCCACAGCATCAAACACTTCTTTGAAACCGGGGCAGGGGATCATATCAATACTGCTGCCGAATTGTTGAATGGCTGCTTGGTGACTCCACGTCCCTTCCGGTCCCAGATAAGCGACTTTGAAATTGCCTTCCAAAATGAACGAGCAAGAGATGATTTCCCGATAGATGGCCTTGAGTGCCTTTTCCGGAAGTTTTCCTGCATTGTGACGGCTGATGCGGGCGTAGAGAGCCGCTTCGCGTTCGGGAACGAAAATGGGTGCGCTGTCTTCTTTTTTGATATGCCCGACCTGTTGTACCAGATCAAAGCGGCGATGAAGGAGACGGATGATTTGTTCATCAAGGTCATCGATCGAATGGCGAATGTCAGACAGGTTCATGTTTATGAGAAGGATGAAGTGTTTGGGGAGAGCGAAAACAAAGACCGACTGCGAATGTGACCGCTGTACCGATGGTTACGCGCCAAGGGAATGCGATTTTGGGTAAATGCAGATCTAGCCATTCGTTGAGAGGGATGAGATCCGTCAAGACGGCAATGACCAAAAATCCGCAGATCATGGCAATACAATTGCCAAAATCGTTACCCCGAGTGCGCGTCAACATACCCAGAAGAAAGATACCAAGAAGTGAACCATATGTATAGCCGAAAATTCCGAGGACAACGGAGAGAATACCGTCTGTGCCGTGCGTTACTGTATACCATGCTGTCACAGAACCGACAACGATCAGCAGAATAGCGAAGAAAACCGTTAGTACCCTAACGGCGAACAGTTGTTGCGATGACGTAGCATGCGGGTTAAAGATGTCTTGATACCAATCTTTTGTCGCTGTGGTTGCCAAGGCATTTAATGCTGTGGAAAGTGACCCCATTGCTGTGGCAAAAAGGGCTGCGATAAGCAATCCCCGAATCCCAGCCGGCAGGTAATGAATGATAAAGTTGGGGAAGACGCTGTCCGTGTGACGTATGTCCCATGGAATGCCTTTGCTTTGGAAGAAGACAAACAGCAGAATGCCCACAAAGAGGAAAAGCAAAACGAGTGGAAAATCCACCAAACCGGAAAGAATGACGGCGCGACTACCTGTCTTGGCATTTTTTGCTGCCAGCATGCGCTGAACCATGTCTTGGTCTGTGCCGTGGGTTGCCATGGTGATGAATGTCGCGCCAAGAAACGCCGACCAAAGCGTAAATTCACTGCTGAGGACGTGTTGCAGGTGGGCAAAGAAGCCCCCTTCAGTGTTTCCAACGGTAAAGAGAACCCACGGTTGAGTTCCGCTGTTTTTCTGAGCGGATGAAATGACGGACGTGACGGTATTCCATCCGTCATCAAGAGAGAAGTAGAGAATACCCAGTGTCGTGAGCATGGCAAGCACGAGAATAGAGGCTTGCAGGACGTCCGTCCAGACCACGGCTTTCAATCCGCCGAGAGCTGTGTAGACCGTTGTGGCGATTGTGATCAGCGTCAACGCGCCAACATAAATGCCGATTTCTTCCCCCGCAGAAAGCAGAGCATTTCCCGTGAATGCTTTGTAAGCGATGACAAGCAGAATACCGGCTACGTAAAGTCTTGTTCCACTGGCAAGGATGCGACTGATCAAAAACGTCATGGATGCCCAGCGACGGGTGGCAAGCCCAAAGCGTTTTTGTAGGTATTCATAGATAGAAACAACGTTATATTGATAATACGGTTTCAGGAAGAGTTTGCCGACGATGATGCGCCCGAGAATGGTGCCTATGCAAAGCTGTGCATAGGTAAAGTTCAGCGTGCGGAATCCGGCTTCGGGAGTGCCAAAAAATGTGGCGGCACTGATTTCGGAAGCCAAAATCGAGGCTAGGATAGCCCACCACGGTAGAGAGCGATTGCCAAGGGCGTATGATTCAAGGCTGTCTTGCCTGCGCCCCATGTAAAGCCCGATGGAGAAAATTGCGGCAAAGTACAGCAGGATGACAAAGAGATCCGTCCACATGGTTATTGCCTATCGAGAAACTCCTATTTTTCTCCCGCAGATATGAGCGAGTTTCCGTTTTTATGACGAAAACTCGCTTGGAAAGAATTACTTATCGCTGAGATTTTTTTTGAAGAGAAGCTTCTACCAGCCCCGAGAAGAGCGGATGCGGATGGTTCGGGCGCGATTGGAATTCGGGGTGATACTGGCATGCAATGAAGAAGGGATGAGCAGGGAGTTCGATGACTTCCACAAGCCCTTGCTTTGCCGAAACAGCACTGATGACCATGCCGGCTTCTTCCATTTGTGTGCGGTATTCCGGATTGAATTCGTATCGATGTCGGTGACGTTCGGAAATTTTCGTACTGCCGTAAAGCTTCTCGCAAAGCGTACCCGCTTTGATGTCCGCTTCGTATGCGCCGAGACGCATATTGCCGCCCATTGTTTTGAGTTTCTTTTGTTCTTCCTGCAGGCAAATGACGGGGAATGACGTCTGTTTGTTGAATTCTGTGGAATTGGCTCCTTCCATACCCAAGATGTGACGGGCAAATTCAATGACGGCAATTTGCATGCCGAGACAAATTCCCAAGAATGGAATCTTGTTTTCCCGTGCATATTGAGCTGCCAAAATTTTGCCTTCCGTACCGCGATCGCCGAAGCCGCCCGGAACGAGGATACCGTCTACCCCGCGCAGGTGCGCTTCTGCTCCGTCTTCTTCTATAGATTGGGCGTCAACTCGTGTAATTTCTACGCGACAATCATGCGCAGCCCCGGCGTGTGTGAACGATTCGTAAATTGATTTATATGCGTCTTGTAATGAAATGTATTTACCGACAACGGCAATGCGCACATAGTGTGTAGGATGCACCACATGCCCTACATAGCTCTGCCATTTGGTGAGATCCGGCGGAGGGACATCAAGCCCGAGGCGTTTGCAGACAATGCGGTCGATTTTGTCTTGGTTTAGATCCAGCGGGCATTCGTAAATAGTATTTTTCACATCGCGAAAAGCAATGACGTTCTTTGCTTCGACATTGCAGAACATAGCGATCTTGCGGCGTTCGTCTTCACTGACATCGTGTTCCGTACGACAAATGATGATGTCGGGCTGAATGCCGATTTCCCGCAATCGGGCAACTGACTGTTGTGTTGGTTTTGTTTTTTGTTCGCCTGCGGCCTTGAGGTAGGGCAACAGAGTGACATGGATGAAGCAAACGTTTTCTCGTCCTGCTTCAAGGGCAAATTGACGGAGAGCTTCAAGGAAAATATGCCCTTCCATATCGCCCACGGTGCCGCCTATTTCGGTGATGATGATATCGACATCGTTCGCTTTTGTAATGTCATAAAGGCGTTGTTTGATCTCATCGGTAACGTGGGGAATATATTGCACGGTTTTGCCCAAGTAATCGCCCCGCCGTTCCTTATGCAGTACGCTTTCAAAAACTTGCCCGGATGTGAGGTTGTTCAAACGAGACAATCTGCAGTTGACAAAACGTTCATAATGCCCGAGGTCGAGGTCTGTTTCTGCCCCATCATTAAGGACGTATACTTCCCCGTGCTGGTAGGGACTCATCGTTCCCGGATCGACATTCAGATAAGGGTCAAATTTTTGCAAGGTGACACGCAACCCGCATCGTTCCAGAAGTGTGCCGATAGATGCTGCCGCAAGACCTTTACCAAGAGAGGATACTACGCCGCCGGTGACAAAAATATATTTCATTTTAAGTTTAAATTAATCAGGAATGGGAGAGGAGGAGTTTTTCAATTTGCAGAGCCTGTTCGGGCGTATCAACGCCGGGCGCAACATGCGAGGTGATTACAACGCGGATGTGCGCACCGTGTTCAAGAGCGCGCAGTTGTTCCAGCGATTCCGTTGTTTCCAGCGGTGTGGGCATCCATTGAACGAATTGCTCCAAAAAGCTTCGGCGGTACGCGTAAATGCCCAAGTGTCTGTAAACAGGAGATTTTCTTTCATTGCGGGCGAAGGGAATCGGGGAACGGGAAAAATACAGAGCGTTGTTTGAAAGCCCCAGCACTACTTTGACAACGTTTTTATCGCCAAAATCACCGCCGGGCGCGTCATCTTCCAGAGGACAGGCAGCGGTTGCCATTTCCAAAGAAGGATCATTTTTCAGCTCTTCTGCCAGTTGATTGATAAGGTCTGTGTCAATCAAGGGTTCGTCACCTTGAATGTTGATCACAATCTCCGCTTCGGGGAAGCTCTGCACGGCTTCGGCAAGGCGGTCGCTACCGCTGGGATGATCGTTGCGGGTCATGATAGCAACGGCTCCGAAGTCTTCTGCGGCTGCGCGAATGCGTTCGTCATCCGTTGCAATGGCAACGGCATCTAACGACGAACAACGTGAAACGCGTTCCCATACGTGCTGTACGAGTGGTTTTCCGAGAATGGGGTGTAAAGGCTTGCCGGGAAACCGCGACGAACCCCACCGGGCCGGGATCAATCCTACGACTTTGGCGTTCATGATATGTCCGGCTTACGGTAACAAAAAAACATACGAACGTCCAGCTCTTTTCCCGCAGATGGCGGGAGAAAAGGAATGAAGTTTGTTTGAAAGATTGAGAGGAACAATTACTCTGATTCAAGAATTTTCCCGATATCGGGATATTGCGGCAAAGGTTCATCGAATTCTCCTCCTATACCGTACAGCAGTGCTTTTCGGGATGAGAGACACAGCAAAAGTTCTGAAAAACTTGTTGTGTGATTGATGGCTTCAACAATTTCTTTGGTATGAAACATGCTGTCGTATACGCCCTCTGCGTCTTCATCTGATACGCCATCGATGACTTTTTCTTTGAGCTCCTCAAAATATGAAGGACTCAATTTAATTTCATCGACAACGATATAGTGCTTTCGCAGGAAAAACAGACATGACATTCTTCTGAAAAAACTTTTCTTACCGGGTTCGTGCCACAGAAAAAGTAACTCACCGTCTGACGTATAGAAAGAAGCGTACTTGAATGAAGCCAAGGAGTAATCTGAACAATTCTCCAATGATCGGAGATCATCCGGAAAAAAGAGGGAAACAAGAGAAGATATGACCGTGAATTAATCTTGTCGCTTGCGCGGGATATGACATTTTCACAGTTGGGCTTTTATTGTGTTTGTCTGTTGTAAATAGGATAGGAGAAACATATTTTGGGCTTTTAATCTTTTTGAAAAAGTGTACAATTGCGGTCGAGTTGTTTGTCCCCCCTCATGATGCGGCTTATTAAGACAATATTATACGCTTTGCTTGATTCTTGCTTGGCATGGTTTATCCCCAAATGGCGGCGCGAGGGAAGGCTGTGTGCCAAAGCCGCAACCCGATATTTGAATTATTACGGCGAAAAAATATCGGGAGAAGATGTGACGAAAATCAAAAAATTGTTACAAGCGTTGTATGAGGCTCTTTTGAATTGGGATAAAGATGGGGCGCAAGCAAAAATCAATTTGCTTCGGCAAGAGTTGTCTCATTATTCCGGGGGGATTCGTTCCGGTATGGCAGAGACGGTGGAATCGCTTTTCGTGATTCTGGTTGTCTTTTTGGGGATACGCACATATATTGCTCAGCCTTTTCGTATACCTACCGGTTCAATGCAACCGTCGCTAAACGGGATCATCATTCATCCCGTTGCAGAGATTCCGAATGGATTGGTGCGTTTTAAAGATGCCTTGATTTTGGGTAGTTCGTATGTTGATGAGAAGAGCGATCGCCGTAAAAGCATAACGGGGTACAAGCAACGTCAAAAATGGCTCTTGTTTACAGAAACAGTGGTGAGCTTTGATGACGGCAGTTCACTTTCTGTTCCGTGCGCATCGGGAGCAGTCATGGAATATTTCATGAAAAACGGAAAGCGCGGGTGGGACGGTTCCGTAACTTTTGATCCGGGTGACACAATCATCCGCGCCCGCATTGATGCCGGGGATATGGTGTTGGTGAATCGTATGGCATATCATTTCCGCAAACCGAAACGGGGGGAAACTTTTGTTTTTGACACTCGAGGAATCAACACGAGCGGCAGTCAGGGTGGTGCGTCGCATGTGGAAGATCAATCCAAAGGAGTTCATTACATAAAACGCCTCTGCGGCTTGCCGGGCGATACTCTGGAAATTCGTGAACCGTATCTTGTCGTCAACGGTCGGAATGCTGCCGAATGGCAAATTCAACGTGTCGCTAAGCATGAAGTTCCTTACAATTCAACGGGATACAACGCGCTGTCACAAGCGCGGTATCCGCTGGGGTATATCACAGATCGCCACGGAATTACTCTTTCGAATGATCCTCGCGACACCAACATGCGCCAATACATCGCCTTGGGTGACAATACCGTTAATTCTCTCGATTCCCGCTACTGGGGACCAGTGCATCAATTTAACGTAATCGGACCGGCTGGAATCGCGCTTTGGCCTTTTACTTCTCACTGGGGAATCATCCCTTAATATACGGATATGCCTGAATCTGACGATATAACACGCAGAGCAAAATCAAACCTTGCATTTGCTCTCATGGATTTGCCGGATGAAAAACGTCGGCGGATGGCTCAATTTTATGCCTTTTGCCGAATAGTGGACGACATTGTGGACGAACCCGGTTTGACGTTGGAAGAACGCCACGCCGCACTTGATCGTTGGACGGATGTTGTTTCTTGCAAATGCATACCGCATGAAGGCATCGAAAGCGAAGTGCAAGGGCTTGTTTCAGAATTGGAATTGAATATAGACCCCATGTTGCGGCTGATTGACGGTTGCCGTTCGGATATATCACCTGTACAGCCGGAAACGCGCCGAGAGTTGCTGGAATACACATATAAGGTTGCTTCTTGCGTGGGGATCTCCAGTGCTGCCGTCATGGGCGCAAGTGAACAGGCGCATGACTACGCCGTCGCTTTAGGGCATGCCTTGCAGTTGGTTAACATTATTCGAGATGTAGCAGAAGATGCGGAAAAATATGCACGCGTTTATCTCCCTGTCGATGATATGGAGCTTTTCGGTGTTCGCGTAGAGGAGCTGTACGAAAAGCAATACAGCTTTCGATTGCGCTATTTATTAGCGTATGAAGCGGTATTGGCTGAAAATTTTTTTGCTACAGCCGATGATTTGTATGCTAAACTGACAGTGGATGACCGCAATGCACTGATTCCGGCTCAAGCCATGAGCCTGATTTACCACACCATCTTAGACAAAATGCAAGCTGACGAATTCCGCGTTTTCGAAAAGCGTTACAGCGTCAACAACGTTCGCAAACTGTGGTTTTTGCTCCGCGCCCGAATCGATACGGTAGAAATGCCTAGCATCTCCTCATTCCCTAGCCTGAAAGACTGGGGAATCTTTTCAAACAAAAACGGATAAATCCCTTGTCCGAAAGCCAGATTGTCGAAGAGATAATTAGCCATCATTGTTTGCAAAGTTTTACGAAAAGGTCGGTGTTTTGTTGCAAAAATGCTTCAACGGTGGATGACCGTTGAAGCATTGGTGAAAGGAGATGTTCGAAAGGTTAAATCACGCAGAGGTTGCTGGCTTGTTCTTCTGAAAGCTCAACGCATTGCCATGGAAGACCTCTGCGGTTGAGTTCTTCCATGAATGGGTCGGGGTTGTTTTGTTCCATGTTGAGTACGCCCGGTCCTTTCCAAATGCCGCGCAGGACGAGACTGCCGCCGATGGCAGCAGGGATGCCCGTGGTATACGAGATGGCTTGCGAACCGACTTCTTCGAAACATTTTTCATGATCGCAGACGTTGTAGATGTACACGGCCTTAAATTTTCCGTCTTTTATGCCCGTTGCGATGATGCCGATGCAAGTGCGTCCGTGTGTGGTCTTTCCAAGATCGCCGGGGTTGGGCAAAACGGCTTTGAGGAATTGCAGAGGGACGATTTGCATCCCGTTGTATTCCACGGGGTCAATTCGGGTCATCCCGACATTGCCGAGAACCTGCAAGTGGTTGAGATATGCAGGAGAAAACGACATCCAGAATTGAGCGCGACGAATGGTGGGGATGTGTTTTACCAAGCTTTCCATTTCTTCGTGGAACATGCGGTAAATTTCGAATGTACCGACACCATCGGGGCAGGTGAATGAGCGATGCATGCTCATCGCTTCTGTTTCATGAAATGAGCCGTCTTCCCAATGGCGACACGGAGCGGTTACTTCTCGGATATTAATTTCGGGGTTGAAATTGGTGGCAAATGCCTGACCGTGATTTCCTCCGTTGACATCGATGATATCCAGCGTGTGAATTTCGTCAAAGCAGTGTTTGAGTGCCCATGCTGTGTAGACGTTGGTGACACCGGGATCAAAGCCACTGCCAAGCAAGGCGGTGAGTCCGGCTTTGCGGAAGCGTTCTTCATATGCCCATTGCCATGAATATTCGAAATGAGCAACGTCTCGCGGTTCGTAATTGGCGGTGTCGAGGTAGTCTACGCCGGCTTCGAGGCAAGCATCCATCAAAGGAAGATCTTGATATGGCAGGGCAACGTTGAGAACGAGCTGAGGATTGACTTTTCTGATGAGAGCGGCGGTTTCCGCTACGTTATCGGCATCAACGGCGTGTGTGTGAATTGTTCGTCCCGTGCGTTGCAGGACGTCTGCTGCGATGTCATCGCACTTGGATACAGTACGGGATGCCATGTGTATTTCCGTATACACTTCACTCATTTGGGCACACTTGTGAGCGACAACATGCCCCACGCCTCCGGCGCCGATAATCAAAACGGTACTCATAACACAGACAGCATGCGGCATGCGGCGCATGGGGTCAATCTTAATTTCGGGTTATTGCGGATTCTTTTGAATTTTTCTTCCGTTTGAGGTGATAAAATTGGGTAAAGAGAGAAAGGAAAGAGTTCTCATAGTTCAATATTTCGGTGGGACCATCTTTTCTTCTTGCGTCATTTCCCCGAGTGCGTATCTACATTCCATCGGAAAAACTTTGACAAAACTAGGAAGCGTTTCTTCGAAGTGTTCTAATATATACCTGCCCCGTGCAGAACCGGTGAGTTTGGTATTCTCCGAAAGCTGGCAAAGAAAAGCCCGTTGTGCACGTTTTGAAAAAACGATGGGGAATTTGCATTAATATTCCTGCTCCGTCACCCATTTCCGGGGCACAGCCGGAAGGAACAATCGTTCAAGTACCGTGAGTCTATTAAGCACAATATCGTGTGAAGAGCGTCCGCGCGTGTCGGCAACCATGCCGACACCACAGGCGTCATGTTCATAAGACGGATGATACAGCCCGATAGGAGAAGGGAATGCGCTGTTCATATTTTTTGCGTTTATTGTTGTTTTCGAGAACAACGGGAGACAAAAAAGCCACATGCCGTGGTAGGCATGCGGCTTTTTTATGATTATGGATTTAAGAAATAATCAGATGAAAAGCAACTGATCGTAATTCGGCACGGGCCACAAGGTATCATCGGTGGCTTTTTCAAGCAAATCGACGATTCGACGGGCTTCTGTCAGTGCCGCTTTGATTTCTTTGCTCCCTTGTGTGCGGGATTTGCGCAATGCGTCGAGAGCAGGCGGCAACTGAGCGTACAAATTGCCGACTTTTTCTAACGTGGCTTCAGCTGCGGAAAGACCGAACGTAGTGCCACTGGCTTTGATGGCGGCAACGGTTTGCGCCAGTTCTTTAACCTGTTTGGCTGCCGTGGGCATGTATTGCGTTTCGACCATGTCGATCGCTGTCTTTGCCTCAATAGCCAGCTCTTTCTCGTAGATTTCGCATTGCACTTCCTTGCGAGCTTTGAGTTCGGCTTTGCTCATGACGCCGTACTTGGCAAAGAGTTCGAGAGTTTTGGGGTGTTCGAGAACCTCCAAGGCTTCAAGAGAAGTGCGAAGGTGCGGCAAGCCGCGCCGTTCCGCTTCTTTGACCCATTCATCGCTGTAACCGTCTCCGTTGAAGATAACGCGTTCGTGTTTGACGATTATGTCTTGCAAGAGGTTTTGAAGCGTTTGTTGGAACTCTGGCTTTCCGACAACGGGTTCGAGCATCGTGGCAATTTCATCAAGCGTTTCTGCCACAATCGTATTGAGTACCGTCATCGGCCAAGCACAAGTTTGCGAAGAACCGACGGCTCGGAACTCGAACTTATTGCCGGTAAATGCAAAGGGTGAGGTTCTATTGCGGTCTGACGTGTCTTTGGGAAGATCCGGAATGGTGTCCACACCAACATTCATTGTTCCCATTGAGCGAGAAGAACGCGCCCCGCCGTGTTTAATCTGACGAACAATTTCTTCAAGCTGTTCGCCCAAGAATATCGAAATAATTGCGGGCGGTGCTTCGTTGGCTCCGAGGCGGTGATCATTGCCCAATTTCGAAATGGAAGCGCGGAGAATATCTGCATGCACGTCAATTGCCTTAATTACCGCTGCCAAGAATGTCAGGAATATGGCGTTGTCATGCGGCGTTGCCCCCGGGGTGAAGAGACTTCCCATACCTTTGGTGCTGAGAGACCAATTGTTGTGTTTACCCGAACCGTTGATACCGGCGAAGGGCTTTTCGTGCAGAAGACAGACAAGACCGTGTTTGGCGGCTTGTTTGCGGAGAACTTCCATAAGAAGCATGTTGTGGTCAACCGCCAGATTCAGTTCCTCAAAGGTCGGGGCTATTTCAAATTGCCCGGGTGCTACTTCGTTGTGGCGCGTTTTAGCGGGAATACCCAAACGCCATAAGGCGTGATCCACGTCGGTCATGTACTCAAGGATGCGATCTTTGATGCAACCGAAGTAATGGTCTTCCATCTGTTGATGCTTCGGCGGCACATTGCCGAAAAGAGTGCGTCCGCACATAACCAAATCCGGACGTTTCTTGTAAAGCTCTTTGTCTATGAGGAAGTATTCTTGTTCAGCTCCGAGGTTCGAGACAACATCAAGCCCAGTTTTCCCGAAACAAGCCAAGACGCGTTCTGCCTGTTTTGATACTACGTTCATGGAACGCAGCAACGGCGTTTTTTTGTCCAAAGCTTCGCCGGTGTACGAACAAAAAGCTGTCGGAATGCACAGGGTTGCGCTATGGGGGGTACGTTTGATGAATGCGGGGCTTGTGGGATCCCATGCCGTGTAGCCACGTGCTTCAAAGGTAGCGCGCAATCCTCCGGAAGGGAAGGAAGAGGCATCCGGTTCGCCCTGAACGAGGCTCTTGCCCGTGAACTCAAGAATGAGGTTGCCTTCGTTATCCGGTTCAAGAAAAGCATCATGTTTTTCTGCTGTTGAACCTGTCAACGGCTGAAACCAGTGCGTATAGTGCGTAGCTCCGTTATCAACAGCCCATTGCTTCATGCCTTGCGCTACTTCATTGGCGATGCTTGGATCAAGTTTGCGTCCCAGCTCCATAGTGGACATGAGTTTCTTGAATACCCCCTTCGAGAGGTATGTGCGCATGGTCTTGATATTGAAAACATCGCATGCATATTGTTCCTGAATCAGGGCGCATGGCGAAGTTTCCTTTCGTCCCGTCGTGCATTCTTGAGGTGTCATAAGTCTGTTCGGTCGTATGGATGTTTTTCTGTTCCGATAAATTATATTATGCAAGATGCGTGCCAGTTTTCAACTGTTTTCTATAACTCTCTCTCTTATCAATATTAATTTTTTTTGTTTTTTCGAGATGAAAAGCCTGCGATTACAAAAATGTTATTTTAATTCTTTCGTAATTACAATTTTGTAACACAAATTTGTAATTTTTCTCAATTTGCTTGCGGTGGCGTGATGCACGGGAAAAATTAGCGGAAGAACTTTCCGATTGATCCTGCACCCTTGAGTGCACCTCTCATTGCCATGCCTTTCAGCCCGCCGCCACCCAGCAGGGAATTCATAGCCGACATATCGCCACCCATACCCTGCATGTTGCCTGCCATTTGCTTCATCATAGCACCCATTTTCCCTTTGCCCGACATCATTTTCTTCATATCATTGAAATTTTTTATCAGTTTGTTGACTTCAACCAAGGGACGCCCCGATCCTGCGGCAATGCGCCGGCGACGCGAGGGATTCAGAAGAAGAGGATTCGTGCGCTCTTTAATCGTCATGGAAAGAATGATAGCTTCCATGTGTTTCATGCGCTTCGGATCAAGAGCAGAGGAAGGAATTTGCTTTTTGATTTTGTTAAACCCCGGCAAAAGTCCGAGAATCCCTTCCAATGGTCCCAGATTTTGCATCATGCGCATTTGATCGAGGAAATCATTAAAATTGAATTGCCCCGACATCATACGCGATGCGGATTTCATGGCTTGTTCTTGGTCAATGCGGGCAGCGGCATGCTCTACCAACCCGACAATGTCGCCCATGCCGAGAATGCGATCAGCCATGCGATCGGGAACAAAGGGACCGAATTGATCAAGCTTTTCGCCTTCGCCGGCAAATTTGACCGGTTTCCCGGTGACGGAACGCATCGAAAGGGCAGCTCCGCCTCGGGCATCGCCGTCCAGTTTAGTCATGACAATACCCGTCAGCCCAACGGCTTCGTCAAAAGTACGGGCAACCTGAACGGCTTGCTGTCCGGTGGCCGCATCGACAACCAGCAACGATTCTCGCGGTTGCAGAAACTCCTTTAACCTTTTCAGCTCGTCAATGAGGGATTCGTCCACTTCTTGTCGTCCCGCCGTATCAAAAATGATCAAGGTGCCGTTTTGAGTTGCTGCCCATTGAAGTGCCTCTCGGGCAACTCGCACCGAATCTTTTTCCCCGGGGGAGGGGGCATAGACCGGGACGTCTATCTGGTGAGCCAGTGTCACCAATTGATCGACAGCTGCAGGACGGACAAGGTCGCAAGCAACAAGCAGCGGGCGACGTCCTTCGTTTTTCAAGCGCAACGCCAATTTTGCACTCGTGGTGGTTTTCCCAGCACCGTTGAGACCGACAATGAGAATGCGAGCCGGATCTGTCAAATCCAAAGGCGCGGCATCACCGCCTAACAATTCGGCTATTTCATCACGGAAAATTTTGACAATTTGTTCACCGGGCTTGATTGACTTTAGTACGGCTGTCCCCATTGCCTTTTCTTTCACACGGGCAATAAACTCGCGGGCTACTCCGTATTCGACATCGGCTTCGAGAAGAGCTACGCGAATGTCTTTCAGAGCGTCCGCAATGTTTTTTTCGGAAATCTTTCCCAATCCGCGCAGACGGCGGAAGGTGTCATCAAGCTTATCGGCAAGAAAAGAGAACATAATACGCTTCCCCCAGCATACGAAAGATATGGGGAGAAGTCAAAACGAAAATGCCGTTCTCACCGAACAGCGACAAATAAGAAAAGTAAAAAACGAAAAATAATTAAACTGCGCGTGTTTTACGTAGATAGGAATGTAGGTGTTACAATTCCCAATCACCTAATTTCTTGACAACTTTTCCGGGCATTCCAACAATGAGAACATGGGAAACGGGGAATTCTTTATTTAATAACGAATTGCAGCCCACTACCGTATGGTCGGATATTTTCGTCCCTTTTAAGATAGTACAGTTGGCTGCTATCCATACTTTATTTCCTATGGAAATGGGACAAGGATTATTGAGTATTCTGCCGTTTTCATCAAAAATTTTATGTGCATCGCTATCCATAACCAGGGTGTTCCAGCTAAATTGCACATTATCGCCAATAGTTATCTTTTTGGAACAAACAATACTTGTTGTGCCGGAAATGGCAAAATTTTTCCCCAGTTTCAGCACAGCTCCTTTCTTAACGTGAATAATTGCACCGCATCCGATATGGGCGTCATCGGCTATAACTAGTTTCCCTCCATCTTCCGTATCGCCTTTTTCTATACACAATACAGTATGAGACGCATATGTATCAACCGCATCGGCTTTGTGATAGCCAATATGAACAGAATTAAAACGGGTAGCATTTTTCGAGAGAATGATGCCGAAACGGTACATGCTTTTTATTTTGACGTTTGTTGCAATCCACACCGGTAATTTAATTGCTTGATATAGTGGAAGATATCGAAAGTTAAACCATATTGTTTTCGGAATCGATAAAAATACATTGAAAGATAATTTATTCATATATAGTTTCTGATTATGTGCAATCTTATGTAGAAATATATCGTAGGACAGGGATATTTTATATTACCGCAGAAAGAAAAGGAAGAAGAAACGATTTATGCATAACACGCTTTTGTTGAATAGTTTTATCTATTTAAACTGGAAGGCTGTCACAGTTTTAATTTAGGTATATATAAATCATTTATCAATTTTGTTTGAGGATGATGCAGATTTGTTCTTCGTTTTGATAGCTTTTCATGGATATGGGGGAACGGTTCCAATAAAAAAGAGCGGCTTTCTTGAAAAGCCGCTCTTTTTTATTGGATGAAGAGGTCAGAAGTTCCAACGCACGGCAGAGGTGAATTCCCATCCGTTGTAACAATCGGCACCACCTTTTCTTGCGGTGAGATATTCCGAGCCGAACATGAATTTAAGAGCATTCTTATTTTTTGCAGAGGCATATAAATTGATGCCTGCATAAAATGTGTGAATGCTGTCCGCCCAGCTTGGAGCCGTTGTTTGCGTACAAACGTAGCGATCGGACGAAAGTTTGCAAGCATTCTTTCCTGTCATTCCCATGTATCGGAAAACCAGATCGACATGAGGAGACAGTTCAATGACGGGTTGAATCTGTATGCCGATGTTTTTGTTGCCATGATCTTTCGATACTTCGAAATTGGCAATCAGATTGGTTATGAAGGAGAAACGATGATGTTTCATGGCGTATCCCACAGAAACGGCGTCTTGTACGCCTAAGCCGTAACAGTTTGCTCCCGTTTTCCTCGAATGATGATACACATTGTTGAAATCATGAGCATATTGTGCCGAGAGTTCTTGGTATCCTGCATCGTGCACATCGAATTTATGAGATGCCCCGATGATGGAATAGCATTTGTCTTCCCAGCCAAATTCGCCCTTCAGACCGCGCCCGTCCCGGTAAACATCGCTGTGGGTCATGCTCTTATTCGTCGGTGCACGGTCATTGGCAAGCAATTGAACATAAAGTTTTTTTTGCTTGTCCGGTTGCCATGTGATATCAACACCCCAGTTGGAATCGAATCCGTACTGGCTACTGATGAGAGAACGCTCAACGCAGAGGATTGAGGAACTCGGGGTGATGTAATCGGACGAAAAGAGAGGTTTCAGCTTGCCGACACGGACATTCAGCCCTTTAACAGCTGTGATGTCTTGTTGTATCCATATGTCGAACAGGTCGGCATAGGTGTAGTTTTTCTTCGTGCGTCCGCCGGAGTAGGTTTCCCGCATCGGCAACCCGCCGATGCGCCCCCATGTATGGAAGTGGGTACCGCTCGCCATATCGATATCAAGACCGACCCATGAGCGACGAAATTCCTGGTTAACGGGTGAAGCCCCTTTTTTCAGGTGTGCTCCGTTGCTCCCGTTAGGCTGAACGACAGCGACTTGAAATTGTTCTCTCCAAGAGAAACGAACTTTTTGAATAAAGGTGTCATCGTTTTGGTAGACAACGAGAGCTTTTTTGATTTGATCGACCCAATCGCCTGTAGAGGCGGTTGAAGACAACGTTGCAGGAGCTCCTTCGGAGAGCGCTTCGAGGGACAATGCGATCAGACAGCCCCCCACTGCTTTAGTGAAGCTTTGCGAGCAACGTTGGCTGATCGAGGATGGGCATGAACGGTGTGTATTCAAGGCCTGATTCAATGATATAAAGGGTGAGTAAACGTTTGACAACAGCAAGCAATTTTTCGGATTGCCACGGTTTTTCGATATAATTGTCGATGTGGCTGTCATTGATGGCGTTGATGGTGTCGCTGTGTGTGGCTTGTCCTGTGAGAAGAATTTTGCGCGTTTTGGCAAAACGACGGTCAGCGTTGACTTTTTGTAAAAGATCTACGCCGCTTTCTCCGGGCATAACTTGATCCGATATGATGAGAGCGACATGAGTCCCACCGCTGTCAATCTCATTGAGCAGATTGAGGCAATCGGCTGCGCTCGATGCTTCTTCCAATCGAATATGTGAGGCGAGAGGGCGGAGATCCCTCATGACGGAATCCAACACTTCCTGTTGGTCGTCTACGCATATAATGTTAATCGTTTCCATGGATTTGTGTGGTTGGTATGTGAATATTGAATGAAGTGTTTCCGGGTTTACTTTCCAGCTCAATTGTGCCGTTGTAACTGTCTGTCACATGACGGACAATTGATAACCCTAGCCCAAGACCAAAGTCGAGACCGCGTTTTTTTGTAGTGAAGTTAGGTTGAAAGATTTTGCTTTGGATTTCTTCAGGGATGGGTGGACCGTTGTTGGAAATCGTGACGCAAATGTATTCCGTTGGCAACAAATCGCCACTTCCTTCTGTGTTGTATACCCTGGTTGACAACGTGATTTCCGGATTGGGCGTTTCCGCTTGCGACATTGCATCCAGAGCATTTTTTACGATGTTCGTCCACAGTTGGATGAGATCCGTCATATCGGCCGTGATGGCGGGGACGGGCTGTAAATCTTTTTTGACACTAATAAGCTTCAGACGGCTTTCAAGCAACGAAAGAGCATCGTTGATCGATTGGACAACGTCCGTGCCGGGATCACGGGATGGTTTTCCGCCGCCGAGTAGTTTGACGGCGCGTACAATGCCTGCGGCATGGCGAGCTGCGAGTTGCATGTCACGCAAGTCATGCCCTATTTCCCAAAAACGATAATTGCGTTCGAGGTGTTTAATAAACTTGGAATCGATTTTTTTCAGCTCGGAATCGGTGGGGGCAATACGCGCCAATACGCGTGCCGCCGCTTGGCTGAGATCGAATTTTTTCTCGTATTCTCGGGCAATCGGGCGCAATTCTTCGGCTCCGCAAAATGTATTGTTTTCGTAACCGAGAAGGAAGGTTTGAGAATTTTCTTTGTTGTCGGAAGAAAGGTAGTCTGCCAAATCCCGAGCTACAAATTCCGTGCGACGAGTGATTACGCTGATGGCGTTGTTGAGTTCATGGGCGATGCCAGCTGAAAGTTGACCGAGTGTGGCTGCCATTTCAGCCCGCTGGAGAAGGCGTACGGCTTCTTCTTTTTCAACGACGTGGCTGAGAATGCGGGAATTACGCACGGCAAGCTCGTAGACAAGAACGGGAATAAACTGATGCTCAAACGACCCGTATTCTTCTTCGTCCTGAGGTGGCGTTGAATCGTCTATCCATGCCAATTCCGTCGGTTCTGTGGCATAGATGGAGCTTGATGCACGAAAGGTGCGTGAAAAGAAGCTTTGAACCCCGACGTAAGAGCCGAAAGTGGCGCGAAATACTTCGTGTCCTTTGCCGTCCGAATCATCAGGGATGTTTGTCTCAAGAGGTTCGTTGCGACGATAGGCAACGAGTGTCCCCTTGAGAACAAGATAAATACGGTGAGAGGTCTCGCCTTCGCTCATGAGGCAGTCCCCCTCCGCCAGCTCCAAGATGTTATCAGGGTTGCTGAAATAGACCCTGTTCAGCCGCTTGAGCGGATGAAAAACTTCCTCCGGAAGCTGTGCGTGAGGCGAGACCAATGCAGTATTTGGATTATGAGGCAAAGAAGCCGATGTTTTGCAGGAAGAACATCAATCCGAAAGAGAGGGCAAGACCCAACAGACACAGGATTGTGCCGGAGATTGCCATACCTTTCGAATCTACCAATCCTGTGGCATAAGCCAACGCGTTGGGCGGTGTGGAAATCGGTAACGCCATACCCAGCGAAGAGGCGAACGCGATGGCGCAAAGCAAACCGATAGCTCCTGCGCTCTCCATGCTACCCGCTCCCATCATGCTACCGGCAACGGCAGCGAGAATGGGCATTAAGAGAGAAGCCGTAGCAGTGTGGCTCATGAACGTAGCCATGAAGAGACAGATGAAACCTGCGCCGATCATCAGCATTGTAGAACTCCATTCTCCAAACGGAATCGTATCGATCAGATCTTTGGCAAGCCCTGTATCCTGCAAGGCGAGACCCAAGGCGAAACCGCCGGCAACCAGCCAAAGGACATCCCAGCCCATTTGTCGAAGATCGTCTTTAGTGATAACTTGGGTTACAGAAAAGACGGCGATGGGAACAATAGCAATGGTGTTGCTGTCAAGACCGTGTACGTCTTTACCCAGCACCCACAGAGCTACTGTAACGGCAAAAGTGATGTAAACAATGATCGCCTTTGGGGTTTTCAGGAATTTGTCACCCACTTCAAGCTTCAGTTCCTTCTGAGTAATCGGGAACATCTTCAGCAAAATGACCCAAGCAATCAAAAGCATGACAATGACGAAAGGAACGCCGAAGAGCATCCATTTCCCGAAAGAAATACTCAATCCCATGTCTTGCATAGCTTTCAGTGCGATGGCGTTGGGGGGGGTTCCGATTGGCGTACCAATACCGCCAAGGTTGGCTGCAATCGGAATAGCAAGAGCGAATGCGGCGCGTCCACGGTCACTCGGGGAAAACAGAGCCAGTACCGGCGTCAAGATGGCAAGCATCATGGCAGCTGTTGCTGTGTTGCTCATGAACATGGAAAAGAGCGCGGTAACGGCCATCAGACCAAGCAATACAAACTTCGGATTCGTGCCGAACGGCTTCAGAAGAACCTTGGCAAGGTTCACATCCAAGCGGTACTTGGTGGCTGCTGCAGCCAAGAAAAATCCTCCCAAGAAAAGAATGATGATCGGATCGGCAAAAGTCGCCATGGTCGACTTTTGTTGCATCACGTTGACGAATTTCAACTTGTTGATGCGAGAGGAAAGTTCGGGGTTGTACAGGTTTGTGGCAGCCAACTCAAAATTTTCTGCCAGATTGGCTTGAGTGGCGGCTTCTTCTGATTTGCCTTCTTGACTGAGTTTTTCTGCTTCGATTTTGGCTTCTTCGTGGGCGTTCATCAATTGATAGCCCAGCGTCATTCGCACCTCATCGGAATTGAGCGATGTTTTTTTGTCCAAACGCTTGATAATTTTATCTTCCAATTCTTTCGCAACCGGGGCATCAATTTTGTTTGATATGGCGTCACTCAAAATCAGACGTACTTCTGCCTTGTCGTAGCGATCCGGACGCAGAAACGTAAGCGATTGGTTTGATATACAGAGCAGGGAAAGAGTGATCACTAGCACGGATGTTGTCCAGATCGGAATAGGTTCCAAAATCCACATCAGAGCTGCCATAACGAACAAGGCAATGACGCGCACTTGAATAGCATTGATGGGGATACCCAATTCTTCGAACGGAATAAACAACGTGCCGATACTGATCAACAGAACGATTAATATCTTAATAAGGCTCTTTGTTGTGCTGTTCATGATTTTATTGAATCAATAATACAAAGAGGGAGAAACCAGTTTTCACCCTCATGAGGAAGCTCAATGGTACTTTAGCCTAACCGTTTTTGCAAGACTAAATCTACCTACAAAATGAGAAAAAGAAATGCTGTTTTGAGAAGCGGAAGAATAAATTTGAGAATCAGAGGCAGAGAGGGCGACGGAACGTTTATGCCGCTTTTCAATGCCCTCGTGACGATAAAATACCCTTGAGAACGGTTTTGTTTCGGGTTACAATCTGTGCGGTTACGCGATATGGATTACAGCGCACTTGTAGAGAAACGCAGACAACGCATGGAAGAACTGGAGCGATTGATTGCCGCGCCCGGTTTTTTTGACGATCAAAAAGCGGCGTCTTCTCTCATGAGGGAACATCGCCGTACCCGCGAGCTTCTGGGTGATTGGAATGCATGGGATCAATGCATCAGACAGATCAGAGACAATGAGGAGTTGATTCGCGGAGAAGATGAAGACATGGCAGAAATGGCACGCCTCGAAAATGAAGAGCTGACGGTGCAAGCAGCCAAGTTTGAAGAGAAGGTACAATACAGCCTGTTGCCGCGCGATGAAACGGAAGATCGTGATGCCATTGTTGAAATACGCGCCGGTACGGGGGGGGACGAAGCATCCCTTTTTGCCGGTGATTTGTTGACTATGTATCAGCGATATGCGGAAATAAAAGGTTGGGTGTTTGAATTGATGTCCGCGTGTCCATCCGATGTGGGTGGGTTTAAAGAAGCCGTTTGCCGCCTTTCGGGCGAGGAAGTCTTTCGCTTTATGAAATACGAAAGCGGGGTACATCGCGTACAGCGCGTCCCCGCCACGGAGACGCAGGGGCGCATTCACACATCGACTGCCACCGTAGCCGTTCTGCCCGAAGCCGAAGAAGTAGATGTTGAGATTCGCCCGGAAGACTTGCGTATTGAAACGTGCCGTTCGGGTGGAGCGGGCGGGCAGCATGTAAACCGTACAGAATCAGCTGTTCAAATTTTTCACCTTCCCACTGGGCTTATGGTGCGTTGCGAAGAAGAACGCAGCCAGATCAAAAATAGGGAAAAAGGAATGAGAATTTTGCGCGCCAAGCTTTTTGAAGCCAAACAAAGGGAGGCTCACGACCAATATTCTGCCCATCGCCGCAGTTTGATTGGTTCCGGCGGTCGCGAAGAAAAAATCCGTACATACAATTTCCCGCAAAGTCGTATGACCGATCATCGCGTCGGTTATACGTCATATCATCTGGAAGCGATTTTGGCGGGACAACTGGAAGAAATCATTGCGGTGTTGCAACGGGCAGAAATGCAGGAACGCATGGCAGAAGCCGAACAAGAAGCATGAAGACGTTGTTGGAAGTTTTGCGGGCAGGAACCGCGTGGCTGGAAGAGAAGGGGACAGATGCGCCCCGTTGCACGATGCAAAGTTTGTTGTGCCACGTACTGGGATGTGACCGCACGCGGTTGTATTTGGACGGGGATCGTCCTCTTCCCGAAGAAGAGCTTGCCCGCCTTCGCGATTTGTTAAAGCGTCGCATACAAGGAGAACCCTTGCAACACCTGATCGGAAGTGTTGAATTTTTTCGCCGTATTTTCAAATGTGATGCCCGTGCTCTTATTCCACGTCCGGAAACGGAAGAATTGACAGAAATCGTGTTGGATATGATTCCGAAGCGGGAAGGATTGCGCATACTGGATATGGGGACCGGATCCGGTGTGTTGGGTATTACTCTGGCACTTGAATTGGCAGATTTGCATCCCGTTGTAGTTTTGGCAGATGTATCGCAGGCGGCATTGAGCTTGGCATTGGAGAATGCTACATCGTTGGGTGCCTGCGTCAACACGGTCCACAGCGACCTTTTCTCTGCATGGTCAGATGAAAATGCATTGACACCAAATTACGCGTTTGATGTTGTTGTTGCCAATTTGCCGTATATCCCAGACGGAGAAGAATTATCCGTAGAAGTGCGCAGCGACCCCTCATCCGCTCTGTACGGCGGTCCCCACGGTACGGAAATAATCGATCGCTTTTTGGATGAAGTACGTCCGCATTTTTCTCCCGAAGCTTTGATTGCTTTGGAAATCGGGTGGGATCAGGGAGAACATGTTTTGCAGAGCCTGCAACGGCTGGGTTATACATCGCCCGAAGTGAAACATGATCTCAGCGGGAAAGCCCGATTCCCCGTAGCTCATTTTTTGTCTTCTCAAGCATAATGTTTGAAAATCGATATTCTCTTTTGTATCCGATCGTGAAAAAACTGATCATGATCACCGCATGGGTAATTTTGGCTTGTTGCGGGATATCCGTCATGGGTGCATTGGTCGAAACGTATGCCTTTTTTGCGTTGGCTTCTGCCGAAACGGAGGAAGGTTTCGGATTGTTCTTGGCGATTGGTGCTGCATCGTCTATCGTCATGCAAATTGCCAACGAAACCATGGTAATTCTTGTTGCGTTGATGTCTCCGTGGTGTTGCTATGTATTATTGGGACGAAGCGGGAACGGTCTCATTCGCGCTCTTTCTCTAGTATGCATGTGGAGTGCGATATTTATTCTGTTCGAAAAAATATCCCGTTGGTGCATCGGCGCGGTCTATTTTTCGGATACGAGTTTATTCTCTCTCTTTGCGTCTTTTTTGTGCGGCTGTATGATCTTTGCATCGGTTCCGTTTTATTGGGCGGCATCCATTCGTTTGCGCTGTTGTTTGTACGCATCGGGCGTGTTGATTGTATTGACTGCCGTTTTGGATACGCCCGGTACGTGGTTATTCCATGCAGTGAGTACCATACTGACAGGTATCGCCATGGCGTATCCGTCATTTCTGCTGGCTCGTACTGCACCGATGATTGTTTCCTTGCCATCGGAAGACGATTGAGAGCGGCTGTTCAAGTTGTATGATGCCGTGTGGTCGGATCGGGTGTCAGGGCGACAAAAAGAAGCGTCCATCCGGAAAAAATCATTTCAACGGCAATGACAGTTCCTAAAAACCAGATGGATGATGCCGGCCATCCGAAAGTGACAAGCGCACCCAAAATCAATGTAACCAATGCATTGAAAAAACGCCATGCACACCCGGGAGATTCTCTCAGCATGACAGCCATGGCAAATCGAAACACGCCGGCTACCAGAAGAGCCAATCCGCAAAAGAGCGTCCAACCGACCAACGATACTTCCGTCCATGTGATCATACATCCGCCCAAAACGGCGTAAAGCAGAGCGGCGGTGAAGTTCCACAATTTGTGATGTGCCATGCGGATGCCTTCAATCATTCGCATAAATGCCAAGGCAATCACAAAAAATCCCCCGACCCAGATGGCGGCATTCCCCAAAAGGAAGGGAAACCACAGCATCACAAATCCGAAAATCAGCTCCAAAATGGCGAAAAGCGCAACCCACCACGGAGATCCTTTTCTTGTTTTGAGGAATTTTTTCATGGCGTCAAAAATCAATTCAATTGAGAGAGCGCATCGAGGTAGCGGAATTCTGCGCTTTCCCAATCGATCAGTTTGGTGAACGCTTCTACATAGGCGGCCCGGTTGCTCTTATATTTCAAATAATATGCGTGTTCCCAGACATCGCAAGCCAGCAGAGGGATAAAGCGCGGTATTATCCCGCATTGATGCTTTTCCACACCGCAAATCATCGGTTCGCGGCTCACGGGATCAAGTCCTAACAACGCCCATCCAGAACCTTGCACGGAGACGGCAACGGTGCGAAAAATCAGCATCATGCCGTCGAATGAGCCGAACTTTTTCTGGATGGCTTCCGTCAGTTTTCCCCGAAAATCGCCATTTGGCGCGGGGTGCATGCTTTCCCAATATAGGCGGTGAAGGGCATCCCCTGCTTCGTTGAATGCCAAATTTCGCGTGTACAGCATCGTCAGTGAGGCATCTTTTTTGCCCTCGGCGATTTCCCGAAGAGACTGTATGGCGGCATTGGCTCCGACCACGTAGGCGGCATGGTGCTTATTGTGATGCAATTTTACGGTTTCGGCATCAAGAAAGGGTTCCAGCGCGTCAGCGGAGTACGGTAACGGCGAAAGGACGTATTGACCGTCTGTATATTCAAGGGTTGCTTTCATGGAAGATGGTGTGTTTGGATAACTGATTTTTGGTGAATGCGGAATTACAATTTATTCGTTCCTTTGCTGTGATGATTTAGTGGAAAAGAGCGTTCAAATTAACATCATTTTGTGCCGTTCGGCGATTCCCGTGTTACACGGTTCTGCGTGACACCGCGCCGCCTTGACACGGGCAGGGGAGACATGTAGACTTCGAAGCGTCCATGGATCACGGTTTGGAATTGATATATGCACTTGTTGGTGGCTTGACCGTTGCTTTGATACTAGGGTATATTGCGCGGTGGTTGCGTTGTTCTCCGTTGGTGGGGTATTTGATCGCAGGAATGCTGGTGGGAGGACATACACCCGGTATGGAAATCGACCAAGGTACGGTTGAGCAGTTCGCCGAAATCGGCGTTATTCTGTTGATGTTTGGCGTGGGATTACATTTCCATTTAAAGGATTTAATTGCCGTGCAACGCGTGGCTTTGCCCGGGGCGGCGGCTCAAATAGTCGTTTCCACGGCGTTGGGGGCACTTGTGTCGCATGCTTTCGGGTGGAGCTGGACGGCGGGCATCGTATACGGCATGTCCATATCCGTAGCGAGTACCGTGGTATTGACTCGCGTTCTTTCTGATCATCGAGAGTTGCATACGCCCGGTGGGCATGTTGCGATCGGCTGGCTTGTCGTGGAGGATTTGTTTACCATTTTGCTGATGGTGTTTTTGCCATTATTGCTTGATCCCGCGCGAGAAGGGGAAAGTTGTTGGTCGATGGCAGAATCTCTGGGTATTACGTTGGTGAAATTGGCGGTACTTTCTGTGGTGATGCTGTGGGCAGGCAAAAAGATTATCCCATTGATTCTCACATGGATTGCAAAAACAGGTACACGGGATCTTTTTACGCTGGCTGTGCTGGTGCTGGCGATAGGTATTGCGGTGGCGTCGGCGGAATTTTTTGGTGCATCGATGGTACTGGGTGCCTTTTTGAGCGGCATGGTGGTGGGGCAATCCGATTTCAGCGCACGCGCCGCCGCTGATGCTTTGCCCATGCGTGATGCTTTTGCCGTGCTTTTTTTTGTTTCTGTGGGGATGATGTTTGATCCCATTTCTCTATTGGACAATTGGTCTTTGGCTCTGGTGACATTGCTTATTGTGATGGTGGGCAAACCGCTGGCTGCCTTCGTTGTGGTACGCCTCCTCCGAAAGCCCTTGCGGCTCTCTCTATCTGTCTCGGCGGCGTTGGCTCAAATCGGTGAATTTTCGTTCATTTTGGTGGCTCTTGGGACGCAGTATAAGGTTTTACCCCCGGAAACAAGTAATGCAGTCATTGCAGCAGCCGTGGTGTCGATAGCTCTCAATTCGTTGATATACGGATGTTTGCCAAATCTGTACAAATGCATGAGGCGTCGCGGAATCGGTCAAGAAACAGAATTGGCTGAGTACGATTATTCCGAACCGGAAGAATCGTTGCAACGAGTAATTATCGTTGGATACGGTCCGTCGGGACAGGTGATGCGCAAAATTCTGACGGATAATCATGTCGATGTGGTGATTATTGAAATGAACATCGATACTGTCCATCGCTTGCGAAGCGAAGGTATTCGAGCCGTGTATGGTGATGCGGCTCAAGCGGAAGTCTTGAAAGCTGCCGGTGCGGAAAAAGCCGAGGGGTTGATTATTTCCACATCGGGTGCATTGTCTCAAGATGTCGTCGATGCCGCCCGCGCCCTCAACGGCAACCTGCATATTTTAGTGCATACGGTGTATTTGCGGGATGCTCAGAATCTGAACAAGAAAACAAAGGCAACGGTTTTTTCGGGAGAAAAAGAAGTGGCCCTTTCGATGGCAACCTATTTGCTGGAACGATTTGGCGCATCGGAAGAACAAATCGAACGGGAACGAACGCGTATCCACGGAGAATTGGAGTAATTTGATATGCAAGCGTTCCATACCATGGGTATAATGCGAACCGTTATAGATTGATGAAGAAGAATAAAATAAAACTTGTCAAAGCAAGCTTGGCGGTAATTGCCTCGGCTTTGATTATTCTGATTGCCGGTGCTTGGCCTTTGGACGGTACGCCCGAAGTATACCGAAGTGGTTTTTTGCTTTTGCTTGGCGGGGTGATCGGTATTTTGAGTTTTTGTGCCGGTGTGACGCTGACGGGAAAACAATGGTGGCGACTGTTGCTTTCCTCATTACTGACGTTCATTGCAGCGGGATGTCTGTGTGGGGCGTGGCTGTACACCGTTGCCGGTATAGGATTTGCCTCCGGGGGAGAATGGCGGTGGCTTGGCAGTCTCGGTCGCTGGATAATGGCTGCCGCTATGCTCGGTATTGTCGGTGTATCTGCTGTGGGGATCTTTCGATTGATGACCGGTCGATTATGGCTTGCAGCCGTGCATTTTTCACTGGTCGCCATGGGGGGGGGCTGTTTTTTGGATTATTGCAGTGAAATCAAAGGGACATTACGGTTGCCTGTACCGCAGAATGGGGAAGCACCTTTCATGCAAGAAAACGTATACGACGGAAATCGGATGCACCCTTTCGGATTTTCGCTGGGCGTCAGACAATTCACCGTATTGCGGTATGCAGATGCCGTCACTTGCCGCCTTTGTGTTTATAAAAACGGACAATGGCAGGTGCAAACCGAACTGATTCCTCAAAACGGTATTTTGAAAACAGATGATATATCTGTACCCCTTTCGGAATTGAAAATATTTCCCTGTATACCACATGCTATGTATGTTTTGGAAGACGGTCGCGTCATCGTCAAAAACGAAGCTCCCGTCAAATCCTACGAAGCTGTATGTGTAATCGAAACGGACGGGAAAAAGGAAGAATATCGATTGCGCGTCAACGAGCCGATTTCTCATAACGGCTGGCTTTTTTATTTGATGCACTGCGATAACGAACAGGGCAAACAAACCGTATACGTCACAGCTCGCTGTGCGCCGGGACGTCCGTGGGTGATAGGAGGCATGGTTGCACTTATGATTTCTGTGGCATTTTGGTGTTGGTTACCGTCAAGAAAAGAAGAAACTCCCTTATCTGATGACAGATTATCTGATTAAAGCATTGCCGATTTTTTTGATGCTCTTGTACGCGGGTGCAATTGCTCTGCATTATGCCAAATACTCACGTTTGGCATGCGTGACATATGCCACGGCATGGATGGGGGCGGTGGCTTTGTTTGTCTGTAATTGGGCTGTGGCACAGGCACCGCCTTTCGGCAATATGCACCACGTCATGTGCCTTGTTCCCCTGTTGATGGGTCCCGCTTATATGTATGCTGCTAAGATTCAGAAACATGCATGGCTGTTTCCCCATTATGCCACGACGTGTTTGCTTGCCCTCATCGGGGCATTGTGTATGCCCTATCAATCGACATGGCGACAAATGCCGGCTTTGCAATCGCCTTGGTTCGTTCCTCATGTGACCGCCTACATAGTTTCATACGGCTTATTGACCGTTGCGACTTTTTTGGCATTGAGCGGCTCATGGCGGCACTCTGCCGAAACTCGTCTCATGCGGGCAGCTCACGATACGGTCAAGCTGGCGTTTCCTCTGCTGAGTTTCGGCTTGTGGTCGGGAGCAGTGTGGGCGGATGCGGCATGGAGCGGATATTGGGCGTGGGATGTGAAAGAAGTGTGGTCTCTCATCACATGGTCGGTATATCTCATCTATTTTCACCTTGTGTATACGGGCGTTTCAACCCGTTGCCTTCGGACAGCACTTTTTATCGCTTTTGCCGCATTATTGATTACCTTTCTGGTTGTCAACCTGATGCCCGGCACAGAATCTCTGCACAGTTACGCGCAATAAGTCGTAAAGTTGCTTTGCTTAGCTTTCATTATGAGGATCAACGCGGATTTTTCCTTTAAAAATGCGATGTGCCGCAACATGGAAAAAAACGATGAATGGCAGAGAGCTTAGTGTTCCGATGAGCATGACGCGAAGAGATTCTTCGTCTGCCGCTGCCTCTGCCAAGGTTATTTTACCGCAGATTATCCATGGATAACAGTGTGCAGCAAGAGCGGTAACTGTCATTGCAAACAGAATAACAATGCAGACAAAGGGACACCACGCCATGCGATCTTTGTATCGAAGGTATGTTTTGTGTAAGAGAACCGCTGTTGCCAACGACGTTCCACCCGCGCATGTACAAAGTAATTCAAACGTTGAGAATCTCCATGCTTCACGGTGCAGAATGATGACGACAAAGAGAGATGTAATGCCGAGAATCATGCTGTAAAGCCCCCATTTCAGTGATCTCATTTGCAAATTCCCCGTTGTTTTGAGAAAGAGCCATGCCGCACCGATCATGCTGTATGCCGATACGCTCAGAATACTTGTCAGAAAGGCGAACGTAGTGTGTTCCCCTGCAGAAAGAAAAATGCCAAGCATACAGCCCTGCGCCAATGCAACAATCAACGAAGCACCGAAGAAGACACAATCCCACAGGTTTTTGTGTTTCAGTGAGCCTTTGGCGCGAAAATCAAAAGCTGCTCCTCGAAAGAGAAGCCCCAAGAGCATGAGAGCTGTCGGAAGATACATGGAAGTGAAAATTTCGCCCTGTGCTCTGGGAAACGCCGCGAGGATTAAGCCTCCGGTCAAGACGAGCCATGTTTCATTGGCGTCCCAAAACGGCTCAATGGATGCCAGCATGTCATCGCGTTCTGATTCTTTCGCCCACGGAATGAGAATGCCGATGCCTAGATCAAACCCATCGAGTGAGATGTAGACGAAGAGAGAAATCGCAACGAGAACACCGAAAATGTCAGATAAAGGGATACCGAAGAACATGTGACGAATAAGTTGCTACTATACTTGAAAGAGCCTATGTGATGTTTCCGCTTGTTTGCGGGCGAGATGAAAGAGAGTAAATATGTATGCTGGAAGGAGGGCTGAATATCCGATGAGGTACAGCACGAATGAAGTTATGACCATACTTGCGCTCGTTTGCGTAACGGCATCTGCTGTTTTCAGGACGCCTTGCACCAGCCAAGGCTGGCGACCGCATTCTGTAACACACCATCCCGCAAGCGTAGCGATCCATCCGGAAAATGTAAATATAATTAATAATTTGCGCCATGGTGCCGAGATCATATTTTTACGTTTGATCATCCAAGCCGCAATTACCGATACGATGACCATGAATCCGCCGGTGTACACCATGATGCGAAACGCAAAAAAGACGGGAACAACCGAAGGATGTTCGTCAAACGAGGAAATCCCTTTGACTTCGCCGTCAAAATTATGCGTCATTAAAAATGATCCCAGTTTGGGGATGGAAACTTCGCAGAGGTTCGTCTGCATTTCGTCATCGGGAATGGCAAAGAGAATGAGTGGCGCACCGCGTTCCGTTTTCCAAACTGCTTCGACAGCCGCCATCGTTTGCGGTTGATGTTTGCTTGTGTTGAATCCGTGTAAATCACCCACAACTATTTGAGCAATGGAGAAAATCATGGCAGCATACACTCCTGTGTGCAGGACTGCCTGAACGGAGGAAGAAGCATCGCCCCTTAATTGACGGTACGCCGAAATACCCGCCATGAGGAACGCCGCCGTGACACCGGAAGCGAGCATCATGTGTGCGAATCGGTAAAGCGATGAAGGGCTAAATACGATATTTGCCCAAGAAAGCGCATGCGCCATGCCATCACGCATTTCAAAGCCGTCAGGCGTTACCATCCAGCTGATGAGAGAAAGAATGATGAATGATGATAGTGTTGCTCCCAGCGCGACAAGAAAGGTCGAAAGAGAGTGCAGTCTCTCAGAAATAATATTTTTTCCAAAGAGAATAATCCCAATAAAAGTGCCTTCAAGGAAGAATGCGATCAGCACTTCGAAAGCGAGGATAGGACCGGCAATATTGCCGACTGTTTCAAGGTATCCGGGCCAGTTTGTCGCAAATTGAAAGGGCATAGTAACCCCCGTAACGATTCCCATGGCAAAGGTGATACCGAATATTTTTACCCAAAAGTCATAGGCATGCATCCATTTCTCGTCTTTTGTCCGTTTGTATCGATATTTGAAAAACACGAGGAACCATGCCAGCCCGACCGTGACGGCTGGGAACAGAATGTGAACGCCGATATTTAAGGCGAATTGTAAACGCGATAGGGAAAGAACATAATTCACAGAGACGATGGGGTGGTGAAAAGCTTTTGTTTATCATCAATGTAACCCCGAGACAAGCAGATAGAGAAAATTAATTTCTAATTTTTTTGATGCAGAACAATTGAGAAATTCTCTTGGCAATACCCACTATACGTGGTATTCTCTTTGACGAAAGTTCTCGTATAATTTATGTCACACCATCTCGATCGGGCACATCAGGTTTTTCTCGATGAAATCGAATCTTTGCGCGGCGTTAACGCTCGCCTGAACGAACAGTTTGAAGCAGCGGTAGAAGCCATGCGGGCATCTCTTGATGCCGGAAGAAAAATTATCGTAGTCGGCGTGGGCAAATCCGGTAACATTGGGTTAAAAATTGCCGCAACGCTCACATCGACCGGTGCGCCAACGGTGTTGCTTGATTCGATGAATGCGCTTCACGGGGATTTGGGGATTGTGTGCGACGGCGATACATGCATTGCCATGTCATTTTCCGGTGAAACGGCAGAGCTGATGCGTCTCTTGCCTTATTTGAAGAGATTTGACATGAAGGTGATCGGCATGACTGGCAATGTCAATTCGACGTTGGCTCAACATTCCGATATCGTTCTTGATACCGGTGTTGAACGCGAAGCCTGTCCTTTGAATCTTGCTCCGACGTCCAGCAGTACCGCGATGCTTGTCATGGGCGATGCCTTGGCCATGGCCTTGTTGGAAGCCCGCCATTTCACAAAGGAAGATTTTGCCAGAAGCCACCCCGGCGGTGCTTTGGGACGCGCTCTTTTGACCAAGGTAGGAGATATCATGCGCACAGAAATTGCCCTTTTGCCAGAAACGGTTACTGTTTCGGAATGCTTGATGGCAATGACGCAATCCCACTCCGGGGCCTGCGTGTTGGTAACACACGATCATGACCTTGCGGGCATATTTACCCACGGTGACTTTGTGCGTGCCTATCAGCAAGATCCGTTGGTGGGTAACCGTCCCGTTGCTGATTACATGACGAAAAATCCTGTTTATGTCGGCGCGGAAGAGCTTGCCGCCGCCGCCGTGCGCACCTTTAGCCAACGTCGCATCGATGATCTGGTGGTACTTAACGCTCAAAAGAAACCTGTTGGTCTGATCGATACTCAAGACCTTGCTCGCCTCAAACTGGTTTAATACATAAGGTGCCATTGCGCCTATGAATGAAGATTTGCTTCGTCTGGCAGAAAGCGGCGATACGGAAGCTCAGCTTATTCTAGCCAAAAAGTTAATGCGCGGACGCGGTGTAGTTCGCGATTACGAAGAAGCCGCCCGCTGGTTTGATCGCGCTGTGCGCGGCGGCAGTGTGGAGGCTTTGTACTGTATGGGCAAACTGTATCAGAAAGGGATCGGTGTAACCAAAGATCTTGAAGGAGCGGCTTCTTGTTTTGAACAGGCTGCAACCAAGGGACATATTGCGGCCCAATTGCGCTTGGGCGAATGTTTTGAAATGGGGCAGGGAACCCCCCAATCGCGTGAGTTGGCAGAATATTGGTACAAAAAAAGCGCGGCTCGTGGCGAAGCTCGTGCCTATGATGCCTTGCTCCGCTTGGCAAAAAACGAAAAAAATTGAATTTCTAGAAAAATATGCTTGCTTTGTGCTCCTTTGAGGGTATTCTATGGTCAACCAAACAACCAATGTTTGGAAGACTCAACAAATAAAGGTATGGATATTATTCATGATAATGCCGCTGATCTCAGCGTGTTGAACGGCAAGACCGTTGCCGTAATCGGTTACGGTGCGCAAGGTCGCGCACAAGCTCTGTGCATGCGTGATTCGGGCGTGAATGTCATTATCGGCATTCGTCCCGGCAAATCATACGATGCTGCCGTGCAAGAAGGTTTTCAGACGATGAGCGTTGATGAAGCCGCTGAAAAAGCAGACATCATTCATTTGCTTCTTCCGGACGAAAACCATGGCGCAGTGTACGAAAATCAGATCAAGCCTCATTTGAAGCCCGGCAAGACGCTGTGTTGCTCTCACGGTTTTGCTTATGTATTTAAGACTATTGTACCGCCCGCCGATGTAGACGTCATCATGGTTGCCCCGAAAGGTCCGGGAACGGAAGTGCGTCGCGTGTTTGAAGAAGGTTTTGGTTGCCCCGGTTTGATTGCCGTCCATCAGAACCCCTCCGGCAAAGCCCGCGAAGTGGCACTTGCCATTGCCAAGGCAGAAGGTTTGACACGCGGCGGCGTGCTGGAATGCACGATGGCGCAAGAAACGTATGAAGACTTGTTTGGCGAACAGAACGTGCTTTGCGGCGGTTTGGTCGATCTGATGAAGATGGGTTTTGAAACACTGACGGAAGCTGGCTATCCGCCCGAAATGGCATACTTTGAATGCGTCCACGAAGCGAAGCTCATCGTCGATTTGATTTATACCGGCGGGATTCAAAAGATGAACTCCGTAATTTCAAACACGGCAGAATTCGGCGAATATTACAACGGCCCGCAAATTCTTACGCCCGATGTGAAGGAACGAATGAAGGAATCTTTGAAGCGTATCGAAACAGGCGTTTTTGCCAAAGATTGGTTGGAAGAAGCGGCCAAAGGCGCACCCACGTTGAAAGCGAAACGGGAAGCTCTTGGGCAACACCCCGTTGAAGTAGTCGGTGCCAAGATTCGCAGCCTCTTCGAACGGAACTGATTTTTAACTTTTACTTAAATTTTCGGTTTGTGGGGAAGGAGGTAACTATTCTTACCCGCAAGCCGAAAAATATTTTTTCGCCATGAACGATGCCGTTTGTGTAGAAAATGCCTGCGTCATGCTGGGGGGATCAGAAATTCTTCACGGCTTGAACTGGACGGTGAAACAAGGGGAACGTTGTTTTGTTCTTGGAGCCAATGGAGCAGGGAAAACAACGCTCGTAAAAATGCTGATGGGCTATGTATGGCCGATATACGGAGCTAAAGTGCAGGTGCTGGGACGTACATTCGGAAATGTCAATTTGCGAGAATTGCGACGGTCCATCGCATGGGTCAGTCCCTTTGTACATCAGTGGATTGGCGGAGATGTGGAATGGACCGGTCTCGATATGGTCCTTTCGGGATTGGACGGAACGATCGGCTTTTTCCGCACGGCATCGTCGGAAGAAAAAGAACGGGCTGTTGCGGTGTTGAAATCGCTGAAAGCCGAACATTTGACAGATCGCACGGTGGTGACGATGTCATCGGGCGAGCAGGTGAAAGTGTTGATTGCCCGCGCCCTAATGACGCAACCAAAGCTGATGATTCTTGATGAACCGAGTGTTTATCTCGACATAGCAGGGCGTGAGTTTTTATTGAACACCATTGCCGAAATGAGCCACAATCGGAAAGATTTGACGATTGTTTTTATTACGCAACGCATTGAAGATATACTTCCGGAATTTAATCGCGGTATGATTTTAAAATCCGGGCGCATTGTTGCTTCCGGAGAACGGGAAAATGTACTGACGGAAGAAAATCTCAAAGAAGCTTTTGATTTGAACATACGCCTGATCAAAACGCAATTCGGGCGGTTATGGACTGTGATTGAATGATGCAAATACGCAAACCGATCAGACGTTCGCTTTCCCGTCAGGTTTTGGAAAGCATGGAAGAAATGATACGCGGCGGACGTTGGAACGTGGGGGATCGAATTCCTTCCGAGCCAGAGCTGGCACACTTGTTTTCGGTGAGTCACAATACGATTCGCGAGGCTTTGCAATCGCTGATTCACGCCGGTATGCTGGAGGCGCGTCCCGGAGACGGTACTTATGTGACGGCTAGCGACCGATTTTCGGTCGTAGTTAATAATCGACTGAAGGAAATAGAGTTTCCTAAAATATTGGAAGCGCGTCTGGCTTTGGAAAAAGAAATTGCGCGATTGGCTGCCGTCAACAGAACGGAAGATGATTTGGAAAAATTGAAAGAAGCCCTTATCAAATGTCGAGAAAAGAGCGGAAGCGGCATTGCCGATGACATGGCATTTCATGCTTGTGTTGCAGAGGCTGCGCACAATGCGATTTTATCAGAGCTGTACCGTGCCATTATTTCTGCGGTGACAGAGAATCTTGAACCGATTCTTCAAGACAAACAATATGATCCCGTCGCTATGACGTTGCATGACCGTTTGTATGATGCCATTTGCGAGAAGAACCCCAATATGGCAGAAGCAATGGTGATTGCCATCGTGCGTTTCGACACGAAAAGCGTGGGCGAATATTTGGCGTAACGTGTTTACTCGCAAAAAAAATCTTCTGATTGCCGAAGAATCAGCTCTGCAATTTCATTAACTCCCAGAGAACCGACATCGACTTTACGATGAGCTGTTTCGCGGTAAAACGGCGAGCGCACGGCGGTGAGCTTTTCCAAGATGTTTTTGGGATCGTTCTGTTGTAACAACGGGCGGTTATTGGCATGTGCTGTGCGTTGCAATAAGATGGGGACTTCCGCATCGAGCCACACGGTGAACCCCAAACGGCGAATCAAGGAGCGATTGGCTGGGCGCACAACAATACCTCCTCCCGTAGCGATAATGCAAGGCGATGGCTCTTTGCTTTCGTCAAGATATCTCAACAAGGCGGTTTCCAACGCGCGAAAGTGCTTTTCGCCTTTTCGGCTGAATATGTCTGGAATGCTCATGCCGACCTGTTCTTCTATGACAGCGTCTGTGTCAAGAAGAGGTCTTCCCGTTATTTTGCTCAGCGTCCTGCCTATGGTGCTTTTGCCGCAACCCATCAGACCGATCAGCAATATATGGCGGTGTATCGGTGCTTCCGGTGAGGCTTTCATGATTAAGCTTGCCTTTTTCGCGGAAAGTCGTTCAGCTCGACTTCTCCTTCAAAAACTTGATAGGCGGGTCCCGTCAGCATCACGTTGGTAAAACCGTTGCCGCAATGTTCAAAACTGACGGCAAGAGTGTCGCCGCCCGCTACATCCAAACGGACGGGGGACGGACATCCCGTCAACGCAGCATGAATCAATGCCGTAGCGGTCATTCCTGTGCCGCATGCCAGTGTTTCATTTTCAACACCGCGTTCGTATGTGCGGATTTTCAAATGGTTAGGAGCGATAATTTGGGCGAAATTCGCATTAGTGCCAGCCGGAGAAAATGCTTCGTGATAACGCAAAAAACTGCCCATGTGCACGATGTCGATGTTTTCCACGTCATCCAAGAAAGCCACGGCATGGGGGACACCCGTGTTGACGAAATGTACGGGAGACGGTACTGTGTCTGTTGCTTGCAGAGCGTTAAGCTTCAAGTCTTTCGGTGAAGTAAGCCCAACGGTGACGCGCCCGTCCGTCTCAAAGCGGGCTTGAATGGTTCCCGCCAATGTTTCAAATGAAAAAGGATCTGTTTCATTGCCGAGCAATTGCCCCACAAAACGTGTAAAACAACGCGCTCCGTTGCCGCACATTTCGGCTTCGCCGCCATCGGAGTTATAATAACGCATACGCAGTTTGTTGTCATCGGGTTCTACCGCAATCAAACCGTCACCTCCGATGCCGAAACGGCGGTCGCACAGTGCGGCAATCGTTTCTTTTGTCAGTGCGGCGGAGAGAGCGAGATCCAGATTGTCCAGCATGACAAAATCATTGCCGGCACCCGTCATTTTTACAAAGCGAACCTTCATGTCGGGTGCATGTTATCACATCAAACGTTCGCGGACAAGAAGAATGGGATGGGAACAGGGAGATGCCCGCGAGTTTCAACTTCCATCCATGAAGCGGTTACAGTGCGCGTTCGACCTGTGTTACCAAACGGCGTACTTCGGGATCTGTGACAATTTTGCTTTCAATTGTTTTGGAGGCATGAATCACGGTGCCGTGATCGCGACCTCCGAATGCCGAACCGATATCTTGCAGGGAAAGTGATGTCAGTTTCCGGCAAAGATACATGGCAATTTGACGACAGTGTGCCACTTGTGCTGTGCGACGGCGTCCCGTGATGTCCGAAATGCGCAGGTCGAACAACTGTGCCACAACTTTCTGAATATCGTCCACAGAGATGTGGCGGTGTATCATGGCGTCTTTCAATTCGTCCTTCAAAACCATGCGGGCGGTATCGAGAGACGGCGAATTTTGCGAGAAGCTTGCCATGACTGCGATGCGCATCAAGGCACCTTCAAGGCGACGCACGTCTTTGGTGATGGTTTCGGCAAGAAAATCGAGAACCTCATCCGAAATGGCACACTTCCATTCCGAGCTTTTCTTGAGCAGAATGGCCTTGCGCGTTTCAAGACACGGAGCTTCGATGCTGACAGTCAATCCAGATTCGAAGCGAGAGGCAAGTCGAGGTTCCATGCCGATGATTTCGCTGATCGGGCTGTCACAACTGAGAACAATTCGCTTGTGATTTTGGAAAAGGGTGTTGAACGTGTGGAAGAATTCTTCCTGCGTTTTGTTTTTGCCGGACAAAAACTGTACGTCATCCAGCAAGAGGACATCGACTTTGCGGTATTTGTTATGAAAGGCAAGCATCGTGTCGCCTCGTCGCGATTTGGAAATGGCCTCAATGTACTCGTTAGTGAACGCTTCTCCCGTTATGTAAAGAACTTGGCAGGAATCGTTCTTCTCTTTGACCGCATTCCCGATGGCATGCAAGAGGTGCGTTTTCCCCATGCCGGGCGCACCGTGAATCATCAATGGGCTGTATTTGCAACGTGGGTCACGTGCCAATGCCTGTGCTGCTGCGTATGCGAATTCGGAGTTCGCCCCCACGACAAAGTTATCGAAACGATAATTTTCGTTCAGGCAACTGTTGATGAAATTTTTCGGGGTGCGTTTCGGTTTGCTCGTGCGGATGGTCGGGGCAGGGGGGGAGAGGATTTGAGAAACCTCCGTGCTTTCAGCGGCGGTGTGGGGCTGTTCTTCCAGTGTGTCGGAACAGCAAAACGTCAGTTGCCGCGCTGCTTGCAATTCGTCGAGAGCGGCTTGGCGTATTTGTCCCGAATAATTTACTTCAAGCCATTCAATGCAGAGATCGCCCGTATATGAGAGAACGAGGTGCGTACCGGTGTCTTCTTTAAACGTCAGTTTGGAAATCAGATTGTCGTATCCGTATTCGTTCACACTCTTGCGCAACCGTGCCAAGATGCGTTGCCAGAGGTCTTGATGAGACGCGTTCTGTGAGTGTGTCGATTCCATTTTGCTGATTTCTGTTTTCCGATACGTTTCTTTTACGCCGCAACTCCGGCGATCGCCTTCCCGAAGGGGCGGCGTCTTTTGCAGCTGTGCGGGAAGGCGAAAGTAGCTCTTTCTCCGAAAAAAGAAAATATCTTTTTAGCAACGCAATTGCTGCCTGTTTCCTGTAATCTGTTCCATGGGAGTTCCACGTCTTTTTTTTTTTTTTCCTTGATTTCACTGTTGTTTCGGTTTCCTTGATTATTATTTTCTGGGAAATCATACTATGCATCTGTTTCGAAAATTTGATTTCATGATGCGTTTTATTTGTATTTGCTGTTTTTTATAACATGCTTGCTGTGTTTGCATAATAAAAACAAAAACAATTAAGAAAACTTAAATAACAAACCAAAACAGATGTCGAAGGAGAAAAAAACAGGGAAAGAAACAGCGTGATTCAGTGAGAAAAATGCACCCAACCTGTGGGCAAATTTTCAGTGCTTTCGGCAGTCATTTTTCCGATGACTGTCAGGGGGAAATCCGTCCCCGAAACACGGGAACCGACTGGGCAATCGTGCAATATTTGAGGAGGGAAGGTCAGGAGTAGTTCATAGTCTTCTCCGTCACAAAGAGCATTGTGTGCATTGCACCCTTCATGCAAAGGAATTGCCGCTGGGTTAATTTCAAAGCCGCACCCCGAAGCGAGGGCAAGGCGGGGAAGGTCTGTTCCCAAGCCATCGGAAAGATCCATTGCCGCCGAGGGGCGAAGCCCGCATGCAGTCAACGCACGAGCCCAAGCTATGCGGGGAGTAAAGGTCAAGTGACGCTTGGAATGAAATGAATTGCCGAGAGCTCCCGTCACGGCGATAAGATCACCGGGAGAAGCCGAACAGCGGCGCAGGGCAAGCCCGTGTTCCACTCTCCCGACAAGGGAGACATTCAGAATCAAACCGTCGTAGGGTAAAGATCCTGTTTCACCTCCGGCCAACGAGATTTTGAATTCTCTTGCCAGCGCCGTCAGCCCCTCATAGATTCCACTTAAAAGCTCCGCTGAACGCGAGGCATGAACCAAAACGGTAACGAGGGCGTGTTCCGGGATTCCTCCCATGGCGGCAATGTCGGAAAGAGCTCGCGCCAACGCTTTTCTTCCGATGAGGGGAGGGGGTGTATCCGGCAAAAAATGAATTCCTTCGACAACAGCATCTGTCTTCAATAGGGTGTCCCATGCATGGTCGCGTCGCACAATGGCGCAATCATCGCCCGGACCTTCGATTAAATCTTCCGACTGGGGAGCATTTGCCGTCAACAGTCGAACGATGGCATCTTCTCCCAGGGATTCAAGAGATGCAGTCATTTGTCCCCAAAAAGAGTGTGAAAATATACAAAGCAACAACACTCAATGCGTTGTATGTCGCATGCATTGCTATGGAAAGACGAAGGCTGTGCGTTTTCTCGTAAGCGATATTGAGGACAAAGCCGACGAAAGAGAGGATGAGAAAATGGACCAAGCTGAGATGAACGGCTCCAAAAAAAAGAGAGACACACAGCAGGGCAAAGGGAACATTCGTATACTTGCGGAGAATCGGATAAAAATATCCCCGAAACAGAGTTTCTTCAAGGATGGGAGCTACTACAACAGTCGAAAAAACAAAAAGGAGTTTATCGCAAAGACCGCCGTTTTGCAGGGCATGTACCACGTCTTGCTCAAGCGGGGCATCAAACAGTTCGTGAATCATTTCGAAAAAGCCGTATTCATTCGCCAGATAGGTGACAGCATAGACGGAGAGAAGCCCGCCGACAAACCATGCCACTTTGTTTGGGCGAAAAACCGAGACGGCAGAATGGGAATATACTGTTACCAATGCCGGCAACATCAGCAACGTCATGATTCCTTGTGAAGCGATGATCGATTCTCCCGACGTTTTATGATCACCAAATAAAGAAAGGGCAAAAAGGACAATAAAACAAACGGCTAAGGCAACAGCGACAAGAACGTCTGTTTTATGTATCGGAAAGAACGGTTCATCTTGTTCTGCTGGTGCTTTTTGGAATCTATTCAGGATAAAAGCGACAAGAATGGCAATGATGGGTATGCCGACCAATATGCCGATATTGATCCAATCGCGCAAAGGCAACGGATCTTGTTGAAATGATGCCAAAACGTGAAACATATATCAGGTGCTAGTCTACAGGATCATGCGATTTCAGGCAACACTAATCGGAATTGGCACAGAAAAAAGCCGCCCATTTGCATGAGCGACTTTTCCTTGTTTGAACAGACTGTAGCGGGAAATTATACGAGACCTTGATCGATCATTGAATCTGCCACTTTGACGAAACCGGCGATGTTGGCTCCTGCCACATAGTTGGTGAAGTCCTTCGTGGTATCTGCAGAGTATTTGGCATGTTCGAAAGCGTTTTCGTGAATATTCTTCATAATGTTGAAGAGTTTGGCATCCACTTCTTCGCGCGTCCAGCCGAGACGCTGGCTGTTTTGGCTCATTTCAAGCCCTGAGGTTGCTACGCCGCCGGCATTGGCAGCTTTGGCTGGACCGTAAAGGATCTTCGCTGAAAGGTAGTTTTGGATGCCTTCCAGCGTAGTGGGCATGTTGGCACCTTCTGCTACCATGCGGCAACCGTTTTTAATGAGTGTGGCAGATTCTTCGCCGTTGATTTCATTTTGCGTTGCCGAGGGAAATGCGCAATCACAGGGAACACTCCACGGGCGTTGTCCTTCATGGTATGAGGCAGAAGAGAATTGCTTAGCGTATTCCGCAATGCGTCCGCGACGTACATTTTTGAGCTCTTTCACCCAGTCGAGTTTTTCCTGCGTGATTCCTTCGGAATCGTAAATAAAGCCGTTTGAATCGGAAAGTGTGACGGGCTTTGCTCCCAATTGAATCAATTTCTCCACCGTGAACTGAGCCACATTGCCCGAACCGGATACAAGGCAAATCTTCCCTTCGAGGGCTTCGCCACGCGTGGCAAGCATGTTTTGTGCAAAGTAGACGCAACCGTAACCGGTAGCTTCCGGACGGATCAGAGAACCGCCCCAGTTGAGCGATTTCCCGGTCAGCACGCCGGTAAACTCATTGCGCAAACGCTTGTATTGACCAAACAAATAACCGATTTCGCGACCGCCTACTCCGATATCTCCGGCGGGTACGTCGGTATCCGGACCGATGTGACGTTGCAACTCTGTCATGAAGCTTTGGCAAAAGCGCATCACTTCGGCGTCGCTCTTTCCTTTCGGGTCAAAATCCGAACCGCCTTTACCTCCACCCATAGGAAGCGTTGTCAGCGAGTTTTTGAACACCTGTTCGAAACCGAGGAATTTCAAGATGCCCAAGTTCACGCTCGGATGGAAACGCAAACCGCCTTTGTACGGTCCGATGGTACTGTTAAATTCGATGCGATAGCCTCGGTTGACGTGAATTTGCCCTTTGTCGTCCGTCCACGGTACGCGGAATATAATCGTCCGTTCCGGTTCCACAATGCGTTCCAAGATGCAGTTGTCTTCGTATTTCTTGGTTGCGGCAAGCAACGGTTCGATGGTTGAAAGAACTTCTTGCACTGCCTGCAAGAATTCGGGTTCGTTTGCGTTCTTGGCGCGAACGGATTCAATTACTCGTTGAGAATAGGATGCCATTTTCGTATTATATTAATGAGGATCTCTGTATGAGGAAGTTTTTTGAAGGTACTTCCACCCCTTCCGTCCTGATTGGCGGCACGTTGGAATTACCACATCATCCCCTCGGGGAAAAGCACAAAATTTACACCCAAAATTATGTATCCGGTATAAAAATAGAAACAAGAAGAACTTGTTTCTATTTTTATACCGACCCCATTCGGATGACCTTCTATTTCTAAAAGGGTTCACTGCCAGACGAGGAGACATTGTTTCCGTAAGAGGGAACGATCGCATCCACTTTTTTTCGGAATTCAGGGTTGTCCCGATACAGTTTTTTTGCTCGATGGAGCAGTGTACCGAGGGAGCGAGGCTTGCCCATGTTGAGGCGTTGGACGATCCACGCGTATGAAACGGACGTTCTTCGGCGAATTGCCAGCGCAAGAGCCAATTTTTCCGGGCAACTGAACGGCGTGTGCAATAGATCCCGTTCTGTTAGGCTGAGTACGGTACCGCCCTTTTTGACAATGTTTTCCGCAAGCTGTTCTGCTGTTTCCTGCAAAGGAATCGATGAACCTGCCGACTGAGAACCACGTGTGAAATCTTGGATTCGGGAAAGAATGTAAAGGCGAAACGTTTTTGATCCGTAGCACCAGCCACGTTGCACCGTTCCGCGACCGGTATGATCGGCGGGGCGCAAGCGCATTTCGTCCATTTCTCGCGATTCGTAACATGCAAGAATACGGTAATAGTACAGGCGTCTCCCTTCTTCAGTATCATCGCATCCGTGGCATTTCAAACCTCGTTCGGGGAAAAGCCATGCGGGGCGAATGTTCGGATTCATCCATGACGGAAGGCTTGTCCAACGACAGGCTGAAAGAAAGTTGCCGAAACGCACCATGCCCCGTCGGGCGGGGTTCAAATGAATGTAGTCCACCAAAGTAGAAAGGTAGTGCGGATTTGCCGCTTCCACCAGTGTAGATTGGTAGCGATCGCCGAACACATGCCCGGAATAGCCGTGGCGGCAGTTAAATTGTCGGGAATAGACCGTCATTAGCCATTTCATCCCATCGGATAGATTTGGCTCGGGAGTTTCGACCAATAAATGGAAATGGTCATCCATCAGTGCATAGGCATAGATTTTCCATCCGAAGCGATGGCATGCCGCTTCCAGAAAACCGAGGAATGCCGTACGGTCTTCATCGTTTTCAAACACATTTGTATTGCGGTTACCTTTGCTTTGGAGGTGGTACACTGCCCCGGCGTATTCTATACGAACTGTTCTCGCCATGCCCGTTATATTCTCTTAACTTACCTCTTTTGACAAGATATTTTCCATTTTTATACTGTCACCTTAAAAAGAAAAAATATTTTTTTGCTGACAAAAAAATTGAAAACTTCTTTCGGAGTTTTAGCGTTGGTACGATCGGTTTCAGAAATCATCCATCATTTTCCGCAGATCGTTTGGGGAAAGGGAAGGGATCAGTTCAAGGCGACTTTCCGAATTTTGAAAGTACCGTGAGGTTTCCTCAGGTAAAGAATCTTCTGTCACAACGAGGCGAACGGGCAGGGGACCCGTTTGGTAGGGGGAAGAAGCGGAGAAGACCGAAGCGGGACACAGGAGGCAAATCGAGATGTTCGCTTTTGACAATGAACATACGCTTTGTGCTTGGAAATCATGGGTATATCCGCATCCGCTTTGGGGAGAAAATGACTTTGGAGACAGAACGAGGAAGTCAGGATGCAGCTCGAGAAGCATGCGCTTCGCGCTTTCTCCTCCATAAAGGCGGGATTCCTTGTCCAAAAATCCTCCAAGCAAAAAACATCGGGGCAAACATGCCTGAGCCGACAATACCGAAAGGACGCGCGGACTGAAAGAGGCGACGGTACAATCTGTTTGCGACAATTGCGTGGCTAAAGCCATGGTTTGCGGGCTTTCGTCTAAAAAAACAGTTGTTTTCGGCGGCAAAAGCGAAATGAAACGCTGAGCCAGCAAAACGCCAAGCCCGCCTTCTTCTTCGCCGAGGTGGGGCTTCATCGGAACTATATGCTTGGCACCGCCATGCAGACGTTGCAAAAGCCCCTGACGTTCCAAAAAAATCAGATCATTGCGAATGCTTTCGTCTGTCACACCGAGTTCCCTTGCCAGCGATGCAGTTCGAAGAGTGCCGCGTTCTTCGAGAAGTCGCAAAATACAGGCTCTGCGTTCGTTGGGGAGATACATTTTTACAGTCGGGTGAGATTCCCGTTTTTTAAATGGAAGCGATCAAGGGGTGAAGCCCCTGTATTATCTCTCCACATATCTTGTGTTGTGGTGACGAAAAGAGGGGAATCTAAGGGGAGCGAAGCCATGAAAGCACGCCTCCGCTGTATATCCAATTCTCCGAAAATATCGTCGATCAGCAAAACGGGTGGTGCACCCGTTTCTTCCTGCAAGAGAGACGCATGCGCCATTTGTAACGCCACAGCAAACGTGCGTTGCTGACCTTCGGAGGCAAATTCATGGGCGTCCGCACCGCGAATCAAGAGTTTAAAATCGTCTCTGTGAGGACCGAAATGTGTAAAGCCAACGCGTTTGTCCTCTTCAAGCGATACGGTCAAGGCTTCTTTAAGGGGTAACTCTGTGGAGGGCGCGTAGCGCAGTTCGGGTGATTCTCCCGGCCCTGCGATCAATTCATGCGCCGTGCAGAGATGTGGCATCAGCAATTTGATCAATCGTTGGCGCATGTCGACAAGCCGATCGCCCGATGCCGCCAACAGGTCAGTATAACTGTTCAAAGCCGAATCGGAGCGTTTGTTCTGCTTTAATAAAAAATTTCTGGATTTCAGCGTTTTGCGATAAAAACTCCATTCTTTTCTGTAGGCTGGATGCCATTGAAAACCGAGGAAATCGAGGTGTTTACGTCGCACTTCGGCGTTTCCGCGAACCAGCTCGATATCTTCATTTCCAAACCAGACGACAGAAGGGCTTCTTGCCAAAAAGACGGCGTTGTCACGGCAGGGGACATCATCAAGGCTCAGATTCAATCGTCCTTCTTCCCATACGAGACGACGAGTTCCCGATATGGTGTGCAACAAGATGCCGAATCGGCGCATGCCGTGTTTCAAAAGCGTTTCCGAGTGGGATGTACGGGGTGAGGTGAGGCGCAAACCGAAACATATCCCTTCCAACAGAGATGTCTTTCCTTGGGCATTGTCACCCAAGATCAACGCGCCCCGTTCGGGCGGTTCCCAATCGAGTGAAGCGTAGCATCGAAAATTGTGTAACCGAATCCCTTGGAGCATGAATATGCGTTGTCTGCGCGACGCCGTATGGCGCAGTTACTCTGTCGGCAAGGCGCGAATAGCATCCATCACTTTATTCGCCAGTTGTTGCAAAGCAGCTTTTCCGCGCGGTCGTTTTTCTTCGGGTGAGAAGGCGATCGGATCTCCCACGCTGATGGTGATGGGACGAAAATGCAAGCGTGATGAACCGATCGGCAAGCAATCGAACGCTCCGTTGATGCGTAACGGTTGCACGGGGGCCTGAACTTTGGAAAGGATCAGAGCGATGCCGGGCATGGCATCATGGATCTCACCGTCGGGTGAGCGGGATCCTTCCGGGAAAATGAGGACGCGTTCTCCGTTTTTCAACAAGCGAATCACTGTCTTGATAGCATGTCCGTCCGGGGCGTCTTGATCGATCGGAACAGCTTGACATTTCGGTAAAATGGAACGGAACGCGCCTTTGAACAACGTTTTACGAGCCAAAAAGTGAATTGGCTCTTCGTAGGCTACGCCGAGCATCGGCGGATCCAAAAAGCTTTGGTGGTTAGCAACAATTAGCACGGGACCGTCTTCGATAAGTTTTTCTCTGTTCAATACACGGTACGAAAAAAGAGCCTTTGCCGCACTTTTGAACAAGGTATAACCCAGCCAATAATAAAATGACATTTTCATGGCAAAATCAAAGCTTTTGATGAATATCACTGATGATCATCTCCACCACTTCGTCAATTGTCATGTCGGACGTATCCACCAACAGGGCATCCGAGGCCTGAATGAGCGGAGAAACACTACGGGCAGCATCTTGCCGATCGCGTTCGACAATGGAATCAACGATCCCTTCTGCTGCTCGCCTCGCCGCACGTACTTCTTCCGATGCCGTAACAAAGTATTTGAATCTGGAATCGGGGAAAACAACCGTTCCGATGTCTCGACCTTCCATTACAACCGGTTCGCGGCGATTGTATTCACGTTGCTTTTCTACGAGAAAGGCGCGAACGGCAGGAATGGCTGCCACTACCGATACGGCAGCATTTACAGCTGGGGTACGCAACTCGTCACTCAACGGGACACCCTCGCAAAGGATGGTTGATACCGATCCTTCTTTGCCGAAAGACAAGGGCAGTGACGGAATAGCTTTCTCAACAGCGGGCTCATCGGAGGGAGAAACCCCGATTTTCTGAAGATACCAAGCCACGGCACGGTACATGGCACCGGTGTTGATAAAGGTGTAATCCAGGCGGTTCGCAATACGCTTGGCTACGGTTGACTTGCCCGATGCGGCGGGTCCGTCTATGGCAATGGCAGGGTAACTCATATCCGACGCTAAGCCTACCCGAAAATTCGTCTCGTGTCGAGAGCAACCTTTCCCATACCTTGTGTTCTTCGGATAAAGTGGCACATGGTTGACAACTTAGTTTCCCGTCAATGAAATGCCGCTGTGCTCCCCCAAAATGCAGGGCAAAGTATGATCTTGTGCAAGCAGTTTAAACAGAACGGCAGTTTATTGTTCTTTCCAAACGTCATTTGTGATGGGAATGGCATTATTTTTTCTGGATAATTGTAAATAGTTTGCTATATTGTTGCACATGCCAAATGCGCCCCAAGTAAAAATGGTGAACCTCCAAGATTTGATTGGGGAATCTCTGCATATGCCTGCCATCGTGGCTTCCTCTGCCGAGAGGATGTTGGGGCTGACGCGCCTGAACAAGGCGTACCGCAAAATATTGCATGACATGCAGAACGGTTGCTCGGAGAACTTCTTCGGGCTGGCAGTGAAACACCTCCATTTGCGCTATCATTTAAGCCCCGGAGAGCTTGACCACATCCCGCGCACGGGGGCTACTATCGTTGTGGCAAATCACCCACACGGTCTATCCGACGGGTTGATTTTTGGGGATTTACTGACCAAAGTGCGCGAAGATGTACGCATTGTCGCCAATGAGCAGTTAACGCTTTGCGAAGAGTTGGCTCCGTGGATGATTCAAATGGATGTCTACGGCGGCGAGGAAGCGACACGTAAAAATTATGCCGGCATGAAGCAGATATTGGCGTGGCTCAAGGCTGGGCATTGCATCGGTATTTTCCCCGCCGGAACTGTTTCTTCCTATTCGATACAAGACAAGCAAGTAACAGATGATCCGTGGAATACTCACATTGCGGCATTGATACGGCGCACGAAAGCAACGGCTGTTCCTGTCTATTTACCGGGTCGCAACAGCTTGCTCTTCCAAGGGATTTCCCTCATCAATCGAGAAGCGCGCGTTGCTTTTTTACCGCGTGCTGTCGGGCGTGATTCGCGACGCTTGCATCATGTGAAAATCGGGCGTCCCGTTTCCGGTTCGTCTTTATCCCTGTTGCCGAGCGATGAGGCCATTGCTGCTCAACTGCGACTGAGAACCTACTTGCTTTCAAAACGGTATGAAAAAAGCCGCAAGCCATCTGAAAAGAAAGCGGAAAAATCTCGCCATACGGATCGCATTATCCCACCGATCCCGTCGCTGGAATTGCAAGCAGAAATTGACGCCTTACCGTCGGATTGTTGCTTAATTGATTCGCCGACAAATTCTTGGAAGGTATACGTTGCTTCCTCGAATCAAATTCCCAAGCTGTTGCGAGAAATCGGGCGCTTGCGGGAAATTACATTCAGAGCGGCGGGAGAAGGAACGGGTAAGGGTTGTGATTTGGACGTTTACGATAATCACTATAAGCATCTTTTCCTGTGGGACAGTGCGGAAAAGAAATTTATCGGGGCATATCGCATGGGGTTGACGGATAAAATTTTGGAACAATACGGGAAAAAAGGGCTGTACAATGCCGAATTTTTCGAATTTTCACCCGATGTGCTACAGGTTCTTTCTCAGGGAATTGAAATGGGCAGAGCCTTCATTGTCCCTGATTATCAGCGACGCCCGACGGCGTTGGGGATGATCTGGATGGGTATTGGGCAATTCATGGTGCACCATCCCGAGTATCGTTATCTTTACGGGACTGTCAGTATATCAAAAGATTACACGAGGCTTTCCCGTGCGCTGATTGTTTCCTACCTTGAATCACAGGAAATGGATCCGGGCAAAGCAACTGGAGTGCGTGCCTTTATGCCGCCCCACAAAATGCGGTTGCACGGCGCAGAATTGCGTATTTTGCCCGTGGGATTGACTGATTCACAAAATCTTTCGGGGATTGTATCCGAAATTGAGGAGGACGGGAAGGGGATTCCCGTGTTGTTGCGCCAGTATTTGAAATTAAACGGTAAGATACTGGCCTTCAGTGTCGACCCAAACTTTGGCGATGTGCTTGATTGTCTGATTCTAGTGGATATTTACAAGACCCCGGAGCGTTCCCTGAAAAAATACATGGGAACGGAAGCCTGCGAGGTGATCCTTAAGAATAGAGAAAAACTCGGGATAGAATAAAAGCTTACTCCGCAACGAGCGGGAAATTGCTTTCCAGCGGATAATGTGGCACCTGTATCAGTTCTACATGGTACATGGTGGCAATAGCAGGAGCTTCCGATGCGGAATAGGTTTCTCCGTAGTATATTGTTTTAACGCCGTGGGCACACAGAGCCTGCATGCATGAGGTACACGGCATAGTTGTACACGCCACAATTTTTGCTTCGCCACGCTTAAAGAGACTGCACAGGTTGATTTCGGCATGCAACATATATTTTTGCCGTCCTTCGCGCGATTGCCAAAAACCGGGAGGAGGATCAAAACCGGGATACAAACCGTTATATGCCGTCCCGATTACACGATTGTCGGCATCCAGCGCGGCCGCACCTACTTTACGGTACGGATCTTCCGATCTCAAGGCGGCTACATGCGCCAGAGCCATTACATATTCCGGTATTGAAAGTCTTGCCATCGAATATTTGTTTTGCACAAGGTACAGAATGCTTGCTCAATTGACAAGGACAAAACCGCATTCTCTACAACTCGAGATATGTATGGTGATCGAAAGAATTGTGGCGTCATTTTGATACAGATGTACCACACGCGTTCTTAATTTTGCATTACATATATTATGCGAAGTTCTCAATATATTCTGACCGTTAGTTGTTAGCGAATTGCTTTTCACAAAATAACGAAATATTGGCAAAAAACACGTGGGATGAAGAAACATCTCTTCCCTGCATGTTTTCCTCTTTGGATATTTGAGAATCCGATATTGCATAATTCGGTCTGTTGATCTAAAATGCACGTGAGCTATGAATCAAGACAAACAGGAACTTCACGATATTCTTTTGAAAAAGTCCATTCGTACCGGACATTTCATTTTGGCTTCCGGCAAGGAATCCGATTTGTACTGCGATTGCCGCGTCACGGCACTGGACCCACGCGGAGCTAACCTGATCGGTCGTGTCGGTTGGGATCTCGTCAAAACGGAGATTCTGCCGAAATTTCCCGAAATTCAATGCATAGGAGGTATGACGATGGGTGCGGATCCTATTTCTCTGGCTGTCGGCATGTACAGCGATATGGATACAGAAACGGCAAAATCGTTGCAAGTGTTTACTGTGCGCAAAGAACCTAAAGATCATGGTCGCGGGAAACGCATCGAAGGCAATTTTGAAAGCGGTATGAAGGTACTTGTCGTTGATGACGTGATCACAACGGGCGGTTCGACATTGAAATCTATCGATGCTATTGAAGCCGAAGGCGGAACGGTTGTTGCAGCTCTCGTCTTAGTCGATCGCGAAGAAGGTGGGCGCGAAGCCATTGAAAGTCGTGGTATACCGGTGTTTCCGCTCTTTACGCGCCGCTCCATTTTCGGAAACAAGTAAATAAAGCAAATGATTGTCTTTCTGCATACGCGCATACGCGTCTCAGATCTTGCGAAAACGATTGATTTTTATACGCAATTGGGGTTTCAGTTGACCCGGCGGATGACGTCTCCTATGGGGAATCAACTGGCGTATATGAGCATCGCGGGATCAGCTCACGAGCTGGAGCTTTGTTGGAGCTCTGATTACCAAGTGGCTGTACCGGAGGATTTGATGCATACGGCGATCGGGGTGGACGATATATTTGCAGAATGCTCCCGTCTGGAAGCGGCGGGGATCGAGGTATGGCCCGATGATTGGCGCACACAGTTTTCCCAGGGGCGCAGTCGCGGAAGTATTGCCTTTGTAACCGATCCGGATGGTTACGAAGTCGAACTTATCGGCAATTGACAAACTGATGCTCCCTCTTGTTGTCGGCATTGAAGGCACAGAGCTTTCCTCTGAGGAAACGGCTCTTTTTCAACGCGTCCGACCGGCAGGATATATTCTTTTTTCCCGCAATGTGGAAACATTGGAACAAGTACGTTATTTGACTGACAGATTGCGCCGAATTTCACAAGAATTTCACCCCATCATATGCATCGATCAGGAAGGCGGTCGTGTGTCGCGAACGCAGAAACTGCTGGTGAGTACCCCGTCTGCGGAAAGGTTGTCACGTTATGGATCATCCGAACATATTGCGGAAGCGGCACACCTGACGCTGGCAGCGTTACGAATGCTCGGCGTTACAATGAATTTGGCCCCTGTTCTTGATTTGGAACAAGGACAGTCCAACGCCCTGCCCTCACGTTGCTGGGGGAAAGACCCCGATGAGATTATTCGCAAGGCGGGGATCTACAATCGCGTGATTAATGATGCCGGGATGGCTTCTTGCCTGAAACATTTTCCGGGCATGGGTAAAGCCATGGCTGACCCCCATCTGGCTCTTCCTGTCGTATCGTCATCGTGGGATGAATTGTGTGCCGATGATTTACGCCCCTTTTCGGCTCTGTTGCCCGAAAGTCCTGCCGTCATGATTGCGCACGTCCTCTTTCCCTTGATTGACAGTCAAAACCCATCATCTCTATCTCCTGCACTAGTGGGTGACATTTTGAGGAAAAGATTGGCTTATGACGGTCTCGTCCTTACCGATGATCTTTGTATGGGGGCTATTACAGAGCTTTTTCCACCCGAAAAAGCTTGCGTTGCAGCATTACGGGCAGGTTGCGATCTGCCTTTGCTCTGCCACGATGTGATGCATCATTTACCGGAAGCCGTTCGGGAAATAGAAAATATGGAGACTTCGGAAACGGCAGATACGTTACGGCGTTTGCAAAGATTTTTGAAAGGAGCAACACCCTGCCCGCCCCTGAGTAGCAAAAGCTGGGAAGATTTGATTTGCCGCTCAATCAAATTGGAGAAAGACGTGCCGAATCTTTTAAGGTCTGTGCCGGCTTCGAAGGTGCAAAATTATTAATTAAATATCAATAATTTCAAGAAAATTTCCGTGTTCGCGGATAATCTCTGACACGGCATCGGGCGAAAGATAAAGCGTTGACGTGTTGTCATTGGGATGGACACCGATGCATGAAGCCTCTGCCAAATCCCGATCCAAATACACTTGAACGGCGCATTTTGTATCGTTAAGGACTCCGAAGGGAGAAACAGAACCCGGATGTACCCCCAAAAAACGCATCATGCGTTCTTCGGAGGCAAACGAAAGGCGAGAAGACCCAAGAGTAGTGCGCAATATTTGAAGATCAACTGTTTTGTCCCAACGAACGGTGACCAAAAAATGCCGACGTCCCTTGGCATCTCGCAGAAAAAGATTTTTGGCAACACTGCCTCTATCCGTCAGGTCATAACCACGCATGTCTTTGACAGAATGCATAGGTGGGTGATCCACACGTTCATAAGCGATTTTACGATCATCGAGGAACGTGCATACTTTTTCTTTTTCTGTCATGATAGTTCCTTTTCTTCCCGTTGTAAACGATTGCGTCGGTCGAGCCATGCATACCCGATGCAAATTTCATAAAGCAAATACATCGGGATTGCCATCACCAGCATCGTTCCCGGGTCAGGTGTGGGTGCGATCAGCAATGCAAGAATTAAAATGGCAGCTATAGCATATGTGCGCGTGCTACTCATCAATTCATATGATATAACCCCCAATTTTATCAACGGGATGATGAGTACGGGCAATTCAAACGTGATGCCGAACATAAATATCAGCTTGACGGCAAATGAAAGGTAATACCCAATTCGCCAGTCGTTTTCAATGCCCAGATCAAGAGAATATTCAAAAAAGAAGGTCAAAACACGCGGCAGTACGGCAAAATAGGCGAAAGAACACCCCGCCAAAAATAGAAAGAATCCGAATGCAAGAGCTTTATACAACAAAACCCGTTCGTTTTTCATCAATCCGGGTACGATAAATTGCAATAAAAAGAACATGAGCAATGGAAAAGAAATGACGCATCCGCCGAAAAACGCCATCTTGATTGATAACAAAAAAGATTCTCCTGGTTGGAAAGCCCCCATCATCCGCAATGATTCTCGCCCTGCTCCGGATTGAAGCACTGCGCCTTTCTCCCACAATGAGAGGGCGATGCATCTCATTTCGGGCGGAGATGCTTGCGACACAAAATCGGCGCGCTCTTTTTCGGGAAGGCTTGCCGCTGCTTTGAGTACATGTACCAAAGGGATTAGACTGAAAGCCTTGGGATCGCTTTTTGCCGCTAACACAGAAACTGCTTGCGGAGAAAGATTCCCTGTTATTTCTGCCAGCTCTTTGGCTTTTTGCCAAGTTTCGGCTGGGATATCGTCAGGCAGACACTTGCTTTCATGCACCTGCCACACCTGATCTACGGGACGCCGAAGTATTTCCATCATCGTGGGAGCAAAGTTGAAACACAGCAACATGACGATGAAGAGCGTGATCAGCATGCGAAATATAACCTTCCGCAAATCTTCCAAATGATCCAGAAAGGGCTTTTCTTCGTCCTCTTGTGCCATTTGCAAGGTTTCTCGCAACCGAAATATATGTTTTAAATAAAACACGCTCGCATGAAGTTTACCTTTTTCCCCAGAAAAGGGAAGTCTTTTCGATGTATCCTGCCACGCACGGAACGCACGACATCAAGAGGGTTTATTCATTCAGCATCGCGCGAAGAGAATCAAAGAACGAAGCGGTTTCATCCTCGTCCAACGGGGCGTTCATCAGTGTATCATAATCACTGCTCTGAATCAATTCATGCGGGATTTCGTCCAAAAACGAAGAACGTTCGCAAATGTGCGACTCTCCGTAAATCATTCGGCGGGAACAGTATGTCATCACCAGTCGCTCCTGCGCTCGCGTAATGCCCACGTAAAGCAACCGCCGTTCTTCATCGATACTCCCTTCCGCCAGCGATCTTTTGTGTGGCAAAATCCCCTCTTCTACGCCGACAAGATAGACATTTTTGAATTCCAGCCCCTTGGCGGCATGCATGGTGATGAGACAAACGCCGGATTTTTTTTCGATATCCTCATCGTCTTTGTCTTGATCCAAATTGATTTGAGCCAAAAAATCTGTCAGCGTGCGTCCCGGTTGCCAATACGACCTCAGAGCGGACAGTACATCATCAATCGACATAAGACGTCGTTGTCTCTCCGTTTCGGTTTTGCAATGATCGGATATAAATTTTTCATATTCGATCTCATTCATAAAGTTGCAAAGAAGGTCTGCAAAGTTGACGTTGCTTTCGGCAAAAAGCGTACCGTGTTTTTCGATGTTTTCGATGAAAGCGGTGATGACGTTTTGCATGCGAACGGAACATTCAGCAAGAAACGAGAGGTCACATAATGTTGCCCAAATGCTCTTTTTGTGGTTGCGGCTCCATTCGATCGCCAATGAAACGGTAGTGTTGCTGATACCTCGCTTTGGTGTGTTGATAATGCGCAACAAAGCCAGATCGTCATCGGGATTATCCATGACTTGCAGGTAGCTGATAAGATCTTTGACTTCTTTGCGGTCAAAAAAACTTTTCGTACCAACCATTCTGTACGGAATGCGATGTTCTCGCAACATCATTTCCAAACGACGGCTTTGTGTGTTGGCACGGAAGAGAATGGCGAAATCTTCCCAAGGTGCTTTGTTTAAATATCGTTGTTCTTCAATGTCGCTAGCGATAAATTCCGCTTCCTCGTCAGAACCGGGTAACGAGATGAGTTTTACCGGTTCTTTCCCGATTTTTTTTGTGCGAAGCACCTTTTCGCGCCGCCCCTCATTATGGGCGATCAACGCATTGGCTACATCGAGCACTTGGCGCGTACAGCGATAGTTTTCTTCAAGTTTAATGATTTTGGGGTTGGGAAAAAATTGTTCGAACTCCAAAATGTTCGAAATCTGCGCTCCTCGCCATCCATAAATGGATTGGTCGTCATCTCCCACTACGCAGATGTTGTGCTGTGCGCCGACAAGCTGGCGCAATAAGCTCATTTGAAGAGAGTTTGTGTCCTGAAATTCATCAACTGTTATACGAGAAAATCGGTTACGCCATTTTTCGCGTACGTCGGGAAATATACGCAACAACTGCTCTGCCAAGATAAGGAGGTCATCAAAATCAACAGCATTCTGGACTCGGGTTGCCTGTTGGTACGCACTTGCAACAGAGGCAATTAGGTTGTCTGGAATATCGTCAATACTTAATCCTCGGTTGCGCACGCGACTCAGCTCCGAAAGCACGGCGTTTGGTTCCAGTTTTTCTCGCCCTGCCCCGTATTGCATGATCAATTGACGCAACAAGCCACTTTGGTCACTCCCCGTATAGATCGAAAAATTTTCTTTGTAGCCCAACCGTCCGATGTCTTGTCGCAAAATACGGACACAGAGGGAATGAAACGTACATACTGTCATGGCTCGTGCCGCCTTTCGGGAAACCATGCCCGCCACGCGGTCGCACATTTCGTTGGCTGCTTTGTTGGTAAAAGTCAACGCTAAAAGACCGGAAGGGTTAATGCCTTTTTCTACCATATGGGCAATGCGACACGTTACGGTACGCGTTTTCCCAGTGCCGGCTCCCGCTAAGATTAGAACAGGGCCGTTAATTGCCAGCACAGCTTCCCGCTGTGCTGGATTTAAACTCTCTATGGAAAATGCTTCGCCCATGGCTGTCCGTCCGCATTAAGCAAGCTCATCCCGTTGTTGCGGTACACCCAAGATCATTCCCGGATAGATGGAATGCCCGGAAAAGAAGCTTTCTGCATTCATCTTCCTTCGACCTTCTGGTTGTAATGTGTTAATGCGAATAATGCCCGGGTGGCAGGCAACATACAGCCCGTCCTGCCCACTTTTGATGACTTCTCCTGGTACTGCTCCGGATTTGACCGGCATAATCGATACAACATCCACGGGGGGGTAAATTTTCAGCAAGCGATCATCGCCTTTTCTCACAGACGGATACGTCGTAAACGAACCAGGCCAGCTGTGATAGGCGCGGATCTTGCGCGCAATGATAAACGATGGTTGATTCCAATCAATCTTCCCGTCAGCGCGAAGTAATTTTGGGGCATAAGAAGCAAGCTGTTCGTCTTGCTCTTCGCGCAAAGCTTTCCCAGATTCGAGATCTTTTAAGGCTTGCATCAATGCCTGCGGTGCCAATTCTGCTAGCATATCATGCAATTCATCTGCCGTTTCTATGCCTTTCAATGGCAGCTTTTCCTGTAAAATAATGTCGCCTGCATCCAGTTTTCGCACCACATGCATGATCGTTACCCCTGTTTCGGCATCACCCGCATCAATGGCTGCTTGTACGCAGGATGCGCCGCGATGGCGAGGCAACAGCGATGCATGCACATTGATACATGCCTTGCGCGGGATGGCGATCACTTCCTGAGAAAGGATTTGCCCGTAGGCAATGACAACGAGATAATCTGGGCGAAGCGCCTTGAGTGCAGCAATGGAATCTGGAGATTTCAGAGATTCCGGTTGGAGAACGGGGATCCCTTGCTCTTGAGCACACTCCTTGACGCGGGGAGGAGTCAGCGTCTGGTGTCTTCCGACAGGGCGATCAGGCTGGGTTACCAGCGCGACAAGATGATTTCCCTTTCGAAGAACACGGAATGACGGTATGGCTATATCCCCCGTGGCCAGCATCACAATTCGCATGCCGTACACAATGCCTTGAATTGGGAAATTCGTCAATCTTAAATAAAACCTAAATGAAATTTAAAAGAGAATATTTTCTCTGAATATATTTTCTTTCCCCATTCGAGCAACTTGATTCCATCGGAATGAAGATTTCTGTCGGCAAAGAATCAACTGTATACGTACTGTAGCTGCAGACAATGCGCCCGTCCGTCCCGTAAGCGATGCTGACGGTATGTTGCGCCGCCCCGCTCCGCGCGTAGATGTAGCCTGTACTGCGTCCGTAGGCGTCTTTCTGTTCGGTGATCAGGTGAGCGTGGTTGCCTACTTGCAAACTGTCCGTTTCAGGATCTCCGTAGGCATCATAGCCCACGCTCCGCACCCCGGCGGCATCCGTCACTTGCGTGAGTTGCCCCAAGTGGTTGTACGCATAGCTCTGCCCGGGGGTCGCATCCGAAAAGCTGATCCCCGTCAGCAAGCCGCGAGCCTGTTCGTAGGTGAAGGTCTTCACCAGCCCCCGCGCGTTTGTCTCCGTGGCAAGCCGGTTGAACGCATCGTAGGTCTTGACGATTGTCGAGCCGTCCGCATAGGTCTTGCGGACTTCCAGCCCCGTGGCATCGTGGTACTCCCATGCGGTCGTATCTCCGTCCGTGCGTCCGCTCGGATCGGCGGTGATGTCTCCCGCATCGGCTCGGAATGTCGTAAGAGCCGTCAGCCTGTCTGCCTCATCATAAGCATAGGTGACCGGCTGTGCGCCCGTCCCCCATTCGGCCACCTTGCGCCCCCGCACGTCATATCGCGCCCGCACCGTGTTCCCCTGTGCATCGGTGATGCCGGCGGGTTGGTCAACGTTCGCATCGTAGGCAATCACCGTGCTGTTGCCGGCGGCATCCGTCTCTTTCACCGTCCTCCCCGCCAAGTCGGTTTCGATAACGACCGTGTTGTTCCTGCCGTCCGTTTGCGTGATGCGCATGCCGCTTCCCTCAAAACTGCGTCCCTTGCGGGTCACAATCCCGCTGTGATCGCGCTCTTGCGTGACAAAGCCGTCCTTCTCCCGCTTCTCGGCGGTGACGTTCGATGTCGGAATGACGGACGAATGGATCCG